>JACRBZ010000097.1 GCA_016219185.1 Deltaproteobacteria bacterium
GTTTGGCGCCAACAACTTTGTGATAATACTGGCCTTGAATTCGTCAGGATATTGTTTCATAAATGTTCCTTACACTATCGCCCCCTCAAGTTCAAACAAAACCCGTTATTGGGAGACGACATCTATCCTGACACAGAGGGAAAGCAGCTTGAATCTTGAACCAATTTATCTGCAAACACCCAAAAGAATTGAAGCCTTGCTCTTTTTGTTTGAGATTGCTCTGCAAATGGCGGTGCTGATCGAACGCAGTGCTCGAGAAAAGATAAAAGCCAGAGACAAAGGCCTCGATAACTTCATGCCCAACCGTAAAAACGTAAAAAATCCAACCACAGAAAATCTTCTGGCCGAGTTCAAGGATATTGTCAAAGGAATCATCGAACTGCCTTCGGGAGAAACATTTGGATTTGTATCCAAATTGACGGATATCCAAAAAGACATCCTGGCGGTTTCCCCCAACATTATTTCAACTACGCCTATCTGTTTAATTCAACCTGATGACAAATTGGAACTGGCAAGAGTTGGCAACCGAACTGCAGGTTGCAGAAAATAAAAATTTCTAAAAATCAAAGAGCGAAATCCAAGCTTTATTTCATAATTTTGGTATAGATATGGCCTGTCCATCCATGACGGTTTCCAGGGCATCTGCCGCTGCTATCCGTAATTTGGACGATGATATTATCAATTGAGCCACCGATAGTTCCGGTGTTTTTATGTGCGCCAAAGCCTGAAAAGCTGTCGAAGCCTATCTGGGCTGGGGTCAGGCCGGTCAGTGTTGTGTGGGCTGGAGATGCAAAATAGTTGTGGACAGCCAGACACAGGCTATTAGCGTCTTCTTCAGCCGTAGCGCAGGTGCTTTGCTGGCGATATGCTATAAAATTTGGGATAGCAATGGTTGCAAGAATGCCGATAATGGTGATTACGACCAGAATTTCAATCAGGGTAAAGCCGTTCTTGTTTATTTTTTTCAGATTCTGGCCTCATGTTATTCCGTTCGTAAGAAGGCGTCTGAGCGAAATCTCAGATTTTCAGCAATAATAGTTGAGATGGCGTTTGAAGAAATGGGAACCATTGATTTGCTATGGGAAATCTCCTGAAGGGTAATACGAATATATTCAATGCTGAAATTTTTGAACAATTCATTTACATCGGCATTCAAAGCGTAACTGTTTGCAGCTTTGATGTGATTGTCCAATAAACAAAGAAATGGAATAATGTTTCCTTTTTCCATTTGATTCGCTTGCTTCAAAAACCAGTTCGCTTTCTGGTATAGTCCCATCCTGCTCATGGTAACGCCGATATTGATCAAGACCAGCGGATTCTGGGGCGACAGTTGATTAGCCTTTCTGAAATGTTCCAGTGCGTCTTCAGGAGAATCTTCTTTCAACAGAATAAAGCCCATCAGGTTCAAATCATTCCATGTGCTCTTTCTCTTTGAAATCAGAGAAACCATGATTTCTTTTGCTTGTTCCCATTCTCCCAAGGCAACAAGCACCTGGGCTTTGTCATAGAGAGCTTGGATATAAAGAGGATCCGTTGTAATGGAACGATCATACAGCTCCAGAGCTTTTTCATAATTCCGATGGGCCGCATGGATACCTGCCATATACGCCAGGGTTTGCGCAATGGCGGAATGATTCGTCCACTGTTTTGATAAAGAAGCCTCACAAAGTTCAAGTGACTTGTCGTATTGCCCTATTGTTTCATAATACCATGCCATGCGTACGTATGGCCTTGCAGAAAAGGGGGAGTTAAGCATAATGTCTTCCCACAGTGTTTTTTCCGAGAGCCATGCCTGGTTTCGCAGATGAGTGGTCATGCCAAGTACAACAACAAACAAGGTTATTACTGCAAAACAGGTCTGAAACATCGCCCGCCTCTGCATCCGCTGATAATAGCGCAGTCCCCTTACCCCCGCTATGGCAACCGGAAAAAAAACGAAGGCTGACGGCAGATGATTGCGATGTTCGAATACAAGTTCCAGGGGAATGACGGTTGATTCTATGATATGATTCAGAAAATAAAATAGAATGCTGAAAGAAAGAACCGGCATTTTTCGTATTCGAAAGAACGCTATCGCCAATAGCCCTGAAATCAATATTATGGAGCCAATGGTTGTTAGGGGATTAAGGATCGATGTGGATTTTGTGATGAAATGCTCGATGGAAAACCGGTTGAGCAGGGGATAGAAAATCTGGGTTAAATATCCGATAACAACGCGGGGTTCCGTCAGCAATCGTTCCGTCAGGGAAAAGGGGCGTACGGATGACACCCGGTTAATGAATGCCAAGGGATCCGGCCGGGCGGAATAGGCTATAATAACGGCAAGAATCCCTGTAGCTACTGTTGCGGCGAGTACGATTAGGAAGCAGGCTTTGCGATGGACTCGGTTGGAAAGGTTATTAAAAAACACGATTTCTATAAGCGCCAGTGAAAGGGGGAAAATAACGGCGTTTTCCTTGGACCCCATTGCGAGCACCAGGCTGAGGAAGCATCCTGAAAACAGGCCGAGGCGTTGCGGTCTTTCCGAATGGTTCCTGGCCTGAATATAGCATAGCAGGCCGGAGAGGTAAAACAATGTGGCCAACAGAGTCATGCGCTGAACAATATAAGTTACTGCCTGAATTTGAATCGGATGAATGGCCCAGAGAACGGCGCTCAGCAGTGCGATGTTCTTTTTATCTCCCTCGAACCTTCCCAATAAATTGGGCGTTTGAAACAGGGACTGCACCAAAATATACAGCATCCAGGCGCAAAGAATATGAATGCCCACATTCACCATATGGTATCCGAGGACATGGTCCGTTCCCGCATACCAGTTCAGGGCAAATGAGAAATAAGCAACCGGCCGAAATGGGAGACTGGTATCACTACTGGCGTGGGTTTGAAACAGCCCGGCTGCTCGAGTTAATGAATCGAAAGAGATGTCTGAAATATGAACAGACGGATTAATAACAATATTGGGGAAATCATCCAGATGCCAGGCGGAGTCAAAAGAATTGGAATAGGGGAGAATACAGACAAAAAGTATGAGCAAATACCCTAAACAACTGGGCGATATTGTTCTATGAGAGGTATTATTCCAATGCATGGACTTTCATGATTTCTGACTTTGAATAGAATTGAATTTCTTATGGTGAGAAAAAATCAAACGAATCACCAAACAAAAAGGGGAATAATTCTCCCCTTTTTGTTTGGTGATTCAGTTTGAATTGTTATGGTCTCATGGTTTTGGTGTAAACATTGAGGGCCCAGGCAGGATTTGATGCCTTGTAATCCGCAGGGCATCTTCCGCTGCCGTCAGTAACGGCAATTGTGATGTTAGTATTAGCGGCTCCAGCTATCGTAGAAGTATTAAAAGAACCGGTAGCTCCCGAGAGCGGCGTCATGCCTAATGCAGCAGCAGAACCTGGTAATGAAGTATTGGCGGGAATAGAAAAGTAATTGGCTAAGGCTGACGCGATGGCATTTGCATCACTTTCAGCTGCGCTGCAGAAGGATTTATTCCGGTATGAGATGAAATTGGGAATGGCGATCGCCGCCAGAATACCGATAATGGCGATAACGATCATGAGTTCGATCAGGGTGAAACCTTTTTCGTTGGTGCGGGTCATTTTCTGTAGCATGATAAACCTCCTTTAATGAATGGTGAATAGTGGATGAAACGGTTGCTATTGTCTTGTTTCCCTTTGTGAACATACTAAAGCAATGAGTATGCCATAGCCGAATTATAGAGTGTCGCAGGTTGGCGCTACTCACGCGGAACATAAGCCATATGCGTGTTTGTATGAAAGTATTATGTGCTAACCGGAAGCCTGCAGGCTATAAAAGAACTTTCATCATTCGGAGCGATCGGAACAACCATGGCGGATTGTCGGAAAGCGAATCCAATCTCAGATTCTAAAACGGGTTGCCTGTGTTGGCCGGTGTCAGGTATTCCAATCCATCAACCTGAAAAACAAGGATGCCAAAATTTGTCACTTGTCTGACAAATTTTGGCAATGAATACTGCCAACCGTATTGTTACACCTAGTTATCATTACTGCCAAAGAATTGCCCTTTATGCAAGCGTTATTTTCTGGCTTTCTTTGGTTTGACGAGAGATTGTTGAATGAAAAAAGCATGATGATAAAGTTGGTTGGATAGGGGATTTAAGGAATACATAAGGTATATCTGTTGACAACTCAACAGATATACCTTGGTCTATTTTTATAAAGTTAACACTTCATCCAAACAAGGGAATAACCATGGCTAAAGCAATGCAAATGTCGATCAAGATGGAGCCCGAATTACATGCAGAATTCATGGCGGTTGCCGCGAGCACTCATACTCCAGCCGCTCAGATCGTCCGGCAACTGATCCGTGGTTTCATTGCAAGGCATGAAACGCCGAATCCGACAACCATAAAAGCGATGCAGGAAGCAGACAGACGCGAAGGAAAACGTTTTGATGACGCTGAAGCATTATTTAAGGATTTGGGGATTTGAATGAATAAGGAGGTGAAAATGATAAAAGCGATGGAATGTCTGAGTGAAATCATGAATGATGGTCATATAAATATACCGGAAGATGAAAAGCAGTTTTTAAATTGGAAAACTGGAAGAAAGATAAGGCTTATTATATTTGGTGAAGAGGCGGCAGGAGATGATATTTTGTTGAATTTGCAGGGGAAGGGGCTTATTAAAATCCCGATGAAAGTAAGAATAAACCCCCCTGAATAAACGAAGGCTCATCCATGTGAAAGGTGAACCCATGTCTGAAACTGTAATAAAGCTAAGAGGGGCCGAGTGAATTTTTATATCGATTCCAGCGCGATAGTCAAACTTTATATCGACGAAGTTGGGTCAGAAAGAGTGAAGGATATTGCCTTTTCGGAGGAGAACAATATTTTCATTTCTAAAATTACCGGAGCTGAGGTTGTGGCTGCTTTTTCACGCGGAAGACGAATGAAGGATATAGCGGAGGCGGATTACGAAGAGATGTGAGGCAAGTAGAATTTCCGTATCGTTACATCCCCCACACGGTAATGGAATGTTCCTGAAAGTTCTTTTCCATGACAAAACGTTTTTTCTTCCAGGATTTTTTTGGGCTGCGGTCAAAGACGACCAGATGCCCTTCATCGGCCCTGCACCTGTCCATATACTCCCAAGTCTGTTTCAGACCGGCATCGATGGTCTTCTCCAGGCTTTTATAGAGAATCTTTAATTCAATCACCACCCGCTGGCTTTTAACCGGATGACGGATGTCCTCTATTGTCTGCTGTTCGCCATCTGCGATCTTCCCTTTAACCGGCCATATCACCAGCAGATCCGTCCGCATCCGGCCGAGCCCGTATTCCCGCTCAATCCGCCCCCCGCCATTTACGATCCGCTGCAAAAACGCCTGGATCAGCAGTTGCGGTCCGGCTTCCTTGTATTCAAAGCGCTCGATCCAGTGCTCGGAATGCTCCTGAAAGAAATCCTGAAACGCCGAAAGGAGTTTTTTCATATCCAGCAGACCATTTTCCCGGATATACCAGGATGCTTTTTCAGTCATACCGGATTGAATGTTCCAGACCAGTTCACGCGGAATTATTTCCTGGTAGATCCGGTTTGACAGTTGGATCTCTCCATTGGTCGCCTGTCGGATCAGGCCAAGATCCAGCACATATCCGATATCATCTTTCTGAAAGGACTGCGATAAAGCCTTTCCTTCAAGAATCGGACCCAGCACCCGTATGACACGCTCTTCCTGAAGTTTATCCATGAGCTGATCCAGATGAGTTTCACGTCTTATAATCAGACTTTCCTTGGCCTGAGTCATCATCTCCGGCGTTATCGGATTTTCCCGGATCTGTCCTTCTTTCATCTCAAAGCAAACTTCGTATCCCAGGGCGTTCACGATCCAAGGTTGGCCGCTGGTGTATTCCCAGGCAAGATCGAGTGTTTCCGGAAGAAAAGTCTGTGCAGTTTCATCCGTATGTTGTTGGTACAGCCTGTTCATCTCTTCTCGGGAAAACTCCCCGAGTCTTAAGGATTTTGTCTTAATGTTGAACGCGCTACCGCCGGTGATGATCGCTTTTTCCTTGTCCGAATGAATCCGATAATCCCGCACATCGCGTACGCCGCACAGGATAATGCTTTGTGGAAAATGCAGGGGCCGCTTGTCATATCCGGATCGGAGCTGACGCAGAACCGATATCAGGGTATCTCCGATCAGTGCATCGATTTCGTCCATCAATAAAACAATGGGTTTGGGCGACTCCTCTGCCCACCGGGTCAATACTGTATTCAAGGCCCCTTCTTCTCCGCTGACGGATAAAATCTCCGGCCAGATACGCTGAATCCTGTCATTCTGCAAATAGATCCTGGCTCTTTCCGATATCTCGTTTAATATCCCTTTGATCCCACGATGAACATTTTCTCTGGCGGACTGGGCAATTTCAACGTTAACATACAGACATTCATAGAGTCCCTGCCGGTTCAGATACTCCATGAGCGCCAGAAGGCAGGAAGTTTTTCCGGTTTGTCTTGGCGCATGAAGCACAAAATATTTTTCCTGATCAATAAGGGAAAGCACTTCGGCAAGATTGAGCCGCTCCAGCGGCGGAAGACAGTAATGATTTTTGTATTTAACCGGCCCAGCGGTATTAAAAAAACGTTTCATGAGTTTGATCCTTCTCGAAAATCGGTTCAACCGGGGTCAGAATATAGATGACATCTTCGATGAAAACGGAATTATTTTTTTATGGACAGTTTGTCCAGCCGGTACCGCAGGGATCGCAGGTTAATCTTGAGAAGCTCCGCGGCTCTGGCTTTATCGCCTCTGGCAAATTCAAGTGCTTTTTCGACATAGGCTTTTTCAATGTCATCAAGAATGTTATCCAGAGAAACGCCGTTTTCAACATCGTCGAGATCGAATCGCTTGTTTTTGACGCCTTCTATCCAGCGGCGTTTGTGGATCTGTTTGTGAAGGGAAATGGCCAGACTTTCGGGCAGGATAATATTGGTATTGGAGAGCGCGACGCTGCGTTCGATGAGATTTTCAAGCTCACGGATATTTCCGGGGAAATCATATTTATTCAGCAGATCAATGGCGTAGGAAGACAGTTTTGTGATTCCCTTACCCATTTCGGTGGAATATTTTTCCAGAAAATGATGGGCCAGCAGGCGGATGTCTTCTTTTCGCTCTTTGAGAGACGGCATGCGGATGCCGATCACATTCAGGCGATAAAATAAATCTTCCCTGAATCGTCCGGCAATCACTTCTTCTTCAAGAATTTTATTGGTGGCGGCGATGATGCGGACATCCACGCTGACGTCTTCGCTGGCGCCAACCGGTTTGAATGCTTTTTCCTGGACAACCCGTAGCAGCTTGACCTGAAGGGCTGTGCTGAGCTCACCGATTTCATCCAGAAAAATCGTTCCCTTGTTGGCTACTTCAAACAGGCCTTTTTTATCCTGGTTGGCGCCGGTAAAGGAGCCTTTTTTATAGCCCAGAAGCTCACTTTCCATCAGGGTTTCAGGAATGCCGCCGCAGTTGATCGCAACAAAGGGCTTATCGCTGCGGTCGCTTTCGTCGTGAATCGCCCGGGCCGCCAGTTCCTTTCCGGTTCCGCTTTCTCCGGTCAGCAGAATGTTGGTGGTGGTTTTGGCCACCTGACGGATCATTTCATAGACGGTCTGCATTTTAGGAGAATTGCCGATGATTTTTCCAAAATGAAGCGTCTTTTTGAGGGCGACATCCAGACTGATTTTTTCGTCTTCAACGGTCTTTAAGGTCAGAGCATTGGCAATGGTCTGCTTGAGTTCCTGGTTGTTAAAGGGCTTTGGAACGAAATCAAAGGCCCCCGCGTTCATGGATTCAACCGCTGTTTCCGTTGTGGTGTAAGCGGAAATCATGATCACCACGGTTTGGGGATTGATTTTTTTTGTGACTTTCAGGACTTCCAGTCCGGAAATATCTCCCAGGCGGATATCACAGATCAGCAGATCAAACGGGGTGCTTTCGATCATTGTGATGGCTTTGCGGCCATTTTCAGCGCAGGAAACCCGATACCCTTCTTTGGTGAGCATGTATTCCAGCAGCTCGCGCATGCTGAGTTCATCATCCGCGATCAGGATGTGGGGAGTGGCATAAGGCATAGGAATCTCAGGTGTTCAGTCTGTTCTCAAATACAACGGTTCCGTTCACCATGGTGAAAACGGCTTTTCCTTTCAGTGTCCACCCGTTAAAGGGAGTATTGCGGCTGACGGATTGGAACCGGCCGGCATCCACCGTCCATATTCTGTCCGGGTCAATGAGGGTAATATCCGCGGCTGCGCCGATTTTCAGCCCGGATGACAGGCCCAGGATTCTGGCGGGCTGGGTGGACATTTTATCAATAAGACCGTTCAGGGATAAAACGCCGGATTCAACCAGTCGAAGCCCCAGCGCCAGTGAGGTTTCAAGCCCGATAATGCCGTTGGCCGCCCGGTCGAACTCAACATCTTTTTCAACCGGGGAATGCGGGGCATGATCGGTGGCGATCACATCCAGTGTGCCATCGCGAAGGCCTTCGCATATGGCATCGACGTCTTTTTGCGTGCGTAGCGGCGGATTCATCTTAGCGTGGGTACTGTATTCCCGAACCGCATCATCGGTAAGGGTAAAATAATGCGGAGCGGTTTCCGCGGTAACCGGAATGCCGTTTTTCTTTGCTTCCCGAATGGCCCGAACCGATTCCAGAGTGCTGACATGCGCGATATGGAGCCTTGCGCCGGTGAGTTCACAAAGAGCAATGTCCCGAAGAACCATGATGGTTTCAGCGGCATTGGGAATGCCGGGAAGGCCTAATCGGGTGGCAATGGTCCCTTCGTTCATGGCCCCGCCATGCGCAAGTCCCATATCCTCGCAATGGGAGATGATCGTAAGGCCCAGGCCGCCGGCGTATTCCATGGCACGGCGCATCAGAAGGCTGCTTGTCACGGGTTTGCCGTCGTCTGTTACGGCTATGGCACCTGCGTCTTTGAGCTCGCCGAATTCACTCAAGGATTTACCGTCCAGGGATTTGCTGATGGCGCCGACCGGATAGACCCGAACCCCGCAGGCTTCGGCAGCCCGGGATAAAATGAATCGGGTGATCTGGCCGTTGTCGTTCACAGGGTTTGTATTGGGCATGGTACAGACTGCCGTGAAACCGCCGGCCGCGGCCGCCCGGCATCCGGTGGCAATGGTTTCCTTGTATTCCTGACCCGGTTCCCGGAAATGAACATGCATGTCAATGAGGCCGGGGGTCAGGATGCGATCCTTTGCGTCATAAATCCGGATGTCATTTCCGGATGAAACCTCAAGAATCCCCTCAGGCTTTATATCGGCAATCCGGTCATCTTGAATCAGGACATCCAACCTGTCATCCATCGGGCCATTCGGGCATCCCGGATCAATCACCCGCGCGCCCTTAATCAGAGTCCGCATTTCGCGTTCCTCCCGTAACCAGATATAAAAGCGCCATGCGCACGGCAACACCGTTGGTGACCTGGTCCAGAATAATTGAATGCGTGCCGTCTGCCACATCCGGGGAGATCTCAAGTCCCCGGTTAATGGGGCCGGGATGCATGATCAGGACATCGGATCTGGCGGATTTGAGCTTTTCACGATTCAGGCCATAGCGTCTGGAATATTCCCGTTCGGATGGGATAAAGAATCCGGACTGGCGTTCCTTCTGAATTCGAAGCATCATGATCACATCAGCGCCTTCAATGGCCTCATTCATATCAAAGGTAACCGATACTCCGAAGGATTCGATGCCTTTGGGAATCAAGGTCGGCGGGCCGCACAGGATGACGCTGGCGCCCATCTTGATAAACCCTTCGCAGTCGGATCGGGCAACCCGGCTGTGTGCAATGTCGCCAATGATGGCAATGCGAAGTCCGGCAAGGCGTCCCCTGTGCTGGCGCACTGTCAGCATGTCCAGAAGGGCCTGCGTGGGATGGGCATGCATGCCGTCGCCCGCATTGATGATCGATGCACTGACGGCTTTTGCCAGAATATGCGGAGCGCCGGCGGAAGGATGCCGCAGCACGATGACATCCGGTTTCATGGCTTCAAGATTGTGCGCCGTATCCAGAAGGGTTTCCCCCTTGACCATGCTGCTGGTGCTTCCGGAAAGGGAAATGCTGTCCGCGCTCAGCCTTTTGGCGGCAATATCAAACGAGGTGCGGGTCCGGGTGCTGGGTTCATAAAAATACAGCACCACGGTTTTCCCCCGGAGCGTGGGGACTTTTTTTACCGGCCTTTCGGAAATTTCCTTCATCCTATCGGCAGTATCCAGGATCAGGGAAATCTCATCAACAGACAGGGAAGCAATTTCCAGAATGTCTTTTTTTGTAAATTTAAGCATCACGAATCGCTATTTTAGAATATTTCCCAATCTTCCCCATCGAACGCCAAAATTATCCTTGTCCCAGGACCAGTAAATGATAAAGGCCTTGCCTTTTACGGCCTTCAGATCGACAAAGCCCCAGTACCGGCTGTCGTAGCTGTGATCCCGGTTGTCTCCCATTACAAACAGGGAATGCTCCGGAACCGTAACCGGTCCGAAATTGTCTCTTGGCTGCAGATTTCCGGGAAAAACGTGCGGGTCGCTGTTGACGATAAAGGACCCTTGCTGAAGGGTGCCATTGACCCATACCTGTTTATTGCGGATTTCAACCACATCGCCGGCAACACCCACCACCCGTTTGATGAAATCCTTATCCTTGTCTTCTGGAAATTCAAAGACCACGATATCGCCGCGTTGGGGATTTTTCAGAGGGATCAGGGTGTATTGAAAATACGGCAGCTTTACCCCATAAATAAATTTGTTAACCAGAATATGGTCGCCGATTTGAAGCGTTTCCTTCATCGAACCTGAAGGAATTTTAAATGCTTGAACGATAAATGTTCGAATAAACAGGGCCAGAATGATGGCAACCGCGATCGCTTCGATATTTTCGCGCAGGCGGCTTTTGGTCCGGATATCTCTGGAAGCAATGCTTGTGGATTTCAATTTGTAATAAATACCTTTATGTGTTTAAAAACTTAATAAAATATCAAAGAGGTTGCGATGATCGGCCTTGTCGCTTCCCTATGAAAAAAGGAAAATAGAGAAGGATCTCATTTCCATTACGCATGACAATTTTTATAACGATGTCATCCAGGGAGTCATTAAAAGAAGTCTTAACACCAGATGGGCTGCAACTCCCGCAGCCACATCATCCACCACGATGCCGGCTCCGCCGGGAATCGTTCGTTCAAGATAACGGATGGGAAAAGGTTTAAAAATATCCATTATCCGGAAAATAAAAAATCCCGCAAGAGCCGATTGCCAGGTAAAATGAATGCCCAGCAAGGTAACCATCATTCCGGCAATTTCGTCAATCACAATGCAGCCGGGGTCTTTTTGCCCCACGATGCCTTCGGCCAGTTCAGCAGCCCAGATCGATAGAACGATAAATGCAATCAGAAATACGGCGGAAACCGGAAGCGGCAACAAAGAGAGCAACCCGCAGGGAACAAGCGCGACCAGAGAACCGGCGGTTCCCGGTACAACCGGAGAGTAACCAGACTTGCAACCGGTTGCCAGATACATGACGGCGGTATTTTTATCTATCATGGCCTGTTTCTATAATCCGGTGTCATTTTTGTCAAGGCATAGTCCGCCCCTACCAGGAAGTTCGGACCTTGACGCCGCCCGCATGAAGAAAGGATTTAATTTCGGGTATTGAATAGGTGCCATAGTGAACCATCGAAGCAATCAGGGCTGCATCCGCACTTCCCCGGGTAAGCACATCCAGAAGATGTTCCGGTTTTCCGGCCCCGCCCGAGGCGATGACGGGAATGGATACCTGGGAAGAAATAAGGTTTGTCAGCACAATTTCATACCCGTTCTGAGTGCCGTCGGCGTCAATGGAGTTTAAGCAGATTTCACCGGCGCCCAAGGATTCGGCCTTTTGGGCCCATTCCAGGGCGTCAATTCCCATGGGCTTTCTGCCGCCGTTAATGACCATTTCGTAGCCGGAAGGAATGTCGCGGCTCTTTCCCGTAAATTTGACATCCATGCCCAGAACCACACACTGATTTCCAAATGCCTTTGCTCCCTGAGAGATCAGATCGGGGTTCAGGATGGCTGCGGAATTGATGCTGACTTTTTCGGCGCCGGCCAAAAGCACTTTGCGCATATCCTCGACGGTCCGAATGCCGCCGCCGACCGAAAAAGGGATAAAAATGGTTTCGGCAACCCGCCTGACCACATCGATCATGATATCGCGCTTGTCGCTGGATGCCGTAATATCGTAAAATACGATCTCGTCGGCCCCGTTTTCATAATAAAAGCGCGCCATTTCAACGGGGTCGCCGATGTCAATATTATCTTTGAACTTGATGCCCTTGGTTGTTCTTCCTTCACGAACATCCAGGCAGGGAATGATGCGTTTGCTGAGCATGGGGATTGTCCTTATGGGCCTGTGCGCTTTATCTCTTACGGCTTCCACTGACAGAAATTATTCAGCAGCGCCAGGCCGGGTCTGCCGCTTTTTTCCAGATGAAACTGGGTTGCAAGGATGTTGCGATATCCGACGATGGAAGCAAATTGAATTCCGTAATGGGTTGTTCCCACGATATGATCCGATTGAGCGGGTTCCGGATAAAATCCGTGCACAAAATAAAACTCATCGGTTTCCTTTAACCCTGCCAGAACCGGATGGTCCTTGGCGGGCTGAACGCAGTTCCATCCCATCTGGGGAATTTTCAGCCGCATTCCGTCTGAATCGCAAAGATCAGGGGAAAACGCCCTGGTAATTCCCGGAATAATCCCCAGGCACGGGGTTTGATTTTCTTCACTGTATCCCATGATGATCTGGGTTCCCAGACAGATTCCGAGCATCGGCTTCCCCTGGTTGAAAGCCTCATGAAGCACCGAGTCAATACCCAGGTGTTTCAGGCTGGTCATGGCAGATCCGGCCGCACCGACTCCCGGGAAAATGATGCGGTTGGCGGACCGGATCTCCTCGATATCCCGAGTGATCACGTTCGCATGCCCCAAGTGGGATACGGCGCGGGCCACGCTGGCAAGGTTTCCGGCATCGTAGTCAATAATTGCAATCATATTTCAACCTTCAGCTTTTTTTGCTTTTTCCCACAAACTGTTCAATTCCGAGTATGAGATCGCATCGAGTTGTTGGCCGTTTTGGGAAATGGCTTGTTCCATGTGTTTAAAACGCTTTTCAAATTTTCGGGTGGAATCCGCCAGGCAGGTTTCCGGATGAAGTTTTGCGAACCGGGCAACATTCACCAGGGTAAACAGCACATCGCCAAATTCCAGGGACAGCCTTTCCTGGGCCTTTGCATCCGGCTGAAGGCCAGGCTGTAAATGCTTAACTTCAACTTTAAATTCCGTCCATTCTTCCTCAACCTTTTCCATGACCCCTGAGATTGTCTTCCAGTCAAATCCGGCTCTGGCAGCGCGTTCGGAAATCCGGTATGCCCGAATCAGGGCCGGAAGGCCACTGGGAATAGAATCCAGAAGCCCGGTATTTTCGACATGATTTTTTTCTGTCATTTTAATGGTGTGCCAGCGCTGACGCACCTCTTCGCTGGTAACGGCCGTTTCTTGTCCAAACACATGGGGATGGCGCCGGATCATTTTTTCGGAATTCCTGCGGGCAGCATCCTGAAGATCAAAATGGCCGGCTTGTTGATACAGATGCGCTATAAACAGTATCTGAAACAGAACGTCCCCGAGTTCTTCGCACACATCTTCGGGGCTTTTGGACTCAATGGCATCCACCAGTTCGTACACTTCTTCGATCAGGTAAACCGCCAGGGTCCGGGGAGTCTGTTTCCTGTCCCAGGGGCATCCGTTTTCTCCCCTCAACCTTTCAATCAGGCGAATCAGTGCCGATATGTCTTTTAGATCCGGCGTTACAGGGGGGGATTCCAAATTTTCTTCAGCTCCAAAATTTTGGTTGAAAATTCCTGCTTCATTTCCTTGGAAACCATCTGGGCCATGATTTCGGAGACTCTGGTCACATGAGGCGCCAGAAGCGAGTCCTTGATCATGGGAGTGCCTTTGGGAAGAAATGCCGTGAGGATCATGAGAAGAACGGAGGCGATCAGGATCCCTTTTGCAACGCCGAAAAACACGCCGCAGATCCGGTCGACCCACCCTAGAAAGGCGATGTTCATCAGATATTTGATGATGACCCCCAGGATGCTGACAAAGATAAATACACCGCAGAACAGCAGCATAAATCCCAGAATCTTGGCATAGGCGGGGTTACTGATCCATACGTTCAGGGGTCTTGTGATGTCCGGGTAGTAAGTGTATCCGGCATAGAAACCGCCCAGAACCCCGATGATGGAGGAAATTTCTTTAATAAGTCCTCTGAAAAAGCTTCTGATCAGGCAGTAACCCAATATGATGATAATGATTGTGTCAAATGGATTCATCAAATCCTTTCACAGCGCAGAGACCAATGGTTAATATGTAAAATCATAAAAAAGATCGTTGCCCTTCGGGCCGGGTCTTGAGTCTCTTCCTTATTTGCGTTAGTATATAACACGGTACCGATGAGTCAAGGTGTTTTTGTATGAAGTGACAAGAGGCATAACTCCGATTGTCGATTCAAAAATGATTACTTAACATCAATGAAAGGGGAAAAGAATGAGAAAATTCAAGCTTGTATTCGGTATGTGCATGGTTGTTTTTATTCTTGGCGCAAATTTTTCATTTGCGCAGACTCCGGAGAATTTAAAGATTAAGGCAAAAGAAAGCATTGATGCCATGGATACCAATAAAGATGGGAAGATCAGCAAGGAGGAATTCCTGGCCAAATGCAAAGGCGCCAATTGCAGCCAGCGGTTTGATGCCCTCGATACCAACAAAGATGGATTCCTGGACCAAGCAGAAGCTCAGCAGAACGCTGCAAACGCCAAAGAAAAGGCGGCTGGTTTCAGGAACAAGATGAAAAACAAAGTTCAGTCGGGTCAACAGCCGACAAATTAATCCGTTCAAGCTATTTCTCTTTTGTCATCAATTGAATGGATGCGTCAACAGCGACGGGATCGCCGTTGCAAACGATCAGGGGATTGATGTCAATTTCCTGAATTTGCGGACAGGCAAACCCAATCTCTCCCAGATAAATTAGAATGTCGGAGAGCGCATCCCGGTTTACGGGAATGGAACCGCGAAATCCGTTCAAGATATTTTGCGCGCGTATCTGATCCATGAGGTGGAAAGCATCCTTGCGACTGATCGGTGCAACTGCAAAAGCCGTATCTTTCAGAGCCTCGGCAAGAATGCCGCCAAGCCCCAGCATGACACAAGGACCGAACTGGGGATCCCTGATGAAACCGGCAATCAGCTCGATGCTGCCGTTGATCTGCTGTTGAACCAGGATGCTGCCGCCGTTCGGCATGGCGGCGCGCAGTTCCGAGAAAGCGTTTTCGACCATTTCGTTCGAGTGAATGCCGACTCTTACCAGCCCTTGTTCGCTCTTGTGGACGATTCCCGGTGCAATGCCTTTCATGACCACTGGGAAACCAAAGCCTGACGCTGCTGCTTTGGCTTCGGATACGGAACCGACGGTTTTTTCCGGAACCGTCGGAATACCGAAGTCAGCCAAAATCTGTTTGGAAACATGTTCATCCAGGGTGCTTGATGACATTGCCAGAACCTGTTTCCATTTGACTGAAGCTGTCGCGTGTCGGAAGGATTCGACGGAAGCATTCCACGGGGTCTCTCTTTGGGTTCTTTTTAACAGGGCGCAAAGACATTCAATCGACCGCTGGATTTCCCGAAAGACCGGAATTCCCTGTTTTTGAACGGCGATCTGCAATTCACGGGCCTGTTTGCGTTCGCCGATCAGCCATGCAACCATGGGTTTGCCGGATAATCTTACCAGGTCAGCCAGCGGCGATAAGTCAAAATTGAGGGAAAAGCCGCCTGCAAACAAGTGCAGAAAAATCGCATCCACGCCGGGGTCGGCGCAAACAGCCTCCACCGCGGTTCGAAATGCTTTTTCACCTCCGTTTTTTTCAACGGCGGGCCACAGGTCCACAGGATTGGCAATCGGCATCCATTCCGGAAACACGGATTTCAAGGTTTGCCGGGTTTGGAAAGACAGGTCTGCCACTTCCAGACCCAGATTTTCAATGAAATCCGCGGAAACAATGCCGGCCCCGCCGCTGTATGTCAGGACCGCAACCCGGCCGGGCAGGTTGTGGGGAACGGAGGGAAAGGTGGCCAGGGTCCTGCAAAAATCCATCATCTGTTTAAAATCGGTTGCCTCGATAATTCCGGCCTGAGACATCGCGCCGCTGATGACCGCGCCGTTTCCGGAAAGGCTTGCGGTATGGCTCATTGCGGCTTCAGCCCCTTTCCGGCTCTTGCCGCCTTTTAATGCAACAATGGGTTTTGGCGACCGGCTGCAGATTTCCATGAACCGGCGGCCGTCCGGAATGGATTCCATATAAAGTCCAATGGCTTTCGTATGGGGATCCCTTATCAGGTATTCGATCAGTTCGCATTCTTCCACATCCACTTTGTTGCCGACGGAGCAGACCTTGCTGATTCCCATGGTCCCGTGGGTCATGGTATCAATGAGAAAGCCTGCGGACAGCATGCCGCTTTGAACGATCAGGGATACGTCTCCGGGAATGAGTCCATAATCCCATATTGTCGGAGAAACAAAGGAAAATACATGGCGTGTGACGGCATCCACGAGTCCCATGCAGTTTGGCCCCCAAAGCCGAATGCCGGTTTCTTGGGAAATGCGGCGCAGCATGTCCTGAAGTTTTTTCCCATCGTCGCCGGTTTCGGAAAATCCGCCGGATTCAATCATAACCCCCGGAATTTTGCGCATGGCGCATTCCTGAATGACGTTGGGAACCAGCGGACCCGGAACAAAGACGATGGCCAGATCGACCGGGTCCGGAACATCCAGAATGCTCGGATAGCAGAGCATGCCTTCAATTGAAGAATACCTGGGGTTTACGGGATAAATTTTCCCGGCAAAACCCTTCAGAAGATTTGTCAGGATGGAAAAGCCCCCTCTGGCGGGTTTTGTCGTTGCGCCAATCAGAGCGATTCCCTTTGGGTTAAAAAAAAATTCCATTGATGAATTGCCTCCGGAGTGTTAGCAATGTATCTTGATAAGATGGTATCCGGGTTTTTAATGTCATTCGCATGCCGTCTTGTCAAGTAAAAACGAACAAGTGTTCGGTTATTGTCTGTGCTCAACAGGGGAAGATATGCGTCTTTATGCTGTAGCAGATATCCACGGCCGATTCGATCGAATGGTTGCGATCAAAAACAACCTGGAAATGTATCGCCCGGATATGCTGATCGCTGCTGGAGACATCACACAGTTCCGGACACTTTCCTGTATATCGGAATTAGGTGATCTTTCTCTTCCGGTTTTGGCGATTCGCGGAAATACAGACTTGAAACGTGTCGAATACCAGTTTGCCCTGAAAGAGAATATTTTTTTCCTCGACAATCGCGATGTGACGCTGCAAGGGATTCATTTTGCGGGAGCCAGCGGAACCATACCGATACCGTTTCGGTCCAGGATTGCTTTCAGGGAAGCGTTTATATGGAAACGGTTGATGCCCCTTATGACCCCTCGAACGATTTTGGTTGCGCATCCGCCTCCCCGGGGATGCAGGGATCGCGTTGCGGGGAAATATCATGCCGGATGCAAGTCCCTTGAAAGATTCATCAGAGCCTGTCAGCCAGCCCTGTTGATCTGCGGGCATATTCATGAGGATGTGGGAATGGCCTGCCTGGGAAAAACCCTGATCGTCAACTGCGCCATGGGTCCCTCCTGTGAAGGGGCCATCATCGACATTCAAAACGGCCGAATCAGTGCGGAAATTCTAAAGTCGAAAGGGCAAAACCAAAACTCTTGTTGATTTTCATGAGTTTGAACGTTAATTAAATGGCAGCGAGGCAAAGAGATATTTTTTAACTCGTAATTAATCAAAATTGAGATGACAAAGTAAAAAGTTCAAGATCAAGGCGAGCGCACCGGAGTTTTTGGCGAGCAAATCCTCAAGAATGGATCGTCGTTATGTAGCCCCATTGCTGAAGAATAAAGCGCTGGCGCTGGTAGCGGACTTTTTACGAGGCCATCAAGGTTAATCAACTTAATAAAAAGGACGTGTAACATGACTAAAAAAATTTGGATTCTGTTGACTCTGATACTGGTTTTGCCTGCAATGACCCTTATGGCTTCATGCGCCAAGAAAAAAATATACTCCGACGCCTCTGGAACGCAGGCTTCCGATGATGCGGCAAGGGCTGAAAGAGCCAGGCAGGATGCTCTGGCCAAACAGCGGGGATTTGATGAACAGCGGTTAAAGGATCAGGCTGCCGGAAGGGGAGGTGCGGGCGGCGGACTGGATTCCGGGCAGTCCGCAACGCGAAGCAGTTTTGTTTCAGAAGATGTTTATTTTGAGTTTGACAGCGCGGTCCTTATTCCGGAAGCCCGCGAAGTGTTGAAGCGTAAAGCCGAATGGATGCGAAGCAACCCGAATGTGTCGGTAATTGTTGAAGGCCATACGGATGATCGCGGAACGGTTGCGTACAACATCGCCTTGGGAGAGCGGCGGTCTGAAAGCGCCATGTCGTTCCTGGTGGATTTGGGGATACCCGCCTCCAGGCTGACAAGCGTCAGTTACGGGAAAGAAAAACCGGTAGACCCGGGCCATAATGAAGCGGCATGGGCTAAAAACCGCCGGGTTCATTTTGAAATCAAAAAATAGTTGACCGAAGGGTTAACGCATGAATCCTCATCGCGGAAAGATTCTTGTTGCAGACGATGATCCGATTATTCGGGTAATTCTTCAAAAATTATTTGAAAAATCCGGGTTCGAGGTCATCGTTGCGCAAAACGGGAAAGAAGCGGTGGAGCTGCTTTCCAATGAAGTCCGTGCCGTTATTCTGGATCTGGAAATGCCGGTCATGGGGGGTATTGAATGTTTGCAGTTTATCAAAAAAAATGTTCAGGACCTATCCCCCATCATGCTTACCGCGAGTGAGGATTTCACCAGCGCTGTCGAGGCCATGAGGTGCGGTGCATTCGACTATATCACCAAACCCTTTAATCCGAGGCAGCTTATCGCTCTGGTGGACAAAGCCATTGAAACGGACGCTCAGGCCAAACGGCTTCGCCGCGTTGAGGCGGAACTGGCAAAATCCCGGGAACAAGAAATCGAAACCGCTTCAAAGATTCAGCAGGCGCTGCTGATGGGGATTCCCCCCCAAAATTTCAAGGGGATTGAAATTGCCAATTGGACCATTCCTTCTCAGAAAGTGGACGGCGATTTCTATGATTTTATTCCCATTGATTCCCAGTGCCTGGATGTGGTGGTTGGCGACGTCATGGGCAAAGGCATTGCCTCGGCCCTCATGGGCGCCGCGCTGAAGAGTTATTTCCTTCGTGTGATTCATGAGCTCGAATTCTCTTGCGGCAACAAGGGATCGCTGCCGGAACCCGATGCCATTGTCGGCCGTGTTCAGTCCGCCATGATTCACCAGATGGAGGAACTGGAGACATTCGTCACCCTGTGCTATGCCCGGTTTGATCTTTCCAGAAAACAGATGCGGTTTGTGGATTGCGGCCACATGCGAACCATCCAGTACCACCGGGAGAGCCAAACCTGCAGCCTGCTTCAGGGGATGAACATGCCGATCGGGTTCCCGGAAACCGAGCCATTTACTCAGGTTGTCGTTCCATTTTGCAAGGGTGATTTTTTTTTCTTTTATTCCGACGGACTCACCGAAGCCATGGATTCGCAAGGCCGGCTCTTTGGTGAAGAGCGTTTGGTGAAATCCGTTAAGGCCAGTTCCGGATTCTCACCGAATGAGGTCATAAATCACGTATGGACCGATATCGTGACGTTTTCGGGAACGGAAACATTCAGGGATGATTTTACCTGTGTTGTCGTGAAAATTGACCCGCCTGACTCGGTAATGTTACAGCCAGATGCCGAGTCAAGAATGACGTTTTCGAGTGATCTGAAAGAACTGTCCGGTATCCGGCAATTCATTCGAAATTTTTGTGAAACCATTCCTGAAGCACTGCTGGATGAAGCCCGGATATCCATGATCGAGCTGGCCGTAACCGAAGTTGCCACCAATATCATCCGCCATGCTTACAGCGGACGATCCGATGCACTTGTTCAGGTTGCAGCAAGGCTTTTTCCGGATATGTTTCTGATTGAATTCGTTGACCAGGGAAAAGGCTTTAATCCGGAAAAAGTTCCCCATCCCCAATTTGATGGATCCAGGGATGGCGGCTTTGGCATTTATATTGTTTCTCAAATTATGGATGATGTCGTTTATTCAAGAAGCAAAGACAATACAAACTATACCCAATTGAAAATTCTCCTCAAACCATCTTGATGATGGTGACGCGCCGTTTCCCCGGCTCTGCAATCCGGCGAAAAGAACTGAAGACGGTTCGTTCGCCGATTTGCCAGTTTGCCAGTTTGATCAGATGGCAGGTTGCAGTTGGGTGGAGATAATCCATGGAACTCATTACAGAAAATATCGGAGAAATAACGATAGTCACCTTGCTGGCTGAAGAACTGGATGCCGCCAACGCCAAATGGTTCAAGTCTCAGATGCTGCCTGTTGTCGAAAAATCCAAAAAAATTGTCCTGGATATGAATCAGGTCCAATTCGTGGACAGTTCCGGATGCGGTGCGCTTCTGTCTTCGCTTAGAACAATCACCAGCAAAGGCGGGGACATGAAGCTGGCAAGCGTTCAAAAACCCGTTCAGACTTTGTTTGAGCTGATTCGCCTGCACCGCATCGTTGAAATATCGGAAGACAGGGAAATGGCTATCCGTTCTTTTGAATAATCCCTGTAAACCGCTGGCTGGAATCCTTTCCGCATATTCCGATGCAATTCTGAGTTCGCCTTTAAGTGAAAACCGAAAAATAAGGATCGTGATTTGGACGGATATTCATCACCTGATGAATCAGCGCAGAACTATTCTGACAGGCGTATCGAGATGATGGAAGCGCTCTACCGTCGTTATGGGGATAGCAGGAGTATTAATTCCATTGGCAAACGGGTCCGTTATTTTCGAAAAAAATATGCGTGGGTCTTTGTTGTGGGGGCGGCGAAATTTTTCGGACGTATGCTGGATATTCTGATATCCTTGGCCGTGTTGATTCCGGCCATTCCCCTTTTTATCATGGTTGCTGCCGCGATTAAGCTTACAGACGGGGGGCCGGTGCTGTTTTCACAAACACGGGTCGGAAAATGGGGCAGGGAATTTCAGTTCATCAAATTCAGGTCCATGGTAATCAATGCCGAAGCGCTGAAGGACACGATGCTGGGGCAAAGCCATCATCAGGACAGTATCACATTCAAAATGAAAAAAGATCCCCGGATCACCTGGATTGGCAGAATCATTCGAAAGTCCAGCATCGATGAACTTCCCCAGATCTGGAACGTATTAAAGGGGGATATGTCCATTGTGGGGCCGCGTCCCCCATTGCCCAAGGAAGTGGCCCGGTATACGCTTTCAGATCGCAGAAGACTGGATGTCAAACCCGGGCTGACCTGTATCTGGCAGGTCAGTGGCAGGGGAGATATTCCCTTCTCCCAGCAGGTTAAGCTGGATGCTGAATATGTTGAAAGCCAGAGTTTGTGGGTTGACCTCAAAATTCTACTGAAGACAATCCCGGCCGTTCTTTTTGGAAGGGGTGCTTATTAAAATCGGGATATTATGAGAGCATTTTTGGTAAGCACGCAGGAATGGCCTGAAAAACATCTGGAGAGAAAAGAGCTGGCCCCTTCATTGTTGCCCTTAATGGACCGGCCTTTTATTCAGCACGTGCTTGAGCAACTTGTCCTGCAGGGTTTCAAGTCCTTTGATATTGTTCTGTGTAATTATCCGGAATCCTATAAAAGCCTGTTGGGTGATGGTTCCCGATGGGGGGTAACTTGCCGGTATCATCTGGTCAAGGATCCGGAAAAACCCTATCGACCATTTCAATTGCTGAACAGGCCTGAAAATGATCCTATTCTTCTGGTTCACACAAACCGCCTGGTCATATCGAATGTTGCACAGCACTTCTGCTCGGAAAGTTCATCTCCGGTTCTGTATGAATACGTCCCAAATACTGAAAACAGCTCCACCTGGACCGGATGGGGATGGATCCCCCTTTCATACCGGCAAAATTTTCCGATAAATGCCGATGAAACCGATTTTTACCGGTTCTTGACAGCCTACGCCAACGGGCAATGCCGTCGAATTCCGGTTTCAAAACTCTTGAACGTTTTGTCCTATGCGGCCCTGTTGGATGGGCACCGGGCTGTTTTATCAAAGGAAATCAACTCGCTGCTGATGACCGGAAGGGAAATTGCGCCGGGCATTTGGTTATCCAAAAACGTCCGCCTTCATCCTCATGCCCGATTGATTCCACCGGTTTATATCGGCAAGAATTGCAGCATATCCAAAGGGGTTCATATCGGTCCCAATGTTACCATCGGAAGTAATTGTGTGATTGATGAAAAAACCACCATAACGAATTCAATCGTTTTTAAGGGAAGCTATATCGGGGAATCCCTCGAAATATCCAGTTCTCTGGTTAATAAAAATCTGCTGGTAAATGTTCGATTGGGCTCAGCCATAGCCGTCAGAGAAGATTTTATTATCGGTCGGATATCTCGATCCTTTGGGCCGCACTGGTGGCGGATGATCCTGACGCGAAGTGCCGCAATCGTCCTTCTTTTGGTTACATGGCCGGTCTTGCTGATTACCGCAATTTATTTGAAATTTTCACGAAAAGGGCCGGTCTTGTTTAAACGACAGGTTCTTCGGCTTCCAGCCGAATCCGATGAACATCTCTGGAAGACGTTTACCTTGTACAGCTTTCTTTCAGACGATATGTCGGCTGCCCGTACGTTTCAGCCGCGTTTTTCACGGGCGCCCATGATTCCGGTTGGATGGCGGGATGTTTTTCTGCGGTTCTTACCCGGCCTCATCAGTGTGGTTTCAGGGAATCTTTGTTTTACAGGGGTCAGCCCTTTGGGCATTGAAATGGTGTCATCCATGCCAACCGACTGGCGGTTGCTGTATTTCAAGGCAAAGCCCGGAATTGTGACCGAAGCGCTGGTGAATTTTGGGTCTTCGCCAAGTACTGACGAATGCTATTCCGCAGATGCGTTTTATTCGGTATCTTCCGGTTTGTGGTATGATTTTAAGCTACTATTAAAATATGCAGGGCAGCTTTTTGGATTGATTTCCAAGCCCTGATCCCCATATCCATGGAGATGACGTGATTTCCCCTTTTACGGCACATGGCGGCGAACTTGTCAATTTGATCGTGAGTGAAGAACGGGCGGGCGTATTGAAAGCGCTTTCCAGGAGCCTTCAGAGCATCACGCTTTCCCGGTCCGCTGTTTTCGATCTTGAACTTCTGTTAAACGGTGCGTTTTCACCGCTGAAAGGATTCATGAACCGGAGCGACTATGAATCGGTTCTGGATCGCATGCGGCTTCAGGACAAAACCCTTTGGCCGATTCCGGTCTGTCTGGAAGTTTCAGAGGCTGAAGCCCAGCGTCTGGAAGCCGGTCAGTCCGTGGCCCTTCGGGACAACGAAGGATTTATGCTGGCGGTTCTTCATGTCAAGGATATCTGGCCGATTGATAAGGAGAGGGAGGCTGAAGCAGTGTATGGCACCCGGAATCCGGAACATGCCGGGGTCCGCCGCCTTTTTGACTCATCAGGAAAATATTATGTGGGTGGATCAATTGAAGGGATTCAACTGCCGCTGCATTCCGCTTTTAAAAGTATGCGGCATTCGCCGCTTGAAATGCGCAACCTGTTTAAGAAACTGGGCTGGCGCCGTATCGTCGGATTTCAGACCCGAAACCCGCTGCATCGGGCTCAGTATGAATTGACGCTTCGGGCGATGGCCCGGGTCAAAGCCAATCTGCTGCTGCACCCCGTGGCCGGAAATGTCAAACCCGGTGACATCGACTACTATACCCGAATCCATTGCTATCTGGCTGCGGGGAAAAACTATCCGGCCAACATGATGCATCTGAGTCTGATTCCCCTTGCCATGCGGATGGCCGGACCCCGGGAAGCCCTGTGGCATGCCATTATTCGAAAAAATTATGGCTGCACGCATTTTATTGTCGGTCCGAATCATGCCAGTCCGGGCACTAAATCAGACGGAAAACCATTTTACGAAAAAGACGCTGCCAAAAATCTGGTGGCATCCTTTATCGACGAATTGGGGATTGAAATTGTCCCATTTGAGGAAATGGCATACGTGGTGGATGAGGATGTTTTTTTGCCGGTCAGCGAAGTTCCCAAGGGGGTTCAGGCCCGTTTTATGAGTAATGATGAATTTCACGGCAAACTTCGAAAGAGCCGAAAGATACCGGATTGGTTTTCATTTCCGGAGGTTGTCGAAGCCATTCAGCAGGCATACCCTCCCCGGCACAAACAGGGGGTCACCATTTTTTTTACCGGCCTGTCCGGTGCCGGAAAATCCACGGTTGCCCGAATCCTTCACGCCCGATTCCTCGAAATGCGAAGCCGGCCCGTAACCCTTCTGGATGGCGATATTGTCCGTCAAAACCTGTCCAGCGAACTGGGATTTTCAAAAGAACATCGGGATCTCAATGTAAAACGGATCGGTTATGTGGCCAGTGAAATCACCAAAAACAGGGGGATCGCCATCTGTGCACCGATTGCCCCCTATGCTTCAACCCGCCGGCACATTCGCGAAATCATTGAGCAATATGGCGGTTTTATTGAGGTTCATGTCGGAACTCCGGTTGAGGTCTGCGAAAATCGGGATCGAAAAGGTCTCTATGCCAAGGCGCGCGCCGGACTCATCAAGGCATTCACCGGCGTCAATGATCCATATGAAATCCCGGAAAACCCTGAGGTCTACATTGATACGACGGACATGACTCCGGATGAGGCAGCCCAGGAAGTGCTGCTGTATCTGGAGCGGGCAGGGTATACGCGGTGATTTTTTTGGCAGGCGGTTGATGAATTGTGGCAGGCCGGATCAGTCTGGATTCTTTTAGGCAGTTTTTCGGAGGATGTGATGCATCACCAACCCGCAGTAGATGATATCGGGCGCCTTGCAGTTGAAGCCGGCAGGGCGATCCTGGAGATTTACCGTACGGATTTTTCGGTGGATCACAAAGCGGATAAGTCTCCATTGACCCTGGCCGATACCCGCTCGCACCGGATTATCAGCGATGGGCTCAAGACAGCGTATCCGGATATTCCCGTGCTTTCTGAAGAAGGCAAATCCTTTCCCTATGGGGTACGAAAAGATTGGGACCGGTTCTGGCTGGTGGATCCGCTGGATGGGACCAAGGAGTTTATCAAGCGAAACGATGATTTTACGGTCAATATCGCCTTGATTTGCGATCATATGCCGACAATGGGCGTGGTATATGTTCCGGCTCTGGACGATCTGTATCTGGCGGATGTTCAAAAAGGGTGCTATCGAAGCGTTCGGGGCTGTAAAACCCAATTGAAGATCCCGCCGAAGATGCCGGTAATGGCCCTGCGAATCGTTCAAAGCCGATCCCATCCTTCCGCCGAACTGGAGGCCTATATAAAGCGGCTTCCTGCCACGGAGGAAAGCATCCGGAGGGGAAGCTCCCTGAAATTCTGTACGGTCGCATCCGGAGAGGCGGATCTATACCCGCGACTCGGGCCGACCTGGGAATGGGATACGGCCGCCGGTCATGCCGTGGTGCTTGCGGCCGGCGGCGTGGTGGTGGATCTTGAAGGAAATCCCATCCGCTACAACAAGGAAACGCTTTTAAACGGGCCGTTTCTGGCGGCGCCCAGCCGGGAATTTCTTCAGAAAATCCATGCGATATGATCAGCATATCATCTGGCTATGACGCCAATTGCGTTCACTGGCCGTAATGAGCGTTATGACTTGAGTTTTGCCAGATTGTCCCTTGCAAAATCGATGGAAGGGTCAAGGGAAAGCGCCAGTTCATAATAGTGAATCGCCTCATCGGTTTTCCCCAAATCGCGGTAATTGGAAGCAACGTTGGCATAATCGATGGCGGAGCCGGGATTGAGCGCGATCGCTTTTTGAAAACAGGCGATGGCTTTTTCATGATCCTTGAGTTTGAAGTGGCAGAATCCCAAAAGGTTATGAATGTCCGTGCGTTCGGAATCATAGCTTTCCCCTGTTTCAAGAGCGCTGATAGCTTGACTGTAGTCTTCCATTTCCTTGAGCGCGATTCCTAAATACGAATAAATGCTGGGAATATCCTGAAGAACGGGATTCAAGTCAAGGGCATGGTTCAGATGGGTACATGCGGTTTTGGGGTCATTCATGGAAAGATAGGCGGTTCCCAGATAAAACTGAAGGTAATATTTGTCCGGAAGCAGCCGGTCCATTCTCAGAAGCTCGGCGATCGCCTGCTCCGGGGGCTGGGTTTCGGTGATGAGTTTGGCGGCAAACATTCCGACACTGGTCCCCAGAGCCCGTTCTCTGAAATGGGCGCCCGGAATAATCGTGTAAAATGCCGGAATGTCGAGTCTGGGGTGTCGGGTGTTGATGGCGATAACATCAAGGCCTTTCCGAGAGAGTGCGCCAATGCAGTTTTCGACTTCGATCCGGATATTGTTGTTTGAAAGGTTCGGAAGCGATTTGATGGAAATGTGGTTTTCCGGTTCAGTGATAAAACCCGCCTGATCCAGGCTGCTGAATTTGGGAAGCCCGCTGGCCTCATAATTGGCGCCGGTATTAAAATCTCCGGCCAGTTGCGCCACTTCGGTCAGGGCCCGGCTGAATGCTTTTTGCGGATCAGGCGTGGTGCCGGCGGTCCAGACGATTTCACTGGTCTGGGGAAAGGTGGCCGGATCATAAGCCAGAATGCCGACCGTTGGAATTCCGGTATCCAATGAAAAATCAGAGACAAAAAGCTTAATGCCGGTCCGCTGATATTTTTGAAGCATTTCCCGGACAAGGGGTTCGGTTGCGGAATCCGGGGATATGGCCGAAACTTTAAGCTGCTTGTGGCTGATGATCGAGGAGACATGGCGCTCGACGATCTCGCAGATTCCCTGACTGAGGGCTTCTTCCACGCAATTTCCCGCCGACGGACCGTTATATTCATTGATGGTGAAAAACCAGTTAAACGGAACCAGAACCTCTTCTTTCCGGGTCAGGTTATATCCCCAGGTCCATTTCAAGGGAAGATTTTCAAAAATATTTTGGGTAATCTCCCGTTCGGCGGAATGATCATGAACGGATTGTGCGATCATCTCAAAGGGAATGGCCCGGGCTTTAAGGTTTTTGTAAGAATCGGTGAAGAAATTGCCTGGCGTGTTGCAGAAGCTGAAAAAACTGAACCGTTCCGCCAGCTCCATCACGGCGCTGGCTTCGGCCTGGGCCGGTGTTGCGCCTTTGCCCATCTGTTTTCGCGTTCCGGTTACGGCCCTGGCGTCCTTGCCGCAATAACTCAGGTATACCGGAATGTCCAGTCGTCCATTATCAATCCGGGCAGTTCGCTCCAGAATATCCAGATCAACATGTTTAAATCTTTCTTTTATTTTTTTTACGGTTTCTTCCGGCGGTAAAACCTTGTCCTGATCCAGCGTATACCGTTTGAATGCATCCTTCAGCACCACCTTGTGGGTCATCTTCCCTCCAAATTCATTTCTTGCGTGATCAATGAAATTCTTGACGTTACCGGTTTGATTTGTTAAGTACAAAAATATATCGAAAATTGTGGGGATGTAGCTCAGCTGGGAGAGCGCGGCGTTCGCAATGCCGAGGCCAGGGGTTCGATCCCCCTCATCTCCACTCACTTTGATCGATATGCGCCTGTTTAATCCGCTGGATTCTTTCCCCCTGATGCGGCCCGAGTTAGCGACCTGCTTTTTCCAATCCTTTTCAGTCTATCATTTTCGGTGCTCAATTGAAATCTATAAAACATCCATGCTGCCATTTATTGGATTTTTAGTACCCCCATACTCAGGGCTTGCTCCAAAATAATTTGATTTTTCATGACGGATTCTGGTATGGGTGTACCGAAAAGAGGCACCTGCCGGGTAAAAGACCGGTCTAAAACAGTTGGCCGGGTCGGTGCATTCGCTCAATTCCGCAGGATTCTTTTGTTGAAAGTCCAATCTTTCGAAAGGAGTACAATGAGCAAACCATTTGAAGTCGGCATGACCCGCGAACTGAAAATACGCACCCAATCGGAGCAAAGTGCCCGGGTTTTTTACCCCAATCTCCCGGACGTGTTTGCCACGCCTTTCCTTGCAGGATTGATGGAGCGGGTTTCGGCCGAATTGATCAACGAACGTCTGGACGCGGGCGAACAATCCGTGGGGATATCCATGAACCTGAAGCATATCGCTGCAACTCCCCTGGGCATGGAAGTCCGCGTGAAAGCCGAAATTTCGGCAGTTGAAGGCAGAAAATTGACATTTGCCCTGGAAGCCTTCGACGATGTGGAAAAGATCGGAGAAGCCACTCACGAGCGCTTTATCATTCAGGCGGAAAAGTTCAATGCCCGGGTGGCGGATAAAGCCGGGAAGACCGCGTAGCCCGATCCGAGTGAGGGTATGGGCTCGCGGTCTTTTGATGTTATGGCGATTTTTGCAGTTTTTTAATCTCTGCGGCAATCTCCAGGCTAAGTGAGGCAAGCGTTTTGCTTTGCGCGTTCACCAGGTCCGGGTACCCCGGACCGGAGACTTTTTCTGTATACAGGGACTGGGTCACGGCCACGATTTTCTGGCTTTTCTGATCCTTAAGGGTCCATACGGCATTCAGCCAGGCGGTTTCTCCCGGTACGCCGTCAAAGCGGTTGACATTCACAACCACCCGGTAGTCCGGTTCGATGAGGAGTTCATCCGTTGAGACAGTGGCACCTTCGTCGGCCAAAAGAATGCCGATGTTCTCTGCCAAAATGTGTTTGACATCATCCTTTAACGGCCCCGCCCATTTATGAAACTCGGAAAAGCCCACCTGATTATCGCTTGTCCGGATGGCGATTTGCGGCCGTTTCAAGCTGTCCGGAAGGATTACCGGCCCGACCGATACGGTGAACCGGGGGGTGAAATCCGGACGTGCTTCCAGCCGTTGCAACGGGTTCAGGGTGTAATACTTAGCCGGCTGACTTTTTAGAAGGCAGCCGGAAAATGTTGTCATGCAAAGAACCATCCCGAGTATCCAGCAATATCTCATGGTATTCATTTTTCCGATCCTTTTCCGGTGACGATCGATTCCGGATGACTTTCAAGGTATTCCACCAGTACCCGCAGGGAGCGCGCGGCATCCGAGAGTTCTTCCAGCGTCTCTTTCATGCGGTATTGCAGGGGAGAATCCGTCTCCAGAACAGCCTTGGATGTGGCCAGCGACAGCTTGGCCTGTTTCAGGACAGCATTGAGTTCGGGGGCTGTTCCGGTGCGAAGAGATGCGGTCAGCATCTGGATTTCCTTGACGGCGGTGTTCAGTGAGTGCAGGGCTTCCCCGATTTCCGGAGAGTTGGTAATCCGCCGGGCGCCCTGAAGCGTATCCTTGAGATCATTTCCGATCTGATCAATGGGCAGCTTATCGAGCTTGGCGATAAACTGACCGACCTTGGAAGCAATTTCCTCGATCTGTGTCGGAAGGGTCGGGATAACGGGATACTCTCCCTGATAGGTGATGTGCATGGGCGCTGCATTCGGGAAAAAGTCCAGTGACACGTATTGCTGGCCGGTGACGAGGTTACCGGTTTTCAATTGGGCGCGAAATCCTTTTGCGACCAGGTAATCAATGACTTTTTCAGGTTCTTTTGGAGCCTTATTATCCTTCAGATTCAACCGGCCGGCTTCGATAACGATCAACACTGGTATCTCAAAGGATTTCTTAATGGCGTCATACTCCAGTTTTAAATTGATCACCTCTCCGATCTGAATGCCCCGGAACTCGACCGGCGCTCCCGGGGACAGGCCCCTGACCGAAGTGTCGAAATTCAGGAGAAACAGTTTTTTTTCAGCATAGTCTATTTTTTCAGCCGCATCGCGATTGGCGTACAAGGTGAAAACGGCCTCTTCCTTGGCTGCTTCTCCAGGGCTTTCATAATTGTTCGGAATGTCGAATGCAATGCCGCCAACCATCAACGAGACAAACGATTCCGTCTGAATCCGGATTCCTTGAGTGTCCAATTTCATGTCAAATCCGCTGGCGTTCCAGAATCGCGTATTTTCATGGACGTACTGGTGGTAAGGGGCATTGATAAAGATTTTGAACAAAATGCTCGGGCCCTCGGGGTCCAGGTGATAGGCAATGACTTTCCCAACCGTGATCTGCCGGTAGTAAACCGGTGCGCCAATATCGATCGAGCCTTTGCGGTCCGCCTTCAGGGTAAAAACGCGGCCGGGGTCCACGGTCGTGAAAATGGGCGGTTCTTCCAGTCCATTGAATTTTAGTTCGGGCTTTCCGGGCTTTCCGGGATCAATGTCGATATAGGCTCCCGAAAGCAGTGTGCCAAGTCCTGACACGCCATAGGCAGCCACCCGGGCGCGTACCACCCAGAAGCGTGTATTTTCCGTAAGATATGCTTCAGCCCCTTTAACGAATTGGGCTTTTACCGAAACCTGGGAAAAATCTTCGGTGAGGGATAATTCCGTAACCTGGCCGACCTCCACATCCTTGAATTTGATCTTGGTTTTACCGGCCTCGAGACCCTCGGCGGTTTTAAAGATGATGGTGACTTCGGGACCTTTTTCAGACAGGGTTTTATAAATCAGCCAGCCGCCAATCAAAGCCGCAACCACGGGGACGAGCCACACGAGGGACAATCGGCGTTTTCTGGCCTGAATGATGGGCTCTGAAAATTCAGAGACATCGGGTTCAAGCGGGGTATTCACAGGCATCTTCGGACTCCTTTGCATCCCAGATCAGACGGGGATCGAAACTCATGGCTGCAAACATGGTGATGACCACCACTGCGGCAAAAAACAATACACCTTTCTGGGCCTCTATATTGGCTATGGCCCCCAGGTGAACCAGGGCAACGAGAATGGTTACCGCAAAAATGTCCACCATTGACCAGCGACCGATGGCTTCGGTGAGCCGGTAAAGCCGGGTTCGATCCCTGGACCGCCAGTTGGAGCGGCGCTGGACAGACATTACGAGAAATGTCAGGATAAACAATTTGAGGAGGGGAACAAAAATGCTGGCCACAAAGATGATCAGGGCAATCGGCCACATCCCCGTGGCAATGAAATACATGACGCCGCTCATGATGGTGTCGGTCTGTACCACTCCCAGGGAGGTGACTTTGGTAATTGGAATCAGGTTGGCCGGAATGTAAAACAGAAATGCCGCAAGGATAAGCGCCCAGGTACGGGCAATGCTGTTACGCTTGCGGGAATGAAGGGTCGCCCCACACCGTGGACAATTCCCAAGTGAATCGTCTGTTCCGGGGCGTTTTCGTATGAGAAGATGGCAGACCGTGCAACTCACAAGGGATGTGGTTTTGGCGGTCAATGCTGATGGCGGCATTCGTTTTGCTCCCAATGCTCCCAGACCATGTGAGGGTCAAGGGAGGCCAGACAGGCGGCCAGAACGAAAATGAGCGCCATGAAACAGAACAAGGCGACATCCGGGAGGATCTGCGCCATTTTTGCCAGTTTGACCATGGAGACGAGAATCCCGAGCATGAAAACCTCCATCATGCTCCATGGCTGGAGCTGCTGCATCCAGCGAAAAACATGAAACATGCCGGGTGACCGGCGGTGGAACTTTAATGGAAGCAGGATATAGATCAGCGCCAGAAACTGGGCCAGGGGAGCGATGACGGTCGTGAACAAAACCAGAACAGCCAGCCACGGCATTCCCGAAGTGTAGAACTGCTGAATCCCGGTCAGCAGGAGCGTGTGCCGTACCTGCCCCTGAATCTTGAAACCGAGAAAAGGAAACGAATTGGCCATAATCAGCAGGATCAGTCCTGTGATCGCCAATGCAAGCGTTCGTTCGAGGCTGTTTTGTTTCGGTTTTGCGAGCAATGCGCCGCAGCGGCAGCAACTGGCAGTCATTCCCTCGGAAATGGCTGGAATCCGGTAAAGAAGATCACAGTCGTGGCATGCCATGAAAGAGCCGGCTTTCATCCGTTATCCCTTGTTTGGCAGATAGTGTTCAAAAGAAAAAACATCGTTGTCATGGTTTGAAACCTGTCGCCTCATGATCGTATCTTATTTCAGTTTTATTTCCACACCGTCAACGGAGAGCTTAATCCTTGCCCCTTTGGATAACGAAATAAGTTGGATGGCGACTCCGTTTTCATTCTTCATCAGGATGGCTCCGACACCTTTAACCATCGTGGCTTCAGAGCCAACAGAGAAATATGATCCACTGAAATCCGAAATATTCTTAAGATAAAAAACCTTCCCTGTTGCTTTCACCTTGCTGATGCCAATGTCATTAATGGAAAGGCCGTGGATTGTGAAGGGATAATTTTTTCCCTTGAATGTCAAGGTGCCTTCTCCCCAACTGACGCCAACGCCAAGCGCAACCCCTCTTTGAGTAAGTTTGAGTGTTGCATCGGGCTTATTATCCCGGGCAGATGCAATGCCAGCCAAGAAAAATAGCGTTGCCAATACTACGAGACCCATTTTTAACCGTTTCATAGCATTTCCTCCATTTTTGGGGTTGTTGTGCGTAGCGGACCACTGCCTGCATATTCATGCGTCATTGTCAAAAATATACGACGATGTCAATCTTAATCTGTAGATTGTTTCGGGTATGGAGACGACCTTAATAATGAGTAGCCATGAACGAGGCACTTGTGATAATTTGAAACCGCGAATTGCCATGCCGAATCATTGAAGCGATCTGTATTCCGTGGTAAGAGTTAAAATATGCAGATCGCCATTTCATGGATAAAGCATCACGCTTTATCCGCACTCAAAACCATGAGGGTGGGAGCGCCTTTTTTGAAAATCAAGCAATCATGCATATGATGTGAACCCCGAAGAATATGAACAGAGAACTATCCATAATTCTTTTCGATCTCGGCGGCGTCCTGGTTGAGCTGCCAGCGCAACCGATACCCGCGGATTGGACGGATCGCGCGCCGGCATCCGGGCAGAAGTCATCGGGCTGGCTGACTTCGCCCGCGGCAACAGCGTTTGAAAAAGGTGAAATCAGCGCCTCCCGATTCGCCGATGAAATTGTAAAAGAGATGAAGCTGTCGATTACGCCTGATGAAATTCTCGCGCGTTTTACCTTCTGGCCAAAAGGACTGTTCCCCGGCACGAAGGCACTGATTGGCAGAATCCCGCCGCAGTATACGCTGGCGATATTCTCGAATACCAATGAACTTCACTGGCCTCGCCTGATGACCGAAATGGGCTTGGAAGGCTGCTTTGACCATTATTTCGCATCGTTTAAGATCGGAATGGCAAAGCCGGACCCGGCTGCATTCCGGTATGTCGTTAATGCCCTGTCGTGTGAACCTTCTGAGATCCTGTTTCTGGATGACAGCCAGATGAATGTGGATGCTGCCAGGCTTGTCGGGCTGAAAGCTGAACGGGTCAGCGGCATCGGTCAGGTCGAAAAGGTTTTGGCGGAAAACGGCGTACTGGCCGATTCATCGCTTGTTCTCCCTTCATGACAAACGGTCTTTACGACGTTATGGAACCGATTTTTATAAATCCGTCTTTTTTTACTTCTTGACTTTCCCTGCTGAGTTCGTCAATTTTGAATGGTTTGTTTCGGGAAAACCCATCACGCAAGGAGGCCATTAATGCCGCAGGAACATGAGATGTTTTCGGCGACCCAGATTGAAGAAGTGGCCGTGATCCGTTTCAAGGGAAATCTGCTGTTTCAGTTTTCCGACCTGTATCTGAAAGAAGCGCTGTTTGATCACCTGCACCAGGTTTCCCATGGCCGGGATATCAAGGTGATCCTCTTGTTCGCAAGTCCGGATAAAATCCGGCGTCAGGAGAAGATTCAGTTTTTTCACGACCTGTCTCAGCCCGGTGTGGATGTCAAACGCGTTACGCGGATCTTTAATGCCGTCAATCAATTGATTCTGATGATTCAAAAGATACAGAAACTCGTGATCCATGCCGACACCGGTGAGGTAGGCTCCCTGTTCATGAATGTGAGTCTGGCATGCGATTACCGGGTTATCGGTGATAAAACCGTTTTTCAGTATCCCACCGTCGAGTTGGGTCTGGTTCCAAAAGGCGGGGGCGTGTTTTTCCTTTCCCGTATTCTCGGTGAAAGTAAAACCCTTGAGCTGCTCTTATCCGGAGATGACGTGGATGCGGCCCGCGCCCTTGAGCTCGGACTGGTCAATCAGGTGGTCCCCTCAGCGATGCTGGAAGTTTCGGCCATTGAAATTGCTCGAAAATTTGCCCAAAAGCCCATGCGTCTGATTACCGGCGTCAAGAAACTTCAGTCCCTGATTTCAAAAGACCTGCCGGTTTTCCTTGAACTGGAAAATCAGATTCTTCTGGAAGCCATTGCATCGGAGCGGTTTCGAAAACGGTTGAACAAGCACTTGACGGACTGACAAATGAAAACCGCGCTTTGCCGAAGGCATCGCGGCCCCACTTTCGGACGCCGTGAGTCGGGGGGATACGCGGCCCTTGAAAAATGCGGGGTATGCCGAATAATGATGGTGCACTCTTGTTGCATGTTCTAAAAACCTGTTCTTGCCGATGATGGGCGACATCTGACCATGATAAAACGAATTGTCCTTGTGATTGTTTTTTTGATCGTGCTGACGGGAATTCTTGCCGGAATTAAATACCTTCAGATCAGCCGAATGATTGCCAAGGGAGAAAAGGCCGAAATGCCGCCCGAGACCGTGACCTCCGCCGGGGTGCGTTCGGAGTCGTGGGGGGCCAAGCTGACCGCGGTGGGTTCGCTGGCGGCGGTTCAGGGTGTAACCGTATCCGCCGAAGTGAGCGGGAAGGTCGTTCATTTGGGGTTTGAGTCGGGCGGCATCGTTCAGTCAGGTGCTGTCCTGCTGAAGCAGGATACGGATTCTGAAGAGGCGCAGCTTCGCGGCGCAGAGGCGAGTTGGGCCCTGGCAAAGCTCAATTTCGAACGCTATGCCAATCTGCTTCGCCTGAATCTGGTATCACGACTGGATTATGACAATGCAGAAGCGCAGTATAAGCAGACAGTGTCTCAGGGAGATTATCTCCGTTCAATCATCGGGAAAAAAACCATTCGCGCGCCGTTTTCCGGCCGTCTCGGGATTCGGCTGGTCAATCTGGGACAGATGCTTCGCGAGGGGGATCAGATCGTTTCGCTGCAATCGCTGGATCCGGTTTATGTCAATTTTCTGCTACCGCAGCAGCAGCTTGGGCAGATACGGACGGGACTTGCGATTCGCGTTACCACCGATGCGCTTTCCGGCCAGGTGATCGAGGGCAGAATCACCGCAATCAACGCGGAGGTGGACGCGGCAACCCGCAACATACAGGTGCAGGGAACCGTGGCAAATCCGAAAAAATTCCTTTTCCCCGGCATGTTTGTCAATGTCGAGGTCGTTCTTCCGGCCAGGGAAAATGTACTTGTCATTCCGACCCCGGCCGTGCTTTACGCGGCCTACAGCGATTCGGTGTTCATCGTTGAGGAGAAAACAAATGAAAAAGATGGCCAGCCCGTCAAAATCGTTCGCCAACAGTTTATCACTCTCGGGGAAAAGCGCGGGGACTTTGTCTCTGTTGTCTCTGGACTCAAGGAAGGTGATACGGTCGTGAGTACGGGAGTATTTAAGTTGCGAAACGGGCAGACCGTCACCGTGGATAATGCCATCTCCCCGGATTTCAAGCTTTCGCCAAAGCCTGATAATAATTGATGCGTTCCTGTAAACAGCTTGGCTTTTACGGTATATCGAAGCATATCCGTGTACTTCTGACTTTTTGATGATAAAGTCCACATGAAATTCACCGACCTTTTTATCCGCCGTCCCGTCCTGGCGCTGGTTATCAACCTGCTGGTCATCATTGCCGGACTGCAGGCCATCCGCTCGGTCAATGTCCGCCAGTATCCCCGAAGCGAAAACTCGGCGGTTACCGTTACCACCATCTATGTCGGCGCCAGTTCGGACTTGGTGCGAGGATTCATCACCACTCCGCTGGAGCGCGCCATTGCTGCCGCGGACGGTATCGACTACATTCAGTCCCAGAGCACGCTGGGGGTCTCAACCATCAATGTTCGACTGAAACTCAATTATGATCCGATCAAGGCGCTTGCCGAGATCAGTTCCAAGGTCGATCAGGTCCGCAATGATCTGCCGCCCGAGGCCGAGGTTCCGATCCTCAATCTGGAATCGGCGGACAGCCAGTTTGCATCGGCTTATCTCAGTTTCAGATCGGACATTCTCCAGCAGAATCAGATCACCGACTACCTGGTGCGCATCGTGCAGCCGCGCCTTTCCGCCATAGAAGGCGTTCAGCGTGCGGACATTCTTGGCGCCCGGACCTTTGCCATGCGCATCTGGCTGAATCCCGAGCATATGGCCGCGTTCCACATTACCCCGAACCAGGTCCGAAATGCCCTGGTCGCCAACAACTACCTGGCAGCGCTCGGTCAAAGCAAGGGGGCACTGGTTCAGGTGAACCTGACCGCGGACACCAATTTGCAGTCCGTGGCCGAGTTCAAGCGGCTGGTGATACGGGAGCAGGGCGGGGCTACCGTGCGGCTTGAAGACATCGGCGAGGTGGTGCTGGGGGCCGAGGATTATGATACGGAAGTCCATTTTTCAGGTCAGACCGCGGTCTTTATGGGTATTTTCCCATTGCCGAATGCCAACTCCATCGATGTGATCAACCGGGTGCGCACGGAAATGGCCGCCATCGAAAAGATCCTGCCCAGCGGCATGGATGGCCGCATTGCATACGATGCCACCGCCTATATCAACAATGCCATTCATGAAGTAATGAAAACGCTTGGCGACACCCTGATCATCGTCATGGTCATCATTTTTCTGTTTCTCGGCTCATTCAGATCGGTCCTTATACCCGTAATTGCCATTCCCCTGTCTCTGATCGGCGCGGTGTTTCTGATGCAGGTGTTCGGCTTTACCATCAATCTGCTGACCCTTCTGGCCATTGTGCTTTCCGTGGGCCTTGTGGTGGACGATGCCATCGTGGTCGTTGAAAATGTCGAGCGTCATTTGAGCGAAGGCAAGTCGCCGCTGGATGCCGCCCTGATGGGGGCCCGTGAACTGGTGGGACCCATCATTGCCATGACGGTCACGCTGGCTGCTGTTTACGCGCCGATCGGTTTGCAGGGCGGACTCACCGGCACCCTTTTTCGCGAGTTCGCCTTTACCCTGGCAGGAGCCGTTACGATCTCCGGGGTTGTTGCCCTGACCCTGTCGCCGGTGATGTCAGCGATGCTGCTGAAGCCCGGATTGACCGATCGCGGCCTTGCCGGAAAAATAAGCCGTGATTTCAAACGATTCAGGAGATTTTACGGCAGATTGCTTGACATGACCCTCAATTATCGTTCGGGGGTTTACCTGGTGTGGATCGTTGTGAGTCTGCTGTGCATTCCCATGTTCCGGATGTCCCCGGTGGAACTGGCTCCGCTTGAGGATCAGGGGGTGATTTTCGGCATTATTGACGGATCTGCCAATTCCACCATCGATCAGAACAGCCTTTATGCGGCTGCGGTAAATAAGGCGTTTCTCAGTGTGAAAGAGACGGACTTCACCTTTCAGTTGACCCGGCCGACCTCGGGTTTTGGTGGCATGGTCGTTAAACCCTGGGACAAACGGGAGCGAACCATCTTTCAGATCCTGCCCGAAGTTCAGCAAAAGCTGCAAGCCATTCCGGGTATTCAGGTATTTCCGGTAACCCCCCCGGCGCTTCCGGGCGGAGGCCAGTTTCCGGTGGAATTCATCCTGGCGTCAACCGCTGAACCGGATCAGATCCTGCAATTTGCACATCAGATCCGGATAAAGGCCATGCAAAGCGGCATGTTCGCCTTTCCGCCGCTCATCGATGTCAAGATCGACCAGCCCGAATCCGAACTGATCGTTGACCGCGACAAGGTTGCCAGCCTCGGTATCAATCTGGAACAGGTTGGCGTGGATATGGCGACCATGCTGGGCGGTAATTTTGTGAACCGATTCAACATCGCGGGCCGCAGTTACAAGGTCATTCCTCAGATTGCCCGCATGGACCGTCTCAATCCGGATCAGCTTAAAAATATTTATATCACCGGACCCAAGGGAGAGCTCGTCCCTCTCAGCACGGTTGCAACGATTCGAAATTCCACGGTGCCGCGATCCCTGAACCGGTTTCAGCAGCTCAATGCCGTCAAAATAAGCTGCGTTGCCGTTCGGCCCCTTGACGAGGCCCTGGGATATCTGGAAGCCGAAGCCGCAAAAATTCTGCCGACAGGGTATGTGCTCGATTACACCGGAGAGTCACGCCAGCTCCGGAAAGAAGGCAGCAAGTTCATCTTCGCCTTTGCGCTTGCCATGACCCTGATCTTTCTGGTGCTTGCGGCACAGTTCAACAGCTTTCGGGATCCTTTTGTCATTCTTGCCGGATCGGTGCCGCTGGCCATGTTCGGTGCGCTCATTTTCACATTCCTGAAAATGCCCGATCCGAATGTTCCCTTCTGGACCCATGGCTGGACAACGACCCTTAACATTTACTCTCAGGTGGGTCTGGTGACGCTGGTGGGTCTGGTGTCCAAGAACGGCATCCTTGTGGTAGAGTTTGCCAACAAGCTTCAGGAACAGGGGCGAACCAAACGGGAGGCCGTGTACGAGGCGGCCTTGACCCGGCTTCGCCCGATCCTCATGACCAGTGGCGCCACCATCGCCGGCCATTTTCCCTTAACGCTGGTGACTGGCGCCGGCGCCGCGGCCCGGAACTCGATCGGTCTGGTGCTGGTCGGCGGCATGACCGTCGGCACGCTTTTCACACTCTTTGTTATTCCGTCGATATATATCCTTGTAGCCCGTGATCATTCCAGGGATCGCGTTCAGGATGTTGGGGAGATGTCTCAATGATTAGAATCTTGCAGATTATCGTGGTAGTAGCGCTGGCCGCACAGTTGATGAGTGTTGCCGCAGTTCCCGCGCAAGAAACGACAGCGATTCGCGAGGACTTCAACAATCTTGACAACTGGAAACCGCTCAACTTCCCGAAGATCAAACGACATAGTGAATACGAGATAACTCTTGAAGGCACCAAAGGGATACTGACCGCCCGCAGCAATGCCTCTGCATCCGGAATCATTTTTAAGGGTTCCTTCAATCCCTTCCATCATCAAATCGTGCGATGGCGATGGAAGGTGGATAACGTCTATTCCAAGACGGATCCCCATACCAAACAGGGAGATGACTATCCCCTGCGGGTGTATGTGATTTTTGAATACGATTCTGCAAAAGCAGGGCTGGCTCAACGTGCCAAGTATGGTCTGGCAAAGAAAATCTACGGTGAGTATCCCCCGCTGGCTAGTTTAAACTATGTCTGGGCCAGCCGGAATATCGCGGAGCCTTTTTTTGACAACCCCTATACCGATCGGGCCAAGATGATCCCTTTGCGTGCAGGCACCGAACATCTTGGTCAGTGGGTGGACGAAGAGGTCAATGTTCTGGCCGATTACCGGCGGGTTTTCGGCGAGGACCCGCCCGCAAGCGCATCGCTGGCCATCATGAACGATTCGGACAACACGGGCGAAGCCTCGGTTTCCCATATGGAATTCATTGAGGTGAGAAGCGGCAAGACGCCGGCGGAAACACCCGCACCAAACCCGTAAATCCCTGATACGACTGAATACGCGCTGGTCAAGCAGCCGGAATATTACAAACATACAACATGAAAATGGAGAAATACCGATGAAATTATTTGAAATTGATGCCGAAAAATGTCAGCGCGACGGGATATGCGTGGCGGAATGCCCGCTACGCCTGATTGAATTGAAACCGGAGGATACCGTTCCCGCAGCCATTTCCGAAGCCGATGAGCTGTGTATCCGCTGCGGTCATTGTGTGGCGGTTTGCCCAACCGGAGCCTTATCGCATAAAAACCTTTCTCCGGAGGCCTGTCCCCCTGTCCGCAAGGAACTGGCTCTCGGGCCCGAACAGACTAAACATTTCCTGCGGTCCCGCCGCTCGATCCGGACCTATAAAAAAGCGCCGGTTGATATGGAAACGATTAAAAGGGTGATCGATATTGCCCGATTCGCGCCCAGCGGGCATAACAGCCAGCCGGTTCGATGGCTGGTTGTTCAAGAGAGCAAGGACGTTTTGCAAATGGCCGGCATGGTGATCGACTGGATGCGGTATGTTATAAAAGCGCATCCGGCCATGGCCCAAACCCTTCGCATGGACCGCGCCATAACGGCCTGGGAAGCGGGAAAGGACCCCATCTGCCGCAGCGCCCCGCACCTTGTTGTGGCTTACGGTGATAAAGCCAACATGATGGCGCCGACCGCCTGTGTCATTGCCCTGACCTATCTGGAGCTGGCGGCGCAGGCATTTGGGCTTGGAACCTGCTGGGCCGGATATTTCAATGCCGCGGCCTCATCCTGGCCGCCCTTGCAAAGCACCCTTTCGCTTCCGGAAAACCATGCCGGTTACGGTGCCATGATGATGGGATATCCAAAATTTGCTTATCATCGGCTGCCCGAGCGAAAAGAAGTCGATATATCCTGGCGTTAAACAGAGGACTTCAGCATGATATCATGGGCGCTTAGTTGAAAGGATAAGCCAAAATGTCGATACCGGGAAATCTACTGACAACCGCGATGGCCGTCATGCCGCACAAGGATCCGGAAAGAGCCATTGAAATTGCATCAACCCTGGATATACCGTTCTGGCCCCAGCTTCCCAGGCTGAATTATTACGAAGACATGTATGTTCAGGCATCCGAGCACTTTCCGGGGATTGTTCTGGATATGGCTCAAAAAACGCTTCGGTTTTCCATGGAGAAATTTATCGATGAACTCGAGGAAACCCTGGCGCATTTTGAGGAACCCGCCTATTTTGACATCAGTCCGGCCTATTCGGTGGTGTACCACCGGTTTCTGGAAATTGACCATTCCAACCGCGTCGCGATTCGAGGGCAGCTTGAAGGGCCGATCAGTTTTGGATTCAATGTGATCGATCAGGACGAGCGTCCCATCCTGTTCAATGATTCGGTCCGGCCCTTCATGTTTGAATTCATGGCAAGGCGCATCAATGTTCAGTTGAGCCGCCTGAAAAAGCTCAACCCCAATGCCTTTATGTTTATCGATGAGCCCGGCCTTCAGTTTTTGTTCAGCGCGCTCTCCGGTTACAACGACATGGCAGCCCGTAAGGATGTGGCCGGTTTTCTGGAGATGATCGAGCGCCCGAAGGGCATTCACCTCTGCGGCAATCCGGACTGGGATTTTCTGCTGAATCAGGACATGGATGTGCTTTCCATGGATATCTATACCAATGCAGAGGTGTTCTCTTCTTATGCAACGTCCATCAGCCGATTTCTGAACAGGGGAGGGGTCATTGTCTGGGGAATCGTGCCAACCAATTTTGAGCCGTTTGAAAAAGAAAACATCGATTTGCTGCAGCATCGCCTGGAAGCCATCTGGGAAGCTCTTTGGAAGAAAGGCATCGACAGGGATTTTCTCCTGTCCCGAAGCCTGCTCTCTCCGGCCACCTGCTGCCTGGTCAACCCGGATGGCGAAAAGACCGTCGAAAAGGCGTTTCGAATGATCAATTCCCTTTCAGCCCGAATGCGCGAAAAATATCACCTGTAAAATTTTGACAAAAAACCGCATCAATCTATATGAAATATCGTTTTTTTCATTGTGCGGCATGGAAACCATTTGACAATCGCCATCATTTTTAATAGAAATAAAAAATTATGACTGGTCCTATCGTCTAGCGGTCAGGACGCTGGCCTCTCACGCCGGAAACACGGGTTCGATTCCCGTTGGGACCACCATTGATTTCGTTTAGTTACAATTGCATGATGCCTTTTGTAACTCGCGGACATAAAAAGCGGACACAAAACGGCCTTGGAGGTGCTACTTCAAGGCCGTTTCTTTTTTGGGAATCTGGATAACCCGGCAGTCTTTTTTGAATCCAATCTCAAGCGCTTCTCTTGCCTTTTCAACTCCCAGGGCTTTCAAAGACCACCGATTTGTCGTTGACGGGCTCTTATGACGAAATATTTCCGGGATAGCCGCTCAAGATCGACTCCCTTATGAAACAGAATCTGGCTGTTAGGTGCCTAATCCCGTGGAACCCAAACAGCTTTATCCCTGGAAGGACACAGGTCTTTTTCATGAAGTACTGCTTGCATTTGAAAGTTTTCTGATATGGCAGACAAAAACATATTCTGTGACCTTAAGCGTTTTGGTCTGCCTTTTTGTATTTGGTTTGAACCAGTCTACTGATGCAGGGATAATGGTTCAGGCTTTTTGGGGCTGTCTCACATCAAGCAGTTGGATAAAATTTTCCAATTTTCAATACGCTGAACATGATGTGATTGATTACCCTAATTGACTACACGTACCTGAACAAAATCATAATAAAGCGGTAAATCTAAAAGTCCATTGGGACTGGTATCCACACCGAAATAGAATTCGTAATCACCGGCAGGCAGTGATCCTTCGAAAATATTTAACGGAGACAAATCGAATAATGGATATTGAACCAACGGGGTGGTTTCCGGGTGCCACCCCGAAAAAGTAAAACTATAAAAACCCAATGGAGTGCTTGCGACAAGCCACCAGTCAGCGAGCATTGCATTTTGATCCCCTGATGCAAGGCTGACGGCAATGGATACAGAAGTTCCGGATGACACAGTAATCTGTCCATCCTGCCCATTGACTTTTATGTCCGGTGTGCAGATAGCCTGTCCACCCCGAACAGTGCGGACATAGAAGCTGTCGGTCTTATTGTTTTCGGTGTCATCGCCGGTGTAGAAGTACACCTCCCACGAGTCGTTCGTATTTTGATTGGAGGTTGTAGCGGACCAATAAGAGGACTGAAACGTATTCGGAAAGTATGTGGTATCGATCGCCGGTGCATAGCGATTGTAATCGACCAGATTTTGTAATTCTTTTTTGGATGGCAACCGCCAATCCGTATAGCCTGCCAAAGACAGATTTTCGCAGTAGGATAACGCCTGCTCCCATGTCATTTTATTATCAGATGTATTTTGCTGCCACATCAGGCCGGTAGATGTATCTGTAACCGTGCCGTTGCCGTTGTTCACATAGACGGACTGCGACTGTTCACCACGAACGGCGCGAACATAGCCGGTGTTGATCTTATAGCCGGAGTCGTCGATGTTGCCGTTGTAGAAGGACTCGTGCCACGCAATTTCCGGATAATAGGCATAGGTGGTTGCGGACCAATAATAGGACGCTTGGGTATTTGGGAAATAAGTGATATCGATGGTCGGACCCGGCTTTGGAATATTGTAATTGACAATATAGGCCAGCTCTTTGATGGATGGCAACCGCCAGTCGCTGTAGCCGCCAAAGTGTGCATTGTTCAGGGCATCGATGAAATCCTTGGTATCCGTGCCGTCACCCGGAATACCTGGATAGGGTTCGGTTGGGTCATACCAGGTGTAAGTGTTGTCTGCATCATGAGGATCATTGTAGTTTTTGATCCCATCCATGTTGGTTTTCATCTCCCATATCAGGCCGGTGACATTGTCCTTTACCATAACCCATGAGGGGGCAGAATCCGGCAGGACATTGCCGCTGTCATCCAGCTTGGTGTAGGACATCGGATTGATGGTGTAGTTGGCGTCCTGGCCGTAGAGTGCCTGGCCTGGAGAGGGGCAGGTGATCTCACTGCCGGAGGAATCGTAGCATTTGGTTTGACCGGTATCCGGGATAGGCCTTTTCGGTGACGGGGTAGTTGTCGGGGCCTGGGTTACTGTCACATCCACAGGGCTGCCCGTTGCGCTACCGGCGGTGATACTTATGGTAGCTGTGCGGCTCGATGCTGAGGCATTGGTGGAATAATTGCATGTGATGGTTCCGGAATTGCTGCCGCTGGCCCCCGATGTGATAGAAAGCCAACTGTCACCGGATCTCACTGCGGCTGTCCAGGGCATGGTTCCGGTTCCTGAATTGGAAACGTTGAAAGAGGTCGTACCGGCATCTTTAGCGACATCCCGGCTTCCAGGGGACACGGATAGAACAGGTTGTGTGTTTTTGGCCTGGGTTACCGTTACGTCCACGGGGCTGCCCATTGCGCCGTTGGCGGTTATGCGTATGGTAGCCATACGGCTTGAGATTGCGGTGTTGGCGGAATAACTGCATGTGATGGTTCCGGAATTGCTGCCGCTGGCCCCCGATGTGATCGAAAGCCAACTGCTGCCTGAAATAACTGCCGCAGTCCAGGGCATGATTCCAGTTCCGGTGTTTGAAACGCTGAAAGAGGTCGTCCCGGCATCTTTTGCCACATCCCGTGTAGTCGGTGCCACGCTAACCACTCTGGTAACGGGTCTCAAATCGATGGAATAGGAATAAACACCGGATTCATCGCTCAGTCCGCTGCTGTTGGCACTGATAAAACGATATTTGTACATGACAATCCCGTCAGTCGTGCCGGCAAGATCGGCTGACAGGGATGTGCCGCTGCCACTGATATCAAAGTCAGTTGGGCTGGGAATTCTCGGGTCGGCGGGTGGATTATTGACATCACCGGATGAGGTAAACGTGCCATAGATGTTGGTTGCTTTGGAGCTTGTGGCCGTAATGGTCTGCGTGGTTCCGCTGGTCCAGACCGTATTGTTTGCCGGCGTGACTTCCGGCTTTCCGGGTCTGGCGTTTGGCTCCAGGTATTCCGTGACACCTTCAACATCTGTTGCCCAGTTAATGGATCCATCGGGGTTAGATCCGGAATGGTCATACCAGTTGTTATACGCGTCGGCATTTACCGTAAAAGAAACCGCGTTATAATACGTTGTCTCTAAATTTATCTTCTGATCAACCTTTACATAAAGCCATCCGCCACGTGCCGCCGACAAATAGGGCGCGGCAAACCCATCGGATAAAATTGCCAGCCGTCCATTATTAAGCTGTCCGGGATAATACTGATCCGCGGCTTCCAGAGATGAAAGTGTATAGGATGATGACGGTGCTATTTGTCCAAAAGCACTTGTAGGCGGAGTCTCATGATGCGCAATAACGCTCTGGCCATTCCATTCAAGTATTTCAAGCGTGATTAAAACAGCTCCTGGCGGAACAAATACTCGAAAGTATTGAATATATTTAGGTTGATACGTATTGTTGATAACGACATTTCCATGTGAATCCCCCTGACCTGCCCTTCCATAATCCTTATTTGGTATTGATGTGTAAATCGTGGGATTGGCAGCACTGGCGATCCCTGCTATGGACAAATACATCAGTATAAATGGCATAAACAGCCAAAATTTTGTCCATGTTTTCATGCCGAACCTCCAAATCAAAACGATATATTATCTTTTTATTTCCGCGTGAATGAGAATAATTTTAATGCACGTCTATGGCCACCATGGCCATATCGTCGGCCTGGGGCGCGCCGTCCTGGAATTGTGCAATGGTTTCAAATATCGTTTCGCAGAATTCCTGTGCCGAAAACAGTCCGTGAGGGCGCATCGATTCCCGCAAACGTTTCCTCCCGAACCTTTCATCATCGGGATTTACGGCGTCCGTTGCTCCGTCGGTGTAAAGCACGATCCGGCTTCCGGGTGGCAGGGTAATGCATCGCTCTTCCAGAAGAACATCGTCAAACAACCCCAGCGCCTGACCGTGATCATTGCCCGGAAAAATCTCGGTTCCGTCGTTTCGAAAGAAGAAGGGGAGTTCGTGTCCGGCGCGCACAAAGGTGAACCGGCGGCTTCGGCAGTCCAGCACGCCGTAAATGACAGTGATAAAAAGCCCGGCGGTGTTCATGTCTAGCAGATGGCGGTTGACCTCTCGAAGCACCTCGGCCGGCGGTGCCATGCGCGAGGCTTCGGCGCGCAGCAGGCCGCGCGCAAGTGCCATGAAAATTGCTGCCGGAACGCCCTTGTCGGAGACATCGCCGATTACAACGCCGAGACAATTTTCATTCAAAGCGATCAGGTCGTATAGATCGCCTCCCACGGCCCGCGCAGGGCGTGTCAATACACCCAGGTCGATTCCGGGAATTGCCGGAAGGGTCTGCGGCAGGATACTTTCCTGAACTTCACGGGCTACCTGAAGCTCGATCTCAAGTCTTTCTTTTTCAATGATCTGCACCTGCGCTGCCTGGAGTTCGGCATAAGCTGAAGCCAATTCGGCATAGGCCTCGGCCAACTCGTGATTTTTTTCCTGCAGGCCATGAATGATCGCATTATCGGTGTTACGAAGGCGCAGGCTTAATTGGCGGGTGACTTCAAAAGCCAGTTCCGGCTGGCGGTGAAGCAGGACACGAAAGGAGTCATGATTCATCTTCAGCAGGGTGGTCGGAGTTCTTGCGCGCACCGTTGCCGAGCGGCGTCCTTCCAGGTCGAACATGCTCATTTCCCCCAGAAAATTCCCGGGCCCCCAGTCTTTCAGCAGTCTTTCTTCCGTTGAGCCGAAAGCTTTGATGATTTCCAGATTCCCTTCAACGATGATATAGAAGCAGTCACCGGGATCGTTTTCGTAAAACAGAACCCGGCCCGCGTCAAGCCGGATGGATTCCAGGCTTCGGGCCAGTTCCGGCAGGGCGTTTTCTTCAACAGAGTCAAAGAGGGAAATCCGGCGTAACCCGGATGAAATATCCTGTTCGATGCTCATAGTTCTCCTGCTGTTTCAACCGCTGTCATTCCTGGCTGGCTAATGCAAGCGAATCCTCCATCTGGATCTCCAGTCGCGCCAGAAAAATATCGTTCAGCCCCAGTAGATTGGCTTCGGGCGTGGTTTCGAGCGAAAGCTCGGGGTAGGGATTCAGACCGATTTCCATCTTGCTGCAGGCCTTGTCGGCCATCCGTACCAGGATCAGAAGGGTGTCGCCTGCATTAATCTCGGCATCGTGATGGGCGCGAATGACATGGCAATATGCATCCGGTAAGTGCCAGCTTTTGCTCAACTGATAGCCCTGTTCGGCGTGCAGGTTGCTTAGAACCTCAAACACAAAGGTTTCGGACGGCAGCACGCTGACGGTCTTCGAGCATTTGATGACTTCGATGACTTTTAAGATCAGCAATTTACCGATATCGTGCAACAGGCCGGCGGTGAATGCCTCCGTGGCAAGGGCGTTGTATTTAAGCTGACGCGCCAGCCACTGGGCGCCGATGGCGCAGATCACCGAATGCTGCCAAAGTTTTTTCATCAATCCCGACACGAAAGGATCTCGGGAGCGAAAGTTGGCCTGCTGAGCGGAAAGGCTGACGATGTTGGCCACCTCGTTGGTTCCCAAACGGATGATTGCCTCCCGGATCGTGTTGACCTTGTTCAGCCCCCTGAAAAAAGCCGAATTGGCCGTTCGAAGCACCTGGGTGGTGAGGGCCTGGTCACTGCAGATGATCTTTTCGATGCGTCGCACGTCGGGATCTTCCTTGGCGACTTCCTGCTGAACGCGCATTCCGGTCTGATTGAATACCGGCAGCACGACCTTATCGCTCTTCAGGTAGGCCTGGACTATGTCGAGAAAAGAGTTGCTCGGTTTCACAATCTAATTCCCCAGCAGTCGACGGATTTCATACAGCGGTCTCGGTTTTATCAGTCTTGGAAGGCAGCGCAGCACCTCATCCACGGTGGTGACGCCGTCGGCCGCCTTAAGGATGCCATCTTCCAGCAGGGTTACCAGTCCCGTGGACTCGATACTGATCTTGCGGATCTGATGGCCGGCCTTGTGGTCGAGGAGTCCGTCCCGCACATCTTCGTTGAGAATCAGTATTTCATAAATTGCGATCCGTCCCTTGTAGCCCGTATGACGGCAATCCGTACAGCCCCGGCCTTTGCGGAAGGCTGATCCGGCAAGGTCTTGCGGTGTGTAGCCCAGGCGCAGCAGATCGGCCGTGGTCGGCTGATAGGGCGCGGCGCATACATTGCAAACCCGGCGCAGGAGGCGCTGGGCCGCAACACAGAGCACCGTCGATGAAATGAGAAAAGCGTCGATGTCCATATTCAGCAGCCGGATCAGTCCGCCGATGCTATCCTCGGTGTGAAAGGTGGTCAAGACCTTGTGCCCGGTGAGCGCTGCCTGAACCGCAACCTCGGCCGAGTATGTATCGCGGATTTCGCCGATGACCACGACATCCGGGTCCTGGCGTACGATATGTCGCAAGGTCTCCTCGAAAGTCAGATTGATCCCCGGGTTGATGGAGCATTGCGCGATGCCTTCGACGATATATTCCACCGGCTCTTCGGCCGTGATAATGCTGGTCTCGGGGTTGTTGAGATAATTGATGCAGCTATATACCGTTGTGGTCTTTCCGGAGCCGGTGGGACCCGTCACGATCAGAACGCCGCTGGGCGTATCCAGGGCATCTGTTCGAAAGCGTTCCAGCATGCGGGGTTGCATGCCCAGGTCTTCGATCTTGAGCATTTCATTCTGGCGGTTCAGAAGACGCATGACGATCTTTTCGCCGTGGATCGTGACGTAGAAGGAGACCCGCAAATCCATTTCGCGGCCTTCATGATTAAAGATGATCCGTCCGCCCTGATGACGCCGCTTTTCGGCGATGTTGGCCCCGCAGAGAATCTTGATGCGGCTGGTTATTGCAGGGATGAGCCGAACCGGGAAATCCTTGTGATGAACCAGCACGCCATCCATGCGGAATCGAATTCGCAGCCGGTCGCGCATGGGTTCGATATGGATATCGCTGACATTCTTCTCCGTGATAGCCGACAGAATCAAGTCATCCACAATGGCCACCGCGGACGCTTCCCCCGGAACAGCCGCGGACTGCCGGGATGTGCCGGTGGTGTTGTGCTGCTCCAAAGTGGCCAGAATGGATTTTTTGCTGGAAATGGCTGCAATGATATCGCTCTGGAAGGCCTCGCGGGCCTTGTCCAGATCGCGGCGGTCCAGCGGATCTGCAAAAGCGACGAGCACTGCATTGCCGTCCCTGCGGATGGGGACGAAATTGTGGGTCCAGCACACCTGGATCGGCACGCGGATCAGCAGACTTCGATCGATTTCGGCAAACTCGGGATCCATTTGAGGAAACCCCAGTTGCATGGACAGCACCTCGATCATTTTGCGTTCATCGATAAAATGATGTGCCACGAGCACTTCACCGAGTTTGCGTTTGGGCGTTTCCGTTGATTGGATGGCCAGACCCGCCTCCAGATCAGCCGGTTTGATGAGGCCTAGCTCCACCAGCAGGCTGCCGATGCGGATGGACGCCAGATGAGTCCGCACGGTTTTTTGTATTTGCGCGTCGCTGATGTATTTGAGTTCTTTAAGAACCACAAGAAGCGGTTCGGGTGTTTTGAGTTTGGCGTGGATCCGTAAAGCATACAAAAGCTGCTTCTGCGTGAGGAGACTGTCGAGCAGCAGCATTTTAACCACCTGGCCATATTCCGGGTGCGGATGATCCGGCAACTTTTCAATCAGGGCGGGTTTTCCGGGGTCATTGTTCGGCATGACGGTGTTCACTGAGAAAATCTGTATTCAGAGGGATGTCGGCTGTGAAAACGGGGACAGGGCATGGTGTTCATGATGCTTATTAACCATAACCCATGAAAGATGTCAAGGCGTTCATTTGGCATGAATGAATCTGAATGAATCCGGATTATTCCGCGGATTTCCGGGGTGAATCAACCCGGCAGCCGAGGAAATTCTTGATTAACGCCCGGCAAATACGGTAGAACACCACCACGAATATCCGGATGGCCGGTGTCGTGAAATTTTCAAATAGAATAAATGAACGCCTAAACGATTGTAACGGGGCATGCATGGGCCGCCTCGGTTCCCCGCGGTTATGGGGACAGGGAGAACTTTTGTGTCATGAAGCTGTTTAAACGTAAAACGTCGTCTGAAATCGACCCGGAATCCTTGAACCGACTTCTGGATGAATGCCGTGAACGCGTTCAGGTTCTGCAGCAAGTTTCCGGTTCGCTGATTTTTTTCCTCAGGGAATTTGCGATGGATATTGCTGAAATTGAAACAGATGACTTTAAAAACCGGTTGGATCAGATTGCGGAAAATTTTCAGCAAGACCGGCCGGTTTATGATCTGAAAGGTGCATTTTCAGATCATAAACTCTTCATTTTGAATTTTATCGGCCGACAGAAAGATCATATCCGGGAAAAAGAAGCCGAACTCATGAACATCATCGAGTTGTTGCGTAACGGCATGACCGCCATGATGGGTGATACCCGGGATTTCAATGCGAAAATTTATGACCAGAACGTCAGGATGGAGGCCATCACCCAGCTCGATGATATCCGGAAAATCAAGGAATCCTTGAAAACCGAAGTCCATCAGATGAAGCAAATCATTCAGGAAAAGCAGGCCAGCGATTCCAGACGGATCGAATCCCTGTCAAAAGAGGTGACGGTGCTGCGCTCCAGTCTTGAAGAGGTCAAGGACGCCTCGATGGTGGATGCCATGACCGGCGCGTATAACCGCATGACATTTGATGCGCGCATGCAGTGGGTGATCCAGCGCAGTGAAATCGTCTGGAATCCGACTTCCCTGATGATGTGCGATCTGGACAATTTTAAACAGATCAACGATACATACGGCCATATCGTGGGAGATCGGGTCCTGAAATGCTTTGTCCAGGAATGTAAAACCATGTTTCGTAGCGATGATTTTGTGGCCCGATACGGCGGAGAAGAGTTTGCGATTCTTCTGCCGGGCATCGGTCTTCGAAAATCCCTGAAACGGGCCCGGTCTTTTTGTAAACTGCTGGCCGCCAAGCAGTTCCTCATTGATCCTTCGCAGCCGGATGAACGGATCTGTTTTACGGTCAGTATCGGTGTCAGCGAGCTTCGAAAAGGGGACTCCGCCAATGCATTTGTCGATCGCGCGGACAAAGCCCTGTACACAGCAAAGCGGACCGGAAAAAGCAAGGCTGTCAGTGAAAAAGAAGTCCGATGAGTAACTCTTCTGAGGCCTGGCGCTAATAAGGCACCGGCGAATAAAGAAGCTGTTGCAGTGCCGGCATTCCGGTCAGTTCCTGAAAAAGAATCCTGGATATCATATCCCAGACATTGGGCGGAAGGACAGGCCGGATTGAAGGATTGGTATCATCCGGATCGGTGAACAGGAAAAGCAGTTGCGTCAGGCCCGAATTCGGATAACCCGGACCCGGAACCCACCCGTCTCCGTCCTTGTCCACATAGGGATCTGTTGCCAGGGTTTGCTCCAAATCGATCAGGGGGGCATTCAGTTGAAACATGCGGTTCAAATCCCCGAGAATGTAATTGGCGATCAGCGCCTGTCCGGTATAACCCGGATGTACCCCATCCAGGCTGAAGGTGCCGCCCCGTGACCATTTCCGGCTCAAAACCCTGTCGCCGATCTTTACCGGCGCGGCGCCACTGAGCGTGGCGTTCAAATATGCGCCCACATCCAGCAGATACACGTTGGGGAAAGTCTGTGAAGCTGTTTTTATTGCCATGTTGAAGCTGTCGATGCGGGACATGATCGTTTGCTGTTCAACTGCCGACAGAATCTGGCCGGCCTGCGGAACACCATCCTTTTCAAGAATTGTATTGACATAGTCCACGGAATAGCCGCTCTCAAGAAGGGCATACATGAACGCAAACGTGAAGAAAGAGACCCGATCTCCGCTGAAGGGAGCGGTGATGGGTTCTCCGGGCTGTGCGATGCGCTGAAATGACGTTGGAACCGTGTAAGCCGGATTTGCCTGCCGCAGATAAAATTCGAGGTCTTCCGAATCAAACAGATATCCGACGGCGCTGTAGTAGGGAAGGGTCATCAGCATGATGGATGCATGGCCATAGGGCAGGGTATTTTCCCTCTGAAGGCGCTCCAAAATATGATTCAACTGATCCGTGAAATCCTTGACATCCGTAAGATTCCGATCGATCGCCTCCGGTGTGTAGGGTTCAAAATTCAAAAGCCCCTGAGCCTGTCCCGATTCCAGAAGGGCCTTTAGCTGTGGGGATATCTCCGGGGATATGGCATCCAGAGGGATGGGCAGATAGGACGGATTGCTGCCGCCGATCCCCAGGGCAGCCAGGCTGGAATCATTGTTTCCGATCCAGAGAAAAATCACCGAAAATGCTTCATCCGGTGCGGCTGCCTGCTGATTCATGAGCGTCAGGGCCGCATCGATCTGAGAAACCGGCTTCCCGGCGATTAAATTTAAGGGATACATCACTTTGTCATAGTCGTTCTGAAATTGAATGGGGGTGCTGCTGTCGCAAAGATAATTGTTGCTCGGAAAGGATGTACCGGCGCCGACCCGTTTGTAGTATTCGATCCCTTCAAGTGAAAAAATATCAGCGCCATCGACGCCAAGATTGGTGGGTATGTTATACGGCGTCAGGCGTTGCTCCTTATATCCGTAAAGGGGCTGGGAAAACTGAAAGGAAAAAATGGTTGAAAGGGATTCAACCGTCTTTTGAAGATATGCATTCATGGTATTCGGCGTGTTGTTGGTTGCATCCATGGTGCCCTGGGTCAGGCTGTCTCCCAGGCCGATGACCTGAATTGTTGCCGCCGATGAATGCCCGGGAAGGGCTGAAAGAAAAGCGATTGCGACAATCATGACCAGGTAGGAAATTAACGGATTTCTTTTTAAGTTAATCATGTTGCTCACCATAAAAAACCTTGGATGTTTATCAAAAGTTACCAGACCCTCCCAGCTTCGTATCTTTCAATGGACTTGAATAACTTCACATTTGCCTGGATAAATGCCTTCTTTGCATGAAGAACATTTGTGTATTCGGTAGACTTCATCAGAGAATGCTTCTGTTTCTTCCCCGCACAGGTAGCATTTCAATCTAAACATGTGTGTTTCTTTTTTTTGCGTCATCTCCATCCAGCTTTTTGATATTGCCATATGTCATTTTCTTCCTTATTGGCGCATAACTACGGCATGAGCAGCGAGCAACCACGTGGGACGGATTTCATCCCAGTTTTTGGTTGACCCTTCACTGCCCCTCATATCCTATCGTTAACGCTTACAGTCCAATGCCGTTGTTTTATTTTGACATTTTTTCGAGAAAATTACCAGCGTTTCAAGATCTTTGTGCGTGGTTTCTCATATGGGAAATTTGATCAACCGATTAGTTTGACGGGACTCCTGATATCGAAATAAATCAATTGGATAATTGCACGATTCCCGATAAGGCTTCGGAAATTATCTTCAAAGTATTTCCGCCAACTTTTTTGCTGCACATCAGATATCTTACATTTCCTGGAGGCATATCGGAAAATGCAACTAATCTGAAATCACTCATTTTAAAACCTGCCTCTTTGACAAGGCTTTCTGCTTCTTCAGGTGCAAGGATAAAATAATCACCACGGTGATTTTTGATCATGGAGATCATATTGACGTTTTCAGCGGTGGTTTTTATGATGGTTGGTGTTCCTTTCTCAATTATTTCATCCAGGAGGGCTCCATATGAATAGCCGTCTTTAATCAGTAGTCTTAGCTGTTTATCGTCAAGAACTTCACCAAGGGTTGAGGCATCTTTTATCCGCATGTCATCTTTTCTGACAATGGCGACCTGAGGCTCGTCTTTGTAAATAGTGGTCGAAAAAAGTGCGAATTTTTCGCGATCAGGATTTTTGAACCAGCCGACTCCGCAGTCACACCCGCAGTTTTCCTGAAGGATTAAGATTTGACGCTTTGCCGGGGTTGAAACCCACTGATAGTGAATTCCGGCTTTTTCAAATGCTTTGGCAACAGGATCGGCTGTCAATCCGGTGACTCTATCGCCCGACGTAATCAGATAAGGTGTTCTTTCATTGTAAAGAAGGCTGACCTTTACACATTCGTCTGCCAATGCATGGGAGCCAATATCAAAAACAATTGCCATTAAAAATGCAGCGATAAAACTGATAGCTTTCATTTTGATTCCTTGTTCTTTTTATGGTTGATACTGGTCAGTTAACCACATGAAAAAAACAATAAGAAAGCTGATCTGATGGCTCTTATTCTATTTCAAAAATGGGTTCATCACATTCTCTATATCTTTACTTATATTTTTATGTACGTCCCATTCTCCTTCAGAATATCAAAAATGCCGAAGGTAAACCGGCCCGAAACCCGATCCCTGAAATAGTGTCTGAGGGTTTCCGTGATCACGGGAAAAGACAGTTCATCCCAGGGAATGCGTTTCTCATCAAAAAGCCTGACCTCGAGGCTCTCACTGCCCGCTGAAAAATCCAGGTCCGTGAGCCTGGCCCGGAACATCAAATACATCTGATTGATGTGACAGATATTAAAAAGAAGATATGGAGAAAGATCCGTAAGATGTGCCCGTGCCTCTTCAAATGCCTCCCGTTCCGCACCGGCATTGACGGTTTCCCCGTTTTCGAGATAACCTGCTGGAATTGTCCATGACCCCAGGCGAGGCTCAATTGCCCGGCGGCAGAGTAAAATCCTGCCCTCATGTTCGGGAATGCAGCCCACCACCATCTTGGGATTCTCGTAATGTACGGTATGACACGCCGGGCAGAAAAACCGGGGACGGTCATCTCCGGGAGGCTTTGTTACGATAAGGCTGCTGCCGCAGTTACTGCATTGCTTCATGTCGGTTTTTCCATTAATCGGGCAGAAGGAGGCATTATCACAAGAGAAGAATTGACTTATTTAAACCGCCAAGCGCCGGTACAGAGCTTACGGCACTTATTGTTTAAACTTACCGACATCAATCGGAAAGTCAAGAAATATGTGTTGGCGGATTTTGACTTTTTGCGCTATGTCATTATTGTATGCCGAAATAAAGGTTTGGCGTATGACCCTGATGATTGGCAAGCAAATTATAGGCAAATAAATGTTGAGGATATACCGATGAAATTTTTTCTTGCAGAAGGAAATCTTGGCAGTGGTGCTACCCGTGAGCAGGTGGATGCGGTGATTCAAAAATTGAAAGACAGGGGGTGGCATGTGGAGTACGGCGCCGGAAACAATAAGGCAGAGGATATATCGGAATTTGGCCGGGAGCAAATCCTTCTGGATGCTTTTTCGGATGATTTCATGATGTGTCTGGATGAACTCGAAAGCTGATGGCTTCGTAAAAAGTCCAATATCTGCGTTGAGCTTCATCCTTCGTCATTGCGGCGTACTACTCGTACGCCTCATTCCTCAGAATTTGCTCGCCTTGATCTTGAACTTTTTTCTTTGCCATCTGTTGCTTTTTTTTCAAGCTCCAGAGAGGCAAGGAAAGGGCCCGGTGGCTCCATCACCGGTTCTCCCGGGCGAAGGGCTGAAAGCTCGTTGAGGGCTTCGCGGATTTCCCGGGAGCCTTTTTGAAAAACGGCCAGCATGGCTTCGTAATCTTTTTTTGCAATTCCCGATGAAAAACGTCCGTCGTTCTTTTCCAGGAAAGCGGCAACCTTGCCCTGAATCGCCTGCCAATTGTCCTGATGCGTCTGCGTCTTTAAGGAGATCAACATCTCGGGCTGTTCCAGTTGACTTCGGTGGAAGCGACGCGCCGCCATTTTCCATATCCCCAGAATCCAGACCAGAAAGAAAGCCGCGGACAAAATGCCTTCTGCCGCCATCAATCCGACCGGGTCAAGGCCTCCCAATATGCCAGAGACGAGCAGCGCTCCGATTGCGCCGCCGGCGCAGCCAAGGCTCAGCATCACACCGGTGACAAGGTTTTTCATGCGGGAGCCTGAGCGTTTCCGGCGGTAATTCACCAGGGCTTGCAGCATTTGGCCGAGACGTTCTGAATGGGTTTCCACAAAGGCGGCCAGATGATCCAGGCGGTGTCGCGGAGCTTCCAACACCGCTTTTTTCAGCTCTTCCCGCTGGTTTTCCAGATAATGGAGATAGCCAAGATCGTGTTCGCGCCGGTTGCGTGAATCGATGCCGGCTCGCTGAGAATAGGTCAAATGGATCATGGGGATGTCTTTGCGGCCGGTGATCTGCGACAGGTTCCAGCACAGGGTACCGTAGACCCTGAGCAAGTCGTTGAGCGAGGCGCATTCGTCGATCCGGTTGAGCACGAAGAGCACCCGATCTTCAAAGGTGCGCGCCGGAAGAGTCTCGCGTAGGCTGGTGTGCACCTCGCGGATGGTTCCGGCCTTGTGCGGGTCAAAAAGTACCAGAATCAGGTCGGCGATCTGAGCGAAATCGCCGATGACATCCTGGTAATTGTAGCCCCTGTCGCGTTCGGTGACGCTGTCCAGCATGCCTGGGGTATCAATGATGGCCAGTTCCTTTAGAAAAGGCGAGTTTACTTTTTTCAGCCGGAAATGGGCCGTAAAACGCTGGCCGTGCTTTTTCATGGATTCAAAAGGAAATGCCGGGTCATTGAGGAGAAAATTGCCGTCGCGCTCCTCGGTTACGTGAATGGAACTGTCGGGATCGGCGTTGTCGTCATAAGTCAGGATCGTGAATGAATCGTCGGTGGGGGCCTGGCCGGTTTTCTGTATGTCGCTTCCCAGAAATTCGTTGATCAGGGCCGACTTGCCGGAGGAATAGTTGCCCAGCACCAGCACCATGGGACGCCACTTGATGGTGGTTTCGAGCGGAACCTCGCTGTAACCGTAACGCATTGCCACCGGCGTCAGGTGCTTTTCCACCATCTCCAGCAGTTCGGCGTGCAAGGCATTGATGTAATTTTCCCGGTAAAGCTGCATACGTCAGGTCCTTTTTTGTGGTTGCCGTCTGAGTGCTTAATGCATTTAACTCTCCCATACTGAATGCATGGCGTATTGTCAACCGTTCAACAAACTTGGAAAACACAAATTCCGCACCACCCTTCTGTAGGATACATGGGAGAAACTCCCGACCGGGAGAATGCCTCAGACAAAATGAAGACCATTTGTTATGGACAAAAAACATTAAAAAGGTGAAAATAAAATTGATATAATTGTACTTCGTTAGATATAGGTATTGGATTTTTATCTATATTAATTAATATATCGTCCAGTGCGGATTTGAAAGAAAAATTCATCATGGATGGGCATTCGTTCTTGCAAAGAAAGGGGAGATGGATTGTTTTTCAATGATTGCCTGTGACATCATTCAACTTTTTATATTTAAAGTTTAAACCAATCAAATCGGAACGGAGGATTATATGAAATGGAACAAACTCTTAATTGCCATGACCTTTATCTTGTTGGTATCCGGTACGGCGCAATCCCAGCCCCAGGCTCCGGTGTTAAGCGTTGTCGTTACCGGGACCTGGATTAACCTCTCCTGGACCCCAATCCAGGGGGCGACGGGCTATACCCTGTCTTATGCACCGATTCCCTATACGGGTATTGCATCCATCGTAACCGTGGATATGGGGACGCAAACCAGCCTCTCGGGCTATCTCTGGGCCGGGGCCGCCTATTATGGAGCAATCCAGTCGCGAGACGCCTCCGGATTGAGCCTGTATTCCAACGTGGTGGAAGTCATCATCAATCCCTCTCCGCTCGCGGGGAATTTCCAGGTTTTTGCCTTTAATGATCTCGGCATGCACTGCTATGATCCGGATTTTTCCGTCTTCAGCATCCTGCCGCTCTTTAATGTGCTGCATGCGCAGACCATTCAAAAAGGGACCGTTCCGAACATCATCGGCCCGGTAGTCAAGGTCACTTACCAGGGAAAGGCGGATGGGACCGGATCGATCAATACGACCAGCATGGGCAAAACGAATTTCTGGGACTATGTGTTGCCCCTGTTCGGTGAAAACCCGCCGGTGGACGAAGGCTTGCTGGGAGCAAAAATGCCCGGACCCGTGAATCAGCCTCAACCTTTTTCCTGGGCTGCCGGGGCGATAAATTGGTTTTCAGCCGCGGGCATTCCGATCACTGCCGTGGACGACAGTAATAAAACCAATTCCTACCCCCTGATGAATGTACAGGCCCTGGACCCGACAAACGCGGCTGTCCTTTCCTCACTTCCTGTGGTGGTTCCCGTATCCAATGAAATGGCATGCAATGTCTGTCACAACACGGGAAGTGTCGCCGCCAGTCTTCCGGGCGTCAATTGGAGTCAGAGCGGCAATCCCGCGATTCAATTCCGGGAAAACATCCTGATTCTTCACGATTACAGAAATGGCACGAATCTTAACAACAGCCGGCCGGTTTTGTGCGCGTCCTGCCATTATTCTCCCGCGCTGGATCTGGGCCATACCGGACCGGTGGGGCCTCAGGTGATGAATAAGACCATGTCTGCGGCCACCCACGGGTACCATGCTTCGCGGATTATTACCGGAACGCCGCCCAGCGGAAACGTCTGTTACTATTGCCATCCGGGTGAAAAAACACAATGCGCCAGAGGAGCCATGGTTACAGCAGGTCTGGTCTGTATGGATTGTCACGGCACCATGACTGCGGTGGGCCAGGCAACCCGGCGTCCTTGGACCGACCTTCCCATGTGCCAGTCCTGCCATACGGGTGATGCAATCAATCATTTGGGCACCCAGATCATTGGTCGTCTTGCCTATACCGACAGTCCGGATACGGCCACCCCTATCGTTGCCACCAACAAACGCTTTGCCGAGCAGGACAACACGTTGTATCGGAACAGCGTGGGGCATAACGGCGTGGCATGTGAATCCTGCCATGGCAGCACGCATGCCGAATGGCCAACGTCACAGGCCAATGACAATCTGGCCGCAACCTCAATTCAGGGTCATGACGGCAAAATCATGGAATGCACGGCCTGCCATGGTAGCGGATTGTCCCTGACCCCTAACGGCGGGCCTCACGGCATGCACAATGTAAACAGCCAGCTTTGGGTGAACAGTCATCAAAATTTAGCATCCAAACAGGCCTGTGGAACCTGTCATTCAGCGGACGGAAGCGGGACAGTGATTTCCAAAGCCGCCGTAAACCGGACGTTTTCAGTAGAGGGCCGCATCGTTTCCATTTCCAAGGGCACGCAAATCGGTTGCGGTCTCTGTCATGAAAACGTGCTTGTCGTCGGGGGTCGAGGTTAATTCGCTTAGATATCGCTCGATCGGTTTTTATGGGATGAAAACCATGGGTTCCGACAGAGTGATGCTTCGGCTCTGAGAAGATGCTCTTGTGTTGAACCGACCCGGCCAGTTGCAAACGCTCTCTTGCGCAATGCAATTGGCCGGGCCAAGTGCCAAAATTGACTATCCCAGAATTGAATACTTATTTATAACAATCTGACAATATGGTACTATTTATTTATAAGACTGCCATATTGTGATAATGTACAAATTCGATACATCCCCGAAGTGGTTCCCGCCATTTTTTTCTTGATTCCTAACAAACTGATATCAATTATATTTCCGATAGTGTTTTCCCAATATCACGATGTGGCACATTAAATGCTTGATATGCAACATTCCTTTTTACGGGAAATGTGCGATGGAAGCACTGGCAACCGATGGTTTGTAAAATTTCACATGCTCTTGATCACAAGGGAGTATGCAAGCGTGACGTTTCCAATCAATAAATCTTCGAGAAAAAGAAAGGATAATGCTATGAGACGGAACAGTTTCTTCTTACCTGTCGTGATCTTTGCCGTTGTATTTTTGTTATCCGCCCCGGCGCGGTCTCAACTCCAAGCCCCGGTTCTTGGCCGGGTTACTTCAGATTCCTGGGTCAACCTTTTCTGGACCCCGGTGCCAGGGGCATTCGGCTATACGCTGTCTTATGCTCCGATTCCCTTTACGGGATCCATCGGGACCATCGATATGGGAACGAAAACCGACGCTTTGTTCGATCTCTGGCCCGGCGCCGCTTTCTATGTGGCGATTCAGTCCAGGGATGGTTCCGGGCTGAGCCCATATTCCAACGTTTTAGAAGTCGACATCGGGAATCTCTCTCCGCTTCTTGATTCAAAGGTCATTCCGAAGTATCAGGATTTCCTGATTATTCCGCCGGTGATGCCTTCCGCGGTACGAAAGGCGGATCTGCCTCCGGAACAGCAAGTGAACACCCCTTGGGACTCGAAATACGAAATTGCACTCAAACAGTTCGATCAGCAGATCCTGCCTTCTCCCTTTCCCAAGACAACCGTCTGGAGTTACGGCAATCTATTGGGGCCGGCGCCCGGTCAGCCCGGATCCACCTTCAACTACCCGGCGTTTACCGTCGAGGTGCGCAGGGACGAGATCGCAAGGGTCACCTGGACAAACGGCCTTGTTGATGAATCGGGCCAATATCTTCCGCCTCTGCTGGCGGTGGATCGCACCCTGCACTGGGCCAATCCGGAACTGCTGAAGTGTATGGACGGGGGGTTCCATGCCGATTGCAGGCCCGACCCGTCAGCACCATATAATACGGATAATCTGGAACAGCCTTACCGGGGGCCCGTTCCCATGGTGACACATGTTCACGGGGCGCATGTGAATGCTGTCAGCGACGGCTATCCCGAAGCCTGGTGGCTGCCCGCGGCTACAAATATCCCCGAAGGTTATGCGCTTAAGGGCAGCAAATACGGGTCTGTTGAATCCGTTGCTCCGGGCAAGGCCGTGTTTGAATATGACAACAGTCAGTCTGCCGCCACCCTCTGGTATCACGATCACTCCCTGGGGATGACCCGGACCAATGTTTATGCCGGGCCCGCTGGCTTCTGGCTTGTCCGGGACGCGATAGAGGATGGTCTCAATCTTCCCGGTCCGGCGCCAAAACCCGGAGAGCCATTGTGGGTGCCCGCAGACCCCATGAATGACGCACCACCATATTGGGAAATCCCCATTGTAATTCAGGACCGATCCTTCAACGCCGACGGTTCCCTGCATTATCCGGACAGCCGTCTGGAATTTGACGGGTTTCCCGGGCCCTATATCCCAGAGCCCGGTGCCGATCTGTCGCCGATCTGGAATCCTGAGGTATTCTTAAATACCATGGTTGTTAACGGCCGGACCTGGCCTGTTCAGGCCGTGGAACCCGATATGTACCGTTTTCGATTTTTGAATGGTTGCGATGCCCGGTTTCTCATGCTGAAGCTGGTGACTGCAACGGATATCAACGATCCCAACACCTGGGTGGATCTGCCGAGCCAGTTTACTCAGATAGGAGCTGAACAGGGGTTGCTGCCCAATCCCGTGTCACTGAATCGACTCCTTATTGCACCTGCGGAGCGGGCCGATGTTATTGTGAATTTTTCGAATGTCGCACCCGGCACCCAGGTCTACCTGGTCAATGTGGGACCAGATGAGCCTTTTGGTGGTGGCGAGCCGAATGTGGACTTTGTGTCTGCGAATCCGGAAACAACGGGTCAGGTGATGATGTTTAACGTGGTTGCGGACAATGTGAGCCGGGGAGAGAATTTCTCCATACCGGTTTCAGTGACGACCGAGACCATTCCCGAACCCACGGTTACGCGCCGGCTCAGTCTCAACGAGAAGGAATCCGCGGAATATGCAGGCCCCGAGGCTGCTTTTCTGGGCACTTATGATGAGGGAAATCCGACCCCGATGATGTGGGTGGAAATGATCACGGAAACGCCGATACTGGGTGATACGGAACTATGGGAAATTTATAACTTCACGGCGGATGCTCATCCCATCCATCTGCATCTGGTGCATTTTCAGGTTGTTAACCGACAGCTTCTCACAAACCGTAACGAGGAAGGCATTGCGGAGCCGCCTGCTTTTCCGGATGACTCTTCGCAACCGAGAGATCCCGAGCCCTGGGAGACCGGATTGAAGGACACCGTCGTTGCCTATCCCGGAGAGGTCACCCGGATCAAAGCCACATTTGATAAACACGGACTTTATGTCTGGCACTGCCACATTCTCGAACACGAGGACAACGAGATGATGCGGGCAGTGTATGTGATGTCGCCCGGAGAGGTTCCGCCACTTCCGTGATGACTTCATTTTAATCAAATTAGAAACAGGCCGCTGCCATGCGGCCTGTTTTCTTGTGGAAAGAGGAATCGAAATGAAATATCCATTGCTTACCGCGCTTGCCGTGATTCTGTTGTTTAATACCGGTTCCGCTGCTGAAACGCCGAAAATCGAGGATGAGAAAGACCGGGTCAATTACAGCCTCGGTTATCAGATCGGCGAAGACCTCAAGCGTCAGGGCGTGGAGCTTCAGTCTGAGTTGATTGTCAAGGGGATACGGGATGCTATTTCGGGAACCAGTCCGCTGATGACACCTCAGGACATGCGGACCGTCCTGGTAGATCTGAAAAAGCGAATCGAGAAAACCGAGCGGGAAAGATTGTTGAAAGACAGCGGCAAGAATCTGGCCGAAGGGGAAGTTTTTTTGTCTGAAAATGCCAGGAAAGAGGGCGTCCAGGTCCTTCCGAGCGGGCTTCAGTACCGGGTGGTACGCGAGGGTTCCGGCGCCTCGCCCAAAGCAACCGATACCGTAACGGTCAACTACCGCGGGATGCACATCGATGGTACCGAATTCGACAGTTCCTATAAGCGAAACAAACCGGCGATTTTTCGGGTCGATCGCGTGATTCGCGGCTGGACCGAGGCATTACAACTGATGAAGGAAGGCGCCAAATGGGAGCTCTCTATTCCCGCCAAACTCGCCTACGGCGAGCGCGGAGCCGGCACCGGAATCCCCCCCAACAGCGCCCTCATCTTCGATGTGGAATTGATCGCAGTCGGGGGGAGTGAAAAATGACATGTCATCACGATTTATCTCCCGACCTCCGGACATGACTCACCCCCAAAAGGATTTGATCTTGTTCCGGACGCAGGACATCAGAAGCCCGGCGGATCCGGTATGCTGACCCGTGTATTTTACCCCTTTTAAATACAGGGCCTCGGTTTGGATTTCCTTGATTCTATCCATCGGAAAGGTGAGCGGGTTTTGATCCAGAACGACAAAATCGGCGGCTTTTCCCGCTGTCAGTGTTCCCCTTTCCTTTTCATCAAAAGACAGTTTCGCGCCCCAATGGGTATGCATTCTCAACGCATCAAGGGCGGAAATCCGTTCATTCGGGTTGGGATGGTTGCAGGCGGCATGGATTCCTGACATCGGGTCCGGAAGGGTACAGGGTCCGTCCGATCCGTTTGCCAGAAGCAAACCGGCGTTCAGCATGCTTTTTAAGGGGATGAGCTGATCCATCCGGTTTCCGAGGAGGGTTTCAAGATAAGCCACGGGCTCCTGCGGCCAGTACAGAAACGGCGTTTGCAGGGCAACGGCGATTTCCATGGATGCGGCTTTTTCGATCAGAGCCGGGGTCATCAGGTCCGCATGAATCAGCACATGCCGGTGATCGCCTCTGGGAAAATCCTTCAGCGCGTGTTCGTATGCGATCAGCGCCTGCTCAATGGCGGCATCTCCAATGGCGTGCATGGAAACCTGCAATCCCGTCCGGTTGGCCTCTTGAACAAAGGCGTTGACCTGGGGCTGCGTATAGAACAGCACCCCCCGGTTGTTTGAATTATTGCAGTACGGCAGGGACAGCGCCGCATCCTCGGACCCGAAACACCCGTCCAGCGCGGTTGCAAAACAGCCGCCGATGCGGGGCATTTTTTTACGGAGTACTTTTTGGACGTTCATGGTCTGAAAATAAGTTCGATACTGTTGGGGAAGGCCCAGAGATGCCAGTCTCATGATATCCACATCCAGATCCAGGGGAAATCCCACCCCTTCCACCGTATGGATCAGGCCGATCCCTTTTCGGGCCAGATAGTCCGAGCCGGCGATCATATTTTTCAACACCGTGAACAGCGACACGGATTTTGAGATGTGATTTACCGCATGATAAAACGATTGATGAAAAAACCATCCGGTTTTTGGGTCAAACCCCTTGTCGTTTAAAACCCCTGAAGGCAATTTGTTGATCAGGGCCGTGTTTGCGACGGCGGCATGCCCGTCGTATTTGATGATCATCAGGGGATGGGCCGTCATGATATCCAGATCGGCCCGTTCAGGCAGCCTCTTTTCCCTTAATGAATGTGCCGAGCAGCCGAATCCGAGGATCAGACGTTCTTTGGAATGGGCTTCATGCGTTTGAATCATTACGGCCAGTTCATCGAAATCAGAGGCGGTGCGGCAGTCCAGACTGGAGTGGAAAAAAGAAAAAGATTCAAAATGAATATGGGTATCGGCAAATGCGGGAACCACACATTTGCCGCCAAGGTTTTCAATCGGACCATCGGCATAACTGTCCGGTACCGTGTCTCCGGTGTGGACAATTTTCCCATTGTCCGCGATCAGCGTGTGAAATACACGGTTGTCGTCCTCGCAGGAAATAAAGTCCGCATTTGTAAAAATTTTCATGTGCATGCCTTTTGGGGACGAAACACCCCTGTCGTTGCAAAATGAGTTTACAGATAAACCGCAATACAAAAATCCAAAGTGTCTGTCAATATATGAACGCCACATTCGGATGAATTCCATCTTTTGATTTCATCAGGCAATTTTATTTTAAATTGACAATTGATATGATTTGCTTTATTTTTTCAATTTTTAGAATCCTATCCCGCTACAATTTGCCTTTTCCGAAAGATTTGGGAGGCTTGTTCTTGTCTTACTCCATTCCGGCAGAAAAAATATCTGAAATCAAACACGGCGCTGATATCCTGGAAATCATTTCCGATGTTGTTGTATTGAAAAAAGCGGGCAGGAACTACCTCGGGCTTTGCCCCTTTCACTCTGAAAAGACCCCATCGTTCACCGTAAGCCCGGACAAGCAGATGTTTTACTGCTTTGGCTGCGGCGAAGGGGGCAATGTCTTTACCTTTGTCATGAAGCAGGAAGGGATCGCGTTTCCGGAAGCCGTCAGATTTCTGGCCAAACGCTACGGCGTCGTGATCATTGATCAGACCTCAGGCCCGGGTGTAAAAAAACAGATGGACGAAAGGGAGCTTCTTTTTCAGATCAACCGTCAGGCCATGGAGTTTTTTCATCATACCCTTTTGAATCCGCAAATCGGGACTCCGGCGCTTTCCTATCTGACCGGCCGCGGGTTGCCTTCCTCAATTCTTACAGACTTCAAGCTGGGATATGCGCCGCCGGGCTGGAACCATCTGACGCATTATTTTTCAGGAAAAGACGTGGCCCTGGCCCTTGTGGAAAAGGCGGGCCTGATCAGCCGCCGCCAAAGCGGAAGCGGCTATTATGACCGTTTCCGGGATCGTGTCATTTTTCCGATTTTCAATACCCACCATCAGGTGGCGGGTTTTGGCGGCAGGGTTATGGACGATTCTCTGCCCAAATACCTGAACTCTCCGGAAACGCCGCTTTACAGCAAGAGTCGCTCGCTTTATGGCCTTTTTCAGGCAAAACCGTTTTGCCGGCAGACCGGTGAAGTGTTTATTGCCGAAGGCTATATGGATCTGCTCTCGCTACATCTTCACGGCATTCAGAATTCCGTGGCCACACTGGGTACCGCCATGGCCGAAGAGCACATTCGGCTTCTGAAGGGGGTTTCCCAGAAAATCACCCTGGTCTACGATTCGGATCAGGCCGGAATCAAGGCTGCCCAGCGGTGCATCGAGCTTTTCAAAGCCCATCACCAGCTTGAGGATATTCGCATCCTGGTGCTGCCCGAAGGACATGATCCCGATTCCTATCTCCGGCAATTCGGGCCGGAGTCCTTTAAAAATGCCGCTCGTGATGCCTCCGGGGTGTTTTCCTTTCTGATAAACGTGGCCATTAAAAAACATGGACTGTCTCTGGAAGGCAAACTGCGAATCATTCAGGAGATGGAGGAGCCGCTGTCCACACTGACGGATGGCCTGACCCGGATTTCGGCCATCAAGGAAATTGCCGAACGGACCGGGATTGATGAAAGCGCGATACAGGAAAAGATTCGAGAAAACTCGCCGCGCAGACCTTTCAGGGCAAAACCCGCGGAAAAAGTGCCGGATGCGGGAAATAAATTTGACAAGCACCTGATTGCCATGATGCTTCAATTTCCTGAAATCATCCCGGAGCTGATTGAAAAAAACCTCATTGAATATATTTCAGATCCTTTGCTAAAATCCACGGGAAATGATATATTAAACAGTTATCGCGATCTGGATAATATCCCGGAACAGGTCAATGACCTGCCTTCAATCGTTTTGATGGCTGCAGATAATGATGATAAAAAACGAATAATTGCAGCATGTTCCATTCAGAAGGAGGAGTGGGGTCTTGAGGGCTGCCGTAAATTGATGAGTCAAATTGAAAGAAATCAAAAGCGAGATAACCTCCGGTTATTGCGGCAAAGAATAAAAGTTGCCGAGGAAAGCGGCGAACAAGAGTTGCTTCGACAATTAACAAAAGAATGTTTAGACGGTCAGGTGTCCGCAGGAGGCAGGTAATTATGGCAAAATCATCCGTTATCAAACGGAAACTCGATAAAAAAATCACATCAAAGACCATATCGGATCTTATTTTAAAGGGAAAGGAAAAAGGATCCCTCTCCTATGACGACATTAACCGGGCACTGCCCGAGGATATGATCACCTCGGAACAATTAGATGAAACACTGATGATTTTTGATGAACTGGATATCGACATATTGGATGAAAAAGCTTCCAGCTCCAGTGAAAGCGAAGCCAAGGAAGCGGTGAAACGGGTCAGAAAAGAAACTGCCATGACGGATTTCGGGGCTGTAACCGACCCGGTTAAGATGTATTTGCGAGAAATGGGACTGGTAACCCTCCTCAGTCGCGAAGGGGAAGTGGAGATCGCCAAAAAAATCGAGGCCGGAGAGCAGGAAGTCTTAAAGGCCCTGATTGACACGACCACCGGCATCGAATGCCTGCTGAATTTAGGCGTGGATATTGAAAACGGTGCCTTGCGTCCCAAATATGTCCTGAAAGACATTGATGAAGGTGATGCTTATGTGGATGAAGTGGTTCAGACGGAAAAATTTTTAAACACCATTCGTCAGATCAAGGCCATTCATGAAGAAAACAAGGCATCCCGCGAGAAACTGTTTGCTTCGGAACTGGATTCCGATGAAATTCGCAGGATCCGACGCGGCATTTCCCGAAAGAACACCAAAATATTTGACCTGTTGAAAGACTGGCGGCTCGAGGGAAATGTCGTTGATAAGATCGAGCAGATCATTCGCAATCAGATCGACTGGTTCGATGCCATGAACAAGATGCTGGCATTGACATCGGAAGCCCTGGGCGTGTCGGCGGCGGAACTCATCAATCACTTGAACACGATTGATGAGTTTTCAGCATGGATTCAGCCGCGTTGCCGACTGAATCCGGATGAAGCTGGCCTTTTGTTTTCCGATTTGTCCGGATTCAATCAGCAGATCGCTGAAAAGGAACTGACCGTAAAATCAAAATCTCAGGCATTGAAAAGAATTCTCTCGGATGTCGATGAAGGTCGCTATAAAGCCAAAATGGCCAAAAGCGAGCTGACCAAGGCCAATCTGAGACTGGTGGTCAGCATTGCCAAAAAATATACCAACCGCGGGCTTCAATTTCTGGATCTGATCCAGGAGGGAAACATCGGTTTGATGAAGGCAGTGGATAAATTCGAGTACCGCAGAGGCTATAAATTCAGCACATATGCCACCTGGTGGATCCGTCAGGCCATTACCCGGGCCATTGCCGACCAGGCCAGGACCATCCGTATCCCGGTTCACATGATTGAAACCATCAATAAACTCATTCGCACCTCAAGGTACCTGGTTCAGGAACTGGGCCGCGAACCCAGGCCCGAAGAAATTGCCGAAAAGATGGAAATTCCCCTGGACAAGGTTCGAAAAGTATTAAAAATCGCCAGAGAACCGATTTCACTGGAAACCCCCATCGGGGAAGAAGAAGACAGCCATCTCGGAGATTTCATTGAAGACAAGAAATTCATGCTTCCTTCGGACGCGGCGGTCAGTTTGAATCTGGCCGAGCAGACGCGAAAAGTTCTGGCCACCTTAACCCCCCGGGAAGAAAAAGTATTACGGATGCGTTTTGGAATCGGAGAAAAAGCGGATCATACCCTCGAAGAGGTCGGACAGGACTTTGCCGTCACACGGGAGCGCATTCGTCAGATCGAGGCAAAAGCCCTCAGAAAGCTTCGGCATCCCACAAGGAGTAAGAAGCTAAAAAGTTTTATTGATATGTAAAGCTTGACAAAAATTGATACGGACGTTAAAAAAGAAGACTCAAGGGCCCATAGCTCAGCTGGAAGAGCCACCGGCTCATAACCGGTCGGTCCCTGGTTCGAACCCAGGTGGGCCCATCAAACCGATAGAAAAGGCGTGGAATCATTCCACGCCTTTTTTTCATTTACAGGAGTTGCCAACATGCCGAGCGTTCAGGATATCGTCAATTTGATGGAAGACCTGGCGCCCACCCGCCTTGCGGAATCCTGGGACGCCGTGGGGCTTCAGGTGGGAAGAAGAGACTGGCCTGTTCGTTCGATCCGGGTGGCGCTGGACCCCTTGCCGGAAGTGGTTGCGGCGGCCTGCGATCAGCATGTCGACCTGCTGATCACCCATCATCCCCTGCTGTTTCAACCCGTTAAAAATCTGGACTTTTCCTCGCTCACCGGTTCCATCCTTTATCAAGCAACCGTCAACCAACTTGCCGTTTACTGTGCCCATACTAATTTGGATAAAGTATCCGGAGGGTTGAACGATATCCTGGCAAAGCGGATCGGACTCGATCAGGTGGATATTCTTTCGCCGAGTGAAGATGCCGAATCCTGCAAGCTCGTCCTTTACGTTCCCGCTGATTATGAGCAGCAGGTGCTAAGCGCGCTGTTCCAGACCTCCGCCGGTATCATCGGCGAGTATTCATGCTGCGCGTTCAGAAACCCGGGCAAGGGCTCCTTTCTTCCGGGAGACCGGGCCAGGCCTTTTATCGGAAAACCCGGCCAGATTTCTCATGTGGATGAAATACGGATTGAAACCCTTGTCAATAAAAAGGACATTTCCGCTGTTCTTTCTCATGTCAGAAGCCATCATCCCTACCAAACCATGGCCTTTGACGTCTATCCCCTGTTGCCTGTCGCGAGCAGACACGGTTTTGGCCGGACAGGCACGATAACCGAGCGCATGACTTTGCTTCAATTCGCTCAAACCGTTAAGGAAAAACTTTGTTTGCCGAATGTGAAAATATCCGGAAAACCGGATATGATGGTTCAGCGTGCCGCCATTTGTTCCGGAAGCGGCTCCAGTCTTCTGAATGCATTTTTTGCTTCAACCGCCGATGTGTATATCAGCGGGGATCTCCGGTATCACGATGCCAGGGCCGCTGAATCGGCGGGGAAGGCATTGCTCGACATCGGGCATTTTTCATCCGAACACTTGATGATCGAACCGGTCTGCGATTATCTCCGCCAGAGGATCTCAAACGCATCCTGGGAAGTTTGCGTGGAAGCCTATCAACTTGAAAAAGACCCATTTACCATGATATAAGATAAACAGGGTGATGGATGATCACCCCCAATTATTAACCCCAACATTGCGGGTAAAAATATGAAAGATCAGATAGATATTCTTGTTTCACTGCAGGAGATTGAAATTGAATCTTCAAGCGTAAAAACCCACCTGTGTTCCATATCAAAACGACTGGATCTACTAAGTAGCAGCCAGAACGAATTGAAACAGCGCATCACGGATGAAACCGCGAAAATTGAAGAATTGAGAAAACTGTATCGCTCCCACGAATCCGACATCAAACAGAATCAGGTCATGATTAAAAGGAGTCAGGAACGACTGAATTCCATCAAGAACAACCGGGAATACCAGGCCCTGTTAAAAGAAATTGAAGAACTCAAGCGAACCAATTCCGCAACCGAAGAGTCGATGATTGATTATCTGAATCAGATTGATGATGCGGAGAAAAAAACGGCGGCGATGCATGAAGAGCTTCAGTTTGTGGAAAATGATATTCTGCAGGAACAGCAGGTTGTCGGTGTTGAAACCGAGGCTGCCGGAAAACGGCTGAAGGAACTGGATCAGGAACGGCAGAAAATGTCCGGTAAAATTGAGGCGGATGTGCTGAAGCTGTTTCAGAAGGTTCAGTCGCAGCAAGTCCGGGGAAATGCCGTTGTTCCGGTTCAGGATGCCGTCTGTCATGGATGCTATGTCAATATCCCGCCGCAGATGTATAACGAACTGCAACGATGCGACAAATTGAGAATGTGTCCGAACTGTCAACGGATCATTTACTGGAAGCAGATTTAACGGATTTATGGCCGAAGTAGAACAGACGATCGCCGGATTCCAACAGGATCCGGAGGAAAGTCCGAACACCACAGGGCAGGGTGCTCCATAACGTGGAGTCGTGGTAACGCGAAGGAAAGTGCAACAGAAAATATACCGCCCGGCGTTTTTGCTTTTTGCGCGTAGCGCAAAAAACAAAAACAGCCGGGTAAGGGTGAAATGGTGCGGTAAGAGCGCACCAGTTCTTCGGGTGACCGGAGAAGCTTGGTAAACCCCACCTGGTGCAAGACCAAATAGAGGAGCGTTTGAAGGCTGCCCGCCTGAGCTCCCGGGTAGGTTGCAGGAGGCGCCTGGCAACAGGCGTCCACAGAGGAATGATCGTCAGCCGGAATCGGGTAACCGGTTCCGGATACAGGATTCGGCTTACGGGCTGCTTCGGCCATTTTTTTTATAAAGGGTTAGGGATGAGAGGATTTTTATTATGTTGTTAATCGAAGAACTCAGGGTGGAAGTCGGCGGTAAGCCGATCCTGAAGAATGTGAACATGCATATTCCTGAAGGCGAGACCCATATTCTCTTTGGTCCCAACGGGTCGGGAAAAACCAGCCTGATGATGACATTGATGGGATTTTCAGGCTATGTGGTGACTCACGGGAAAATTACCTTTAAAGAAGAGGATATCACCTATCTGCCGATTTATGATCGGGCTCGTATGGGAATCGGCATATCCTTTCAGAGACCACCTACCATCAATGGCCTGAAAACCCGCGCCATGGTTGAAATCTGCGCCGGAGAGCGATCCGTGGATATTGATGCGCTTTCCGCCCAGTTGAATTTCCAGGAATTTCTGGAAAGAGATGTAAACCATAATTTTTCCGGTGGCGAGATCAAACGTTCCGAGCTGTTGCAGCTCATGGCCCAGCAGCCGGACCTGGTACTCCTGGATGAGCCGGAATCCGGCGTGGATCTGGAAAGCATCGTCATGCTGGGAGACACCATAAACAGCCTGCTCAAAAGGGGTATTAAACGTCCGAATCAAAAATCCCACAAGGAAATCGTCGGGGATCGGTCCAAATCCGCGCTGGTGATTACCCATACCGGCCATATACTGGACTACATCAACGCAGACAAGGGGCAGGTGCTTTATAACGGCGTTCTGTGCTGTTCGCGAAACGCCAGGGAAATCCTGAAATGGATTCGGGAATACGGGTATGAGGAGTGTGTCCGATGTCAGATGTAGAAAATAAAGGGGTGGACCTGAACGTCTATCGGGACGATGCCGCCCCTCATGAATATCTTCCCGAATTAAGCCGAATCGATGCCGGGGATGCGCAGCAGTTTTTGAATGTGGGGGTGGACCCTTCGGAAAGTGGACGCGGGGGATCTTTTATTCAGAAAGACATGTCCGTGATTCATTGTAAAACCTGTCAACCTGGCATCGAGATCATGGGAATTTCTCAGGCCCAGAAACAACACGGCTGGCTGAAAGACTATATCTGGAAAAATGTTCTGCCGGAAAGCGATTTGTTTACCAGCCGGGTCAAGGAAAAGCCCCATGAAGGATATTTTATCCGGTCGCTTCCGGGTGCCAAATCCAGCCAGCCGGTTCAGGCCTGCATGTATATTGCCACTGAAAAATTTTCCCAGCATGTTCATAACATCGTCGTTGCCGAGGAAAATTCCGAGCTTCACATCATCACCGGCTGTGCCACGGCCCCCCATCTGGTTTCAGGCCTTCATGTGGGCGTTTCCGAATTCTACATCAAAAAAGGGGCCAAGCTCACCTTTACCATGATTCACGACTGGGGAGAACAGATCAATGTCCGTCCCCGAACCGTGACCCGCGTGGAGGAAGGCGGCATTTTCATTTCAAATTACATTTCCCTGAGACCCGTGGGCTCGCTTCAGATGTTTCCGACCACCTATCTGGAAGGCAGGGGGGCAACGGCCCGGTTTAACAGCATTCTGGTTGCCAGCAAGGGAAGCCATCTGGACGTGGGAGCGCGAGTGATTTTAAGCGCCCCGGAAACCCGCGCCGAGATCATCTCCCGCGGCATCACAACCGGCGGAACCATCATTGCCAGGGGCGATCTGATCGGGAAGGTCGCGGGTGTCAAGGCCCATCTGGAATGTAAGGGCCTGATTTTGAACAATGGCCTCATGCACGCGATCCCGGAACTTTCAGGCTATGTTCCAGGCGTTGAAATGTCTCATGAGGCGGCAGTGGGTAAAATTGACAAGCGGGAAATCGAATACCTGATGGCAAGGGGGCTTGATGAAGAATCCGCCATTTCCACGATTGTTCGCGGGTTCTTGAATGTGGATATCGAAGGACTGCCGCCGGCCCTGAAGCAGAAACTGGATCAGACCGTTTCCGAAACCCAGAAAGATATGATGTAGAGGTGACCCGCCGATTACTCCTGCGTAAAATGGATATTCAGGCCGCATCATAATTACTTCGGAAGGAGAATTGAAACGTGTCAGCACCCTCTTGTCACATTCCTTTTATTGAGAAAACCCGGTTTTTTGCGCATGATCTTTTCAAATGCTGTTTGTATATTTCCAGTTTTACAACGCAACAGAATCTTTTCACCAAGATGCTGTATTCCAAGTTGACGTCAACCACAAAATTGCTGGAAGATTTTCTGGATTTTCATGGCGCCAAGAACAATAAAAACTGGTATTATTTCAGAGAACTTACGGCAACACTCATTCATCTCAGTATCGGCAGTTATTCCCAGAAACATATTTCCAATCGTCTGACTTTTTATGGACTTGAAAATTCGGGTGAATTCAAAGCCCAGGGCCAGGTTACGCAGGAATTTCTCAATGCGTCGCTGATGAAAATAGCGCCGGCAATCCTGGAGGAAGCCCGAAGGCTGAACATCCCCATACCGGAAAGAGGTTATGAACCTTCTGATTTTCCGACCGCGACCACCTGTGAAATGCTGGAATCCGATGTGGATGATACGGATAAGGACCAGCAGAAACTGCATATTGTAAAAATTGCCAGTGAATTTCTCAGTATTGCCGGGAATTTTGATCAACTGGGTTTTTATGAACCCTATGAAATTCAGGAAATCCGGGCGATTGTTCCCGAAAAGATCAATGAAGTCGAAATTCGCCGCTTTGAGATGCTGGTCCACAATCTTCAGTCTTCATTCGATACGTATGTGATTCATGGGGGGTTCCGGATTGGAAAGCGAAAGCTGACGGACCTGCGCGGACATTTTTCAGTCGTCTTTCACCTGCTTCAGATGACAGGGCGACTCCTTCATCTTTATGAGCGGCATCTTCATGAAGCCGGATATAAAAATACCTATAAAATGGTTCAGGACCGGCTTTCATCCCTGGTGGACCCGGAGATGTTGCTGGACCGGACCATCAATTACGGCCTCTATTATGCCTGCCATTTCCTGAACATCGGGAAAAAGCTGGCACGGGAAATCCTGAACGAATATATTGAACGGTCTTCCATTAAGGTGGGCATTCCGGTAGCCCTGGGGTTTCACAGCCGGCCAAGTCTTCTGGTGGCAAAAATTGTTCAGTATTACGGTGGCCAGGTCGAGCTTTGTGTCGGTGAGGACCGGTTTGATGCCAGCAGTGTCCTGGATATTCAATGGGCCGGCGGGAAAATCCACAAGGAAAACGTCACGGAAGTGGTCTTTGAAGGCGACACCCGGGCACTGGCCGATATTGAAATCCTGGCTGGCGTGAATTACGGGGAAGATACGATGGGAAAAGGGGTTCCCTTGCCAAAAGAACTGAAGTATCTGAGATAATAATGGCCAGGTCAGTTGCCGGTATAAACTGATCGCTTGCCCCTTACCACTAAACGGAAAGCCTTTCGATGTCTGTCTCAGCCATTATCGTTGCCGGAGGAAAAGGGATTCGAATGGGCTCCGCCACCCGCAAGCAGTACATGCTGCTGGCGGGCAAACCCATCGTCTGTCATACGCTGGCAGTCTTCGACGCCTGTCCCTGCATTGAGGAAATGTATCTGGTGGTTCCGCCCGACGACCTGGATACCTGCTCTGAAAAATGGATTTCTTCTCTGACACTGCATAAAAAAATACATCTTGTCGCCGGAGGCATCGAACGGCAGGATTCGGTTTTTCAGGGGATTCAGGCAATATCGGGTCAGCAATGTGAAGTCGTGGTAATTCACGATGCGGTTCGCCCGTTTGTCAGCTCCCCTATGATCGAGGCCTGTGTCGGCGAGGCCCGTATCTCGGGCGCCTGCATCGTTGGCATGCCTGCCATGGATACGGCAAAACTGGTGAATTCGGGCCGGATCGAACGCACGCTGGACCGAAACACCATCTGGATGGCTCAGACGCCGCAGGCTTTCGATTTGAACCTGATCCGGACCGCCCATGAACAGGCCAGGTCGGATCGCTTCACGGGAACCGATGACGCCATGCTGGTTGAGCGGTTGGGTCGCAAGGTCCGGATCATTGCCGGTTCCCGACTGAACATGAAAATTACAACTCCCGAGGATCTTGCCCTGGCAGAGGGGATCCTTCACCGCATGCCAACTGATTAATTTCCCCCTTTGAACAAGGGGGATTAAGGGGGATTAATTACGGTGGTCAAGTTGCCGGTTATCATGAAATCCCCCATGGCCCCCATTTCCCAAAGGGGGGAATCCTGAAAACAGCCGAAAAGATGATCCGGTTTACATCCGGATAATGGAGGTTTTGTTATGAATGATACGCATCCTCAACCCAGTACCCAACAGCAACCCAACACCCAACAGCAGGTTGATTTTATCAAACAGTTGAAAACGACGTTTGAAAAAATGCCCCATGACATCGATCTCTTGTTGTTCACGCAGAAAGGCAAGGAGGATGCTTTTGCCGAGGGCTCCCGGCAGATCGTGCGGGCGTTTCGCGAACTGACGTCGCGAATACGGCTGCGTGAATTCGGTCTCGATCATAAAATGGCCGCAAAATATCAGGTCGAGCATGCACCCACGCTGCTGATCGCACCGGACCGATATGGCATCCGCTGGCTCGGCGCGCCCCTGGGTGAGGAGGCCAGAACATTTCTGGAGACCATTTTGATGGTGGGCACGGGCATGAGCGGTTTAAGTGAGCAGTCCAGAAAAGTCATCGCAAAAATCGATTCGGAGCGGCTGATCAAGGTGTTTGTCAGTCCCAGTTGTCCCTACTGTCCGCAGCAGGCGGTCAATGCCGTAAGAGCCGTGATTGAAAAACCGGATTTGATATCGCTTGAAATCATCGACATTCAGAGCCAGCCGGAAATTGCGCATCAGTATTCCGCTCACAGCGTTCCGCAGGCATTTGCAAACGACGTGCTGATCGGGATGGGCGCGCAGCCCGAGGAAGTCTTTGCCCTGTCCTTGAGTCGACTGGAGCCCCAGACCGTTTTTATTCCGGACAGCGATGCAGAACTGGTTGAAACCGATCTGCTGATTATCGGCGGCGGGCCCGCCGGACTGACGGCCGGGATATACGCGGTGCGAAGCGGCCTGAAAACAGCCATTGTCGAGCGGAATGTCCTGGGCGGGCAGGTGGCCACAACGCCAATTGTTGAGAATTATCCGGGATTTACACAGGTCGGTGGAAAAACCCTGGTGGATATTATGGTGACCCACGCCCTTGAATATGTCCAGATTTTCCCCGGAGAAGAAGTCATTGATGTGGTTCCCGGAAAACCGTTCGAGGTCACCACCGGCAGGCGTAGATTTAAATCCAAGACCATTCTGCTGGCAACGGGCGCCAATCACAAGCATCTGAACGCTCCCGGCGAAAAGCGCCTGTCCGGAAGAGGGGTCAGTTATTGCAGTACCTGTGACGGCCCCCTGTTCAAGGGCAGAAATGTCGTCATTGTGGGCGGGGGGAACAGCGCGGTTACCGAGGCACTTTATCTGCATCACATGGGCGTGGGGGTTACCCTGATTCACCGCAGGGACAGTCTGAGGGCCCAGGAATTTCTGGTCAAGCAACTGACTTTCAGTGGAATCCCCATACTCTGGAATACCGAAATTACGGAAATAACCGGCAAGGAAAGGGTCGAATCCATCTCGCTGAAAAATACCCGGACAGGTGAAACCTCTTTTCTTGCCGTTGATGGCGTCTTTCTCTCCATCGGATACGAGCCGTCCGTTGAACTGGCCCGGAAAGCAGGCGTTGCCCTGACGCCGGATGGCTTTATTCAGAAGGACGCTAAACACCGCACCAATATTCCAGGGATTTATTCCGCCGGAGATGTCGAAGGCGGATACAAGCAGATCGTCACGGCCGCGGGTCAGGGTGCCGAGGCTGCCATGGCCATTTTTGAGGATATGATCAATCCTTACTGGCAGAAGTCATAAATGTTGGTTTTTTATGATCCTCCCCGGTTTCTACCATGCGGCGACACGGGACTCAGCGTGGAATTCGCCGACGGGATCGACCACCGGGTAAATGACAGGGTTCAGCGCCTGTTCCGGTATCTTCGGGCAAAATCCTTCCCGGGAATCGCGGACCTGAATCCGACCTACAGCTCGCTGTTCATCCAGTACCGTCCCTGGGAGTGTTCGTTCGAGAATCTGGTGATTCTTGTCGAACAAGGGCTGAAGGCTCCCGATGATGGCCATGTTCGACAGGCCGCTCCGATTCGGATTCCCGTCTGTTATGGCGGTGTTTTCGGTCCGGATATGGATGAAGTCGCCGCCTTTCATGGCATGACCATTGATCAGGTCGTCCGGCTTCACAGCGCGCCAAAATATTACGTTTACATGATCGGCTTTACTCCCGGATTTCCCTATCTCGGCGGGCTCGATGAACGGCTCTTTACCCCGCGCAAAAAAGAGCCCCGGAAATCGGTTTCAGCCGGCAGTGTGGGGATTGCCGATCGCCAGACCGGCATATATTCCATCGATAGCCCGGGCGGTTGGCAGTTGATCGGCAAGACTCCTTTGAAATTGTTTGACTGGCAGCGTCCGGATCCGTTTCTGCTCAGCCCCGGGGATTTTCTTCATTTCGTTCCCATTACGGAAGATGAATTTGAAAGCATTCGCGATCATTGAACTATGCCATAACAAATTATAATATATGTTTAAGATACCCCAACTACCCCAAAAATATCTGCTTAACCCCCCCTATCCTGAGATAAACCGATGGGAGCAGGATATTAAAGCTCGTTCGCGTATATTGATTTGATTTCAGTAGGCACACAGAGGTATTTCATGGTCTGCCTTTGGGTGGCATGGTTGAAGCACTCCATCAATGTGGGAAGATCAGAACCGAAAGTAACCCGTTGATGGTATCCCATGTTTTTCGAAGCGTATGTGACCCGTAATTGCCAATCAGGTTGATCTCAGCACACCAGCCTGCAAACGATGGATGGATTGAACAAGAAGCTTCTTGGTATCCTTTCTTGATTTGAACAATGGGTCTTTATCCAGCTTTTTAATTCGTACCGTAAGATGTGACTTTGAAGCAGATATCAGGCGGATTGCAGTGGCTGACAGACTGCATATCCGCCCAGAGATTAATCGTATTGATTAAGGTGGAGTACATGAGGTCCGGAATATGTAAAAATCCTCCAGCAGAGAGTGTGGCAGCGATAGGTGTTGGTGGAGGAGTTGGAGAAGGTGTAAGCATTTCCAGTACGCAAACATCATCATACCAAACCGCATTGTTAATGGAATATCCTCCGCACAAAACTACACCCGTGGGGGCACCACTCACACTCGGATTTATTTTTATACCAGAAGATAAGAGCGCGCCGTTAACATAAACACTAGAGACCCTGTTATCCATATCGAGGTCGATTCTGATGGTGTACCAATTGTTTGGCAAATAGTGCATAAGCTTGACACTGCCCCCATTATTGATGTCGCCATCATCCCCACCATGGATAAAGCCGTCGCAATTAAAGCTCACACCTCCAAAACCTGTACCCCAGGCGGAACCTATGCTGGGATTAAAAAAAGCAAACTCAGCTAAGGTAGGACCACAACCACAAGAAACGTTTGAATCCAGATAAACATTGACTTGCAACGTCACTTTGGTCGGTAACGTTATCGGATGATAAGCGAATGCACTCCAGCAAGAATTGCCTTCAAGCCGTAACGATTGTAAGTCAGATACAGCATGTGAAATATCAATATGTTGATCAATGTTCCCAGACCCATTGAAAAGTAGTTGCCAGCCGCCAGCAGTTGGGAACGTCCACTGTTGGTAGAGGGGGGATTCAAAATCGTCGTTGAAAATGGTCTGGCCATTTGCTTGCCTAATTCCATTAAATCCCAATACGAGCAATGATAAAAATAGAATTTCAAAAATCTTCTTACGCATAATTGATTCCTTCTCATTGATTGAATGATTTTGGAAAAATTCTTTTCTCTGAGACGTTGTATACTTTTTCACATATCAAATTGAGCGAAGAATACAAGTCATTTATATGGACTGTATCCTGATAAATATGGCGGGTAAATTTTTTGTCCATGCTGTCTTACCCTGCATCTTGTTCGTTGTGTTAAAAGGATTGCTCTCAGATGGTCTTATTTTTCAAGGTGACATGGTTTTTCAAACTGGCAATGTGCTGGGTAATATCGATTCGCCCAATCACATTTCAACGGAAGTCAACATCTTGCAGGAAATCAGGAAAAAAATTGTGGTCACAATACCCGCTCACAAAATAGGCCACCCCCGGTCTTCTTTTCTTCTCCCGGGTCAATCCCGGCATCGATCTTTTTTTCGCTTCATGGCGCTTATCTCTTGCGTCCGATAGTCTTATTGTGGGATATATCCCAAAGGATAATAGCTTTTCTTTACTGTTAAAGCGATATTTCATCCGCCATAATTTGCCACCTGTTGGGGCAACAAGAAGATATAAACCTCCGCCATCAAATAGCTTGAAAGGTTTATCTGTTGGTTTTGCGTTTTTGTTTTTAACGCCTGTGAGAAGTGAGATAATCAGTAATAATCTACTTAATTTTAAATTGATTTGGATATTGTTGGACTATATTGGATCTAAGTAAAATGGCTATTCGCATCCTTGGCCCCGGACCTTTATCCACGGTCCAGGACTCCGGACGGTTCGGCTATCAGGACCACGGCGTGCCGGTTTCCGGCGCCATGGATCTTCATGCTTATAGAGTCGCCAATCTTCTGGCCGGCAATCGCGATGTCGAGGCCTGTATCGAGATCGCCTGGGGCGGGTTCCGGGCGGAGTTTCTGGCCCCTGCCCGGATAGCGGTTACCGGCGCTGACACAAAGCCCGGGCTGAATGGCAGACCCTTTCCCTGCTGGTCCGGCATCGAGGCTCAAAAAGGGGATATCCTGGAGATAAAAAGCCCGGAAACCGGATGCAGGACGTATCTGGCGCTTTCCGGCGGGGTGGATGTTCCCGAAGTCATGGGCAGCAGATCCACCTATGTTCGCGGCGGATTCGGCGGGCATGAGGGGAGAGCGCTCAGGAAGGGGGATGTTTTCGGCCTGGGGCAGGGGGGGGGAGCGCCCATTTCGGCATGTCCCCCGGCCTTGATTCCGAAGTATTGCGATCACCCGGTGCTGCGGGTCGTTTTGGGACCCCAGGCCCAGGCTCTGACGCCGGAAAGTCTTTGCCGCTTTTTTTCATCGCCTTATGTTGTAACGGATCGCTGCGACCGAATGGGATGCAGCCTGAAAGGGCCGGTTCTGGTGCATCGAAACAAAGCCGATATCGTTTCCGATGGCACGGTTTTCGGTGCAATCCAGGTTCCCGGAAACGGCCAGCCGATTATCCTGATGGCCGACCGTCAGACCATCGGCGGATATGCCAAGCCTGCGACCGTCATCTCCGTTGACCTGCCGCTTCTGGCCCAACTGGTTCCGGGGGCATCCGTGCGCTTTGAAGCCGTCAGCTTATGGGCGGCCCGGGAACTTGCGGTAACCACTGAATATCGATTTCAAAAATGGATAACCCATGAAAAGTCCCGCTGAGATTCGCCGGCAAATTCGAGAAGGCATTTGGACGGCTCCGACAACCGGGCTTGCCCCGGCTTATGCCCAGGCCAATCTGGTGATCCTGGATCGCCGGTATGCGTTTGATTTCCTGCTCTTTTGCGTCCGAAATCCCAAGCCCTGTCCGGTTCTGGAAGTACTGGAACCGGGCATGTTCGAGCCACGGGTGGCGGAAAAGGCCGATATCCGCAAGGACATCCCCCTGTACCGGATCTGGGAAAATGGCCGGACCCATCAGGAACGAACGGATATTTCGACTGTTTTTAATGCCGACATGGTATCTTTTCTGCTCGGATGCAGCTTCAGTTTTGAAGGCGCCCTGATCGGGGCCGGGATTCCGGTCCGAAACATCGAGGAAGGGAAAAACGTGTCCATGTACGTCACCAACCGGCGATGCGAGCCCGCCGGTCCGTTTTCCGCGCCCCTGGTTGTAAGCATGCGGCCGGTCCCCCATGAAATGGTTTCCCGGGCGGTCCAGATTACCAGCCGGTATGCATCGGTGCATGGGGCGCCCGTTCACATCGGAGATGAAAGAGTTCTGGGCATCACGGATCTGTCCAAACCCGACTTCGGCGATCCCGTTACCATCAAAGACGGCGAAACCCCGGTTTACTGGGCCTGCGGGGTCACCTCCACCCTGGCCGTGCTGTCCGCAAAACCCTCCCTTTGTATCACCCATGCGCCGGGGTACATGTTCATCACCGATGTCCTGAATGAGCAACTGGCGGTGATATAGCCGGAGTTGGAATCTCTAAAAACACTGTACCTGGACCCCTGAAGATTGAAGCGTGTTGTCCTTGATGTTTTGAATCGACGGATGAACGCGAATTGTTTTTGACGGAAACACAAACTGAAATCATTATAACCCATATCATAAGGAGTGACTCAATGAGAAAACGACTCAGAAAAAAACTGAATATCGGAGAATTTAAAGAAACGGGATTCGAGATCACCTGGAAACCCCAGGAAGTTTCAGACGCGAATTTTGATAAATTTATTCAAGATTTTCTGGACGCGCTCGAGTCCAAAGACCTCGTTTTCGGAGGCGGCTGTTCCACTGAGGATTCCTGGGAAGGGATCATTGCCAGAAAAAAACGGTTTTCCTCACCGGATGCCGCGGACATGGAATTTGTTTCTGACTGGTTTAAAGCCCGGACCGATGTCAAGGAGTTTGCACTGGGCCATGAAGTTGATTTGTGGTATGCCTCCGATTGTTGCTGTGGCACCGAGGCATAGCGCCAGACCTTCAATATAATTATTATGGCCACTACAGCCATCAGCTTCCAATCCGGCATCATGGTTCATAAAAATGACAGTGAAAATCTCAACTTCAAGCGCTCGGCATTAAGGAACTTTGATCGTTCTATCAATACTAAACTTATCATAGCGGTTGATGCTACTAAATTCATTGAAGACAAGGAAGAACATCGCGGTATATTAAAAGAAGAGCGAAGCGATCCACAATCTTAATCGTTTGGTTGGACGAGCCCGGTTACTTTATAATGAACTGTCTTGAATTTCAGGAATTCTTGTTTATTGATTTTTTGCAAGAATTAAGTAAGGTGTCCCCGAATTCTCTCAAATCAGAAAGAGAGTAAGGTGGAAGAAGGTTACCTTATTCCACCTTACTCTCTTTCCGGACAATGCCGATGCCCTTCATCCCAGGAACAACCGGTAAAGCCAGCGGTGGATGCGCCGTCCATAGGGCGGGTAGACCAGGGGGCCGCTGTTGAACCGGGTCTTGAACAACACGGGCCTTGCCTTGGAAAAGGCCAGGAATCCTTCCCGGGCATGGTACTGCCCCATACCCGATTCGCCGATACCCCCGAAAGGAAGATCATCCTGGGCCACATGGACCAGGGTGTCGTTGATCACAACCCCGCCGGAGCGGGTGCGGGCGATGACGGCATCGGTGTTTTTCCTGTTGGTATCAAAGTAATAGAGGGCCAGGGGACGCGGCCGGTCGTTGACCCAGGCCACGGCCTCGTCCAGAGAACCATAGGGGATGATCGGCAGAAGCGGGCCAAAAATCTCCTCTTTCAGGACCGCCATGTCCGGATTGACGTTCAGGAGCAGGTGTACCGGTAGTTTCCGGGTATGCTCAAAGGACTCTCCGGCCGGGTTGATGGTCATGATCCGGGCACCCTGGTCCCGGGCATCCTGGACCAGGGCTGTCAGGCGACTGAACTGGGACCCATCGATGATGGCCGTATACTGGGGATTTTCAGTCATGGCCGGATACATGTTGCGAACGTGGGTCTCGAACCGGGAGATAAAGTCGTCCACCCGGCCTTCCGGACACAGGACATAATCGGGGGCCACACAGGTCTGACCGGCATTGAACAGTTTTCCAAAGGCGATGGACTGGGCAGTCCTGTCCATGGGTGCATCCGGACCGATAATGGCCGGCGACTTTCCCCCAAGCTCCAGGGTAACGGGCGTAAGGTTGTCTGCCGCGGCCCTCATGACATGGCGGCCCACCGTTGTGGAACCGGTAAAGACCAGGTGATCCCAGGGTTTGCGGGCAAATTCCGATCCCGGAGCATCCCCGCCCTCCGCGACCCAGACCAGGTCCGGGTCAAATGTTTTTGCAATCATCCGGGCCACCACCCCGGCCGTGGCCGGTGTGGTCCGGCTCATGCGGATCATGGCCCTGTTGCCGGCAGCCAGGACCCCGGCCAAAGGGCCCATGGACAGGAACAGGGGATAATTCCAGGGCGTGATGATCCCCACAACCCCCAGGGGCTGGTACAGGATCCGAGCTGCTGCGGGCTGGAACAGCAGGCCCGGCGTTCTTCGGACAGGCTTCATCCATGCCTTGACATGCCGGGCTGCAAAGGCAACTGCCTCCACACTGGGAAGAATCTCCCCCAGAAGGGTCTCATCCGTCGAACGGCAACTGTAATCGGCGTTCAAAGCATCGACAATCTCATCCCGGCTGGCAAGGATGGCCTGTTTCAACCGGTTCAGATTCCGGATTCGCTCCCGGGATCCTGGCATGGGATTGTTCCGGAACGCCCGTTGCTGGGCCTGGAAAACAGGGTTCGGGGGATCCCCGGAACCCTGGGCGGTTTCAACAGGTTGTGTGCTTGCATGTTCAGATTCGCGCATGGCCTCTCCTTTTCTTTTTACGAATCGGTTTGCGTCCGATTCTTAATTATTTTCCAAACGGGCCCGTTTTCTTATGGGAATCGTTACCTTCATCCAGCCGGATATGAAGGAATAATACATCAGCAACATCAAATTCCTGAAATCGAATGCAGGGCTTTTAATACCCAGTTTAAAAAGAAGAAAAAGCATCAGGTCCTTAACCTTTACCGGACAGCCTTTCATACGGATGATTTTTTTGGCTTCAAGCCGGCCGCTGACGCCTGCGCAGGTACCGACCAGAACGACGATATCATCCGGATGAATGACATCTCCCTGATAGTGACCCATGACGATGGCGGCCTTTTTCGCCTTTTTCAGGGTTCCGGGATATTTTTTTTCCGCTGTCCCCAGCACGCCCTTGATTGAGCATATGCAGCCACCGTAACAGACGTTTCCGGAGCCTATATTAATACCTTCATAAAAAGTCAACGGGGAATCGAGTTTGCTTAAGTCCTGAAAAGGTGATGTCACGCCCTTAATCCGGTCAGCCAGCGCTTCAACGGAGATATCTCCCGATACAGTAATATCGTCAAAATCCAGAGAGCCGTATCCCCGTTCCCTGGCTTCGACCAGGTGGAGAACAGCCTCCGGCGCATAACCCAGAATTTTTGCAGCCACCATATCGCATGCCAGAGGCTCATTCGAGATCAGAATAGCACCGAGGTGAACCGGATAGGGGCTTGATTCAAATCCCCTGCCGATGGTGATCGCATCCGAGATGATGACATCCGGATAGCCGACTTCAAGCACGTCGACAATTTTTTGGTGGAGCCGGTCATCATGATAGAGAAAACGCTCCCTGTGATTCAAAATGCCGATATTGAGCTTCAAGGTGTTTGTGATTTCCGTCACGATATGGAACTTGAGCTTGGGCATCCATATTTTAAACTCCGCCTCATACAGGGATTTTGCAACCTCCATTGTTTTATGGAGTTTCGCATTTTCAAGAAGGACCACCCTGGCCTGTTCCTCGTTAAAGTCCACAAGGGGGACATCAAGCTTATCGGTCATCCGACGGATTCCTGATTCCGCAAAAAACATGCGTGACGGCATGCCGATACCGCCTGACTCTCCAATGGTTATCCTTTCCTGCCGGTAATCCTGTCTCAGACTGTCCACCATGGCCTCAAGCATGGCCGGCGCGGTAAAGCTGTGGTGGATATACTCCTTGTTTGCCGTGACGATATTCGGTTTGATCAGTATTTTCCCCTCAGGCTTAAGCCCCAGTTCGTCAATTCCTTCTTTGATAATTTTGCGGATAATATCCTTATCATAGGTGTCACATCGCCTGATGATGACCTTTCGTTCTCCGGCAAAGCGTTTCATGGGATAAGCCTTTGTTTTTTTTCAGAATCAGTTATTGATGTTTGTCTTTATTCTAACTTTTCTTACAACAGTGTCTGAGACAGCCCTGCTCAAAACGCCAGGGAGTTTGTGGAGAAAATATAGAAAACGGGTTGAACGCCCGGGTATGACAAAATACTGTTCTTTTATAATTGCCCGTACAATCACACGGGCGGCGGAAACAGGAGTTTTCATAAGAGTCTTCTTCTACGGCCTATGATTGTTTACTGATAAAGCTGAACATGATTTCATAAGCAAGGCCTGTTACCTGCTCTACAATCTTTTCGGGGGTGTTGTTAAGTTCAGATATCAGCCTGTTATTGTATAGTGAAATCAGGCCGTGAAGCTGACTCCACATCATGATCAGGAACAGGTCCTTATTCTCGGGCAGCCTGTATCCCTCATCCTTTAATTCACCGATACACCTATCCAGAAATTCAAGGCTTTTTTCCGACGATTCCTTTTCCTCTCTGGCCAGTATTTCGAGCGGCGTGCCGACATAGTCTGCATACTTCGGCGTTGGCATGTCGAACATGATTGAGTAGTAATTCGTCTGGAGCATGCCGAAACGGATATACGCCTCGAACATGAAACGGATTTTTTCAGCAATGTTCCCACCGTTCTGGTGAGCTTTTTCAAGGACATCAAAGAGAATTTTTCCGGCTCGTGTCCGGATCGCGATATTCAGTTCGTCCTTGTTTGAAAAGTAATTATAAATGTTGGCTGCTGTCATTCCGATTTTTGAGCCGATTTTTCGCATCGAAAGGCTCTGATAGCCTTCTTCCATGATAATTTCTGCAGCGATATCAAGAATTTTCTCTTTTTTTTCTATAATTGCCACTTCATCCATCGGCGTTTTTGGCATGTTTGCCTCCTGTGGCTTTTATCCGCGTTACCTTAAGATGGCACCTGCCATTGTCCGGAAAACCATTATATTCCATTTGTGATATTGGGTGGTTTATTATTCTAAAACCCCTTCCTGCAACAGCAGAGACAAACAGGATTTTATACAAGAAGCGCCTGAATCCGCTGCATAAAATCATTCAGCTTTGAACCATATTCCGGTGATCCTTCAACTGTAACAAGATTTTTGGCAAGGGCGCTGACAAATTCAGTATCATTTAAAAGAACCGGTAGTGCTGAATCCACGCTGGAAAATCTGATATGTACAAAGGGTCGCCGTCTCTTATAAATCCCTCTGCCTGCTTTTGATTTACCGGCCTTAATCCTGACATATCCGGCAATGTCGTCTTCTCCCGCTACTGAAATCTGATAGATTCTGTCCGGCTGTTTTTCGGTCCACGCCGTCATTTCCGGATCACCGCCTTTATTATACTGGCTCAGCGCCGTGGTAATCATGTAAATAATCATCTTTACCTTAAGCCTTTTTCGGGCGGCATCCGTGGGCCGGGCGGCCGGCATCATCAGTTTCATGGCAAGCAGCAGCAGCACGACTTTAATGAACAGACCCAGCTTTAGAATTCCGCTGATTTTTGGAATAACCGTTTTTCCGCATAAAAAATCGTTAAATTTCCACAGTGTTGAAAAAGAGAACAGGATATCCGCCGAATCAAAAACCCCCTGCTCAACGGCCAGCTTTCCATCGGTAAAGACTAAAGCGGCACCATATCTGTCACCGTCATTACCGGCAACAAACTGAATCCTTGCATTGACTCCTTTAAATTTTTTGTTCATCTTCGGGTCATCTGAAACAACCACTTTCATAACCGGCAAAATGGCGTTCAGTATGATCCGCGTCGTGAGTAATGTCCTGTTATCTGCCATATTAAACCTCGTCTTCCCAGTCTTCATCTTCTTCAAAGTCCCTGCCCATCACTTCCCGGACCTTTTCGATAATACCGTTAGTGTCCAGCTTGTAGTGCGCATAAAGGTCCTCGGGGTAGCCGACCAGCGAGAATTCATCCGGAAGCCCCAGTTTTTCAAAGGCGCACCCCTTGCCGCTGGCCGCGATAACATCTGCCACGGCAGACCCTAATCCGCCCAGAACATTATGTTCTTCAATGGTGATGATTCTTCTTGTATCAACCACCGCTTTCTTGATGGCGTCTTCGTCTATCGGTTTGACTGTGTGGATGTTCAAAACCCGGACGCTGAGGCCTTCCCCGGCCAGCACCTTTGCCGCTTCCGCGGCCTGAAGAACCGTTACACCATTACAGATGAGCGTAATATCAGTCCCGTCATGGATCGTTACCGCCTTTCCGATTTCAAACCCATAGTCTTCATTGGAATACCAGGTCGGTTCGAACCCTCTTCCGACCCGGATGTAAACCGGACCCGGATGATCCATGCATGCCCTGACCGCATTGGCCGTTTCGATGCCGTCGGCGGGAACGATGACCGTCATATTCGGAAAAGACCGCATGATCGCAACATCTTCCTGGGCATTGTGGGTACTTCCGGCCGTACCGAATGAAATACCGCCATGGGTTGCGATGATTTTACAGTTCAGATTCTGGTAGCAGATATCGGTTCTGACCTGCTCGCAGGCCCTCATGGAAACAAAGGCCGCCATGGTCGATACAAAAGGCGTAAAACCTGCTTTTGCAAGACCGGCGGCAATGCCGAACAGGTTCTGCTCGGCAATTCCGACATTAAAAAAACGCTCGGGAAACTTGTCGCCAAAAAGACCGATCTTTGTCGATTTGGCGAGATCAGCCGTAAGGCCGACTATTTCAGGATATTTTTCCCCCAGCTCAGTCAGGACATGTCCGTAGATCTCCGCCTGCGTCATTGAATTGGCATCGTACACTGTCCAGGTGGTGCCGGTGACTTCACTCATGGATTCCTCCTCATAAGACCCGCCAATATGGCAGGGATCCGATTTTTTGTATTATGCGGCGTACATTTTATCGATGGATTCTCGTGCCTGCTCTGCCAGCGTTGAATTCATGGAACCATAGTGCCATTTCACGTTGTCCTCCATATAGGCGACGCCGCGGCCTTTTTTCGTATTGGCAATGATAACAACCGGTGCCTCATCCTGATTGCCTGCAAAGTCAATTGCTTCAGCCAGTTCTTTAAAGCTGTGGCCGTCAACTTCCTTAACGATAAAACCAAAGGCCTTCCACTTGTCTGCAAACGGCTCAAGCCCCATAATCTCTTCGGTGCGACCGTCTATCATCAGTTGGTTCCGGTCTACGATGGTTATCATATTGGTGACGTTAAACTGACGGGCTGCCATGGCTGCCTCCCAGACGGTCCCTTCATTGCATTCGCCGTCGCCAAGGAGGCAGTAGATTTTCCAGGATTCCTTTCTAAGTCTTGCTCCAAGTGAGAGTCCAACGGCCATCGGCAGCCCGTGCCCGAGAGATCCGGTGGAGACATCAACGCCTTTAACTTTATTTGCGTCCAGATGCATGCCAAACGGAGATTTAAACTGATTAAAAGTTTTTAGAAGATCAAAGTCGAAAAACCCTTTTCTTGCCAGAACCGACGCATAGCCGACGCCACCGTGCCCCTTGGACAGAATAAATCTGTCCCTGTCCGGTTTGTCCGGGTTTGCCGGATCAACGTTCAAATATTTATAATAAAGGATAACCAGAATCTCCACCATGCTGAGTGCCCCTCCGATATGGGCACCGCCCGCCCATACGGTAACATTTACAATATCCTTTCGGGTGTTCTTAGCTATTTCTTCCAGTTCTTTAATTTCCTGTTCCGAAACCGCCATCTTTTTCCTCCTGTTCATCATGATTTGCTTTTTGTATTCATTACCATATGTTTTCCACTATTACAGTGTTCGTAAAAAAACGGATGGAAATACTTCAAAGAGGAGTTTCCAACTATGCGGGAAGATTCCGACAGTTTTCTTCCATTATTGAATTTCAGACAATAAAACATGAACGCATGTTTACTTAACATATGTTCAATTAACATTCGTTCACAAATCATGTCAAGATTTTATTTTTGATATGCTGTCTGCACATGGCTTTGCCCCGATTCGGCGCAAGCGCGGATGTCTATTTCGGGTTCTATGCACCGGATATCGATCCTTTGGAGTTGTATCAGCTTGCAGCCGACAACGCTCTGGTGCCATTTTCTTCAGGCGTCGTTCCCTGACGGGGGTAAACGACGGGTTTGCTGGATATACAGCCTTTCAGCCCCATACCGACCGCCTCGCTGCTTCAAGGGACTTATTATTTTTACCTCATCGTAACGCCTTCCGGTGATCTGAGCACATATTACCTCTGGGCCACCGCGATCAGCATCCCCTGATGGGAAGGACACGTTAAACACGGTGTGGCATGCTGTGCCGGGTGCTCGAACCCGGCAATTGCGGGAACCATCAGATACTCGGATTTGATGAAGATTCCCGTGACCGGGCCTTTGTTCTCGCCTCCCCTGAATGTCATTGACTTACGAAACAATAATATAGAATTATCTTGATTCCTCATGGAGTTGTGCTAATATGTTATATTTATGTACCATCCATAATTTATTACTCATGTGGAGGAGTAACATGTCAGATTTATAAAAAATAATTCAAATGTTGACACGGAACCGCTTTGCAAAGGTGTGCCAATCCAATATTAAGAGAATCATCTTGTCTGAATAATTTCTTGCTTCAAGTTAAAAAAACCTCCAATAAATTCAACCGTATTCTCATCCTGCCTTTTCATCAAATCATTTTCTTTTTAATGAACCTTCTCAAAAACCCCGATCAGGAAGAATTTGATTTTTTTTTTGAGATAATTGACCATTCAGAGTCATTTGTCCGAAAGGTCACCAAAAGCGCCTTCTGTAAAGCCTGGAAAACAACTGAATCCAAAGCCTTCACCAAACTTAATCCGGAAACGATTGAAGGACCACGGTTTATTTCCCTGTCATACGGGAAGCCGATATGGGGGTCGCATGGGCAATATCCTGATTATCGATGACAACCGGAAAATGTGCACGATGATGTCCCGCCAAATGGATTATATGGGACATCAGGTCACGGTGGCTTGCACGATTCAGGATGGGTTGAAGATATTACAGAAAAACACGTTCGATGTGCTTTTTCTGGATGTCCGTCTGCCCGATGGCAATGGCATTGATGCATTATCAAGAATTAAGGCATTCCGGGATTCTCCCGAGGTAATTGTTTTAACTGCTTTTGCAGATATAAATGATGCGGAAACATCGATAAAAAACGGGGTATGGGATTATCTACAAAAACCCTATGTGCTGAACAACATCCAGACCATTCTGGAACGGGCTATCCAGTATCACCACCAAAAAAAGCTGAAAAAATCATTTTACTACGTTCAGCGGAACATCGTTGGCAAAAGCAGCGCGCTTCAATCCGCCATCAATGCCATGATGGCCGCGGCAAAAAGCGATGCCAATATTCTAATTTCCGGCGAGACCGGAACCGGTAAAGAGCTGTTTGCCAGAGCCATGCATGAAAACAGCAGCCGGGCTGGTCAGAATATGATCGTTGTGGATTGTTCCGTACTGCCGGAAAACCTGGTGGAAAGCATTTTGTTCGGTCATGTCAGGGGTGCGTTCACCGGTGCGAATATACCCCAGGAAGGCTTGATCAAGCAGGCGGATGGGGGAACTCTGTTTTTGGATGAGATTGGCGAACTGCCTTTAAAAATGCAGAAAATTTTTTTGCGGATTTTACAGGACCATCAGTTTCGCCCCATTGGCGCCAAAAAGGAAATCAAAAGCGATTTCAGACTGATCGCCGCCACAAACCGGGACTTGGACCAAATGGTACGGGAAGGCACATTCCGGAGTGACCTGATGCATCGCATCAATGTCTTCAGAATCGAGCTTCCCCCCTTACGGAATAGGGACGACGATGTCAGTGAACTGATCCGGTATTATATTGAAAAAATTGCCGGGCGGACCCAGCGGCCGGTAAAAAAATGCAGTCCGGAATTGATTCATGTCCTTTCAAAATACACATGGCCCGGCAATGTCCGTGAATTGATAAATGTAATGGACCGTATTTTTATCGCTGCCCAAAACGATGAGATGCTGTTGCCCATTCATTTGCCCCCGGAAATCCGGACCAGGATCATCGCCGGCGATTTAATAAGCGCCAAACCGGTTCAACCCGCTTTTTCTGCGGAATCCGGACATCTGCCACCGATACAGAAAGCCCGTAAAACCGTGCTGGAGCAGTTTGAAAAAGACTATATGACCACCCTTATCCAGATGACTCAAGGCAATATACAACAGGCGGTCGAGATTTCCGGTCTTGCCAAATCTCAGATTTATAATATACTGAAAAAATACAATATAACAAAATAAATACGTATGGCTCATGGACATGGCCGTCCGCTCCAAATAAGAGAATTCCTGGAAGCAAGATTCCCCCTTTTTGTGCCCTGATTTCCATCCCCTCCTTTGCACCATCCTTCCATTCTCAATGGATTATTCCACTGCAACTGGAGAAATTTGCTGAATCCCCCCTGTGTCCTGCTTTAGCTGAAAAAACCTTATCTGATTGACATTTAAAGAAATCTCAACCAGATGCCGGGAATGGCACAATTCATGCTCTCCTGAAATTTTTCATGGATGGAAATCGGACCCGCCAGCGGATCACGGAAACCATCCTATCCGAACAATGTGGTTGTTGCTTGATATAATTATCGTTTAATAAAACCTGGTCGAGAAATTCCCGATGCACGCTGCACAGTTATTTCGAAAAGGCCGAATGGAAGGCCTTACATATATTTATAAACGAAACCATTCCATCTTCGAATCAAGAACCGACCCTTCAAGAAGCGATCCGCATGACGGCCTATTTTGTCGGCTTCCAGGGACAAAAAACGACCGAGAATCCGGCACCACGATCCTGTAACGTAGACTCCAGCGTCTCGAAGTATGACTGCATTCATCTGGCTCTACTCCCCACTTGAAATCCGGACCGTAATGATCAGGGTTAAGTGTGCAAAATTTTTCAGTTTGTAAAGGGGGGCCAGAAGAAGAAAGGATTTTCATCGACCATGATCATTTCGGCTTTTAAAAACTGGAACAACCATAGTGTGACATTCATGCCGTCATGGAGGGACCGCCTGCTGGACGCCAACCGGATTTTGAATGCGCTGGCCGCAAGCACGGAAGGCGAATTCATCCAGCTCGGGGAGAAACTTCAGGAGTTTTATTTCCGGACCAGGGGATTGTCCGATCTTTCTTCAGAGGTTGCCGGATGTTTGTCCGGAGAGGAACTGAAACAGAATATGGAAGGGCTGCAAGCCGTATTCGCCCAGGTCCAGGAGCAGGATGAACTGTCCGGCAAAGGCGTGTCCGTTCTTTCCTCGCTGCTTTGCCGGTTCGAAGCCATCGCCACCCAACTCGGCCGCTTCGATCAGACCATCCGGAATCTGCGTGTGCTGTGTAATTTCATTCGGATTGAAAGCTCTCGTCTGGGTGACCGGGATACGGGTTTTACCGCTCTGGGCGAGGATGTGAGAAAACTGGCCGGCAATGTAACGGAAAAATCAGCCGAATTGATGAATCATTCGGAGAACCTGGCGGAGATGATCCGGCAGGGACTGAAGCGGATGACGGATTTTGAAAAAAAACAGCAGGGCCATGCGCGATTGATTCTGGATCAGGCGGTTCAAAACCTGTCCGCCATGACCCAGCGCCATCAAAGTTCATCCGAAACGCTGGGGGAAATAGCGACCCGCTGGAAGCGCATTTCACAAAGCATCGGCGAAGTGGTGGCATCCATGCAGTTCCATGACATCACCCGCCAGCGCCTGGAACATGTTCGCGATGCGCTCGGGGATGTGGGGGAAAAACTCGGCCCCGAAGTTTCGGCCAAAGCCGATAAAAATTCTTCCGGACCCTGGCGGCTTTTCCAAAAGCGGGCCGGGAACGGCTCCGACGGCATTACCGGTCTTTCCGACGCCATTGTCCCCTGCCAGGTGCAATCCGTCCAGTTGAAGGACGCGGATACGGACATGCTTTCCGCCGTGGGCCGGATCATTGAAAATCTGAAACGGATCGGCTCCGAAATAACCGTCATGGCCGGAGAAATGCGATCCCTGGCCGGCGCGGGCAGCCAGAAGGAAGAATCGTTTCTGTCGGATCTGGAAAAAAAGTTCTCCTTACTGGCAGGTGCCCTTGCCAGTTATGGAGAGATCAACCGGGAGTGGTCCGCTTCCATGGAAAGGGTCACGGCCAGCGCCAGGGACATGACCCTATATATCCGCGAAATCGATAGAATCGGGATACAGATGCGGATGATCGCCCTTAATGCCGGCATTCACGCGGCCCATCTCGGCCAGGAAGGTGCGGCGTTGGGGATTCTGGCCGAATCGATCAGCCGGCTGTCGAACGAGACATCCCGGAAAATAGACGAAATATCCGGCACCCTGAGAGCCGTCATGGATGAAGCCGGTTCCTTTGCCCTGCACCGGACAAGTCCGGACGGAAGGAATCGTTCCGGTTGATGGAGCCAGCCTGGCGGGACAGGTCGGTCCGGTTCAACAAATGGGCATGTCGGCGCGGATCGAAGGAATGATCGCTCCGCTCCAGCAGATGGACCGGAATGTATCCGGCCTTCTGACCCGCATTGACCATGACGCCGGCGCCCTGACTCAGGATATTGAAACGACGATTCAGGGCATAACCGTGCATGAAAAAATCAGCGCGGAGATCCGGAAAGTCATCCTGGAGCTGGAATCCATGGTTGAAAGGATGTGCGTTCTCTATCCGGCTCTTGCCGGGGATCCCGACAGTAAAGAGATGGCGGATATGACCGGACGCTATACCATGGAAAGGGAGCGCGAAATTCACCTGACCATTGCCGGAACCGTTGCGGTGCTTCCCGCTGCCGCTGTCCAATCGCAAGAAATCCCACCCGATGCCGGCGAGGATTTGGGAGATAATGTGGAGTTATTTTAATTTACCAGTCTATAGCCCATTGCCTATAACCCATTGCTTTTTATAGAGGTATGAAAATGAAACCCTTTGAAATCGTAGCATCACCGGATCAAACCCAACTGCGGGTCAGTGGAGATATCTCCATTCAGAACGCTCAGGAATGCCTGGAGGCTCTGCGGGATTTTCAGGGCAGCGGAAATCGTCTGGTTCTGGACCTGGGCGGCGTTACCGGCGCGGATGTATCCTTTTTGCAGATGATCTGCTCGCTTCACCGCACCTGCCTGAGAGCAGGCCAGAACCTGACGCTGAAGACGAAAAACATGCCCGAAGAATTCAAGGCGATTCTGGAAATGGCCGGTTACCGGAGGCCGAAGGCCTGTACTCTTGGCGGGGACAACCCCTGTCTGTGGTCATGGAGGGATGAGAAATGAGCAAAGTGATCTTAACCGTTGACGATTCCGCCAGTGTTCGACAGATGGTCGGTTTCACCCTGCGGGATGCGGGATATGAAGTCATCGAAGCCGTGGATGGACAAGATGCGCTGGCTAAAGTCGATAACCAGGAGCTGAACATGGTCATTACGGACCTGAACATGCCGAACCTGGACGGCATCGGCCTGATCCGGGCCCTGCGGGCGCTTGCGTCCTGTAAATTCATTCCCATCATCATGCTGACAACAGAATCCCAGTCGGAAAAAAAGCTGGAAGGAAAAGCCGCGGGCGCCACGGGCTGGATCGTCAAACCCTTTAAACCCGAACAACTTATTGCGGTTGTAAAGAAGGTGCTGGGATGATGGATAACCACAGGGAAGCTTTCAAGGAAGAAGCGCATGAACTGCTTGCGGAGCTGGAGACGGCGCTGCTGGAACTGGAAAGAATGCCTTCGGATGAGGAAATCATCGGAAGGGTTTTCCGCGCCATGCATACCATAAAAGGTTCCGGCGCCATGTTCGGATTTGACAGGGTCGCCGCTTTTACCCATGACGTGGAAACGGTCTATGACCGGGTCCGCAATGGAAAGATATTCGTGACCAAATCCCTGATCGACCTGACGCTGTCCGCCTGCGATGAAATCCTGAAGATGATCGATGATGCGGGACAAAGCGAAGATGTGGGCACGACTGAGACGATCACCCGATCTTTCCGCGACATGCTGCTGACCCCTGAAATCCTATTCTCGGAAGATCCCGGTGCGATCTCGTCCGTGATGGATAAATCCGGTCCTGCAGCCGAGTCCGGACAAGAGGTAACCTACCGGATCCGTTTCAGTCCGAAACCTGGCATATTTACATCCGGAACCAATCCCACCCTTTTGCTGAACGAAATCCGGGACCTGGGTTCCTGCGACATCCTTGCCAATACGGACGCCATCCCCTTCCTGAGCGATGTGGACCCCGAAGCCTGCTATACGGCCTGGGACATCATCCTGACAACGACACGGGACGAAAATGCCATCCGGGATGTGTTCATTTTCGTGGAAGACACCTGCGAGTTGAACATTGCCGTGATCGACGACGGCAGCCAGGCCGATGCGGAGCCGGATTACAAAAAGCTGGGGGAAATACTGGTCGATCGGGGCGATCTGAACGCCAACGCGCTGAAAACAGTGCTGGGAGACCGGAAACGGATCGGCTCCCTTCTGGTGGATTCCGGCATGGTGAGCCATGATCAGGTACAGGCCGCGCTGGTCGAGCAGCAGCACATTCGGGAAAAACGCCAGAAACGTCAGACTACGGAATCTGCCGGCAGCATCCGCGTGCCCGCGGAAAAACTCGACAGCCTGGTCAACATGGTGGGGGAGTTGGTGACGGTCCAATCGCGCCTGAACCAGCTTTCGGCCCGTTTCTATGATCTGTCGCTCATTCAGGTGGCCGAGGAAGTGGAGCGCCTGACCGCCGAACTCCGCGACAACACCATGAGCATCCGGATGCTTCCCATCGGTGCGACATTCAGCCGCTTCGAGCGCCTGGTTCGGGACCTATCTGCAGAACTGGGCAAGGAGATCGTCCTATATACCGAAGGCGCCGAAACAGAGCTGGACAAGACCGTGATCGAGAAACTGAATGATCCGCTCATCCACATCATCCGAAACAGCATCGATCACGGCATTGAAAAGCCGGATGCCAGAAAGGCGGCGGGCAAGCCGGCGCAGGGAACGGTTCATCTTTCGGCCGAACATTCCGGTGCCTATGTCTTTATCCGCATCAGCGATGACGGGGCCGGACTCGATACCGAGGCTATCCGCGTCAAGGCTGCTGAAAAAGGGCTGATTGCCTCCGATGCCGCACTGTCCGAGAAAGAGATATTCGCCCTGACCCTGATGCCGGGGTTCTCGATGGCAAAGACCATCACCAATGTTTCCGGCCGCGGCGTGGGCATGGATGTGGTGAAAAAAGGCATCGATGCCTTGCAGGGAACCATCGAGATGGTCAGCAAAAAAGGTGTCGGCACAACGATCACCCTGAAACTGCCCTTGACCATGGCCATTATCGACGGATTGCTGGTTCAGATCGATGATGTTCATTACATCATGCCCCTGGCCGCCATCGAGGAATGTGTCGAGCTGAGCCGGGAGGATGTTGCCCGTGCCCATGGGAAAAATATGGCCAGCATCCGGGGGGAGATCGTGCCTTACATCCGTCTGCGGGAATTGTTCGGGCATACAGGCAGTCCTCAAACAATCGAGCAGATCGTGACGGCCAGGATCGACGGGAGCCGGGTGGGGTTTGTGGTGGATCAAGTGGTCGGACAGCATCAGACCGTGATCAAGTCCATGAGCCGGATGTACCGGGATATCGAGCATGTTTCCGGGGCCACGATCCTTGGCGACGGGAATGTGGCCCTGATTCTCGATCTGCCCAAGCTGACCCGGCATGCTGAAATCATGGAGAAACAAACAATGTCTCAATTACTGTGACTTAAAGAATTGATCGCACAAATCGCCCTGGGCCAGCTTCAGAACCGATGAAAGCATGGGTCTATTCGGGTTTTCCGCCGCAAAAAAAAGCAACCTGCACTTAATTTCATCTCAAAAAGGGGAAAGCGTATGTTTAAAAACATGAAACTGGCGAACAAGGTAATGATTGCATTGACAATAAGCGCGCTGATAACGCTTTTTATCGGGGTGTTCGGCAATTACGGGATGAACCAGATAAAACTGGCTCAGGACGATATCGCAGCGGTCCGGCTTCCGAGCGTGGCGGCGCTTCTGACCATCAGCGAGGCCCAAACAGCCGTGGACAGCGCGGAAAATGCCCTGCTGTGCATCAGGATTGACGAAGCCGAGCGCCAGGATCAGTATAAGCGATTCGATGATGCGAAGAAGCGGGCCGATGACGCATGGAAGATCTACGAGCCTCTCCCGCAGTCAGAGGAGGAGGCAAGGGTCTGGAAGCAGTTTGTCCCTGCCTGGGAGAGATGGTGGAAAGACCACCTGGACTACGTTGCCCTGGTAAAGAAATACGAGGCCGATAAATCGGACGCAACCTATGACGCCATGGTGAAACAGGCACTCGTAACCAACGGGGTGTCGTTCAAGGCCGCCGAAGATCTCCTGAACAAGACAACCGACATCAATATGGCAGAGGCCAGAAAGAGTGACGCTGCAGCGGACAAGATGGCGGTAACCACAAGAATGGCCCTGATCATCGCGATCGTTCTTTCTGTGATGTTTGCCATCGGGTTTGCCCTGATCCTCGGGAAGAACGTTACAGGCATCATCAAGGGGCTGCTGGATGAAACCCGGAATCTCGTGGATGCCGCAATAAACGGCAAGCTCGGCACCCGTGCCGATGTATCCAGGATCAACTTCGAATTCAGAGGCATCGGCACCGGTCTGAACCAAACCCTGGATGCCGTCATCGGCCCCTTGAACGTGGCCGCCGAATATGTGGACCGGATCAGCAAGGGCGACATCCCTCCGAAAATTACCGATAATTACAACGGCGATTTCAATGAAATCAAAAACAACCTGAATGTGCTGATCGAATCCATGAACGAAATCACCAAAGTTGCCGCACAGATCGCCGGAGGCAACCTGACGGTCGATATCCGGGAGCGATCGGAGCAGGACAGACTGATACAGTCCCTGGCCCTGATGATCGAGAAACTGACGGAAGTGGTCAGGAACGTTCAGGCGGCATCGGAGAATATGGCCACGCGCAGCCAGGAAATGAGCGCCCGGACCGAGCAGATTTCCCAGGGCGCGACCGAGCAGGCGGCATCGGCGGAAGAAGTGTCTGCTTCCATGGAGCAGATGACATCCAACATCATGCAGAATGCCGATAATGCGACTCAGACCGAGAAAATCGCCGTGAAATGCGCCGAAGACGCCCGCGAAGGTGGCAATGCGGTCGGCGAAACCGTTTCAGCCATGAAGGAGATTGCCTGCAAGATTTCGATCATGGAAGAGATTGCCAGGCAAACCAACTTGCTGGCGCTGAATGCGGCCATCGAGGCGGCCCGTGCGGGTGAGCA
>JACRBZ010000096.1 GCA_016219185.1 Deltaproteobacteria bacterium
TGTTCTCCAAGGGAATGGCATACATCATCAGGGTGACATCGTCCTGGCTGACGCCAACCTTTTCTACTGCGTATCGGGTGACCAACTCCGCGAGCTTGCGTTTCTGCTCCACCGTCCTGCTCGTACCGGACGTCACCGTTACGATCATGCGCTTGTCGGATCTCTTCATGTCAGGAAAAGTCGGATGGATGAAGAATTCATCGTCCTTGTGCTCACTGATGATGACGAAACGGTCATCCATAGGCGTATCCATGGCTTCATGAAGAGCGAGATTTAAGGCATCCGCCAGAGCCCGCTTCTCTTCGCTAGAGAACTTTTGAGCCGGAATGTGGGCGTGAAATATTGGCATGAGTGTTTCCTCGGTTGTATTGTTCAGGTTAAATGAGGCGATGAAGTGCGTTTCGATGTGTGCGCGGCCGCGGCGGCCTCGGCAACCCTAGCTTTCATATCCCGAAGGAACCGAGAAAATCTCCGCCTCAGGCGGAGCCAGGTCGGCAACGCCGTTCGGGTTGAGTACCTGTGCAGCGGCCACCGTGTTAAGAGACTCGCGAAGCAGCTTGATTTTGCCGCCCTCGGCGACGAGGCGTCCTGCGAACAAGTGATGGATGAGACGCCCGGTCGCCGCCGCGCGCGTGTGCGTCAGATATTCGGCGAACACCTGATCCTTCGTGTCGATCAGCACCGTGACATTCTCGGGGCTGAAGCCGAAGCCGGGATAAAGGGTGCCGCCGACAAAATCGTAGAATTTCTCGATGGCTTCACGCCCCTGATGGCGGGTCGGGATACCGAGAGAATGGAGGAATGGGAGTTCCAGCACACCGTCCTCGGCGAACAGCGCGGCACATTTCTTGCCGTCGGGGGTCACGGCAAGAAGGTCTAACAGTAGCGTCTTTGCATCGGTCATGGCAATTGTCTCCTTAAGAAAATTGGTGGGCGCGCCGAGGGCGGCGCTGTACGATCAGTTCGGAAAGCTGTCACCGAACATCGGGAGCCCGCTCTTCGACCCGTCGCGCGTGGCCTCGTCCTGGATCACGTCCCAATGTTCGGCGAGCTGGCCGTTTTCGATGCGAACTATGTCGACCACGATCCAGGCTACCGGGGCGCCGAATCCTGAAAAGCGGCCATGAAGTACGACATAATCCCCCGAGGCCACGGCCAGCCCATTTTCGTAGCGAAACTCGGCGGGCATTGGCTTGACGAGATCAAACAGGCCTTCGCGACCGGGCGCGATATAGGCACTGTGCTGGATATAGTCGGGCGACCAGAAGCGTTCGGCCGCGGCATAGTCGCGCTTGTTGAACAGCGTATCAAACGCTTCCAGGACGAAATTCTTGTTTTTCTCTTCGGTGCTCATTGTTTACTCCTTCTCTTCGTTATCTGTTGGGTTAAGGGGAGGGTAGGCGGATTAAATTTCGCCATCTCCCACGGCGATGAATTCAACTTCTGTGCCAGGCACGCTATGCGCGCCTTCCGCACGCGTTTCCCGGCTTAGCTAAAGAAGTCCTGACCGAGTGTTCCTTCGAGCCGCTCCTTGAGGCCAGATGAGAATTCACGAACGACGGGAAGCGGGCTATGGAAGAGCTTGATGTTGTTGATGAGGCCAGACTCATTCCGAGTGAGTAGGGTGGCGCCGGCGACCGACTTGCCTCCGTAGATGCCATCCCACTCAAGGTAAGTCTTCGCACCGTCAACCGTCTCCGCAGTGAACACGATGTGTTCGTACATCTTGCTCGTCGCGGCAAAGAACGCTCCGATGAGTGTCGGGCCGACCACGGCCTTGCTGAGGACTGAGGTCTGAAGCCTGGCGTCAGCGGTAAACGACGTCGCGAAGTCGCTCGTTCCGTTCTTCTTGACGATTTGCATCCATGCCGTTCCCGGCGGGTTGGTGTCAGTAGTCATTACAATCTCCTATCTAGTGTGTTGTCAGTAGTCATTACAATCGCCTATCGAGTGTCTGCGTCTTCGCAGAGTGCGCGCGCGTGCTATTTCTCGAGGTGCCCGATGAGAAACTCGCCGGCTCTCTGCAGCGCGTCGTGGGCCTGAGGCAAAGAGCCTGTCTGAATGTGCCAGACGTGCAGCATCTCCGGCCAGACCTCAAGGTGCGACTCGCCGCCGGCCGCGCGCACCTTTCGGTCAATTTCAAGCGCGTCGTCGAGAAGTACTTCGTCGCTTCCGACATGGATGAGCATTGGAGGAAAACCGTGCATGTCGGCGAACATGGGTGAGATGCGCGGATCCTTCAAGTCGTGGTTGCCAGCGTAAGCCTCGACCATCTCCCGCATCGCGCTCGCTTTGACCATTGGGTCGCGGTCGGCCAACTGCGTTAACGAGGGCAGCGTCAGCGTTAAGTCTGCCCATGGGCTAATTAGTAGCGCTGCTCGCGCGTCCTTGTGGCCCTTCGAGGATGCGTAGGCAAGAACGTTGAGAACCATGCCACCGCCACTGGAGTCTCCTGTCACGGCGAACGGCTTGCCAAGCGCACGCACTGCTTCGTAGCCGCGGATGGACTCGTCGTAGGACGCCGGAAATGGGTGCTCGGGTGCCTTGGAGTGGTCCAGGACGATGACCTGGGACTTTGCCGCTCGAGACAGCTCTCCGAGCATGCCCAGATGCGAGGCAGGAGAGCCAGCCACCCAGCCACCACCGTGGAAATGGTAGATGACTCGGTCTTTGGACGCGCCGGGAGCCGTAATCGCCACCGCGGCTACGCCACCGAGCTCGGTCGGCTCGACGGTTAGGTCAGCCGCCGGCGGGTTTGCTTGTGAAATTGCCTCCATGCCGACGCGGAGCATCTCGATGGTGCGTACGGGATGCGCAAAGTTGAAGGCGAACATTGCATCGCGGAGCTTGCGGATTGAAGATGAATCGTAGGTCATGGTTCACCTCACTTCAGGCCGAGGAAGGTCGCCGGCACCCAGTCGTAGCCAGCGCCGGTGTCGGCCTTGCGAACACGGCCCAGGCCAGGGAACGGCATGTGGGCGGCGGCAATCATCGTCTTGTCCGCAGCGAGTTTCACCAGAAGGTCTTCACGCGTTTTGATGGCCGTCGCGCCGTCTGAGTCGAAGGCGATGCCGATTTCCGGGTGCGGCATCTGGACGGCGGTGACGTGAGTGACGTCGCCCCAGACCAGCAGCGACTGACCCTTTGAGGAAATCATGTAGCCGGTGTGACCGGGCGTATGGCCGGGAATGGCATACGGTGCGATGCCGGGGACGATTTCGTCCATGCCTTCGTACGGCTTCCACTTGCCTGCAGCGATGTAAGGCGCGGCGCCATCCTGTGCCACCGTGAAAAAGATTTTTGCTTCTTCCGGGGCCTTGGCCATGATTTCCTTCGACAGCCAGAAGTCGGCGTCGGCCTTCTTCATCATCACGGTCGCGTTCGGGAAGACGCGTTTCCCGTTTTCGTAGATTCCGCCAGTATGGTCAGCGTGAAGATGGGTCAGCAGCACCAGGTCAACCTGCTCCGGCTTGTAGCCGGAGGCCTTCAAGTTCTGCACGAGCTTGCCCAGCGTGGGGCCGCCCCAGTGGCCGCCTGCACCAGTATCGATGACAACGAGCTTGGAGCCGGTGTTGACGAGGAAGCCTTGGACGGTGGCCGAGACATTCTTGGGATCGTTTTGGAAGGAGCGCGCCAGGAGGGACTGGATGAGCGCTGGATCGCCATGCAGGAGGTTGGAGTCAATGCCGGCGCCGCCGTCATTGAGAGCGGTGACTTCATAGTCGCCAATCATCGTGCGATAGAAGCCCGGAACCTGCTTGTGCTGCATCGGCGCTGCAGCTTGGGCCGGTGCTACAGCAACGAAAGTGCTGGCGAATGCTAACGATACCGCGAGCACGGTACGCGAAATGATGGTGGAGAATTTCATAGTGTTTCCTAACCTTTGTGTGTGTAGTGGGGTATGTATGTACGTACGTACATACGTAATGATCTTGTCTATCCCTCTTGCCAGATTTACATCATGATTTTTTCAAGGAGGTTTTTTAAGAACGTTCATTCTTATTTGAGTAAAAAAAATTATTTATCCAGCAATGCTAAGGAAAAATCTGCTATGCGATATAATTTCTCTTTACTAGCTGAGGTTCTTGCAAGTAACCGAATCCCCAGCAAAGTATTGTGTAAACTTTCTGCCAAAACTTCAGCATCATAATCACACGAAAATTCACCGCTTTGCTGTCCTTTGCGAATAAGATCCGCTATAAGATGCTCTGTTCGAATAAATGCTTCTTCTGTCTTTTCGTTTACATCCATATCTCGGAGAGCCAGCTCGGCTGCTGAGTTCACATATAGGCAACCCCGGTGGATACCCCCAGCTCCTTCGATCATAAGATCAAAGATAAACTGTATAGCTTGTTTTGCTGTTTCCGCGCGTGAAGTTTCAGACTTTAGTCTGGCTCCTATAAATTCTCCAAAGCGATCTAGTGTTTTCAAAAATAATGTATGCTTATCACCAAAGGTATCATATAAACTTCCACGATGGACTCCCATATGCTCTACCAAGTCACTCATAGATGTTTTTTCATAGCCTTGTTTCCAAAATAATTCCATGGCTTTCTGGAGAACTTCACTTTCCTCAAATTCCTTGCTGCGTCCCATTATTTTCCCTATGGTAAATTTATTCTAATCCCTAAGTCACTGTTTCAACGTTGTCGCTCTAATCGCTAAATCTGCTCATAAACGACCAGACAAGCAGCATGGAGAACGGAAAATCAGTAGCTTACCACAATCAATAAGGGGTCAACCGTACACCCAACGGGGTGTGCCAATCAACATAGGATGTAACCACAGATATTACATTGCAATTTTCCATGCACAAATTCACTTTCCCTCCTATTAACATTTTGAGAACGATCGGTCAAGAATTATTTTCATAGTGGGGTAGTACCGGCATCGATCAAATACGCTGAAATCTTATAATGAGGTTTAGTCTTTATAATCATCAAGTTTAAGTTAGTAAATACAATGCTTTAGCTTAAGATCCAACATTCTATAATTAGCACAATGTCTACCTCTAACGTCTAACCTCTGGTTGGTAAGCACCGTACTACCAAAAAGGTCGGAACACTAAGGAACTGTAAATATTTAAATCATCAATTTATGCTCGGACTGACGGTATAATTCCACTCCCCATGGAAGTCATTTTCCTCCATAGATAGAGATTTCATTACGTTGTCTGACACCTTGATCCCCGTCGGATATTCTTTCAAATCTAATGCAGCCTGGATTGTTAAGCCTGCTTCGGTTGTCGTATTGGCTATCAGGTTGACCATTACTTCGTGACTTGTTATTGGGCGTCCTCGCCAGTTCTTCGTAATATGTGAAAACATTCGATGCTCTATCTTATTCCATTTGCTTGTTCCAGGAGGAAAGTGGCACACAGTCACCGCTATTTTTGTTTCATCGACGAACCGTTGAAGTTCATATTTCCATAGCCGATTACGAGAACCGTTACTTCCCCCGCCATCGGCGGTTATTAAGATTTTATCTGCACGGGGATATGCATGTTGTCCCATCTGGTACCACCACTGGCGGATAGTATTAACGGCAAACTGAGATGTATCGTGATCTGTTCCAACACTGACCCATCCGCGGTTATTCGTAACATCGAACACACCGTATGGAATACCTTTTTCATCAGCCAAGCTGGGAAAATCATACGTCTCTACTTCCTCTGGCTTGCCTTTCGGCTGGTACTCAGTTCCTCCATTTGCAAAACGGCCAATCAACTCTTTCTTTTTAGTATCAACCGAAATAACTGGCTGATTCCGGAATTGAAAATCCTTTACCTGGTTGTAAATGAATTCAAATTGCGCATTCCGATCAGGATGCGATGCCCCTTCCATCTTTTTACGAGTTCCTTGAAGGCTATAATTCAATCCTGATAACAATTGCCCAACTTTGGTATGACTGACAATATGGCCCATCGCAGATAGTTCGTTTGCCAGTTTACGCGTGCTTTTGCACGTCCATCTGAGAGGCGACATCGGATCCCCTCTTGAACTGGGCTCAACCAATAAATCAAGCACCTCCAACAACTGGCTGTCCTGCTCAATAATCACCTTTCTCCCAGCGCCCTTTCTTCTTATCCTGCGAGCTTCTTGCTCTTTATGGATTTTTGAAGGGCGTTCAATTTCAGCCTGACCAATCCTTATTGTGCTTATGGCAAGACCGGTAGCCCTTGACACGGCTCTTATTCCTCCGTGTCCTATTGAATTGGCTTCAGTGGCAGCCCAAAGGCGACGAGCTTTTTCATCAAGTTCAGGTCTGAGGGTCTCATACTTGTCTTTGATTACGTTGACTATACTTGGCGGTATCATGCAGCAAACATAGCAAATATAAAATTAAAGAACAAGCTATATATTGATGAGTAATTTATTTACAGTTCCTAAGGACAGAGGGGCGGTGGGGGTATTCATCCCCGGCCCCTTTACCCTGGCGGGCCAGGTGCTGGATGTGGATGCGCTTTATGTGATGTTTTTGAAGCAACCGGAAAAAGCCCTGAGGCTTTTCGAACAGCTCACCACTTTTATCAATCAATTGATCGATCTTTACATTTATGCAGGTGCTGATTTCATGATTGTCGTGGAGGGGAGCGGTGCATCCATCGCACCGAAAACCTTCCGTAAACTATTATTGCCCTCGATGCAACATATTCTAAAACCCAAAAAAATACCCCAGATCACCCTTTTCTTCGGCAGTTCCAGGGAAATTATCGAATTCATGCTGGCATGTGATACCGACGGTATCCTCCTTGACAAGCAGTGTGACATTGAAAAAACCAGAGGACTGATACCCGAAACGATACCGCTTTTCGGGCAATGCGGCGGCTTCGACATGCTTGCCAATTCGACACCGGCGGAGATTACCGATAAGGTCCATCGCTGCCTCGATCTGGGTTTTACGACGGTGTGCCCCCCTGCGGATGTCTACCCGCCAGCAAGAATTGAAAATATCGAAGCTTTTGTAAGAGCGCTCCAGGAATATGAAAACTTTTCCTTGGTTGCGTTAAGAAAAGATATCGCGATCTGATCATCGGTTTGATGCTCCATCACCCCACCTGATGATGCAAAATAAACCCGAATTGATCTTTGACAATACAGACCTTCATCCCAGCTCTACCGGGACTCCGGCTTTCCCCTTGCTGATCCATTCAGTGTGGGGTTCAAAGAGCGAAAAGACTTTCTCTTTGTGATCAATGGTTTCATCTTCTATCGCCCTTCGTTCAATCTGATCAATCTGCCGTTTTGCATGGGTGATATATTCTTCGATCACGCTGATTTTTACAATCAACCCTGGCTCTGTTGTCTCGAATGCTTTCACAGAGTCTACAACTTTTGCCACCAGAATGTTGGCCAGGTTCAAACAATCCTGGTAGGCTGATTTGATATGCTTTTCCTTGAGGGCTTTCTTTTCGGGACTAATGGAATTGGAACGTTTCAGTTGTTGTACTTTACGAAGCGCCCTTTTAAGCTTGCGAAGGTGATGTTCCCCTTGACGCCACTGACTGGAAATTATTTCGTCGTAAATCCCCATGGTCAGATGAATTGATTTCTGCAAGGCATCCCAAAGCAGGGAAATGTCGGTTGGAAAGTGTACGTCGGTTTCTTCCACAAACGAATCACAACTGGCGTTTAAACCTTTTCGAGCCTTACTGCCGATCAACTTATGACCATGATTGATAACGATTTGGTTGAGACGGATGCGGGTGCTGAAAATGTGGAAATCGTCGATTACCACTGAGGAGTCTATTATGAACATGCTCGATCCTCTTACTCCCGGCGAGATCCTCTTGGAGGAGTTTCTGATTCCCATGGGTCTTAGCCAGTACCGTTTGGCCAAGGGAATTGGTGTTCCAGCACAGCGTATCAGTGAGATTGTCGCGGGAAACCGTTCAATCACGGCTGATGCCGATTTGCGATTGTGTCGGTTCTTATTTATTTGCATAATTTGCAACGCAAATGCATATTATCTGCATGCGGAGCGGGCGCAACGAAGGATGATAAATGATCATTTTCATATAAACTGATGGTTTAAAGGAACATATTTATGGGATCAGAACTCAGAGACAGTGCAAAACGTGTACAGGATTTCCTTCTTGCCAGGGGCTTCTCTTTTAAGGTTAAAGAATTGCCAGGGTCAACAAGGACAGCGCAAGAGGCTGCTGATCGTATCGGCTGTTCAGTTTCTCAAATTGCTAAATCGCTCGTGTTTAGAGAGAAGGAAACGGATCGTCCGATTCTTGTCATTGCATCCGGCTCAAATCGCGTGGATCCAATGAAAATTGAAAAATCGACGGGTTTGAAACTTGGCAGAGCAGATGGAAAGTATGTGAAGGAAAGAGTCGGGTATGCAATCGGCGGGATCCCGCCAGCAGGCCATAATGAACCCCTGGAAACCATATTGGATCCGGACCTGAAGAAATATGACGAAATCTGGGCTGCGGCCGGCACTCCATTTGCTGTTTTTCCGCTGAAACCCGGGGATTTAGATTCTCTCACAAAGGGGAGATGGGTTGATTTATCCGAAGAATTGACATCAATTGCGGATTATCCTGCTTAAACATGCCGGCCTACTTGATGATTTAAGAGTACCACGGTCCGCGAATGCGGCCCGACAAGGAGCTCCAGCCGATGCGCGTGCCTTGCAACGGCTGAGCAAGTCGTTCTGGATTTAAAATAGGGTGAAAATGGGTTTGAATCCCCCCGCCGCGTTTCAGGGTGCCGGCAAAAAGTGAAGTTGAGAAACCGTGGTAATGATGCGGACGTCACTCAACTTGAACAAAATATTGTACATGTCAATATCAATCTGTTATGTTTACTCATGGTGATTAACATGTGCAGATAAGGAGGATATTATGCGGGTCATCAACTTTAGTGAAGCCAGAAATAATTTAAAATCCGTTTTAGATCAAGTTGCTGATGATGCTGACTACACGGTAATCACGCGTCGCAACTCGGAAAATGCGGTTGTCATGTCCTTAAACACCTTTAACAGTTATATGGAGACCTTCCATCTTCTCAGATCGCCTGCTAATGCTGCTCATCTTTTTAAATCCATTGAACAATATAAAAACGGAAAGGTTCAAAAAAAGGAAATAACAGATGAGCAGGATACTTGTCTGGACGGATGAGGCGTGGGAAGGATACATCTATTGGCAGTCTCAGGACAGAAAAACACTTAGGCGAATTAATAAACTGATTGAAGGAACGAAAAGGGAACCTTTTGTGGGAATAGGCAAACCTGAACCACTGCGTGAGAATTTGTCCGGATTCTGGTCCCGTCGAATTGATGACATCAATCGCCTGGTGTATGCCGTCGATGACAAATCCATTACTATCATTTCATGCAGATATCACTATTGATGGCTTCGTAAAAAGTCCATCTGCATCGTAGCGCGGCATCCTTCGTCATTGCAGCGTACCCAAAAGTACGCTTCATTCCTCAGAATTTGCGCGCCTCGCATCTGGAGCTTTTTACTTTGCCATCCAAAGTTTGACTTTTTTACGAGTTCATCACTATTGATCGCTTCGTACGGGGGAAGTTAAATGAGAACGCTGAAGGATAAATTGTCCCATCTGACCTATCTGCAGGCTGCAAAAATGCTCGGGACCCGGGGAAAAGAGCTGCTGATGGCGGGCGGGAAATTCGACATCGATGTTTTTGAACAGGTGACACTCGACAATGAAAGCTTTCAATTGAAACTTGAAGGCGCGATCGTTGACATTCGGCTGGACCCGCTGAAGCAGCAGCGAATCCGGATGACTTGCAGCGCTTGCTCCGTGATCTGCGAGCATCAGGGCGCGGCGCTTTCGTTGATTCTGGAGGAGAAGACGGCCCTGGGGCTTGCGGCGCCACCGCCTGAGAGAATTCCGGTCGAGAGCCTGAGCGAAGCCGAGCTGATCGATCAGGCCATCTCCGATCGAAAAGAGCGGGCCTTGAAGGAAAAGATGCGTCTGGTATCCATGAACCCGCATGAATTGTGGACCGATTACGTCGCTACGAATCAGGTTTCCGGGAAAAGTTACCGGATTGCGCTGCGCGGCTGGAAGCCCGGCGAATCTTACTGCTCATGCCCGGATTTTCGCAAAAATACGCTCGGTACCTGCAAGCACATCCTGTTTGCCCTGGAAAGCGTTCGAAAAAAATTCAATAAACAGATCCGTGAGACCCCGGCTGAAATCAAGGATATCTGTTTTTACCTTCAGTATGGAGAAGAAACGCAACTGAAAATGTTGATGCCGGAAACCCTCGATCCCGGCGTTTCGAAACATCTGCTGCCGCTGAAAGGAAAACCCATTGAAAACATGAAGGACTTGATCGGCCGCATCCGTCATGTCGAAAACGAGGGGATTTCCGTCATTATCTATCCGGATGCCGAAGAGTATATCAACCGGAGGCTGTTTCAGGACCGGATGGCCGATGAGGTCGCCGGCATCCGCAAGGACCCGGCAAATCACCCGCTGCGAAAGACCCTTTTAAAAACCGAGTTGCTTCCGTACCAGTTGGATGGCATTGCTTTTGCCGCGGGGGCCGGTCGCGCAGTGCTGGCCGACGACATGGGGCTTGGAAAAACAATCCAGGGGATCGGGCTTGCCGAATTTCTATCCCGCCACGCCTCGGTTTCCAAGGTGCTGATCATTTGTCCGGCGTCCTTGAAGGCCCAGTGGCGCATCGAGATCAAACGCTTCAGCCATCGCAGTTCCTGCCTCATCCTGGGAGCCGTGAAGGACCGGCAGGCCCAGTACGAGAACGACAGCTTTTTTACGGTCTGCAATTACGAGCAGGTGCTGCGGGATTTTTTATCCATAGAAAAGGTTCCGTGGGATCTCATCATACTGGATGAAGGACAGCGGATCAAAAATTGGGAAGCCAAGACGAGCCGGGTGATAAAGGCCTTGCGATCCCCGTTTGCCCTGGTGCTCTCCGGAACGCCCCTTGAAAATCGGATCGATGATCTTTTCTCGGTCGTGGAATTTATTGATGACCGGCGTCTGGGGCCGGCGTTTAAATTCTTCAACCGGCACCGGATGGTCGATGAAAAGGGAAAACTTCTGGGATACAAGAATCTCGACGAACTGCGCGAACGGTTAAAACCCATTCTGCTGCGTCGCACCCGCGCCTCGGTCATCAAGGATCTGCCGCCCCGAACCACTCAGGTGATCCGCATCACCCCCACCGACGAGCAGCTCGAAGTGGAAAGCGTTCATCGCAGGATCATTCAAATTATCCTCCAAAAGAAATTCATTTCGGAGATGGATCTCCTGCGGCTTCAAAAGGCTCTTTTAATGTGCCGATTGAGCGCCGACAGTACATTTTTGGTGGATAAACAGATGCCGGGTTATTCCAGCAAGCTGAAGGAGCTCGATTCACTCCTGGAGCAGCTCTTTGCCGAGGAGGATCGCAAGATCGTTCTTTTCTCCGAGTGGACGGGGATGCTCAATATGATCGAGCCGCTACTGGAGGCCCGAAAGCTGAACTACGTCCGACTGGACGGCTCCGTGCCGCAGAAGCTGCGCCAGGGACTGGTGCAGCAGTTTCAGGGAAATCCCGACTGCAAGCTTTTTATCACCACCAATGCCGGGGCCACGGGATTGAATCTTCAGGCCGCAAACACCGTTATCAATGTCGATCTGCCCTGGAATCCGGCCGTATTGGAGCAGCGCATCGGCCGGGCCCATCGCATGGGCCAGAAGCGACCGGTACAGGTGTATTTGCTGGTGACAGCGGATACGCTGGAGGAAAGTTTGCTCACGACCCTCTCGGCCAAGCATGAGCTTGCGTTGGCAATACTCGATCCGGATGCGGATATCACCCAGGTCAACATGACAACGGGCATTGAGGAGCTCAAGCGTAGACTGGAGATTCTGCTGGGGGCCAGGCCAGAGGCTGCCGAGGATGAAAGCATGAAGGCGCAGGTGGAAAGGCAGGCCGCGCTCCTGGCGAAAAAGGAGAAAATGGCGGCCGCCGGCGGGCAATTGGTGGGCGCGGCCTTTGCATTTATCGGCGAGATGTTCTCGAGTGCCGATGAAACCGAAAAAATCGTCTCCCTCACCGAAGCCTTCAGATCCAAGCTCAACGAATGCATGGAAAAAAACGATGACGGCAGCCTCAGCATGACGATCCGCATGCCGGATGAGACCTTTGTCCAAAACATGGCAAGGTCCCTTGCCCGGATGGCTGCGACCGGACAATAGGCGGCGCGTGGCGGATTTGTGGTTTCCTTCTGATGTGGCCACCTATCCGGATGCCGCGGGCCTTTGATGTCGCCAGGATCTATTCCGCATCGACCTTCCTTTAGGCCAGATGGGAGAAACTCCCATCTGGTAGATTCCCTCATATAAAATGAAACGCTCCCCCTATGTACAAAAAGCATTAGAAATGTAATGAAAGAATATAGCGGGCGAGAAGTTCGAAACGGCTCGTCATATTTTTTTATCAATATCTTAAGTTGGTTGTAGCAAGATATAATGAACCATGGCTGGAATGCCATGGCAATTGGAATTTCGGCTCCTCGCTGTTTCGTGTGGCAAACCCTTACGAAGAACCGATCTCAAGGATTATTATTCGATCGAAACAGTGATGAGTCGAACATAACACTGTCAGGCAGATCTCTTGCATCTTCGAGAATATTTTTCTTTGAAGAGAAAGTCTGCAAGAAAGACATCAAAGGTGCAGTAAAAAATGATGTGCTGTAAAACCGTCGATAGGGGATAAAAAATGCATTTTGGGAATATCAATCACGATAAAAAAGGAGTTGATTCAATGCCAGAGCAGTTCGAACGAGGAAACTACAATAATAGGGATAACATAAATCCAAACAAAAGAACCGGTGAATTGTTGCTATTTGTGATATTGGTTATCTGCCTTTTACTATGGCATACGTTGGCCTCAGCCAAAACTGAGCCATCGAACAACTCAACGAAGAATGGCAGTTCCTATGTTGTACTGGCCTGGAACAACCTTGGTATGCATTGCTATAACCCTGACTTTCAGAATTTGGGCGTTCTGCCGCCCTACAACACACTTTGGGCACAGGTTATAAAAGTCGCGGATCCCCCTCAGTTTATTACAGATGGAATAACGATAGACTATAAGTTTCTGAGGAATACTTTCTCTGAAGGCAAAACCAACTTCTGGGCCTGGGCTCAGCAGCTTTTTGGCCTGAATTCTCCACTGTCATCGAATATCGGGCTCACTGGCAAGGGGCTCACTGGCAGGATGGATCTGATTCAGAACGCAGAATTGGGAAATCATTTTGAAGCAGAAGGCATTCCTTTGACCGAATATTATGATTATGACAAAAAACTGCAGAAACCCAGTCCTTACCAACTGGCACAGATCACCGTACGAAACGCTGACGGAGATATTCTGACGCAAACCCTGGCAGTAGCCCCCGTATCTTCGGAACTGCAATGTATCAACTGCCACGCGGATGATGGGGACGCCACGACGCGCTACCCAATAAATCAGACGGGGAAGGTGGAGACGAACATCCTGGCGCTTCACGACTATCTGAACAGAAACAATTCCCTCGCGCAACCGTCCCTGATGTCCCAGCAACCAATACTCTGTGGCTCATGTCATGCTTCTAATGCACTGGGAGTACTGGGAGTATCAGGAGTTTCGAGCCTTTCTTTCGCCATGCATAATCACCACGATCAAGCCCGAGTACCCGACATCATGCCTGATACGACTGACGGATGCTACAATTGCCACCCAGGTCCAAAAACACAGTGTTTGCGAGACACAATGTCCCAGAACTATGGCTTCAATTGCACCAACTGCCACGGCAACATGGCCGACGTGGATTCAAACATTCGCAACCCCTGGATTACAGAACCTAGATGCGACAATGCAAGTTGCCACGGAGCGGGCTATGCGTTGGATCAGCCTTTGTATCGGAACTCTCGGGGCCATAGCGGCATCTACTGCGCAGGTTGTCACGACAGTCCTCATGCAATTGCTCCGAGCAGAGAAAAAAACGACGACATCAAATTTATTATGCTTCAGAATCAACCCGGTGCATTGCGAAAGTGCACTGTTTGTCATGCTACAAAGCCATCGCAAGCCTTCCGACATTAACGTGTTTCCCCTGTATCAGGATAGTTGTCAACTGCTTCGCGCTGGCGTGGATGCTTTTGTCCACTGAAAGGCAGTTTTTTAAGGATACAAAATAGATACGTTATAACCTTGCCGGAACAATCATGTTGCACTTACTTTAACAACTCCAAATTTAGAAAGGAGAAACCAATGCCGGACTATCACAAACTTTACACACCCCAGGACTCAGCTGTTGTATTCATTGATATGCAGCCGCAGATGCTTTTCGGAGTGGCGAGTATGGACCGCGCGACCCTCATTAACAACGCGACGCTTTTGGGAAAAGCAGCTAAGGAGTTCAACGTGCCTGTCGTGCTCACCGCCGTGGAAACGGAATCGTTCAGCGGCTACGTCTGGCCCCAGTTGCTCGATGTGTTTCCCGGCCAGCAAGTCGTCGAGCGCAGTTCCATGAACTCCTGGGACGATCTTGGTTTCCGCAAGGCCGTTGAAGCGACGGGCCGAAAAAACATCATCATGACCGGGCTGTGGACGGAAGTCTGTGTGACCTGGCCGACCATTGAAATGCTCGGCGCCGGCTATACCATTTACGTTGTTGAAGATTGTTGCGGCGCGACATCACTTGCCGCGCATGAGGCCGCTCTTTCGCGCATGGTGCAAGCCGGGGCCGTGCGGTTAACGACCATTGCCGCGCTGCTCGAATGGCAGCGCGATTGGGCGAACAGGGAGCATTACAATGCGCTCATGGGGCTGCTCAAACAGCAGGCCGGCGCGTATGGCAGCGGCATCGAATACGCCTACACGATGGTGCACAAGGCCCCCCAGTCTGCGCAAAAGCCTCAGGCCGTGCCGAATAAGGCACATTAGACCCCTTCAAAGAAACAGAGAGGCTGGAGGATACCATGAGCCGCATCCCGATTTCGCCCTGGAGTCCCTTCCACCATGCGGCCTTCACGGTTCTCTGGACCGCCGCTCTTGTGTCCAACATCGGCACATGGATGTACAACGCGGCATCCGGCTGGCTGATGACGAGCCTCAATCCGGATCCGTTGATCGTATCGATGGTTCAGGTGGGAACCTCTCTGCCGGTATTCCTGCCTTTGCCTGCGGAACATTTCAGCAGGGCCATGAGATCGGGTTTTCGCTACGCAAGGTACAATCCGCATTTCCGCGCGGCGTTGGCGCGGGCCATTGGTTTTTTCCTGTTTGCAAGCGCCTTCTGGGCGCTGCTTCCGCTTGTTGCCAGGACCCGGATTGTGCGGGCGGACCCGAACTCTACGGCATTCTGCTGGGCGCAATCGGGGGCGGCGCGGTGGGGGGGTGCTTTTTGCCTGCCCTGGCGATATTCTTACGAAAAGGAGAGAAAGGAAAATGAATACACCTGATCTGATTTTGTATAACGGAGCCATCACGACCCTTGATGCCGCGCATCCTCAGGTTTCGGCTGTTTCCTTGGCCGAAGGAAAGATCATGGCCGTGGGCGGTGAGGCGCTTCTGAAGACAGGGAGTGAAACGACGCAGCGAATCGACCTTAAGGGCCGGCGGGTCATCCCCGGCCTCAACGACTCCCACATCCATGTTATCCGAGGCGGCCTCAACTTCAACATGGAACTGCGCTGGGACGGGGTCCCGTCGCTGGCACTGGCTCTGGAAATGCTCCGTGAGCAGGCCCGGCGCACACCTCCCCCCCAATGGGTGCGGGTGATCGGCGGCTGGACGGAGTTCCAGTTCGCCGAAAGGCGGATGCCGACACTTGATGAGATCAATGCCGCCGCTCCCGATACCCCGGTGTTTGTCCTGCATCTGTATGACCGGGCCATGGTCAACAAGGCCGCCTTAAGGGCGCTCGGCTACACGAAGGACACCCCCGATCCCCCCGGAGGACAGATCCAGCGGGACCAACAGGGGAATCCGACCGGGCTTCTCATCGCCAAGCCCAATGCCCTGATCCTCTATGCAAGCCTGGCCAAGGGTCCGAAGCTCGGTTTCGACGACCAGGTCAACTCGACCCGCCATTTCATGCGAGAACTGAACCGGCTGGGGATCACCAGTTGCATCGACGCAGGGGGCGGCTTCCAGAATTACCCCGATGATTACCGGGTCATCGAGCAGTTGGCGGCAGGAGATGAGCTGACCCTGCGCATCGCCTACAACCTCTTTACCCAGAGGCCGAAAGAAGAATACGACGATTTTGCCCGCTGGATAAACATGACCGAACCGGGGAAAGGAAGCGATGTCTATAAAATGAACGGTGCCGGCGAAATGCTGGTTTTTTCCGCCGCAGACTTTGAAGACTTTTTGGAACCGCTCCCCGATCTCCAGCCGGTCATGGAGGCGGAGCTGAAGAAGGTGGTCGGCCTGCTGGTGGCAAAGCGCTGGCCGTTTCGACTGCATGCCACCTACAACGATTCCATCTCCCGTTTCCTCGATGTCTTCGAGGAGATCGACCGGGACGTCCCATTCAAAGGCCTGCGCTGGTTTTTCGACCATGCCGAGACCATCACCGAGAAAAACATGGCGCGGGTAATGCGCCTCGGGGGAGGGATTGCCATCCAGGACCGGATGGCGTTCCAGGGAGAATACTTCGTGGCCCGCTATGGCGCCGAGGCGGCAGCGCGGACTCCGCCCATCACCCGGATGCTGGAGCTGGGGATTCCGGTAGGTGCTGGAACGGACGCCACGCGGGTATCGAGCTACAACCCCTGGGTCTCGCTCTACTGGCTCGTCAGCGGCAGGACCGTGGGAGGGCTCAGGCTGTACAACGAGAACAACCGTCTCGATCGGGCCGCCGCGCTCAAGCTTTACACCGAAGGCAGTTCCTGGTTCTCAGGAGATGCGGGAAAGAAGGGAAGGATTGCTGTCGGACAGTTTGCCGATCTGGCGGTGCTGTCCGCTGACTATTTCACCGTTCCCGAAAATGAAATCAAAGGGATCGAGGCGGTGCTGACCATCATGGGAGGGAAAATTGTCCATGGTAGCGGCAATTTCGCTGCCCTGGCTCCCCCTTTGCCGCCGGTGAGTCCCGACTGGTCGCCGGTAGCAGTCTATGGCGGCTACCACCGAGGGGCTGCGGTTGGCTCAGGGGTTTATAAAGCGTGCGCCTGCCACACGCACAGACAGGTCTGGTCCCCGAAAACGTCCAGATTCTGGGGGATCGGCTGCGACTGCTTCGCTTTCTAATGTCTGAACCGATCTATTACATACAATTCACATCGGAGGTTACAATGAATTCCGTGCGCATGATCAGCAAAATCTGGAAAAGCAAGCCGACCATCGAGGGGGCGGGGGTTCACCTGAAACGGGCCTTTGGCAATAACCATGTCCCGCTTTTCGATCCCTTCCTCATGATGGACGACTTTCATTCGAATTATCCTCCCCATTACCTGAAGGGGTTTCCCTGGCATCCGCACCGGGGGATCGAGACGATCACCTACGTCCTGCATGGCCGGGTGGAACACGGCGACAGCATGGGGAACAAGGGGGTCATTGATTCGGGTGATGTACAGTGGATGACCGCGGGCAGCGGCATCATCCACCAGGAAATGCCAAAGGGAGACCACGACGGCCTTATGTGGGGCTTCCAGCTCTGGGCGAACCTTCCGGCCTCCCAAAAGATGATGGATCCCCGCTACCGCGGGATCATCGGCAAGGAGATCCCGGAGGCGAGCCTCAAGGGCGGCATACGGGTGAAAGTCATCTGCGGCGAAGTGGAAGGGGTAAAGGGGCCTGTGGGGGACGTGGTCGTCGATCCCGCGTATCTGGACGTGGCAATTCCGCCGGAAACCACTTTTCGTCACCCGATCAAACGGGGACATAAGGCATTTGCCTATGTGGTTGACGGGGAAGGGTATTTCGACCCGGAGCGCAATGCCTTCGCCCACGAGGTGGTCGGGGAAAACTATTTCGACATGAAAAGAAAGTGTGCCTGCAGCGCCGAAAGTCTTCTTCTATACGATGACGGCGATGAAGTGGTCATTACCACCCAGGAGACGCCGGTCCGCTTTCTCCTGGTATCGGGAAGGCCCATCGGCGAGCCGGTCGCATGGTACGGCCCTATCGTCATGAATACCCAGGACGAGCTGCAGGTAGCCTTCGAGGAATACGAGAAAGGGACATTTATCAAACATCGATAGCGGCGTCAGGCAATAAATTTTCATGGATGCAATCAACAAAGGAGAGATGTCGATGACGGTCCGCCGCCTCAGCAAAAGCCTCTGGTGCATTCTCGTTTTGATGCATCTCATCCCAAGGGGTTTTGCATCCGCCGAGACCGGGCCATCGTGCTCGCCGCCACCTTTTGGTTTCAATCGTGCCGAGGAGAGTTACCAGTACCTGCGCGAGCCCGCCTGCCGAAACGGCTTCTGGGATCCGGTCAAATACATGCCGTTCGAGGCGTCAGGCACCTGGTATCTTTCCCTCGGCGGGGAGGCCAGGGAACGCTATGAATACTTCAGCAACCCCAACTGGGGGGCTGGCCCCCCGGGATCGGGCTATTTCCTTCAGCGCTATTTTTTCCACGGGGATCTTCACATGGGCGAGCAACTTCGCCTGTTTGCCCAGCTTCAGAGCAGCTTTGAGAACGACCGCAACGGCGGGCCGCGCCCCACGGACAAGGACGAGCTCGACCTGCACCAGGGGTTTCTCGACCTAAAGATCGATTTGGGGGAAGACGGCGTCTTTACGCTGCGCTCCGGCCGTCAGGAGCTGTTTTACGGCTCCCAGCGCATCATTTCAGTACGGGAAGGGCCAAACGTGCGACAAAGTTTCGATGGCTTCCGAACGATGTTCAACACGGGAGACATTAAGGTGGATACTTTTGTGACAAGGCCGGTTGAAACGAACCGCTACGTATTCGATGACGGAACGGAAAATGACCGCTGGCTGTGGGGGGTGTATTCGGTTCTCCCCTTGCCAAGAATTCCAAAGGGAAATATCGACCTGTATTATGTCGGGTATTACAACCGGGAAGCACACTTTGATCAGGGGACGGCTCCCGAAACCCGGCACTCGGTGGGGACCAGGCTGTGGGGGAGCCCAAAACCCTTTGACTACAACTTCGAATTGATTTACCAATGGGGAAGCTTTGGAAGCGGTGAGATCCAGGCATGGACGGTTGCATCCGATACCGGGTATACCTGTGACCATCTACCGTTACAGCCGCGTTTCAGCCTGAAAGCGGATATCACAAGCGGCGACAAAGATCCGAACAATCCCGATCTCCAGACCTTTAACCCCCTCTTCCCGAAAGGGGCATATTTCAGCGAAGACGGTCTGATTGGCCCGCTCAACCACATGGATTTGAACCCTTCCGCGGATCTGCATGTTAAAGATGGCATTATCCTTTCCGTGAACTGGGATTTCTTTTGGCGGGAAAGCATCGATGACGGGGTTTACAATAACGCAGGTGCTCTCGTCAGATCCGGCAAGAACAGCACGGCGCGGTATATCGGGAGTCAACCTCAGGCCCAACTGGAATGGAAGATTGACCGCAACCTTACTTTTGTTGCCATCTACGCCCACTTTTTTGCCGGCGATTTTCTGCGGGAAACCGGCCCGAACCTGGACATCGATTACTTCACCTCGTGGATTACCTATAAATTCTGAGACAGTCCTGGTTCCCACGAAAGCGCGCTTGAGAACCAGGACGAAATGTAAGCGCTGTCCCTGGAAAACGCCCGGGCGTTGTTCAGGGGAATGGCAATTGCGCCAGCACTTTTTCAGCTTCATGACGGGCATGCTCGAATGGGTCCAGGGAAGCGGTTTTAATCTTTCCCCCAATATCGGCCGGAATGATGTAAAAGTAAAGGGCCTGCACCAGGATAAAGAGGCAGAGCCCCAGGGGCCAAGCAGCCATTGAACCGGAGCCGAGAGTGCCCACCAGGGTGATGCCGCCGACCAGGGTGATCAGTTCGGCGCTCAGGGCGCGAATGGGCGTGCCGCTGAAGCAGATGCCGCTACGTACCCAGCACAGAACACCCAGGGCCAGCGCTAGAAATCCGATCCATGCGCCCGGCCAGAAAACCGCCCCCAGCAGCAGGGCCAGGGGAAACAGGATCGAGAGCAAGCGGGTGCGGCTCCATCGGGCCAGAAGCAGCGCGTAGATTGACAGATACATCCAGAGGACCCATTTGAAGGCGGCCGGATAGCCGCCGTACCTGCCGAGCAATTGGGTCAGGGGCAGGGCCAGTAATCCACTGACCAGGGCAAAGACAACGGTGGTTCGGATGGGTTTGTTCATGCGACGCCTCCTTGTTTAAGGGCCTCTTTTCGTTGCAGCAGCTCAAGCTCGATCTCTTCTTCCGTGGGAGGCGACGAGAAGCCGGGTCCGGTCATCACTTCGGCGGCTTCAGTAAAGGGTTGCTGCTCGGCCCAGCGGCAGTATTCGGCGGCCTTGACCTTCATCTCCTGGTATTGAAGCATCTGCTGATTCAGGATTTCTGCAAGATGCGCCCCTTCCTCTTCGATAAGTTTCAACTGACGCCGCAACCCGTCGCAGCCGGCCTGGATCACGCGTCGCTTTCGAATCAGCACTTTGGCGATATCATCCTTTTCCTTGCGGATGGCCAGTTCCAGATCCTTTTCCAGTTTTTCCAGCTCCTGATTCTGCAAGGAAAGATCCCCTTGAATCTGCCGGCTGGTCTGGATCAGTTGTGATTGACGCGTCTGCTTTTCATTCAGGGAAGTCTCCATCTCCCGCAGGTATTGTTTGAGCAGGAGCCCCTTGTCTTCGATCTGATCCATGACACCGTGAAGATCGGCCTTACATAGTCGAAACATGCGTGATAAAATGGTCATGTCGTTCTCCTTTTTTTACCGTGAAATTTTTGTTGGCCATGGATGACACGGAATGATTTTTATTCATGAGGGTGAATCCGGCCATCCATGAGCATTTGCGGCTCGATAATGAAACGCCGGCGTTTTATTTCTTGTCGCGCCGGATCTGATAGCTTTCGTACTGAAGCGCCTTGGCGTTTTGCTTCTTCTTTTCCGCCACTGCTGCAGGAGGTCCAGCAAAGGTTTCTTCAACGCTCTGGCGCAGGGCCCGGACGTCTTTTTCAAGATTCCCGGCAACGGCCGCTGAACCCACGGTTGCGTTAATCGCCTGGTTGCGCGTCTCGTATTCATGAATCTGATCCATGGCCCTGTTCTTTTCTCCTTTTACGACGGCGTCCGCCACCTCTTCCTTGAGTTTGCCGTAGTCTTCCTGTATCACCCGCGCGCTCCAGACCGGTGCATCGATGCTGGCTGTCACTTCCCCGGAATCCTTCACGCAGGCAACGACCATTTGCCGGGAAGAGGCGACGTCATAAGCCGCGCCGTTATGGTTGAATCGCACCTGAAATTCACCCAGGATAAATTCCGCTTCCTTGTCGGTGGGCACCTGAAAGGTCAAAAAGAAATTGCGCTGCTGTCCGGAGAGCAGATCTCCGGGACGAATCACGGCCTGGCCGCTATTAACCTGAATGGGATAACCGCCGGCATTCACCAGCCGGACCCCGTTTTTCAGCGGAACCAGAATTTCAACTCCGGATGCGGCCACATTGCGCGTGTCTTGAAATTCCTTATCAAACACCAGCGCAAACCTGTTGGGGTCTTCCAGGAAATAATAGCGGCCGGCCCCATGATCCGCCAGGGTGGTCATGAGTATTTCGTTGAAATCGTTGCCGACGCCAACGGTGCTTACGGCCAAGTTATGCTCCGCGGCCCCGGAGGCCATGTCGCCCAGCTCCTGGGGATCGGTGATGCCCTGGTTGGCCTGACCGTCGGAGATCAGAATCACCCGGCGCTGACGGCCATCGGCCGGGGTCTGCATCAGGGTCTGAATGCCTTGCTTCAGACCTGCGCCGAGGTTGGTGCCGCCCGCGGCATTCACCTGCGCCACCACCGTCTTTAATTGACGCCGCTGGGTTTCATCCATGCCGACCAGGGGCGAGAGCACCTGAACGTTGTTAGAATAGGTGATGATCGCAAGTCTGTCATCGGCGGTCATTTGGTCGATCAACCGCGCCACGGCCTGGCGGGCATCGCTCAACTTCTGGCCCGCCATGGAGCCGCTGCGGTCTAAAACGATCACCAGATCGGCGTGCTCGATTGGCCAGTGATCCGGCCGGGGAATTATTGCCGCATCCAGGGTCAGGGATACCGACACCTGGCCGTCCGAGCCTTTAAGAACCTTGTCCTGAACCAGATCGGCACGGACGGCCACCAGATCCGTATGAACGGCTACCGGATCCCTTGGGTCTTGTTTTGAAACGAAAAACCGAGCAAAAACCGAATCGCCCGACCCCACATAGGCCAGAGCCACACTTGCGGCGATGATCAGGCCGAGAACGGCCAAAAAACTTTTTTTGTACATTTTCATCGGACCTCTCCTTTTTTTGTGTTTTGGGTGTTTATCACGGGTCGTTTGATACAATACTAAGTGAATTCGAAGAAAAGACAATTCAAAGAAATGCAAAAGGTTAGGGCTGTTTTTTTACATAAGTTTTTCTTTGCATGAAGGGATGAATCGTGTAATACAGGGGACATTACCATCTGACGGCCTGATCCGAGGCACCCACTGCTGGTTTCAACCCATGCGAACAAAGAGGTCTTCCATGAAACAACCCAAAGCCCGAATCCTCGTGGTGGAAGATGATCCGTCCATTTTAAACGGCCTTCTGGATGTGCTGGTCTTTAACGGCTATGCGGCGGAGGGAGCTGCCGACGGCGGGCTCGGACTTGTCGCGGCCCTTGAAAAATCCCATGATTTGTTGCTTCTGGATGTGATGCTGCCCACCCTGGATGGCTTTTCCATATGCAGGCAGGTGCGAAAGCAAAAGCCCAATCAGGCCATTGTCATGATCACCGCCAAAGGGTCTGAAGACGATGTGATCGCAGGCTTTAAAGCCGGGGCCGACGACTATGTGAGCAAGCCTTTTTCGCTCCGGGAACTCATGGTTCGGGTGGAAGCCGTGCTTCGCCGCAGCGGGAAACAGGTGGACGGGGAGAGCATCACGCTTTTCGGTATCCTGTTCGACGGCCTGAACCTTCGGGCCACCTGCGGCGAAGCGGTGCTGGAGATAACGCGCCGGGAGATGGATATCATCGTCTATCTTTTTCGCAATCAGCAGCGTATCGTCTCCAAAAAAGAGCTCCTGACCGAAGTGTGGCACTATGCCGATGCCGGCATCGAGACCCGCACGGTGGACATTCATATGCAAAAACTCCGCAAAAAGCTCCTTTCCTTAAACCCGGAAAGCACCCTGATCCAAACGATACGCGGGGAAGGCTATCGCCTGGAGCCCGGACCATGAAGCGCCTGAAACTCTTGATCCTGATATTTTGTGTTGCCGTATCCCTGCCGCTTGCCTATGTGGTCCGGCAGTCTTTTCTGGGGCTGGCCGAGGAGGAACGCGGCCAGTTGCGCTTTTTCAGCCAGACCCTCTTTGACGAGATGGAGCGAAAGCTCGCGGAATGGGTTCAACTGGAAGAAAATCGCGCCGTCGATGAATACCATCATACCCTGGCCGATGGTCGCGGCGGCAGCCTGTCCCCCCTGGCCAGGGCGCCCCGGGAAGCATACATTCTGGGCTATTTGCAGAACAACCCGGACGGATCGTTTCAAACGCCGCTGATGGCCGATTCGGGGCGCGTTTCAGAAGACCAGCGCGATGTGGTTGCCCAACTTGAAGCCGCGAACAGCATTTTCAACCGGAAAAAGCTCACCCTGTCCGCGTCCCCGCCCGCGCCTGAACCCCCGGCCGCAGCGCCCAAGATGGAAGCCGAGAAAAAAGAAAAGGACGGTTTTGCCGATCGTTACCTGTCCCGGTCCCAGGCGCCGGCGGCAAAAAGCTATCTGGGGCAAAAAGCCAAGCGAACCGAGGAGATCACCGTCGGTCAGGCACTGAACCTTTCCAGGGAAGATCAGTCTATCCTGGGTTCCGACGCTGCCCTGGAGAAAGGCGCGGCATCCGTCTCATCGATGCGGGAGGATGAAAAGCGTCCGGCCCCGGCGCCCCAATCGCGGATGGACAAGGTCTCTTCAGCGCCCGCACCCGCTGTCGCCGGGGCGGTATCAGAGCTTAAACGCTTCGAGATCGAAGTGGCGCCCCTGCAGTCGATCTCGATCGGCGATGGCCAATTTTTCATCTTCCGACGTGTGGTCATCAACAATCAAATCTTTCGTCAGGGATTCGTCCTCAAGGTCCGGCCGTTTTTAAGCCATCTGGCTGCCACGCATTTTGAAACCCAGCCCATGGCCCGGTTTACGGCTTTGAGCCTGCAGGTGATGGACAACGGCCAAAAAAGCGAGATGGCACGGGCCGGCGCGCCGGTTTCAGCGGCTGGGTTCATTACGCAGCGGACCTTTCCGGCGCCCTTTGATTTTTTAAGCGCTGCGGTCCGGGCCGATGTCCTTCCGGCCTCCCCGGCCCGGCGCACCCTTACGCTGGCCCTGATGATGCTGGGCATTTTCATGTTCCTGGGGCTTTTTGCCATCTACCAGAGTGCCCGCACGGTGATGGATCTCTCGGAGCGACGCGCGCAATTCGTCTCTTCGGTCACGCATGAACTCAAAACCCCGCTGACCAACATCCGGATGTATATCGAAATGCTGGAGCAGGGGATTGCCGCGACTCCGGAACGGGAACAGGACTATTTTAACATCCTGGGTTCGGAAAGCGCCCGCCTCTCGCGGCTGATCAACAATGTGCTGGAGCTGGCCAAGCTGGAAAAAAAGCAGCGCCGCTTCGATCTTCAGCCTGGCAATTTGGAGGATGTATTGTCCGAGGTAAGGACCGTGATGGCGCATAAGCTGGCCCGGGAAGGCTTTACCCTTAAAATCGATGTGCCGGATGATTTGCGGTTTGCCTATGACCGCGAGGTGATGATTCAGGTGCTGATCAATCTGATCGAAAACAGCATCAAATTCGGCCGCACGTCGCCTCAGCGGGACATCGCCATTGCCGTTGCATCGCAAAATGGTTGGATTCACATCTCGGTTTCGGACACCGGACCGGGGATTCCGAAAAAGGCTCTGAAAAAAGTATTCGACGATTTTTACCGGGTCGACAGCGAGTTGACCCGCGCCACCGGCGGCACCGGCATCGGTCTTGCCCTGGTGAAAAAATTCATCCTTGCCATGGATGGAAGGATTCGCGCAGCCAATAACCCCGGGCCCGGATGCACCATTACTTTCAGCCTGCCGGCCATCGGTTGAATGGAAGAATCCACCCCGACCGTTTGCAATCGGGCATGATTTGGAGACAAGAATCTTCTTCTTGATATTTCAAGGTTGTCAAGATAAAGATTTGGCCCTATTGTATGGGCAGGTGGAGGCATTGTTATGCGTCAAGATAGAGGGGACAATCGCTCGTTCAGGGGCCTGCTTCAGTCCGGGGACGGTGTCATCACAAGGGTTACGCAAGCAAGCCGGGACAGCATTTGCTTTCAGGTCGCCTTTGAACTGACCGATATCTTTATCGACCGGCTGAAACATCAGGCGGATCATCTGGTTTTCAGCGAGCGGTCCCGCATCGCCCGTCTCGGCGTCAATATCCTGGGCGATGCCCCGAGTCCGGATCGACTGGACGGGAGCACGCTGGTCCTTGATCTTCGGGCATCGGCGGTCATTCCAGGGTATCCCGGCCTGGATGTCTTGAAAGACCTCATCACCGCTGGCCTTCCGGTCGGAAGGCTCGTTTATCTGAATCCGGACGCGCTTCTGACCTCCGAGGAAGTGCTGGATGCCATCAACCAGGCGGCGATCAAACTGCCGGCATCCACCACCATCTCCAGCGACGGCAGCATCCTCATTTCCCCGCACAAAGTCATCTGCAGCCTGAAATCCGGAGTCGAGAAGGAAACGCTTCGGCGGATTCTCTTCCGGGAAGACGGAAGGGAGATCCTGAATCGGCTCCAGATCCGCGAACCGGTTCAGGCCGTCACCATCGAGCCGGAAAAAGGCGTGATCACCACCTGCTCCATGTATCTGAACGAGCACTATGTCGCTCTTCAAAGCGGTCTTGCGCTGGGAAGGCATCTGTCGGCAACCATTCTGGATCCGATTAAGACAAGAGGAATTCGAATCTTTCTTGAAATCGTCAACGGCAGTGAACATCCCATCGTCAATCCCCTGATATCCGCAAAAATATATCGTGTCCCAAAAATGGAAAAAAGATCCGGCCCCAGGATATCGGCCCATGGGACAGTGCTTTACTCATACAAGCAGATGCGGGGTCTTGAAAAGCGGCTGGACGCACAACCAACGGGCGGTTGTCATTACCTCGACAGGCCGGTGGCGGTGATGGCCAACAGGCCGGATGCCCTTGCCGGAGCAAAGATCTTCATGAACGGTCCTCAGCAAAAATGCAAGGTTTCGGATGCTGTCTGCGTGACCGCCCGAAGGGATTATTCCATGAAGAGTCCCTGCCCCCACAACTACAGCACCGCAAGCATCAAAAGGGCCTTGGCCGGCGGCCCCGGGATCCTTGCCTTGAAATACTTCCCGAACCTGCTGGAACATCGGGATATCATTAATCTGGCTGCGGAAGGTCTTCTGGGCGCGCTCTATTTTTTTGAAGCCTCCCGGGAGCACGGCCCGTTTCTCTCGGAACAGGATCACGGGCACCTTCGGGAGTATCAGGCGTTCGGGCTGGACACTTACTGGGTATCCAACGTGAACAACAGGCTGATGGTGCACACCATGCGGGACGGGATGGGGTATTTTGTGATGCCCGAGCGCATGGCGGATTTTCACAAATCCATGCTGTTTGCCTTTTACGGCTCCAACAAGGTGCTTTCCGAAGCCGGCTATGAACGGCTGGGAAAGCTCATGGATGCCCTCGTGGCCTTCTGGGGCAGACGAATTGGCATTGTTACCGGCGGCGGCAGCGGTGTCATGGAGCAGGTAAATACCCTGGCCCGCCAGCGCGGCGTTCTTTCCGGTGCCAATTATCTGGATATCACCGACCAGTCCATGACCACGGATGTTGATTTCTGCCAGGTCTTCCAGTCCTCCTGCCGGCACAGCCGGCAAAAATGGTTTGAAATCGCCTCGTTCCCCATTTTCAACGTGGGCGGGCTGGGGTCCCTCGAGGAGCTCGGCATCACGCTTTGCAACATGAAACTGTCCATCATGGAACCGGTGCCGGTGATTCTTTTTGACACCGAAGGCGGCGGCGCCTTCTGGTCCGGAATGGAAACGCAGATTCGGGAAATGATCCGCATGGGAAGGGCGCCGGAATGGGTGGGCGATAATATCGTCATTACCGACAGTCCGGCGAAAGTCATCGACGCCTATAGGACCAAGCTCCACCTTTTTTAAGGAGAAGCTGGACCGGGGTGACTTTAAATCCAAAGCGAAATCAACGGAGGCTTTCCATGAAAGAAGGAAAAGAGAGGCTGGCCACTGCTCTGGTTTTAAACCGTAACCCGGTAAAGCCCCATCAGGAATGGGCGATAGCTACCCAGCAGAGAACCGATGCATAGATTTACAGGATGATGAACGAATCGGTTTTTGTGGCATTGCCATTAACAATAAAATCTTTCGCCAGGGGTTCGTTCTCAATGTCCGGCCATTTTTATGCCATCCGGCAGCCTCGCATTTTGAAACCCAGCCCCTGGATCGGTTTACCGGTTTGAGCCCACAGGTTATGGACAACGGCCGGAAAAGCGAAATGATGCGGCCCGGCTTTTCCGTAAAGTGCCTCAAATTGTGTTTGTAACTGCATTTATCCCAGAAAATGGGATGAAAAGGCGTTGTTTACAGCAAAAAACCTCAAGGCTAAGTAGAAATCGGGGCAGTGCCATTCCGCTGCGAATTGGTCGGTTACCATCTTAAACTCGACTCATTTTTGTCTTGACGGAGGGGTCCACTTCAGCATAGCTAAGCATGCATTACAAAACAACTTGAATATTTATCTAAATAGTGTATTCTGTATTCATGTCAATCACATTAGAGCAAATCAAAATACGACACGACCTGTTAGTCTCAGTATTAGATGAAAAGCAATATCGGTTGTACTTGGCCACAGAAGCGAAAGCGCTGGGACGGGGAGGCGTGTCGCAGGTAGCAAAGGCAACCAGTGCCTCGCGCAATACCATATCATCTGGTTTAGATGAGTTGATGCAGCCGCCTGTTCCAAAACCAGTCGAGGATGTGGTGGAAGGAA
>JACRBZ010000008.1 GCA_016219185.1 Deltaproteobacteria bacterium
CCAAATGCGTTCCGGTCATAAAAGACGGCGACAAATGGGTCAGAAACCCGGCCGTGATCACGGATCAATATCTGGATGACGGCGAAATCGTTTACGGGGAATTCAAGTCCGGCGATGCCGCCAAAAAGGCCAGGGAATACGTCAAAACCGCAACGACCAGCTTTGAAAGGCTGGATGCGGAACTAAATAAAATCATCTGGACATTCACCAACCTGTTCCCCGGCTGCCTGATCAAAAGCGTCGAGGGTATCCGGCTGAAAAAGAAATTCTTTTGGGACCAGGCCAAGGTCATCAATCGCCACTGGCTGGCAGCCAATATGGCCACCGAAGCCTATCTGGGATTCAATGCCTTTAATACCAAAAAAATCACCGGCAAGGACACCATCGATTTTATCGAATACCGGCGGCGGATTGCCGGCAGCTCGGCCTTTGACGCCGAATTCATGGCCGCTGTGCTGGGAAAACCGAAATTGTAATTACGCAGGTAGCAAGGCTGATAAACTCGTAAAAAGTCAAAACATGGGATGGCAAAGTAAAAAATTCAAGATCAAGGCACGCGAGTTCTGTCCGTGAGGCGTACTTTTGGGTACGCCGCAATGACGAAGGATGAAGCGCAACGCAGATATTGGATTTTTTACGAAGCCATCAACCCTGATGGGAATTTAAAAAGGAGTAAGAACATATGCTGCTAAAAGGTAAAAATGCGCTGGTGACCGGCGGATCACAGGGAATCGGGGCCGCCACATCCCTGGGGCTGGCTCTTGAAGGAGCCAATGTCTGCCTGCTGTACCGCAAACACGCGGATGAGGCGTTTAAAATCAGAGACAGTATTCTTCAAATGGGACGAAAGGCCATTGCCCTATCCTGCAATATCGCATCGTTTTCAGAAGCCGAGCAGGTGGTGAAGACAACCCTCGAAGCATTTGGAAGTATCGATATTCTGGTCAACAATGCGGGAATGAACTGGGACGGGGTCTCCTGGAAAATGACCGAAGAGCAGTGGGATAAGGTGATCGAGGTCAACCTGAAGGGCTATTTCAATTTCACCCGCCACGTGGCCCCGCTTTTAAAGGAACAGAAGTCCGGGAAAATCGTCAACATCACGTCCATCAACGGCATTCGCGGGAAATTCGGCCAGACCAATTACTCGGCCTCGAAAGCCGGCATCATCGGATATACCAAGGCCGTGGCCAAGGAACTGGGGGCTTTTAACGTGAATGTGAACGCCGTGGCTCCGGGACTGATTGAAACGGCCATGCTGAAGGAATCCGAAGCCCATGACAAAATCGTCAACCTTGCCCTGGGTGAAATCGTCATGAAGCGCGTGGGCACCCCCGAAGATGTGGCCAATGTCATCGTGTTCCTGGCATCGGACAAGGCCCGTCACGTTACCGGCGAAGTCATCAAGGTCGATGGCGGACAATATATATAAAGGAGATCGAACATGTCAGTCAAACTATCAGACATCGTAGTCATCAGCGCGGCCCGAACCCCGATGGGACGTTTCGGCGGAACCCTTAAAGACACGGCATCGTTTGACCTGGGAGCCACGGCCATCCGCGAAGCCATCCGCAGATCGGGAATTCAGGCAAGCGACGTATCCGAAGTGATTTACGGATCCTGCCGGCAGGCCGGAAACGGTCCGAACCCCTCCCGGACCGCCAGTGTCCGGGCCGGCATTCCCATTAACATTTCCACCAACTCCATCAATATGGCCTGTCCATCGGGAATGAAATGCGTTCATCTGGGAACCGAAGCCCTTCGCCTGGGAGATAGTGAAATCGTCGTTGCCGGCGGCATGGATTCCATGAGCACCATTCCCTACCTGCTTAAAGGGGCCAGGTGGCAGGGATTCAGAATGGGACCCAAAACCCTCGAGGACGGCTGGACCGACTCCATCGATCCTTTAACCGGGCAGGGCATGGGGGATACGGCTGAAAATCTGGTTGAAAAATATGGCCTGAAACGCGAAGATCTGGACCAATTTGCCGTAGCCAGCCACCAGAAAGCCGCTCTTGCACAAAAAGAAGGACGTTTCGACGAAGAAATCGTTTCGGTCGAAGTTCCGGCTGCCAGTAAAAAACAAGCACCCGTTCAGTTCAGCAAGGATGAAACCATCCGCTATGATGCCAGTCTCGAGCAAATGGCCAAACTCTCATCGTCTTTCCGTAAAGGCGGCAGCGTCACAGCCGGAAATTCCTGCGGATTGAGCGATGGGGCCTGCGCGGTTGTGATGACAACCCGGGAAAAAGCCAAGGAACTGGGCGCAAAGCCCTTATTTTCCTTTGTCAGTTTTGCGCAGGCCGCTGTCGAGCCTTCCACCATGGGCGAAGGGCCCGGTGTCGCAATCCCCATGGCTTTGAAAAAAGCCGGGATGACCCTCGGCGATATCGATTTGTTTGAAATCAATGAAGCTTTTGCCGCACAGGTATTAACCAATGTCTTGACCCTGAACCTGGATACGAGCAAACTCAACCTGAATGGCGGCGCCATTGCCCTGGGACATCCCACGGGTATCAGCGGATGCCGTATTCTGATAACCGGTTACCATATTCTGAAAACAACGGGAAAAGAAATTCTCTGCGCTTCGATCTGTGGCGGCGGCGGTGTGACAATGGCTGCAATCATCCGGCGCGAGCTGTAACCAGACAAAAAAGGAAAATGCCATCATGTCGGATTCTCAAACCATAAAATCAGAAATATCCGAAGGCGTTGCCCGCCTGACATTTGCCAGGCCCAAACACAATGTATTCAATATCGCGATGATGCAGGAGTTCAATGCCGCTCTGGAATCCCTGAATGCCGAAAAGGACCTGAAATGCGTGGTGATTCTGGGAGAAGGCTCCAGTTGGTGCGCGGGCGTGGATGTGGGCGACCACAGGCCGGAGCTGGTGAATCAGATGATCAGCACCTTCAACCAGGCGCTTCAATCGATCGAAGCCATTCCGGTTCCGGTCATTGCCGCGGTTCACGGCGCCTGCCTCGGCGGGGGAATGGAATTTGCCATTGCCTGCGATATGGTGGTGGCTGCCCAAAAAGCCAAGTTCGGCCAGCCCGAGGTCAAACTGGGGTTTTTCCCGCCGTATGCGGCCATCCGGCTGCCCGCCCTGGTGGGGCCTGCCAAGGCCATTGAAATCTGCGCCACCGGCAGAACCTATTCCGCGGATGAGGCGGTTTCCATGGGGTTTGTCACCCGCGCGGTGGAAAACGAGCAATTTGATGCGGAAATCGCCAAACTCGTCGGGGAAATCCAGTCCAGCAGCCCCCTGATTCTGCGGTTGAACAAACAGGCGGTCAAGGCGCATCTTGGCATGAATTTCCCCAAAGCCATTGAAAGCGTCAGCGATCTTTTCCTCAACACCTTGATGAAAACCGAAGATACGCTTGAAGGTATCGCCAGTTTTTATGAAAAACGAAAATCCATATGGAAAAACAAATGAATTTAGGATAAGGGGTTACGGCAGATGCGTGACGGGCTGAAAAACCTGCTGCGCCATCTGCCGCAACTCTCCACATTTTTATCTTGGAGGCCATAATGTCACAGATCCAGAAAATCGGCGTCATCGGCGCCGGCAACATGGGCAGCGGTATTGCCCAGAAGATTGCACAGGAAGGCATCCCTGTGGTTATGATCGACACCCAGGAAGAATTTGTTCAAAGAGGACTCAATACGATTCAAAGACTGCTCCAGGAAGGTGTGGAACGCAAGCTGTTCAAGCCTGAAAAAGTCGCGGAAATCCTGTCCCGGATTACCGCGACAACGGACTTTACCGCCGTGCAGGATGCCGATCTGGTCATTGAAGCTGTTTTTGAAGACAAGGCCGTCAAAACCGGGCTGTTTAAAAAACTGGATGCCATCTGCTCGGAAAAGACGATTCTGGCAACCAACACCTCCAGTTTTTATGTCCGCGATTTTGCCGGACAGATTTCCAGGCCGGACCGGTTCGTGGGTCTCCATTATTTTTTTCATCCAGCCAAAAACCGGCTTCTGGAAGTGATCCCCCATGATGGCACCAGCCCTGAAACCATTGAAAAATCACTGCTGGCAGCCAAACTTCACGGCAAAACCGCCATCCTGGTCAAGGATGCCCCGGGATTTGCCGTCAACCGGTTTTTTGTTCCGTTTTTAAATGAAGCCGCCAGAATGCTGGAAGAAGGCATTGCCGACATCCCGACCATCGAGGAAGCCTCCAAGCGGGCCTTCAAGATCGGCATGGGGCCGTTTCAGCTCATGAATGTCACCGGAATCCCCATTGCCAATCATGCCGCGACCACTCTGGGCAATGAGCTGGGGCCATTTTATGCGCCCTGTGACAAGTTAAAGGCCCAGATGGATAAAAAGGAAAACTGGAATCTGGATGGCCCCGTGGATGAATCCCGGATTCAGGCCGTGTCCGATCGGATGTACGGGGTTTGCCTGGGAGTATCCGCGGCCCTGGTGGATGAAGGCGTCGCCTCCATCGAGGATACGGACCGCGGCGCCAAAATCGGGCTCCGGTGGACACTCGGGCCGTTTGAAATCATGAACCGGATCGGAATCGACAAGACCCATGCCGTGGTTCAGGCCATCAGCGCAAAATACCCGGATTTCAAGATGCCCGAACTTCTCAAAAAGCAGAAACAAGTCGGTAAACCCTTTGAATTCAATTTTGTGGATGTCACGGTCAAAGACGGCATTGCAACCCTTACCCTGAATCGCCCGGAAGCCATGAATGCGCTGAACGAGCAGCTCGTGGCCCAGCTCGGCACCCGGTTTGCCGAGGCCGAGGCCCGGGCCGATGTCAAGGCGATCGTGATTCAAGGTGCCGGAAAAGCCTTTGTGGCCGGCGCGGACATCCGGTATTTCGTCAACAAGATCAAGGCGGACCGCATCCCCGATATCGTGAATTTTACACGAAAAGGCCATGAGGTGTTTTTAAAAATCGAAAATTCCGCCAAACTCACCATCGCCCTTCTGGATGGGCTGTCCCTTGGCGGCGGCAGCGAACTGGCACTGGCCTGTCAGGCCATTGTGGCCACATCCGCCGGATCCATGGCTTTTCCGGAAACCGGCATCGGCATCTTTCCGGGCCTGGGGGGCATGCTGCGCCTGACCCGCCAGGTGGGGCCGGAGCTTGCCAAATATTATGTCTTCACCGGTGCGCCCATCAGCGCCCGGGACGCCAAAGACCTGGGCGTTGTACAAAAGCTCGTTGAACCCGCGGATATTCCGGATGCCATTCAGGCACTGGTTTCCGAAGGCAAGCCGGATAAATACCGGGCACGGAATCTTCCGGACAGATTCAAGCCGCTTGCGGACATGTTTACGATGAATCGCGTCACCTCCTGGCTGGAAGGAAAAATTCCGGAAAGCGTATCCGCCGATTCTGGCGCAAAAACACTGAAAACCATTGGATTCAAGGCACCGCTGGCGCTTAAGATTTCCGCTGAAATCATCGACCTGCAGCAAGGGAAATCCATGACGGATGCGGTTGAAATCGAACTTGGCAATCTGGCCAGGATATTTGCCACAGCCGATGCCCTGGAAGGCTTGTCCACGGCGGGCCGAAAACGGCCGGAATTCAAGGGCGTTTGAAAAACGGAATGCCGGCATCCGCGGAAAAATACAAGACCATTTATACCCGAAGACTTCGGGCTCAAGGCTGAAGGCGGATCGCTTCGGCTTTCGCCTTTCAGCCCGAATGCCCGGGGTCCCCTATTATCAAGGAGCGTTAAAGCTATGAATATGACATCCTGGCAAATGACAGAAACCAATAAACCCATTGTCGAAGTAAAATCTCCGCTTCCAACGCCGGGCCCGGGCGAAGTCCTCCTGCGGGTGGCCGGATGCGGTGTTTGTCATACCGATCTCGGCTTTTTCTACGACGGAGTCCGGACCAAATCCCCCATGCCCCTGACCCTGGGCCATGAAATCAGCGGATTTGTTGAAGCCACCGGCCCCGGAGCCGAAGCCTGGAAACAAAAAGCCGTCATTGTCCCGGCGGTCATGCCCTGCGGCGGATGCGATGTCTGCTCCAGGGATCTGGGCAATATCTGCCCGACGCAGAAAATGCCCGGAAACGATATTCAGGGCGGTTTTGCCAGCCATATTCGGGTTCCGGCCGCTCAGCTTTGCGAAGTTCCGGTAAATGTGGATGGCAAGCCCATGGGACTGGCCGATGTCTCTCTGGCGGAGATATCCGTTATTGCCGATGCCCTGACCACCCCATATCAGGCCATTCTGGAATCCGGCCTCACCGACAAGGATACCGCCATTTTCATCGGCGTGGGCGGAGTCGGGGGCTTTGGGGCCCAGATTGCCAAGGCTTTCGGGGCCACCGTCATCGGAATCGATGTGGATTCGTCCAAGCTGGACGCCCTTTCTCCATACATTGACGCCACATTCAACGTAAGAGAACTGGCTCCCAAGGATCTTAAAAAGGCCGTGTCCGATTTTGTCAAGAGTAAGGGCCGGAGACGAACGGAATGGAAAATTTTTGAAACCTCCGGAACCGCGGCCGGCCAGAAAACCGCCTTCGGGCTTCTGGTCCACGGCGCATCCCTGGCTGTTGTGGGATTTACCATGGACAGCGTGGAAATCCGGCTGTCCAATCTCATGGCCTTTCATGCCTCGGCCAGGGGAAGCTGGGGATGCATTCCCAAATATTACCCGGCTGTATTAAATCTTGTCCTTTCAGACAAGGTGAAAATCAAGCCTTTTGTCAAATGCTTTCCGCTGTCTGAAATCAACACGGTGTTTGAAATGGTCCATAGCCGGAAAATCCAGCAGCGGCCCATTCTGGTTCCTGACGCTCTTATCTGAGACCATGTTTTTTATACATTGAAGGAACGAACTATGCACAAACTCCTGACCGACCAACCCGGCGCAACCATGGTGCTGCTGGGAAATGAAGCCATTACCCGGGGAGCCATCGAAGCCGGCGTTGCGGTTGCCACCACTTACCCCGGCACGCCGTCCTCAGAAATCTCCTTGAATTTTTTTCAGATATCCCAGGAATCGAGTCTGTATTTCGAATACAGCACCAATGAAAAAGTCGCACTTGAAGTGGCTGCGGCAACGGCCAATTCCGGGGTTCGCAGCATGTGCGTGATGAAACACGTGGGACTGAATGTGGCGGCGGACGCCCTGATGACCCTGGCATATGTCGGGGTCAAGGGCGGATTGATCATTCTGACCGCCGATGATCCCTTCATGTTCTCCAGCCAGAACGAGCAGGACAACCGGTATTATGGAAAACTTTCCGGGCTTGCGGTCTTGGAGCCGTCCTCGGTGGAAGAAGCAAAGAACATGATCCCCTATGCCTTTGAACTTTCCGAAGCCCTGCAAGAACCGGTGATTTTCCGGACCACGACCCGGATCAACCACTCAACAGCGCCGGTCACCCTGGGAGCTATCCAGGAGCGCGTCTGCAGAGGGGATTTTGCAAAAGATCCATTCAATTATGTCACGGTTCCGGCAGTTTCCAGAAAACTTCATGTCAAGCTTCTGGCCAATCTGGACAAGGCCGCGGAACGCTCCGAAGCCTCCCCCTATAATTTTGTTTCCGGAAGCGGCACGTGGGGAATCATCTGCAACGGCGTCAGTTTTGCGTACCTTAGCGACGCTGTACGGGATCTTGGCGTTCAGGACAGGGTCAAGCTCCTTCGCATCGGCTTTTCACACCCCATGCCCCAAAAAATGATCAAGGGGTTTTTAGGGTCCTGCGAAAAAGTGCTCGTGGTCGAAGAAGGCGAGCCCTTCATGGAAGAAGCTATCAAAGCCTTTGCTCAGGAGGCAGGGCTAACCCTTCCCATCAACGGCAAAGGCAAGGACCTTTTCTCAAGGCTCTATGAATTCAATCCGCGACTTGTCCGCCAGGTGGTGGCCGCCTATTTCGGCGTTCCCTGCGAGGTCGAGCCCGTGGTGGATCTGTCGAATATTCCCGAGATTCCCCAGCGCCCGCCCAATCTTTGTGCCGGATGCTCTCACCGGGCCACGTTCTATGCGGTCAAGAAAGCCGCGGAAGGCCTTTCCACCATTTATCCCACGGACATCGGCTGCTATACGCTGGGGTTCTTGCCACCGCTGTCAATGGGTGATTTTCTGATCTGCATGGGGTCATCCGCCGGCACATCCGCCGGATTTTCCAAGGTTACGGACAAAAAAGTGGTCTCCTTTATCGGAGACTCCACATTTTTTCATTCCGGAATTCCCGGCCTGGTGAACGCGGTCTTCAATAACCACAATTTCACCTTCGTGATTCTGGACAACGGCATCACGGCCATGACCGGCCACCAGCCGAACCCCGGCGTCGATATGGGACTGATGAACCTCCAAGGGTATGGACAGATCTCGATCGAGGCCGTTGTCCGGGCTCTGGGCGTTCCCCATGTTGCCGTCATTCAGCCCTACAAGGTTAAAAAGAGCATCGAAACCCTTCGCGAAGCCTTCAATTTCAAGGGGGTGTCGGTTGTAATCTCCAAGGAAATGTGCACCCTGTACGCCAAGGGATTTAAAAAGACCAAATCCCGCGCTTATTATGTCAGCGATAAGTGCCGGAATCACCGGGATTGTATCAGTCAACTGGCCTGCCCGGCCTTTTTTCTGGAAGCGGAAAGGGTAAAGATCGATCCGGTCATGTGCGCCGGATGCGCGGTATGCGCCCAGATCTGCCCGGAAAACGCCATATTGCCCGTTAAGGCATAAAGGTTTTTTTCATTTAACTTTGATGAACTCGTAAAGGAAACCATATGTCAGACATAACGCGATTGATTATCGTGGCGGTCGGAGGGCAGGGAAATCTTCTGGCTTCAAGTGTGCTGGGAGAAGCAGCCCTTCTGGCCGGGATCCCCCTTCGCATGAGTGAAATTCACGGCATGGCCCAGCGTGGCGGCGTGGTGGAATCCGCGCTGGTGTTTGGAAACGCCCAGAGCACCATCATCTCGGATGGGGAAGCCGATGTGCTGCTGGGGTTTGAACCTTCCGAAACCCTGCGTGCCCTAAACAAGTGCAATGCCCGGACCGTCGTCATCACCAACCTGTCTCCGCTTCCCCCCTTTACCGTTGCCATCGGCAAAGGGGTGTATCCGGATATTACAAAGCTTCAGGAATTGATACGCGCCAAAACCGCCCGGCTCATTGCACTGAATGCCGTGGATCTGGCCAAAACCGCCGGAAACGTCTTGTCGGTAAACATGGTTCTTCTGGGCGCCCTGATCCAGACCGGAATCCTGCCGGTAACCGCCGATAATGTCAAAACAGCGATCCGGACCAAAACCAAAGCCGCATTCGTAGATATCAACATCAAAGCCTTTGATCTGGGCTTTGAAACCGCTTCCGGTCAATAACCACGCAGCGATCCCATCAATAAAAAAAGATACCGGATCCATCTGACCAGGGTGCTTAAAAACATCCTGGTTTTATTTTACTTAAATACATGAATAAGATTCATCATATTACAGAATTTTTTTTATTGACATTCGTATGGTTAATTCATATGGATGAACAAGCTATAAAGTGATTATAATGTGATTGAGATGATTCCATTTATCATTCATTGCAAAAGAGCGCAGAGAAAGCGAAAGAGAAGGCCTTGAGCCGGAGTGACGATGTTCAAGACTTTTTGTGGATTCATCAGAATCCTGGAACGCATTAAAATTGGCGCGCAAGGGAAAAAGCAGATTAATAACAGATTAATGATAACCGGAGGTTTCAAGTGAACTACTCGAAATATGCTGCAATACATGCCCGTCATCTTCCCGAAAAAATCTGTCTTATAGAAAGAACGCCCTCTCGAGGAGAAAGACGCACCCTTACATGGAAGCAATTTAATGATGCAATAAATCGAACGGCCAATTACCTTTCCAAAGAATGCAATGTAAAAGATGGTGATTATGTCATGCATCTTCAGAATAACTCTTTGGAATGGCTGATAACCTATTACGGCATTATTCGCCTTGGTGCAATCGTTGTACCTCTGAATTTCAGATTTGAAGGTCCGGATATTTTGTTCGCTGCAAAGGTCTGCAACCCGGGAGTGTTCATTCTGGGTTCTGAATTCCTGAAAGTGGTTCAACCGATTCAGAAAAATCTCAGCACGGTTAAAACCTTTATCAGTGTGGGACAGGAAGTGCCGTCAGATATGAGAGGTTATAAGGATATCGCGGAATATTCCGATATCTCGGATACCATTGTTGACGTTGATGACCATCATGATCTGACGATGATGTTTACCTCCGGCACAACCGGCAATCCCAAACCGCTTATTCACACGCATTTTTCCATGAAAAGCACGGCAGCCGGAAATGGGATGTCATATTTCGTTCAAAAAAACGACAATTATCTTTTTTTCCTTCCCCTGTATCACAGCGGGACGATGTTTTTATGGGCACCTTTTTATGCGACCGGAGCCACCGGCACCATCATTCGTGATTTTAAGGATCCGAAGTCGATTATTGAAGCAATTGCAGCGGAAAAGTGCACGGATACGCTGTTCGTTGTTCCCATTGCCATTGCCATTTTAAATGCAATCGCCAACAAGACGCTTTGTCTATCTGAATACGATCTGTCCTCATGGAAATATCTGGAAATCGGAGCGCAGCCGGTTCCTTTTGACATTATGAAGAAACTTGTCGAGACTTTTCCAGCCAAGGTTTCAAATATTTATGGCATCACGGAAGGCGGTGGCGGAGGACTTTTCAACCTTTATTCCGAAGATGTGCTGAGAAAACCGGGTTCTATCGGAAAACCGACCTATGGGGTTGAGGCAAAGATTATCGATTTCGACGGAAAAGAACTGCCGGCGGGACGAGTCGGAGAACTCGTTTTTTCCACGGACCGGATGATGAAAGGCTATCACAATAATCCGGAAATGACGGCGCAGGCACTGAAAAATGGATGGCTGTATACCGGTGATTTATTAAAAACCGATGAAGAAGGTTTCTATTATATTGTCGATCGCATGAAGGATATGGTGACAAGTGGCGGAGAGAACATTTTTCCTGTTGAAATTGAAGATGCACTCATGGACCACCCGGACATCGATGATGTTGCCTGCATCGGTTATCCGGATGACAGATTGGTTGAAATCGTATTGGCCGTTGTGCAATTGAAACCTGGTAAAACCATGACTGAAGAAGAACTGATCGTTTTTGCAAAAACAAAACTTGCTCTCTATAAAGTTCCCCGCAAAGTCATTTTCGATAAGGTTCTTCGCAGCCCGACAGGAAAAGTGATGAAACCCCAATTACGTCAAAAATATACAGGTCGCAAGGAGGCATTCAAAAAGCTAGACTAAGACTATCGCGCTTTCGGGCTGCCCCACCCGAAAGAACCAAGGAATCCAACTGGCGAGGGTTCGGCAAATGCCGGACTTGGAACATTTTGAAATTGGCTCATCATTATACCTTAAGGAGGATATAAATGCCCTGGAATGATACATTCGAATGCATGCCGTTGGCGGATCTTCAGAAATTTCAATTGGAAAAGCTGAAAGAGACCGTATCATGGGCGTATGAAAGAGTCCCTTTTTACCGCAGCAAACTGGATGAATTAAAAATCAGGCCGGACGATGTTCAGTGCCTGGAAGACATTGCCAGACTGCCCTTTACCGTGAAAAACGATCTGCGGGACAATTACCCGTTCGGGCTCTGCGCGGTTCCCCTGAAGGAAGTGGTACGGGTGCACGCTTCTTCCGGAACCACCGGAAAACCCATCACAGGCCCGTATACCGCGGATGACCTGGAGCAGTGGACCGAATGCATGGCCAGAGGCCTGTGGGCCGCGGGATTGCGACCGGATGACATTGTCCAGAACGCTTATGGACACGGCCTGTTTACCGGTGGCCTGGGGTTTCATCAGGGCGCCACCCGCCTGGGCTGTACGGTTGTGCCCACCAGCTCCGGACTGACCGAACGCCAGATCATGCTGATGAAGGATTTCGGATCCACGGCCCTGGCTTGCACCCCGTCCTATGCCCTGACCATTGCCGAAAGGGCTGAAGAGCTCAAAGTCGATGTCCGGCAACTGCCGCTTCGGACCGGTCTGTTCGGAGCCGAACCCTGGACCGTTGCCATGCGCGAGGAAATTGAGCGCCGAATGGGTATCAAGGCCATGGAAGCCTACGGCCTGACCGAACTCTGCGGACCTGGCGTGGCGTTTGACTGTGAGGCACAGGATGGTCTGCACATCAACGAAGATCATTTTCTGGCGGAAATTGTGGATCCGGTTACCTTTGAACCGCTTCCGCTCGGTGAAAAAGGGGAATTGATTTTTACCTCCCTTCAGCGCAGGGCCATGCCCATGCTGCGATACCGGACAAAGGACATTACCCGGCTTCGCCGGGAAACCTGTGTCTGCGGCAGAACCCTGATCAAGATGGATAAGCTGTCCGGAAGAACCGATGACATGCTGATCATCAGCGGCGTCAACGTGTTTCCTTCCCAGATCGAGGCCCTGCTTCTGGAAATTCCTGAGGTGGAACCCCAATACCGGCTGGTGGTCCGCAAAAAAGGATATCTGGATCATCTGGTTGTTCAGGTCGAGGGGAAAAGGGAAATCTATGAAGCAGGCAGTGAAAAACGCCTGGAGATTGAATCCAAAGTCGCCGGTCACATCAAGGGGATGATGGGTGTCGGCGTTGAAGTCAATCTTGTCGAGCCCAAATTTATCGCCAGAAGTGAAGGAAAGGCCCTTCGCGTGGTTGACGAAAGACCCAAGCATTTGCGTTAACCGCCTCACGCTCCGTATTGCCATCACACGGAGTTGGTTCCCCTGGTCCCCCCGCTTAAAAAAAGTGGGGAACCAGGGGGGTTTTCCAATACACGGCCGGTTCTCTCCAATTCTCTTTTTTCGTTGGGGAAGGCCAAAGGAAGATACGGATTTTCGTGAACAACCAATTGAATTCCCAGCCTCCCAAGTCGTGTCTCGGCGCCGAACAGCGCTATCGCGCATTCCTGGAATTTTTGCCGGATCCGGTATTTGTCTTTAATCTGGACAATACGGTTTCATATCTGAACCCTGCCTTTGAAAAGGTTTTTGGATGGTCCCTGGCGGAACTTGAAGGAAAAATCGTTCCCTTTGTTCCGGAATCCGCCAAAGACCAGACCCGGCTGGGAATCGAAAAGCTTTACAGCGAAAAAGTCATTCACGGATTTGAAACCCAGCGCCTGACCAAAGATGGAAGGCTGCTGGATATCGTGGTGGATGGGGCTATTTTCTATGATGATGACGGCCGGCCCGCGGGCCAGGTGGTTACCCTTCGGGATGTGACTCAGGAAAAAAGGGTGGCGCGGACCAATCAGGCCCTTTTTCGCATCGCCAATTCGCTGTACCAGTTCCGCAGGCTGGAGGATCGCCTGGAGTTCATCATCAAGGAAGTTCAAGAACTGCTGGCGGTCAGGGGCGCTTCGGTCATCCTGCTGGATGAGGAAAACCAGGAATTTTACTTTCCGGTTGCCAATTACGAGGATGCCGGTACCGGGAGCCGCATGAGGGAAATTCGTTTTCCGGCGGACAAGGGCGTGGCCGGACATGTGTATCGCACCGGAAAGCCCCTGATCGTTCCGGACTATCCGCAGAGCCCTTATTATTTTCCCGTCGTGGACATGAAGTCCGGCTACCAGACGCTCAATATGCTGGATGTTCCCATACAGATTCCGGAGCGGATGATCGGCGTGCTGTGCGCGGTCAATAAAAAAGACGGCGAATTCGATCAGACCGACGTTGAATTTTTAAGCGCCATCGCCAGCGCGGTTGCATTTCCCATCGAAAACGCCCGCATCAACGCGGAACTCAGGCTTTCCTATGAAGAGGTTCAGACCCTGAGCCGCGCCAAGGACCGGGTGATTCATCATCTTTCTCATGAACTGAAAACGCCGGTATCCGTCCTTTCAGCCTCACTGGGCCTTTTGGGGAAAAAAATACTCGGCAAAAACGAAGATCCGGGAATCCGGCGAATTCTGGAACGGGCCCAGCGCAGCCTCACGCGAATACTGGACATGCAGTACCAGGTTCAGGATATTCTCCGGCTGCGGGATTACCGGGCCTATCACCTGCTTTCGGCGCTGATGGACGCCTGCTCCGACGTGCTTGAAACCCTTGCGGATGAAGCCTGTGAACCGGGGACGGCCTCCCGGAAAATAAAAAACCGTATCGACGAATTGTTCGGGCCGACGGAATCCGTTTCCGAAGAGATCCAACTGGATGTTTTTACGGAAAATGTCATCCGTGAACTGGAACCCCGGTTTTCCCATCGCAAATGTCGAATCCATCGCCATATCACGCCCACGCCCCCTGTTTTTATTCCAAAAGACGTGCTATATAAAATCATCGAAGGCCTGCTTCGAAACGCCATCGAAAACACCCCGGACTCCGGAGTTATCGAGATCGGCGTTCGCAGCCTGGCTTCCGGTTCCGAGCTTGAGGTCAGGGACTTCGGCATCGGCATTACCGCTGAAAACCAGAAATTGATTTTTGAAAGCCAGGTAACAACCTCCGAGCCGCTTCAGTACGCCACCCGTAACCCCTATGATTTCCACGCCGGCGGCAAGGGTTTTGATCTGCTGAGAATGAAGATATTTTCCGAACGCTATCATTTCTCAATTCGCATGCGCTCCAACCGATGTATTCATATTCCCGAAGACAAGGATTCGTGCCCGGGGGATATCGATGCGTGCAATTACTGTAAAACCCTTGAAGACTGCATGCGTTCCGGTGGAACCACGATGACGGTCAACTTCATATGAAAAACAAAAACGAATTTTTTCGCGAAATTGAAATCGAATTTTTAATCCATGAACTTAAAGATCCGGTCTCGGTGATTGAAACCGGCGTTCGAACGCTTCTGGAACGCAGGGAAACACATGGGCAGCTTTCCCCGCGTCAGGAAAAAACACTGAAGCGTGTGCTGAGAAATGCCCAGAAAGCGCGCAGCATGATGCATGGGCTTCTGGAAATCGGACGATCTCAGGCAGGATGCGTTAACTGCTCATGTTTTCAACCGGTGCCGACGGTTCATGAAGTTTTGATGGAGGCATTGGAATCGGTTTGCCCTTCTGTCTTTGATCAGATCAATTCACTTGGCGGCCCTGAAGAAACCCTTGCCTTTTTATCCAGCCAATGTATTTTTGTGCATATGGATTCGGAAATTTCCCGGCTTGAACTGAATCAGGATGAAGTCAAATTCCGGCAGATTGTCGGCAATCTGATCAAAAACGCCCTTCATCATCGTAAAAAACGCGTGGATATCGGCCTGGGATGCGGGAACAATATGATGTGGCTGGAGGTTTCCGATGACGGACCGGGAATCGGCGCCGAACATCACGAAATGGTTTTTCGAAGATACACGCAGATCATGGCCTGTGATGCGCTATCGCGAACCGGTCACGGGCTCGGCCTGGCCGGAGCATTGATCCTGGCAAAATCCATGGGCGGAACCATCGAAATCACCAGCCAGAAAGGCAAGGGCGCAACTTTTCGGCTGACGCTTCCCCTGGCGATGAATCCTCAAGACAAAGATCTGCATTCATCAACGCCTTAACTCTATCGCGTTCCTGTACACGCCAGTACGACCGGTTAATCATTGACGTCACAATAATCCAACTGGGGGGTGATATTTATAAAAGGCAATTATGGAATACCAGACAATCAGAGAAAATGGAAAGATCAAGTTTGTGGTATTACCCTACAAGTCGTTCCAGGCAATCCTTGGTCGCATTGAAGATGAATCCGATTTGCACCAAGTTCTACAGCAATGTAAAACCCATCCGCATAGTGGATCACCTGCTTCCCGATTACTCAGGAATTGAATGAACTGGATTGGAAGGAAGACCTTTCACCGGACAATGCCAAGCCTGTGCACAATAACGACATTGCAAGGGAGGTGAAATGACCTTGCCGTTTTGGATTGAAAATGCTTTTTTCAGAGCTTCGGATTTTCTTTCGGAAAAATTTCCCCGACCGGAGCCGGCGCCCGAAAAATTTATAAATGCACGGCTGATTTCCCATCGCGGCATTTATGATAACCGCCGGGTCTATGAGAACACGCTGCCGGCATTTGACCAGGCAAAGACAGATGGAATATGGGGAATCGAGTTCGACATTCAATGGACCCGGGACATGCAACCGGTGGTTTCCCATGATCCGGACTGCCGGCGCCTCTTCAAAGAGAATGCAAGCATCGGGGAGCTGAGCCTAAAAGCATTAAAATCAAGGTTCCCGATGATTCCCCCTTTGGCCGACGTGATTCAAAGATATGGAGGCAAGCTGCATCTGATGGCGGAAATGAAACCGCATTCCGTGGCAACAAAACACTTGAACGCAGTCCTTTCAGAGCTGTTTTCTTCCTTGCAGCCCGCCAGAGATTTTCATCTGCTCTCGCTTCACCCGCAGCTCTTATCCGCCATCTCCTGCTTCCCACCGGAAACGATGATTCCGATTGCGGAAACAAATTCCGGCTCTATTTCGGATATGGTCCTACAGAGAGGCTATGGCGGGATGGCCGGACATTACATGCTGCTTCAAAAAGGCATCTTGAGAAAATTGTCCCGAAATCGCATCTCCGTGGGTACCGGATTCATAAATTCCAAAAACTGCCTGTATCGGGAAGTAAACCGCGGTATCACCTGGATTTTTTCGGACTGCGCAACGGAACTCCGGAAATTTATGCCGAACCTCACTGAGCCCCCGGAATTGATCGAAACAAATGGATACCAGTGGGCGAAAGCATCCAGTCGAGTGCGCAACAGTTGACAACGACAGTGGTCCAAAAGGTTGCCTGGAAAGGCTGCTTCTGCTGGGTTTTGTGGCAGAGCAGGCGCTGAGCGACCAAAGCGCCGGGCCAGCCGCCGAGTTGATGAAACCGCTCGTAACTACATGCGCTACGTGGTCGGCTGGAAACTCAGGTTTGGCCCATGGCTATTTGCTGGCTGACACTGCCCTGGCGATGCCGTATATACCAGACGGGTCATTCTTATGGTGAAAGAAAAAGCATTTCATCCATGTAGCCACGTTACACGTCTAGTTGTGACGGCGATATTCCCAGCGCATCGGCAACCTTCTTGAGGGTAGCAACGCGTGGTTTCGCGTCAGGCTTTTCCAGCTTGGCAACGGCCGCCTGGCTGACACCCATGCGGGCCGCAAGTTCCCCCTGAGTGATACCTATGTGCTCGCGCCATGCCCGAATCATGGGAACTTTGCTTAGCACATGAGCCTCGACAACCTCTTGCGGTATGCCGGTGGAGCAAGCTTTGTCCCCCTCCAGCAGTGGACGGACGCGCTTGAATTCTTCCCACGGAACCAGCACAAAAACAGGTTTGCCGTTGTAATCAATGGTCTGGTAATCAGTATGTGTTTTCATCCCGCTTTTTTACATCTTCGATACTGGCAATGCTGATTTCCTCAAATAGGTTGAACAGTATCCGCCAGTTGCCGACGTGCAACCGGTGCGTATACGCGTGATTGGTCAACCGTTTGAAGTTGGAACATGCCGGAAAATCCGCCAGCCCCCGCGTAGCCGTCAGGACTCTGCCCTGTACGGTTCGATCCCCAATCTTCTTAAGCTGCTTCATTGCTTTTGCTTGCCAGATTACGTTCATCATGGTTGAAATATAACTTTATACAACCTTATGTCAATGGTAAAGTTGTTTTTTTATGGTTGATAATCAGTTTGAAACAACAACGAAATGGGGTCAACCAACAGTCCCTCATAAATGAAATGCACGATCTGAATAATTCTGCTATCATCTCTGCAAATCATGGCCCTACCTCCTCGGTTATGTTTTTTAAAGGCACAATCACATGCCAACACCGAGAAGCCACAGTGTGGAGGTCTGGGTCTATTTAAATGGCCATTGCCGACTCACCCGAGACTCGGCGTTTCCAGGATTCACATACAGCGGGTTTGCACCCCGTAAGTTGGCCCGCTGAGGGGGTTGTCAGATGTTCCGTATTCGCCGCATATTCGATGATGTCGTTCCCGTGAATCGACATGCTCTGGAACAGGTCAGGACAATTCTGCGTTCACAGTTCGAGTTTCTCGACAGCCAGAAGATCGACCGCATACCTGAATCACTTCGACACCCTTTGAAAAACGGCTTTCTTTCGTTTCTCTACGTAGCCGAAGCACATCGATCCACCGTACGAGGTCTGGCATTGCTTGATTACGATGCGGAGCTGAAGTTCTGCTTCCTTGACTACCTCGCCAGTGACAGGAGGCTGGCAGGACGTGGCGTTGGCGGAGCACTCTACGCCCGGGTTCGAAGCGAGGCCCTGTCTCTTGGCGCCGTCGGTGTATTCTTTGAATGCCTGCCCGACGACCCGAAGCTTTGCCAAAACCCGGATGTCCTCAAGCAGAACAGGGCGCGCTTGAGGTTCTACGAGGCCTATGGGGCACGTCCCATAGCGAACACTGCTTACGAAACGCCCGTTCGTCACGGAACGGACAACCCTCCCTACCTGGTATTCGACAACTTGGCGCAAGACAGCGTTCTGCGCAGCAGCTATCTGAAACGGGTAATTGCCTGCATTCTCGAAAGGAAGTACGCGGATATTTGTGAGCCGTCCTATGTCCGAATGGTATTGGAGTCCGTACGCGACGATCCCGTCCGACTCAGGCCGCCGCGCTATGCCGTGGCTCAAGTGGTGGAGAAGGAGAACGCGTTCATTGCAACCAAGCTTGCCAAGATCGCTCTTGTGGTGACGGACCAACACGAGATTCACCATGTAAAAACCCGCGGGTACGTCGAGTCACCTGTACGAATCCGTGCAATATATCAGGCATTGGAGCCGACTGGCGTATTTGACCGCGTGTCGCCGACCGTATTCGGCGACTCATGGATCACCGCCGTGCATGATCCCGAGTACTTGAGGTACTTCAAAAAGGTCAGCAAAAATGCCGATCCGGATGCACCCCTTTATCCGTATATATTCCCTATTCGCAACCGGGCCCGGCCACCGGCGGAATTGCCGATTCGTGCGGGGTACTACTGCATCGATACGTTCACCCCCATAAGCGGCCATGCTTATGTTGCGGCTCGACGAGCCATTGACTGTACGCTTACCGGTTCGCATGAGCTTCTTTCCGGCAGGAGAATAGCTTACGCATTGGTACGCCCCCCGGGCCACCACGCCGAACGGGGCTTCTTTGGCGGTTTCTGCTACTTCAACAATGCAGCCATTGCCGCCCATCACCTTAGCCAATTCGGGAAGGTCGTCATGCTGGACATTGACTACCATCACGGCAACGGGCAGCAGGAAATCTTCTACCGTCGAAAGGATGTACTGACACTTTCGATTCACGGACACCCGCGCTTCGCGTATCCGTATTTCAGCGGGTTCGCCAACGAAAGGGGCGAGGGAGAAGGTGCGGGATACAACGTGAATTACCCCTTGCCCGAGACGATTGACGCCGCGGATTACCTTCACACGCTGCGAATCGCCTTGGCCCGTGTTCGGGACTTCGGCGCCACCTACCTTGTCGTGTGCCTTGGATTGGATACGGCCAAGGGAGATCCCACCGGCACATGGAACCTTACGAGCCGGGATTTCACCACAATCGGCACGGAGATCGGCCGACTCCTGATTCCGTCCCTCGTGGTACAGGAGGGTGGCTACAACAACCGGTCGATAGGAACCAACGCAAAGTGTTTCTTCCATGGGCTCCTGTCCGGGCAGGGCAATCGGGCAGCAAAAGGTAGTTAATCCATCCAGTCCCCGCACCAGCCGGCATGGGGGTCCGACCGTGCAATTTATGGAGATTACCGGTTAAGCAGATTCAGCAAAGAATCATTATTCCCCGGAACAAACGATTGAATCCTTATAGCCCTATTTCCGTATTTTTCGCTTCATTATGATGATTTGATTATTGACAACATTTTTTTATAGTTATACGTATTCAATAGTTATAAATGATTTCTGTCTATTAACACGTCAAATGATATGAATAATCCATAAACCCGTTAGAAAACTGGAGTCATCTTGGTATCTCCACGACCCGTCGCAAAAAATGAGTCCGAAGAGCCGACCCTTCGATTGGCGGTTCTAATTGACGCCGACAATGCTCAGGCAGCCGTCATTGAAGGTCTACTGGCTGAAATCGCAAGATTTGGGGAAGCAACCGTGAGGCGCATATACGGCGATTTCACCGCCCCGACAAGCGCCTCTTGGAAGAAGGTGCTGCAGCGATACGCCATCAAACCGGTTCAGCAGTTTGCATACTCAACCGGAAAGAACGCCACGGACAGCACGCTGATCATCGATGCGATGGATTTGCTGTACACCCGAAAATTCGACGGCTTTTGCCTGATCACAAGCGACAGTGATTTCACCGGACTTGCGATGCGATTGCGTGAAGAAGGACTCATGGTTCTTGGGTTTGGCGAAAAGAAAACACCTGAGGCATTCCGCAATGCCTGCCACAAGTTTGTGTTCACTGAAGTTCTTCGTCCGAGCACGACAGCCGAATCGGTCGACCTGCTGCCAAAAGTTGAGAGCGAGGGAAAGTCCGCTCCACCCCGGACACCTGCCGAAACACCGGCGCCAAAGCTCAAATTCCCCAAAAAGTTCGTCCTGTCCGCGCTTGAGCAGTCCATTGACGACACCGGATGGGCACATCTTGGTACCTTCGGAAGCTACCTGAACAAGCTGCAACCCGACTTTGACTCCAGACTATACGGCTACAAGAAGCTCTCCGATCTCGTCAAGGCGAAGAAAGATCTCTTCGTGACAGAAGAACGGCAAGCACCGGGATCAAACCGGAAGGTTCTGTACCTTCGCGCAAAATAGTTTTTCAACTCCGCCATCGCACGTTTGGCATGAAAGAGAAAGCATGAATAAAGCATACGTTCACGGATACGATCATCGAGAAAACATACGGCTTCAAGATCAGGCTTCTACCCTGGTCGAATTGTTGCACTCCGACACCTTTTATCCGGCGGGAAGCCGTGTTCTGGAAGCCGGTTGCGGCGTGGGCGCGCAAACCGTCACGCTTGCAAAGAACAGCCCGAATGCCCTGATAACTTCCGTCGATATATCCGAGGCATCCGTCGCGGAAGCAAGGAGAAAAGTCGAAGCGCTGGGCTTTACCCATGTTCAATTTCAGCAGGCGGATATCTTCAATTTGCCCTATGGGCAGGACGCCTTCGACCACATTTTCGTCTGTTTCGTCCTGGAACATCTCTCACAGCCCGTCGAAGCGCTGCATATACTGAAAAGCCATTTGAGGCCTGGCGGCACGATCACGGTCATCGAGGGAGACCATGGCTCGGTCTATTTTCATCCTGACAGCGAAGCAGCGCATAAAGCGATCCTTTGTCAGGTTGAACTGCAACGGCGGGCCGGCGGTAATGCCATGGTCGGCAGGGAACTTTATCCGCTGCTCCGTGGTGCGGGCTATGGATCCATTCGCGTATCTCCCCGCATGGTCTACGTTGACTCCAGCAAACCCGAACTGGTTGAAGGATTCACGAAGAACACATTCACGGCCATGATCGAGGGTGTCCGTGAATCGGCCATCAAGGCAAAAATCGTTGAACCCCATGTGTTTGAAAAAGGAATCCGGGACTTATACCGAACAACGGAAGCGGATGGCGTATTCTGTTATACTTTTTTCAAGGCCACCGGAAACAAGTGATTATGGTGAAGCGATGGAAAATGGCATTTGCGGCCTGGAAGACGTTGATTTTCTGATAGATCCGAGCAGTTCCGAGAGGGGAGCCATGAGTGATTACCGCCTTTCCGATATGCTGGACCTGACCATCATCCAGAAGATGGCTGACGCGCATTTCCGGGCAGCAGGTATGCCGATCGGCATCATTGATGCCATCGACGGTTCGATCCTCGTTGGCTCCGGCTGGCAGGATATCTGTGTCAAATTCCACCGCGCCAATCCGGCTTCACTTCAACGCTGCCGGGAGAGCGACAATTACATCAAGGACCGCCTTGTCGAAGGAGAGGCCTGCCACTATAAATGCAAAAACGGGCTCTGGGATATCGGCATGCCGATTGTGGTTTCAGGACGTCATCTGGCAACCATGTTTCTGGGTCAATTTTTTTATGAAGGAGAGGCTCCGGATCGGGAATACTTCATCCAACTGGCGCATCAATTTGGTTTTGATGTTGATGATTATCTTGCGGCGCTCAATCGGGTGCCGGTCTTCAGCCGCGAAAAGGTCGATTACATACTTGAATATGACAAGGCACTGGTGAGTTTTATCGCTGACCTTGCGGAACACGCGCTCTTGAAAATCAAAGCGGATGAGATAATTCGCGAAAATGAGCGGAAGTTTCACGCCATTTTCGACCAGGCATATCAGTTCCTCGGGCTGCTGTCCATCGACGGCAAACTGCTGGAAGCAAATAAAACCGCCTTGATATTTGCCGGTGTCGAGGAGGCGAATGTCATTGGCAAGTCATTTTGGGAAACCTCATGGTGGGCTCATTCATTGGAACTGCAGGAAGAAGTTCGTCTGGCTGTTCAGAAAGCTGCGAAAGGTGAGTTTATACGATTTGAAGCAACCCATCCCGCAGCCGATGGAAATCTCCGCCATGTTGATTTCTCTCTCAAGCCGGTAACGGATGAAACCGGCAAAGTTCTTCTGCTGATATCGGAAGGTCGGGACATCACCGAGCACAAGCGTGCGGAGGAGGAGATAAAGCGCCAGGCCGAATTCCTCCAACTCTTGATCGACGCCATGCCATACCCGGTTTTCTATAAGGATCGTCAGGGCCGGTATCTCAGTTGCAATCGCGCCTTTGAGCAGTTCTACGGGATATTGAGAGAGGAGATCGCCGGCAAGACGGCATACGATATTGCCCCGAAGGAACTGGCCGATTTGTACAGCCGAACCGACAATGAGCTTTTCACGCACCCGGGAACAAAAATATACGAGGGATGTATCCAGTCCGTGGACGGGGTTAGACACGACGTCATCTTCCACAAAGCCACGTTTGAAGGGCCGAACGGAGAACTTGCAGGTCTTGTCGGCGTAATAGTTGACATTACCGAGCGCAAGCACGCGGAGAAGGAGAAACAGAAACTTCAAGACCAGTTGATACAGGCCCAGAAAATGGAGTCGGTGGGACGCCTGGCCGGTGGTGTGGCCCACGATTTCAACAACATGCTTACGGCAATCATAGGTCATGCGGGACTGGCGATGAAGCGATGCACCCCATCGGAGGCGATCCATGCCCACCTCAAGGTGATTGAGGAATCCGCCCGCCGCTCCGCCGATCTTACCCGGCAACTGCTCGCCTTCGCCCGCAAGCAGACCATAGCACCAAAGGTTTTGGACATAAACAACACCGTATCTGGCATGCTCAAGATACTGCTGCGGCTGATCGGCGAAGACATTGATCTTGTCTGGTCGCCGGGAACAGGCCTGTGGCAGGTCAAGATTGACCCTTCCCAGATTGACCAGCTTCTGGCCAATCTTTGCGTCAATGCTCGGGATTCCATTGCCGGGGTGGGCAAGGTCACCATCGAAACGGAAAACATTGCCTTTGATGAGGCATATTGCGCCGTTCACCTGGGTTTTGCCTGTGGTGAATATGTGATGCTCGCCGTGAGCGACAACGGCTGCGGCATGGACAAGGAAACGTTGCCCCACATCTTCGAACCGTTCTTTACCACCAAGGAGATGGGAAAGGGCACGGGACTGGGGCTGGCCACCGTGTATGGTATTGTCAGGCAAAACAATGGATTCATAAACGTTTACAGCGAACCTGACAAAGGGACAACCTTCAAGATCTACCTGCCCCGGTTCGTGGGGGAAGCAACGGAGCCATCGACCGAAAGCAAGGCGGAAACACCCAAGGGCCGCGGGGAAACGGTGCTGTTGGTGGAGGACGAACCCGTGATTCTGAACATGAGCCGGGAGATGTTGGAGCAGCTCGGCTATGCGGTACTGATCGCCGGCACGCCGGGAGAGGCGCTTCGCATAGCAAAAGCCCACGCTGCCGAGATACGGATGCTGATTACCGATGTGGTCATGCCGGAAATGAACGGCCGGGACCTGGCGAATTTGATCAGAGACATCAAACCGGAACTGAAATGTCTGTTCACCTCGGGTTACACGGCAAACGTCATCGCTCACCGCGGCGTGCTGGACGAAGGCGTGAACTTTCTTCCAAAGCCGTTCTCCATGAAGGATCTCGCGTTCAAGGTCCGCCAGGCATTGGAACAAGAATAGGCTCTGTAGCTCAATAACCCATGGCTGATCCGGCGCACCGACTCGGGATATGAGCGGAAGAAATCAGCAATCAGGTATTCGAACGATAAAACAGGCGCCGCCCCCAGGCGCATCTTCAACATGAATCGTTCCTTCATGGGCAGTAGCAATTTTTCGGCAGAGACTCAGGCCGATGCCGACCCCGCCGGTTTCTCTGTTCCTGGAACCGTCGATACGGTAAAACGCTTCAAAAATGCGTTCTTTCTCGCTCTCTGGAACCCCGGGCCCATGATCGCAAACCAGAAGCTCCACCCATTTTCCGTTTTTTGCGACGGAGATTTCAACAGGACCCGCATCCGCCGACGATTGTTTCAAGGCATTTTCAATGAGATTGTTGAGCAGCATCTTCATGCGCGCCACATCGACAAACCAGTACAATTCGAAATTCTCCCCGGAATTCTCCTTTGATTTGAACCTGAGACGCGAATTCTCTTCTTCAAATCCACCCGTAACACTCTCGATAAGGGCATTGCAGGCAACACGCTCCTTTTTTAACTGGCCATGTAGCGCTTCAAGCCTTGAACTTTCCAGAAGGTCCTTAATCATCCCATCGAGTTCCTGAACGTCTTCCGCAATGCTGTCCCGGGCGGTTTCCCAATCCGAAGACGGCATTTCAAGGGCCAGGCGGATCCGTGTGAGCGGGGTTCGCAGCTCATGGCTGACATCCACGAGAAGACGCTCCCTGCGGACCAGCATCTCCCGCACATGTCCGGTCATTTGATTAAATGCCGCCCCGATCTCGGCAAATTCGTCACGATGTCCGGCATGGATACGATAATCAAAATTCCCGCGTCCCACTTCGGTGATTCCCGAAATAAGGACCCTGATGGGTTTCAGCAATAACCTCAAGAGCACGAAACTTCCTGCAAGCACCGTCAAAATCACCAGCAGAGCGATCATCCCCATCTCATAATGCACCCATTGTATGGGCCCATTTGAAACCGATACCACATAGACGAACTCCCCGCGGGGTTCAAAATAAAACCACCGGGTTCCGACTCTGCCGGCATTTAATCCCTGAATAATATGCCCATATTTTTGTTTATAGTCTTCAAGGGACGGCAGGTCCGGGCTCGAACGCCACTTAATGCCCGGACCCCAGATCTGGATATCCAGACCCAGTCTTTTACCGAGGCTGTCGGCCATATCAATGGATGGCGGTGTGCCGATTTCCCGGATAAGCGAATCCGTGTATGCCTGCACATTAGCGATAATCGCAGACTTTAAAATGACACGCGGTTTGATGGCATACTTGAAGCCTCCCCCCAAAACAAGAATGATCAGCGCGCAGGTAACTGCGTATATCACCAGCAGACGCCAGTAAACCGAATGGGTCCCATACCGCGTGCGCATGTTCACCTTTCCACCGGTGGGATAAAGAGATATCCTCCCCCGTAAATCGTCCTGATGAAAACAGGGTGTTTGGGGTCGTCTCCGAGTTTCTGCCGGATACGGCTGAGGGTGACATCAATCGTACGGGTAAACATGTCCGCGTTCATGCCCTTGACCTGATCGAGTATTTGGTCACGGGTGCGGATGACTCCGGAATGGACCATCAAATCCTTCAGGATTTCGAATTCCGATGATGAAAACTCCAGATTCTCTCCGCAAAGACATACCTCACGTCTTTTAACAAACAGTTCAAGATCCCCGGATCGAATGCATGCCGGCGAATCCGCGGCCCGGGGTTCACCGCACGGATTAATCCTGCGCAACACCGCTTGAATCCGGGCAACCAGTTCACGGGGTTCAAACGGTTTCGACAGATAATCATCGGCCCCGAGTTCCAGCCCCGCGATTCGGTCATTCGGATCACCCCGGGCTGTCAGCATGATGACCGGCAGTTCCGACGTTTTGCGCAGTTTACGCAGAAACTCAAACCCGTTGGTTTCCGGCAGCATGTAATCCAGAATGATTATTTGGGGCTGAAACTTTGGAAGTTGAATCCATGCTTCGGAAGGCGCCAGCACGCCATGAACTTCAAATCCGTACTGGCTCATGAAATTCACGAGCAATCGGTTCAGTTTTGGGTCATCATCAACAACCAGGACCCGGGGGTATGTGGCAGTACCATGGTTTGAGGAATTCTTCATAATGGATAAAAATTATCAATATTTACCTGATTTTACAATCATAAAAAACAAAACAACCAATTGACTCTTCATAACATATAAGGATTTTTCGGTTACATTTTTTTTCAATCTGTTGCAAAGCTGAAAAGATTTTCCATTCCGACCGTGTTAGATTGGCTGAAAATGAATAATGGTTTAATTACCGCCAGTTCTGGTTGAATAGACATTTCATCCATAAACCACAAAAGGAGATTGATCATGAAAAACAGAATTCGCACCAGTAATCATTTCAAATTGCTTGCATTCCTTGGCCTGGTATGTGCGGGTGGCGTCGGAATAACGGGATGTCATGAAAGAAGTCACAGCCTTGCAGATAGGATCGATGCGATTATGGTTAAAATTTCCAGCCGACTGAATCTGAATGACAGCCAGAAAATGAAACTGGATGCCATCAAAGAGGAAATACTTAAGATCCGATCCCAGCACGCCGATCGCCGGAATGAACGGTTCAATGAACTGCTTGTTCAGGTCCGTTCAGATCAGATGGATGCAAAGTGGATGAAACAGCAAGTGGAAACATTTACTGAAACAGTTCTTCTGAATTCAGATCGTTTTATCGAACTGATCGCGGATTTTCAAAAATCCTTGCAACCCGAGCAAAAGGAAGCCCTCGCAGCACTCCTGCAAAAGCATAAAGAAAAAATGAAAGCCGATTGATATGCATTGAAAGATCATAAAGGGAGAGAAAATGAGAGCCATGAAAAATGATATCAAAGACCCGGTTCAAAACATGGATACCGATAGAAAAGCAACAGTTGTTCCGATGCCATTCATGAATACAAAACAAAGCCGGGACATTCCGGTCCGGGAAAGCCTGTCCTGGTTTTCAGGAAAAATGGAAGAAGAACTGCGGATCTTTGACAGCACCATGTCCGCCTGGGAAACTGAGGCTGCCCTGGCGATTCTGGATGATCTGGATGAACAGGTAATTGAACTTCGCTCGCAATTTCTCATTGCCATGCGGGGCACGCAGCCCAAAGTTCAAAATGCCGTCATCAACCGATGTGTTCAGGTCGCCAATCTGGCGCACATGATCGCATCCTGTCACCATCCGATACTCAGTCACTGCAGAAAGGGGAAATCAATTAACCCCCGTGAATAAAACGCGATTCAGAAAATGCCCTGGCGCTCTTAATGAAAAAAAATCCAGGACCAGGTTATCTTCTGCTCTTACCGCGGCGATTTGCATTGAAGGATCCCCTATCCCATGGGGTTTGATCCGGCCGGAAGCGTCATGCCGGATTTTAAATCCGCATGGCTCCTGACGCCGCAGAGGGAACCGGCATTTAATACGGCCGCGATCACGGCCCGCTCCATGACCCTGGCAGCCAGAAGACCCACAACGCTAAGATCCGCTTCAACGCCGCCGGTTGACATGGCAAATATCGCATCCCCATCAACCATGGAGTGAGCGGGCCGCATGGTTCTGGCATAACCGTTCTGAGCCATGGAAGCCAGCTTGGTGGCCTGAGCTTTAGTAAAGGCCGCATTGGTGGCCACAATACCGATGGTCGTATTCCCGGCAAAAAGATTCTTTTTCTCGGAACAGGTCTGGATCATGATCGTTTCCGTGTCCGCCAGGGTTCGCATGTCCTGGCTCAGCGGACCCGCCAGCTTTTCTCCGGACAGCGGATCCAGGATATCGCCAAGGCAGTTCACGGCAACCAGTGCCCCGACTTTCAAATCACCTGACTGAAGGGCATAGCATCCCAGACCGCTTTTCATGGCCCGTTCCATGCCCAGAATCTTTCCCACCGTTGCCCCGGTACCGGCCCCGATACTGCCCTGGATGCAAACATTGCTGCCGGCGTTCACGCATGCCTGATATCCCATGTCTTTATCCGGCCGGATTCGCCAGTCCCCGATGGTCAGATCAAAGAGCACGGCGCCGCAGACAATGGGAACCCGGGTAACCTGAACGTCAAAACCAATGCCCCTTTCCTCAAGATACCGCATCACGCCGGCGGCGGCATCCAGTCCGAATGCGCTGCCCCCGGAAAGAAGTATGGCATGAACCTTCTGGACCAGATTGACGGGATTTAAAAGATCGGTCTCACGGGTTCCCGGTGCTCCGCCCCTGACATCGACTCCCACGGATGCCCCGGCCTCGCAGATGATGACGCTGCAACCCGTTGCGGCATCGAAATCCTGCGCATGCCCTACCCGGATGCCTTCAATTTCGGAAAAATCTATTTGTCTTGTCATCTCGACCTTTATAAGCCATGTAAATTGCTTAGAATACAATCATAGTTCAGGTTCAGTGGGAATCCGGCGGGTCAGATTTTTCCAGAACGCCGCTTGTCGATCAGGCTGAAATCGTAAATTCCGGGGGAAGATCCTTCGATGGCCATGGCGCCCACGGCCTTGCCGTAAAACCTGGCAGGACCCACGCCGCCGATGATGGCGTAAGCATACCCGCAATCTTTCATGGCGTAAAGACAGGAAAGCAGAAGCGTCGTCCCCACCCCTTTTCCCCTGGCGTAATCGTCCACACCGGTGGGGCCGAAGAAATTCAGGCGGGTACAGTCATAACAGGCAAAACCGATCAGCACATCGTCTTTCACCGCAATGAAGCAGGATGGGGGTCTTACGGCAAAAGCGGTTTCACATTCCAGTGCCCATGAACGGCTGAAGTGCGCGTTGACCCACTCCAGAAGCAGCGGCTTTTCCCAGACATTCGGGCGACGGACCTGGACCCCGATCTTCTCCATATTTTCCGCATACCCGCTCAATTCGGGAAGTGCGTACAACCGGACGAGCATGTCAGTCATTCATGGGTTCCCCTTCTATCCTGACTGCGGGCTACTTCATTAATGATTACCGCGCAGATCAACCTGAATCAATCCGATGTTTTTTTCAGAAGAACATTTCCGCCGCCGGGAAGGCTGACGGACAGCTCCTTTTCATTGTCCAGGGGCTGGGCGATCAGTACCCCGCCGGTCTTGACGTGCAGCCACAACGCGCCCTGACGCTTTTGCCAGCGCACCGGCGTGCTTTCCTGATCCACCACCCAAAGCCCCTTGCCATCCGCCTGCAGCGTCAGCGTCACCGAAGCGCATTCCGCGGCCTGCGATACATACCGCCCTTGCCAGCCGGAATCGGACTTGCACGCACAGAAAATCAATCCGGCAATCACCAGCCACGCACCCAAAAACGATAGCCGCCTCATCCGTCAACCTCCTTCAGGGATAGCAGCAACAGGTCCTCCAGTTGCAGGGCCGATGGGAACCAAACCATCTGCACGGTCATGACCAGCCACAGAAGATCCCGCAGAAGCGTCTTCCAACTGAGCGGATCCTCGACCGAAGTAAAGCAGCCGCATCCGATGGGAATCCCCCGTGCCAGGGTGGCGACAATCGCCACGCAAAAGACCACCAGCATCGATCCGGCCAGAACCGCCGCTGCCCGGGTCCGCAGCCCCAGAACAAGCATCAGGCCGCATATCAGTTCGGTCCACGGCAGGATCAGCGCCATGAGATGGACTCCCCAGAACGGCACGATCTGATAGCTGGCGATGGTTTCCGCAAACTCCCCGGGGTAGTTGATCTTGTACATGCTGGCAGCGACAAATATGGCCCCGATATAGATTCTCAGGAGCAATCCCAAAACCGGGTGAGCCACTGCCTTTTTTATCCAGAAGAACCCGTTCATGGCACCATCTCCTGTTTTTTCCACGCCGCCATGCCGCCTGTCATGACCCTGACATCGTCATGGCGCTGAAGCAGGCGATACGCCACCTCATCGTCATAGTGTTTGCTGAAGGTCCGTCCATAGACCACTACGGCCTGACCGGCTTGCAGGCGGGGAGCCAGCTTCATGGGATAGATGATGTCAAAAAGCGGGGCCGGAATGCTGATGGCATCGGGAATGTGGCCGAGGTTGAAAAGCTCCGAAGGCCTGGCATCCACCAGAACTGCGTCACCCGTTGCGAGCAGTTGTTGAACGGCCCGGGCATCCACCCGGGGCCCCGGCTCCCGAAACACCTCTTCGGGCAGGAGCGGGATGCCGTTCGGATTGGAAAAATTAAAAAACAGCGACAGCAGCGATGCAACGACAAGAACCAGCAGGGCATCCACAGCACGAAAGCGTCCCACCTGTTCAATTTTCTGCTGAAACAACTGCTTCAGGCGGATTCCGGCAAGCTCCAGAAGCCGGATTTGCTGCCTGGCCTCGGTCAGGTCCGCGATGGTCCGGCGCAGCGCATCATTGGTTTGCAATAAATCGGCATTTAGCGCCTGCACGGTTTCATAAGCCCTGACGTTCTTTAAAAAAACCATGAAGCTGGCGGTCATGCCGGATAACATATCCTTTTCCTCAAGCGTGAAATTCCGCCCGTCTATCGGAGCGCCCAGACCCACGATGCCAAGAAGCGAATCATCCACCATGAAAAGCAGCGCGGAATGAACATCAAGACCCGTTTCAAGCTCTGAAAAGACCTGCTGGGGATCTCCGATAAAGGTCACGGACATGGCGGCAAGCCTGCGGTTTTCCGCGGCCTGAAATCCGCGGTACAGGTGTTTTTCAGCGGATTCGACGGTCCATTCCGGGTCGAACCGGGTTCCGCGGCTCGCTGAGAGAACGCTTCGGCCCTGCCTATCACAGATCATCATCATGCCCTGGCCGGACCCGTTAACCCCCATGGCCATCAGCAGGAAGCTCTCCAGAAGCTTCCGGGAGGATGTGATCGGGCTCAACTCGGCGGTAAGATCATAGAGGGCCTTCAGATAATACATCCGCTGAAAAACCAGCTTATCGAGTACTTCCGGAGTGGCGGCGTTTTTTTCTCCGGACTGGCGGGGTTTGGTTGCGGCTGAAATCATGTCGTTCAACGCGTCAGATCCGCAATGATTTTCCAGAAGGCATCCAGGTCCTCGATAATGCCCATGTGGGTATAAAGGACTTTGCCTTCCGGACTCAGCAGCAGCGTGAACGGCGTGCGCGGCTCGCCGAGCAGCTTATGCACGTCAAAGGACGAATCCGGAGCAATGGGAAAGCTGTACTGCTTCTGGTCTTTCAGATACTGAATCTCCGCCTGATTTCCGCCGGCTGCAAGGGCCAGCATCTTGACCTTTCCCTTCAGGCCGCTCTTTTCGATCCGGTTGTAAAGATTGTTGAAAATGGGCGCCTGCCGGTAGCATACCGGACAATAAACACCGATGACCTCCAGGAGCAACAACTTCGAACGGATATCCGGAAGCCGGAACGTGGATTTCGTGATCCCCAGATAGGCCCTGTCCTTTTCGGCTACAGGCGACTGGAGTTCAAAAACGGCCAGGCTGTCGCCTTTTTTCGGAAGCTCCGCTCCCCAAGCCGGACCGGAAAGAATGGCCCCCGTAAAACCGATCACCGCCAGCATCCTCAGCAACCCCCGGTAAGATATCATCTTTATCGCCTCCCTGAATTCAAAAAAGCCCTTCAATCGTTTTTCATCGCCGGCTCAGGACAGCGCCTCCTCGATCGAGCCGGCCACCGGCACGAGTTTTCCCAGCCCGACGATATCAAAGACTTTTTTCAGATTATCCGACAGCCCGGCCACAACCACGTCCTTTCCCAGCTTCCGGCTTTCCAGAATAAGCTGGGTGAGTATGGCAATGCCGGCACCGTTGACGACGGAGCTTTCCAGGAAATGCAAGACGATCCTGCGTTTGTCCAGGGAAAGGGCCTCGCGGTAGCAGGATTGAAACCGGGACTCATGTCCGGCCGTAATACTGCCGCGAATGGTAATCAGCGCGGCATTTTCAGTCTCATCAAGCTCAAATTCCCGAATATGTTCGGCGGCCATCCGGCAGCGCTCCTGAGCGCTCTTAAGCGCCTGCTCCAGGATATGCCGCTGGATCGGTTTATTGATGAAATCGGTGGCATCCAGGTTCAGCGCCTGAATGGCCAGGTCCATGTCCCCGTGGCCGGTGATGACGATCACTTCGGTAGCCGGATCGATCTGCTTGATGCGCCGCAAGACTTCGATGCCGTCCATGCCGGGCATCTTGATGTCGGTCAATACGATGCGCGGCCGCTCGCGCTCAAACACATCCAGCCCTTCCTGCCCGTTTTCCGCCGTAAGCACCTCGTAGCCATAGGCCATCAGGGTCAATCGAAACATTTTCAGTGTCGGTTTCTCATCATCGATCACCAGAATTTTTTCCATCATCTGTCCTTTATAAGGCGTTTTGATTCTTGACGCGAGGCTGCCGGTCTTCAGCCGTCCATGAGTCTGGCTGCCGGAAACCTGAGTCGGAACATGGCGCCCATGCCTTCCTGACTGACAAGCTCGATCTCGCCCCCGTAGTCCTTGACGATCCCGTAGGTAATGGCCAGACCCAGCCCCATGTCGATGCTGCTTTCCTTGGTGCTGAAAAAAGGCTCGAAAATCTTGTCCCTTACCCCGTCGGCGATGCCGATCCCGTCGTCTTCGACCTCGGCCACGACCCAATCGCCGTCCTGATAGGTGCGGATAAGGATATTTCCGGCTCGCGAATCGGGCATCCGCTCATTTTTTTCGGTGATGGCATCCCTGGCATTGGTGACCAGATTAAAAAAAATCTGCTGAAGCCGGTTGTCATGCGCCATGATCGGGGCGATGGTTTCGGCGAGCTGAAGATCCATGCGGATATTGTCCAGCTCGAACTGGCGGACGACCAGGGTGAAAACCGCCTGAATGGGCTTGTTGACATCCAGCCGCTCCATAATGAATTCGGCCTTTCTGCCGAACGCGCGCAGGGTGTTGATGATCTCGGCGGCCCGGTCGACCTGGGTGCTCATTTCCGTAACCACTTCCCGAAGGTGTTCCGGCGGGATTTCCCGATTCCGATCCACCATCAGGCCCAGAAAATCGCTTCCCATCTTGATGGCATTCAGCGGCTGATTCAGCTCATGCGCGATGCCGGCCGACATTTCCCCCAGGGATTTCATCTTGCTGGCCTGAATGAGCTGGGCATCTTTTTCGATCATTTCCGTAATATCGGTGGAGGCCACCACAATGGCGGGCTGTCCCTTGTAAGTGATGTTACAGGCATGCAGGTTCACGTAGAGCGGTTTATGCCCTTTTTTGTAATGAAGGGCCTTGGGGTAATTAACGAGGCCATCGGCATCGGTCTTGTCCTGAAGGGACTGAAAGAACTCGGGGGTGTGCTCCGGGCTCATTTCCGTAAAGGATTTGCCGATCAACTCCTCCTTGTTGTAGCCGTAAACTTCCTCGGCCCTGGGGTTGGCGTCGATGATTTCAAACGTCCGGTAGCTCACGACAAAAATGGGGTCAGGCCCGCTGTTAAAGAGGGACCGGTATTTTTTTTCCGATTCACGAAGCCGCCGGCGATAGAGGCGGATGCTCCAGATCATGTTGTAAAAGGAGTTGGCCAGTTGCACGACCTCGTCCCCTTTGTGTCCGCGATAGAAGCGGCAGTCCATGCAGATGGCCGGGCTGCCCGCGGCCCCGTCCTCGCCGGTGAGGGCCGTGCCGTCCAGATGCCAGCAGGGCAGGTCCGTGTTGACAAACGCAGGGCATTCGGGCGGCTGATCCCCATCGGTAAAGGGCTCTGTTTCCAGTTTCACATCGAAATTACCCTTGCTCAATTCATCCGATATCCGGGTAAGCCTGGATATCGGAAGGGTGATATATTTGGCCAGCCGGTGACTGATCACAAAGATGATCACGATGACAATCGAAATGAAGCTTAAAAACGTGAAGCGCAGCTTGGCCACCAACTGATCGATGTGATTCTTATTCAGGCCCACATGAACCGTTCCGATGCGATAGATTCCTTGCGCAATCGGAATGGCGATGTCGTAGGACATCTGATCACCGAACTGGCAGAGCCGGACGCTTTTGGGCTCCAAGGCCGGCACCCGGTTGGCCAGGCGCAAGGATTCCGGAAACCGGCGTGTGAGCGTGTGGCTGAGAATCTGATCGTCGCGGTCGCTGACAAAGATATAGGAAACCAGGTTCTGGCGTTCCTTGAGCTTGGCCTCATCGAAAATCAGGCTGAGCAGCTCGGGATAATTCTTGTCCAGAATGAATCCGCTGCTTCGCTCGGCAATGGTCCGGGCAATGGCGATTCCGCGCAGCTCCAGCTCCGAAATCAGGGTGGATACCAGAATCCACCGGGCCAGAAAGGCAATGATGGCGCTGATGATCAGGATGACCGCCAGAATGGAGAAAAAAATCTTGTTTTTAAGGCTGATATCCCGAAAGCGCTTTAACGCGCCCCGGATAACACCCTGCCGGACGACCGGCTCAATGAGACGCGGTATGCTGGGATTTGACATCTGCCCAATCTTTGATCAGAGAGAATTGGCCGTTTTCCAGCCGGGTGAAATAGACGCGATCCAGACCCTGATGATCGGTGGGACTAAAGGAGATATTGATATCCAGCCCTGGCGTAAAATCATGGATGGATTCAATGGCCTGGATGAACCGGTCCCGGGTCAGATCGCTGCCGGCCCGCTGCAGTCCCTCCACCAGAACCCGGGCATTGATGAATCCCTCCAGGCCCACAAAGCTGGGCCGGTCTTCGGGGTAATAGCGCTTCAGGAGCGTCAGGTAGCCGGCCTCTCCGGTAAGAAGGGGACTGGCGTCCTGCCGGTCCGGGTCCGGAGGCGGAACCACCTGGGACACGATCACCGTGAGGTTCTGGTAGCTTTCCAGCCTGCGGGCCAGTTCATCGGCCCCGACAAAGGAAACCAGATAAAAAACAGGGCGGAATCCCTTTTCATCGGACATCTTGATGAATGCGGCGCAAGGGTCATAAGTGCCGATCATCACCACGGCCTCGGCGCCCGAGCTGATGACTTTGGCCAGCCCTTCCTGCACATCCAGGGTGCCGCGGTTATATGAGCCGCTGGCAACCGGAACCAGTCCGAACTCTTTTAGGGCCAGCTCGGTACCGGTAAGGCCGTCGAATCCATAGGCATCGTACTGGTAAAAAATGGCGATTTTTTTGAGTCCCAGGTCGGTCACCAAGTGCTGGACCGCCACCTTGGTTTCCTGATAATAGGAGGCCCGCACATTGATCAGCCAGCGATTGAACGGGTCTCTCAGGGCATTGGCGCCGGTGAACATTCCCAGAAGCGGAATCTGGGCTTCCTCGACAAGCGGAAGAATGCGGACCGTCGTGGGGGTCCCGACATAGCAGAAAAGGGCAAAAACCTGATCATCGATGATGAGGCGCTGGGTATTGGTCAGGCACATGAGCGGATCATAGCTGTCATCATGGGCAATGACCTCGATCGTTCGGCCGTGAACGCCGCCCTGTGAATTGACGTGATTCAGATAGCACATGGCACCTCTGAGGGTCTGGCTTCCCAGAAAACTGGCATGGCCTTTCAGTGCCAGGGAAGATCCGAGAAGGACCTTGGTGTCCGTCACGCCCTGGGTGCCGGTCTGCGGAACGAAAGGGTCCGTGGAAGCGCTGCAACCCGTAAGAAGCCAGAGCAGGCAACAAAGGCAGATCCGGAAAAAATCAGGCGGAGGTTCAGGAAGATTCATTTTGGCCGCATCCGTCAGATAGGTACGTGTTTTTGGGTGAATCGAGTATATGAAGACCGCCCCGGTGTGTCAAGCGATTCCTTTTTCAACACTCATCGGTGTGAACAAGCCCGTATCGATCAATTTTTTCGTATAAGGTTTTTCTGGATATCCCCAGGCTTTGCGCGGTAAGGCTTTTGTTTCCACGGTGTTTTTCCAGGGTTTTTTGAATCAGTTCCGTCTCCATCCGACGCAGGGTGACGCCGCTGCCGGGAAGCCCCTGAATGAGCGACATGCCGGCATGCCGGTCGGGATGGCCCGATTCAGCCAGAATTTTAGACGGCAGGTCTTCCGCGGTAATGGATGTGCTTTTGGACAGGATCATGGCCCTGGCGACGCTGTTCTTCAGCTCCCGGACATTGCCCGGCCAGTTATAGTCGATAAGGATCTGCATGGCCTTTGGATCGACTTTTTGAACCGGTTTATTGTACTGCCTGGCAAACACCCTGATGAAATGATCCACCAGCAGGCAGATGTCGTTTCGGCGTTCGCGTAGCGCCGGCACCCGGATGGGTACGACCTCTATCCTGTAGAGAAGATCGTTCAGAAATCGACCGGCCTTGATTTCCGCATGCAAGTCCAGGTTGGTGGCGGCGATGATCCGCACATCCACATTGCGGGATGTGGTGCCGCCCACCGGTTCAAAGGCCATTTCCTGTAAAAATCTTAAGAGTTTGCTCTGCAGGCCCAGGCTCATGTGCCCGATTTCATCGAGAAACAGGGTGCCCTGGTCGGCAAGCTCGATCCGACCCTTGCGATCGGATATCGCACCTGTAAAAGCCCCCTTGACATAACCGAACATTTCGGCCTCCAGAAGACTTTCCGTAAGGGCCGCCGAGTTGATGCAGACCATGGCGCCGCTGCTGCGGGGGCTTTCCTGATGAAGCGCTTTGGCCAGCAGTTCCTTGCCGGTACCGGTTTCACCGTAAATCAGGACCGATGCGTCCGTGGCGCCGACGGTGCGGACCATATCGAAAATCTGCTTCATTCGGGAATCGGCGCCGATAATGCCGTGAAAAGTATTTTCCGCGTTCACCTGCGCTTTAAGGGCCATCAGTTCCCGGGTCTGGGCATATTCCCGCACAGCCTTATCCAATACGATAATCAGCTCCTCATAGTCCAGCGGCTTGATCAGATAATGCGTCACGCCTTCCTTCAGGGCCTGCACGGCGGACTTGACCGTCCCATGGGCGGTCATGATCACAAAGGGGGGCGGATTCGGGGTGCTGCTCATGAGGCGGTACAGCGCAAGACCGTCTTTACCGGGCAGTTTCATATCCGACAGCACCACCTCGATCCCATCGTTCTGATGGTAAATCTGCAATGCTTCCTCGGAACTGGTGGCCTGAAAAACCGTATAGCCTTCATCTTCCAGGATGGCACGAATGACTTTCAAGGTGCTGGTGCGATCATCCACGATCAATACCGTTTTAGTGCTCACGATCTGTTGCCTTCCTTAAATTAATTGCTCTGTTTTTATTGGAAGATCGATGACAACCATGGTTCCGTTTTCACAACCGGACGATATTGTCATTCGGCCCTGATGGCTTTCCACGATGCCAAGGCTCAACGGAAGGCCAAGACCGGTTCCCGACTCTTTGGTACTGAAAAATGGATCGAATATATGCTGCGCGTTTGCTTCGGCTATCCCGATTCCGTTATCCCGGATCTCTATTCTCACCTGATCCGGCCGGCCCCCATTTTCCATGGCATCATGAAGATGAGTGGAAAAGGTGATATCTCCGCCGGAAGGCAGCGCGTCCATGGCATTGATCAGTACATTGATGAAGACCTGCTCCATCTGATTGGGATCCACGGACATCCGGGGCAGGCCGGGGTCCAGATGATTGCACATCCGGATCCCCATTTCATCGGCCCGTTTTGCAAAGAGATTCTGGGTGGAGAGGAGCAACTGGTTTAAATCCGTGGGAACGGGCTTGGGTTGGGGCTGCCTGGCAAAATGCAGGAACTCGGTGACAAAAAAGCTCAAGCGGTCGATCTCTTCGGAAACCAGATGGGTATATTCTTCGATAAGCGGATCACCGGCACGGCGCCTTTGAATATGGACGATGGCCCCCTTCATGGCATTTAAAGGGTTTCTGATTTCGTGTGCAACCCCCGCGGAAAGCCTGCCCAGGGAGATCAGTTTTTCAGAGCGAACCAGTTCGTTTTGAATGCGGGCGATGTTTTTTACCATATGGTTGAAAGATCGCGTTAAATCGCCCAGTTCGTCCCGGGACCGGAGCGGGATCTCCTGGTTCAGATTTCCTTCGGCCATGCGGTTGGTCGCCGCCACCAGCTCACGAACCGGCCGAAGCAGGTAATAGGATAAAACACTTACGCCAACAACGGCAAAGATAAAGATGATGGCAGCCACTTCGATGACCCGCAACTTGATGGCAAGGGCCTCCTTACCCAATTCGTCCACGGGGATGGTGACGGCAAGGGACCAGCCCATGGCGGGAATGGGCGCAAATGCCGCAACCTTTTCCACATTGTCATGCACGTAGCTCTTCCAGGAACTGGCGCCGGTGATCATTTCCTGCACCAGTTCCTTTAAACTCGGTTCAAGATAGGAGTCGATATTCAATTGATACGGCGCATAATGCGGATGCGCCGTATTGCGGCCCTGACTGTCGACCAGAAAGGCATAGCCTTTTTCACCCATGCGGATGCCGCTGACCAACTGGATGATTTTTTCGTAGTCCAGATCGATGACGATCAATCCGCTGAACTCGCGCCACCCGGAGTAGAACGGAATGGCCCAGTGCATGACATACCCGTTTCTGCGATGCGAAAAAAGGATGTCCGAGAAACAAATATTTCCCGGATGGGTTAACCTGGCCTTTTCAAAAAAACCGGAATCTTCTCTGGCGTCCTTGACGACGATGATGTCCGATGCGCACTGGCTGATCAATTCCTGACCCTGAGCATCCAAAAAACGGATCTGGTAATAAAAAGGCGATCTCAGCAGAAAATCCCTGAACAGGCCCTGAATGTTTTCATAATTGAATTCGGTTTCCGCGTTCAGCCGGAACGTTCTGGCAATGTGATAATCTTCAAGAAGCGGCAGACTGTTGATGGTCTCCAGATCAATGCGGCAATTGTAAAATATGTTTTTTATCTTGTCCGCCGATCCCTCAACCTTGATCATCTGCTCATGGCGCACCAGCCGATTGACCCGTTCTTCCGCCGCCTCAATGGAAAAATACCCGAGGATGGCTATGGGCAGACACACCAGAGGAAGGATAAATATCAACAATTTCGAGAAAATGGAAAATCTGAATGTCATATATCAAGAAAACGGCATCGCCCGGCAACCCGTTTTCACCCGTGGGGTATACAGTGCGTAAGTTTATGATTGCATATGAAGCTGATGAATTGTATCTATTTGCCTTGTTTTAATCGTATAATAGAAAGCTGGCATTGCCCTGTCAATCGAAAAGACAGCAACGGGCACCGAGCCCGAATCCCCGGCTCCATGCTGATTCACCCATATTATAGACAGGTCGCTTAAATGAAAACTGCCGCCATCCGTCTTTTCCTTTTTGGAATCGCTTTGGGCCTGATGCTTCCCGCTATCCGGGTTGATGCCGCGGACGAGGTGGTGATCGGGGCCGCGACATCCCGAACCACCATTGAAGGCGCTGAAAGCATGCGGGCGGCTGCCCTGGCGGTTGAAGAAATAAACCGCCAGGGGGGTGTCATGCTGAATCACCGCAAGATACCCATGCGTCTTGCCACCATCGATCTGGAAGATGCCAAAGACAACAACCGGAAAATCGATAGCCTGCTGAAATTGGAACAGTTTATCCAGATTGAAAAATTGCATGCCATCGTGGTGGGTCCTTTTCGTTCCGAAGTTCTGCTTTCCGCGATGGACATCATTGCGCGCCACCGGGTGCCGCTGCTGGAAACCATTGCCATGACCCCTGCCATCGAATCCATGGTGCTGAAGGATCCCCGGTACCGATACGTCTTTCGGACCGGACTCAACACCAAATACCTGGCCGATGCGCTGATCCACATCATGAAATATTTAAACATCCGGTTTGGTTTTACCCGGGTGTACCTGCTGACCCAGGATATTGCCTGGGCGCGTTCAACCGTTGCCATCATGATTAAACTCTATTTTGACAGAATGGGCTGGCAGGTACTGGGCGCGGATCATTTTGCCTACGGAGAATCGGATTTTTCCGCGTCTCTGGAAAAAGCCAGGGAAAAAGGCGCCCAGGTGATTTTGCCGATTTTCGATATGCCACAAAGCGGAAATCTGGTCCAGCAGTGGAAAGAAATGGAAATTCCGGCCATGCTGTGCGGTTTTATTTCCCCCATGATCGGGCCCGGAGCGTGGCAGGCATTTAACGGTCAGATATCGGGAACATTGAATGTTGTTTTTGAGCTCGGCAATATCCCTTCGGACCGACACCCGCCGGCCAGCACGTTTTATCGTGCTTATTCGGACCGCTATGGCGGTGAAATAGAAGCCGGCCACGGACCCGCACCCTCATACGAAGCCGTATACCTGCTCAAAGAGGCCATCGAATCCGCATCTTCCCTGGACCCGGAACAACTCGTTGCCCGCCTGGAAGCATCGGACCGCAGAAGTTCCATGGGACGGCTGCGCTTTCATAAGGGGCACCAGATCATTTTCGGAACCAATCCCGAAACCGAAGCCGTGGTCTGCCTGATGCAGTGGACCCGGGACGGTAAACGGCGTATCGTCTATCCGCCTTCCATCGCCGATGGAGAGATCGAAGCTCCTTTTGTAACCCCTCCTCTCCGATAGGCCCTACAAGATGTTTCGTTTCGAAACACTTTCCTAATATCCCGAAATTCAAATCTATTTAACCTCGATTGTTATATTCTGATTAATAACTGAATCCAATTATGTTTCTTAATGAAACATATCCATCGCATACCATACCAGCCAATTATTTATATTTTAAATATTTACAAACAGTTAAATAGAAAGAACCATACCGGCACAACCGTTGCAGTTGCAATCTCCTGGATTGAATGGCCCCTATAACCTTTAAATCAGGAGGAACAGGAGAAGATGAAGGATTTTTGTACGCTAAGGACGGTGATTGCGCGAAACTTGGAATACAACCCGGAAAAGACAGCCGTCATTGAAGGCCAGCGGCAGTACACCTTCCGTGAATTTGCAGACCGGACTCGCAGTATGGGCAATGCGTTATTGGGTCTAGGCCTGGAGAAAAGGGACCGGGTTGCGATTTTAAGCAAAAACAGCATCGAAAATGCCGAAACATATTTCAGCATTCCCAATGCTGGCCTCGTTTTGGTGATGCTCAATTTCAGGCTGGCGAGCCCCGAGATCCTGACGGTGCTTAAAGATTCGCATGCTTCGGCGCTTATGGTAAATGAGGAGTATCTGGAGCAGATAGAGAGCCTTAAAGAGAACCTGACTTTCATAAAGCACTATATCTTCATTGGCGATAAGGCCAGAACCCCGGACGGTTGGCACCACTACGAGACGATGATTGAAAAGGCGCCTTGCCATGTCCCCGCTATTCCAATAACCGAAGATGATCTGGCAGTCCTGATGTATACCAGCGGTACGACCGGCGCGCCCAAGGGCTGCATGGGGACCCATGGCAATTTCTACCATGTGGGCAGAAGCCTTACCCTTGAAATGAAGATGGATCAAGATGACGTGGGGATTGTGGCATCGCCCCTTTTTCATGCTACCGGCGAAGTCGTGCTGATGAATGACATGTTCAGCGGCACGCCCTCGGTGATCATGAAAATGTGGGACACGGAAGAGTTCATGCGCCTGGTTGAGAAATACAAGGTCACAACGGGCATGATCGCAACCCCCATGCTGCTTTTCCTCGTTCAAAACACAAATATTGACAAATACGACTTGAGCAGCCTGAAGAAGCTGTTTTTTGCCGGAGCGCCCGTAACCCCTGTTGTCTTTCAAAAAGCCATCGAAAAATTCGGCAATGTCTTTTTGCATCTTTTCGGCACCAGCGAGACCGTGGGTCAGGCAACCGTTCTAAGGATCGAAGATGTTACCCGGGCACTGGCAGAGGGGAAGACGGAAATCCTCTCATCTTGCGGCAGATCGTTTGCCGACATGCAAAGTGAGGTCGTGGATGAAAATGACAACCCCATCCCGCCCGGCAAAATCGGAGAGATCCGGGTCCGGGGGTTGGGTACGACCCTGGGCTACTGGAATAAAGATGAGGAAACCAGGCAGGTCTTCAGAAACGGGTGGTACTATCCGCTGGATTTGTGCAGCGTGGATGATCAAGGCTATATTTATGTCGTTGACCGGAAAAAGGACATGATCATAACGGGCGGCGAGAACGTGTATCCGGCCGAGGTGGAAAACGTTCTTTACAAACACCCTGCGGTCGGCCAGGTGGCGGTAATCGGCACCAAGGATGAAAAGTGGGGAGAAGCGGTTACGGCCCTTATTCTGAAAAAAAAGGATTCAAATACCACGGAAGAGGAAATCAGGTCTTTCTGCAAGAAAGAGATTGCCGGATACAAGGTGCCCAAAAAAGTCGTCTTCGTGGAATCCCTGCCCATGAGCGCAAGCGGCAAGCTGCTGAAATATAAACTTCGGGAGGAGTTTGTTGCATAAGCCATTCAACCGTAATCATACCGACTTTTATTTAATCTCACCGTAACATTAAAAAGGAGAATTTCATGTCCACTCAGGATCATCTTTTCGCAAATCCCCTTCCCGCCGGTCTGGGTGCCCTGGCAATGGCCTGCTTTGGTTTTTTTGCATTATTGTCGGGCAAGGTTACCCATGATGCAGCCCCGATATTGGCTGCATGGCTGATTGGCGGCTTTTTTGTCCAAATCGTTGTTGCCGTCATTGAATTCAGAGATAAAAACCTACCGGGCGCCAATGTATTCCTGGTGTTTTCCGCCATTTTCATGTTGACAGGGGCTTTGAGCGTCAGTGCGAAATACTTTCTCCATAAGGCTGGAATGCCTTTTGATGCCTCCATTGAAGGATGGTTGTGGCTGGCGATAACGCTATGGATCTGTATCGTGCTGCCGTGCTTTCTAAAGAGCCCGAAAATCCTTTTTATCCTTGGCTCTTTTCTTTGCGTTGCCCTGTTTTGCCTGATCTCCCTGGATTTCGGTGTTGTTGCCGGAAGAGCCATGATCGCCAAGACCGGGGCTTATTCCTTGTTAATCGCAGGAAGCCTTGCCATTTACCTTGCGGGTGCCATCTCGCTGAATACGCATTTCGGCAAGCAGGTTCTGCCCATAACGACTCCCTTCATAAAATAGGACGCGGGGACGTCCATTGGATTATTGGTTGTGTGCCAGCGGCGCACAACCAATGCCAAACGTACCTAATTTCTTTTCTTTCATTTTAACAGCCACTGGTGCACAATAGCCGCCCCCAGCCACACGCCGAAACTTGAGATAAGAACAACGGGAAGTGAAAGGTGTTTTTTAAAACAGACCAAAGCCACGAGAAAGAAAAGGATGCTCGGCAACATCCCCCACAGCGCCCCTTTGGCAAAGTCCTGCATGGTTTGCGGATCACCTTTGTTCTCCAGATAAACCCACACCAGAACCAGTGCACCGGTAAGCGGCATAACGCCAATAAGGCCCGCGGCGGATGGCACTCTCTTCCCGATCTCCGTGGCAGCGACAATCACAATCAGGCTGATAATGATTTTGATCAGAATCTGCATCTTCTCTTTCTGCGCAACACGAAAAGTACCGGCTAATCCGAACCGGGCAGCATCCTTCGGGTCGACAACGACCTGATCTCCCGGTCCGGTTGATGGATCTGTAAAGACCCGCGACTAACCCGCAAGTATCATGTTGGGTTATTATCTCAAAAACTTATATATTTATCTACGTCCCCAGTACAAACCTTCTCTTTATTACGTCGTTCATGTCTTGAGGTATTTTAACTGTCGGACAAAGCATTTCTTTAACCGCCTTTTTGAATTCTTCCGGGTCTCCGGGTTGGTGGGTGCCATGAACGATTCTCAAATCCGGATAGGCATTCGAGATTTCCTTTTCATATTTTCCTATAAATGGACATAACACCGTCATGCAATAGGAGAAATGCAAGACGTCCATTTTGTAATCCACCAGTGAACGAATCCTCTTAAGAATTTTGCCCGGAGCGACGTTTGTTGGACATCCCGCGCAGTGTACCAATCCCACTAAATCAACAGACTCTTCCTTGGGATAGCAACCAAAAAATCCCCGGCGCTTGCGCAGGTCCGCGAAGCAGACAACCGAGGAACAGTTGGTTTCCTGTGCACAGTTTGAACAGGTAATGATTCCGATACGTGCCATCTTGAACCTCCTCTGATTAATGTATGTTAAAATGGTTAACCTGAGAGCAGATTACAAAAGGACACAATAAAAAAAATCACCCGAATGGGTGATACTCGAAAATTTCATTATTTTTTTAAAAAACCTTAAAGAACGGCGCCAAACACTTTATCGACCTAAATCAGTTCGTTTTGAGCCGCCCAAACAGCAGCCTGGGTTCGATCATTTACACCCAGTTTATTAAAAATGTGTAGCACATGGCTTTTGACGGTATTGTAGCTCACCTCCAAAATGTGAGCAATCTCATTATTTGTAAACCCTTCGGTTATCAGCCGGAGCACTTCGGCTTCGCGACCTGAGATCTTGAAAATAATACCCTCACGATTCCCCATTAAACCCGTTGAACGCTTTATCCTCTTTTTTAAATCCGATTGCGGTTGCGTGGCACTTTGAGCATCATTGATCCTTGAAATCATAACGCCGGCCAGATCCGAATCGACCTCCATGCTTCTGATCTTCTCTGAGTTCGGGTCTTTGGCAATATAAATGATTTTGGCGTCGACCGGCTCCGGAAAATGCGTACACATGTTAAGCCCGGCTTTTCTGCGACTCACAGCCCCGGCAAATGCCATACAGGTTCGAAATCCGCACTCGCCGCAGTGGGTCATTGGAAGAAATTGCAATATTTCCGGGACATGAAGGCGACTGATTTTCTTATAATTCGGTTTTATGCGAGATTTATTGCATTCCAATTCGCTAAGATAATCAATCAGTCGCTGTGCAAATTCAAAGGCTTGTTCTCTTCCATAAAAAAGCCTTGATACAACAATGTCGGGCGGGTAAAGCGTACATAGAATATCGTCCAGTTGAAACTGAATATATTCAGGAAAATCATAGTGCACGGCTTCATTTGCCGTTGATTGAATAAAGGGAAACAACTGTGAAAAGTCACCGTCAACATTAAAATGGGCAAACCAGCAACGTTCCCCCATGTTAACTGAAGAGGATCTAAGCGAAAAATTGGAAAACCGATTGAATCCGCTCATATAAGTGCTTTGAGTTTATCCTGAGATGGCGTAAAACCGGCAACTGTCTTGAACTCACGAATAAAATGGGGGAGATCAAACTACCCGGTGTCATTAAGGATCGTCATGATCCGGTTCATCAACACATCCTTCTTTCAACCCCGGGAATTTTGAAATCATTGGTCTGGTCTCTTGATTTTTAGCCTCTCGCCAGTCACTTCGTAGATTCCAATCAGAACACCATCATCATGAAGCGGATCGCCGCTTATCTCATAAGTTCTCAGTTCGATGTGGCCACTGAGTGTGGCGTTTTGCTCATCGACGATCAAATCATAATCATTTCGTGCAAGACCCGGAATCGGCATGAAGGTGATATCGATCGTTTGACCAACAACATGGTTGCCACGTTTCTTCCAAACACCTTGTTGATCGCTAAACATCAGATTCTGGCTGATTTGAGCAGAATCCACGACGGACATGGTCCGATCTGAATGGAAGGTCAACACGGATCGTGAGGCGAATTTACCGTCTAAAGTAATGGTTGTAAGGTAAGTGCCATCGACTTCGCCTCCATTGGCCACCGACGCCTCGGCAGATATTATCATCCACGCGCATAACATCGCAAACAACATTGTTTGCTTCCAAACATTTTTCATGCTTCTCATTTTTTAGTCTCAAGTTGTTTTTGATGTGATGATGACTATATTGATATGATCATCTGCGGCTTACCCGCAGGATGTTCACGTCAGGTTTTTATCTCTTAAATGCATCTTTCGTTCCCCGTCACCGAAATTATCGCCAGTGGATTTTTGGCGCCTGACGTTCGGGCAGCCGGTAATAGCGGACTTTGGCATAGCCGATCATCATCGGGTAATGAAACGGGTAGTCCTGGGGAATGCCCACCATCTGCTTCAGGGAGGGACTTGCGAGCATCGCGCCTTGCAGCATGCCGGCCCAACAAGTCCCCAGTCCATATTGGGGCGCGGCCAGCTCCAGATAACTGAGCGCCAGGGTCAGATCGACCATGCGGTTGGGCATTGGTCCCGGCGCCATCGCCGCCACCAGACAGGGGGCGGAACGCAGAACCGTATCGACGCCGGCCTCCCAGGCGCCAACCAGCAAGGGATAGTAAGGCATCACCACCGATTTCGGATCTTGCAGCAGAGACCGCATCCAGTCGATCACCTGACCGGCGATGGCATGCAATTGCTTCGGATCGTTGATAACCAGCCACTCCACCAGTTGCGAGTTGCTGGCCGTCGGGGCATAGCGGGCGATCTCGATCAACCGCTGCAAGGTGGACTGCTCCACCGGCTCATCCTTGAATTGCCGGACCGAACGGCGCGAGCGTAAGAATTGCTCGGCCTGGGCCGGCGAGATGACGAGCGCCTTATCAATGGCCGTACATGCAGCCAGTGGTACCTCGGCATGATCCAAGGCGCCATGGGGACATACCGCCACGCAGTGTCCGCAGCGGATGCACAGCAACTCACTTTCGGATGGAATCTCCGGATAGCTTCCTTTTCCTTCAAACCGAATGATCCCCATGGGGCATTCGGCCGCACAGAGACCATCTTGCTTACATTTCTGTTGATCGATGTTCAATAAACTCATTCAAACCTCCAAACGCCTATGCCAAGGCCTTCCCGTAAAAAACAATCATAACGATCCATCCAATTCATCGGCCACATCTTTTTTCAGACCCTGCATCGCCGAGCCCCTCTGAACAATAGAGATTGCCGAGAGCTGTTTTCAGTTTATCGTTCTTATCCCCCGCTGCAGGACAGCCGTTCGGTTACGGAAGAACCTTCATCGACTTGATAACGACCGATGTTTCCGGGACATCCCGAAAACCCTTCTGCGTGCCGGTCTTGACGGCGACGATCTTTTCCACTACATCCATACCTTCAATGACTTTGCCGAAAACCGCATACCCATACCCCTGAGTCGTCTTGTCACGATGATTCAGAGAAACATTGTCGGCCACATTGATGAAGAACTGGGACGTGGCTGAATCAACAACCATGGTTCGGGCCATGGCAAGCGTCCCCAACAGGTTCTTCAGACCATTATCCGCTTCGTTCTTGATCGGCGGGTTGGTCTGTTTCTGATTCAGGTCGGCCGTGAATCCTCCGCCCTGAATCATGAATTTGGGAATTACCCGGTGGAAGACGGTGCCGTTATAGAATCCGCTGTTGACATAGTCCAGGAAGTTCTTTACCGAGATCGGCGCCTCCTTAGCGAAGAGTTCCAGCTTCACATTCCCCAGGCTGGTTTCCATGAGTACGACAGGGTTCTTGGCGGCCGGTTCGGCGGTGACCGCAACCCCGGCACAGAGAATCGGGAGACCGCAGACCAGAATGGCCAGAATCTTTTTCAGCATTGTTTTCTCCTTTTAATTGATATTTTTGTTTCCTGAGCGGCTTAACGGACAGTTGTCGTCTCAAGCGTTCCGATTTGTCGCGGTCAGACGCATCAAATAAACATGCCGCCCGACGCCTCGATACGCTGGGCGTTGATCCAGCGGCAATCCGGCGAGAGCAGCGCGGCGACGACGCCGCCGATATCATCCGGCCGCCCAACGCGACCCAGGGTGGTCTGGGAAGCAATGTAGGCATTGATGTCAGGATTGTCGCGCACCGCTCCACCGCCGAAATCGGTCTCAATAGCGCCCGGTGCAATGACATTGACGGCAATGCCGCGTTCACCGAGCTCCTTGGCAAGGTACCGGGTCAGTACTTCAACGGCTCCTTTCATGGTGGCGTACGCAGCATAGCCGGGAAGAGAGAAGCGTGTCAGGCCGGACGATACATTCAGAATCCTTCCGCCATCGGCCATCAGCGGCAACAGGGACTGCGTCAGGAAAAATACCCCTTTCAGATGAATATTCATCATCAGATCAAACTGTGCTTCGGTCGTTTCACCGAAAGGGGTATGAATACCGCTGCCGGCGTTGTTTACCAGAAAGTCGAAGGTTGAACGCTGCCAGTTCGACTCCAGTTCCGCTTTCACCTGTTCGCTGAAAGCCGCAAACGTGCTGCTGTTGCCGATATCGAGCGGCAAGGCCACCCCCTTGCCGCCAAGATGTTTGATTTCAGATGCCACGGCATCGGCTTCCGCTTGCCGGCTGTGGTAGGTGAAGATAACATCCACACCCCTTTCCGCAAGTTTGAGAGCGGCGCTTTTGCCCAGGCCGCGGCTGCCGCCGGTGATTATCGCAATTTTTCTGTTCATGGCATTTTCTCCTTTTTTTTGTATCGAGCCTATAAAACATGGACATCTGCGGCTTGCACGCAGGTGTCCATCTCGGGTCATTCTCTTAAAACTTATATGGTCCTCTATGTCCCCAGCATGCCCTTTACGCGTGATAACTTTCGGCAAGTCGCTCAATCCCGGAGCGTATCGGCTTCTCAATGGCCTGCTTCAAAATGGCGCCGAAAAGCACAAACGGAAGTTTCGGCTCGAAATCAATTGTGTAACAGAGAATTGTCTTGCCTTGCTCCTCTGAAAACTCCATTCGGCCTTTGTGATTCTTGATGGGGCTTCCCTGACTAACCACATATTCCATCAGACGATTGGGCTCGAGTCTGGTGACTGTTTCTTCAAATGCCGGTAAAGGAAAAGGATTAATCCGCCTGACTGACCCGACGCCATTCTTATTTTCATCCTGGCAATCGACCACCCGCTTGATATTTTTCCGTATCACTTTTCCGAAGGATTCATGTTCGGTAAGAACTTTGAAAACCTTTTCAACGGGTGCATCGAAGGATTGCCGTATCTCAATGTGTTGTCTTCTCATTTCATTGGCCTTTACGGATTTTCCTTATCCTTTCTTTTTGCATCTTAAGCTTGAAAAAATTTTACTTCTGCGCGACACTATCCGCCAGGATTGAAAAATAATATAAGGATAGCAATGCGAAAACACAACGGAAAGCAATTATACGGAATCCAAAAATTTCTGGCAATATTGAAAATCGGCATGCACAGGGAGCTGAAGCAGTTGTCGATCCGGCAGAAACTGGCCATGAATTATGTTTCAAAGGAAAGTAAACTCACACAGATCGGCGACAAAATTTACACCAATACCTTTACGCCCTATTTCCCATCACTGGCCTATGACCGGTTTCTAAAAGGGGTAATTTCAGTTGCCTCAGGCAAACCCCTGCCTGTTGTCACAAATTTTGCCATTACGCCCCAGTGCCCTTGCAACTGCTGGCACTGCTCCTTTTCCGACCGTTCCAAAAAAGATATCCTATCCCTGGAGCAGCTTAAAAAAGCTATATCCCATGCCCAGGACCTGGGGTCAAGCGTGATCGGCCTTACCGGGGGAGAACCCTTGTTGCGGGAGGATCTGGAAGAGATCATCGCATCCATCGACAAAAGATCCATGCCCATCATGTTTACAACCGGGTATAAATTGACAAGGGAGCGGGTAAAGCGACTTAAACGGGCCGGGCTTGAAATTCCGGTCATCAGCCTGGATCATTATGAGGCGGGGATTCATGATAAAGGCCGCAGGAAAGCGGGAATATTTGAGTATGCCTTAAACGCCATCCGTTTATTTCAGGATGAAGGGTTTTATGTAGCGGTTTCCTTTGTGCCGGACAAACCCCTTGTCTCCGACCGGAAAGAACTGTTCAAGGTTATCGATTTTTTCAAAGATATCGGTATAAACGATATGCGGCTGACATCCCCGATTCTGAGCGGAAAACTGACCGCCAGGCCCGAAGAAAAGCTGTCGGCTGATAACGTGGAAACCATATTTGAAATTCAGAAAAAATGTACCCGGACAAAAGGATATCCGGGTGTATTCGCCTATGATTTTTTTGAAAGCGAGCGCTATTACGGATGCGGTGCCGGTTTCAACTACATGTTTATCGACTCCCAGGGAAATGTCTGCCCCTGCGATTTCACCATGCTCTCCTTCGGCAATATTCTTGAAAGACCGCTGCCGGAAATATGGGCGGAAACCAGCGGCCATTTTAATACACCTGGCCCGTCATGCTATGCCAATATCAGCAATGACGTTATTTTTTCAAAGCGGAAAGAAGAATGGCCCCTGAGGAAACAGGCGACCCTTGAAGTATTGGCGGAATGCCCGTCTTATCACGAGAAAAGACTGCCGGAGTTTTATAAACGGATGGGGTGGTTGGATTCGAAGAACTGATCGGCGATAAGGAGGCAACGCATGAAAGCTATTACGTATACAACAGCCCTGCAAAATCTTGCTAAAACGATGGAACAGGTCTGTGAGGATCATTCTCCGGTAATCATAACGCGAAAAACCAACGATTCCGTGGTTATTATGTCACTTGAAGACTACACGGCACTGGAGGAAACCGCCTACTTATTGCAATCCCCTAAAAATACACGGCGTTTGGTCGAATCCATCGCCCAACTTGAGGATGAAAAAGGCTCGGAAAGCCCGAGACTTTGAAACATCAGTGGCAGTTGTCAAGGATTCCTTGACAACTGAATCAGGATATAACTCTTCCTCTTTAAAGCAGTTATTGATGTGCAAACTGATATTTTATTTAGTTTGTTCAAACAAGGATGCCATTTGCTGTTGGGTTAACCATACGGTATCCTGATCGAAGCGGACTTCAATTCGAGTTTCCTGATCAGCTATTTTATATATTTCTACTTTATTTTCCATTTCGTTTCCCTCAGCCTTTATTTAGCAGTTGTCGCATTTTTTGCGACAGCGAACGCGCTCATTGGCTATCCAGGTGATCCACAGTGCGGATAGCTCCAGGCCGAGAAGTTGCCGAGCATTGAACATTTCCCGGTAGTGCCCGTATCCCGAGCGATGGAGCCGATTGGTCTCATCTCCCGAGGGGATTTCATCGTCAGGGACATAGCTTGCGGACGTTTTACCCATCGTTCTTCGGCCTCATCTGCCTTGACGAGATCCTGAGAATCGGGGATTTTAAAGAATCTGCCGGTGTGGCGATCCTTGCACGCGGGGCAATGGATCTCCTTTTCCAACTGCTCGCGTAAGGAATTGGCTACCAGAAGGTACGCGTCCAGGTCAAGATGTTCGATTTCCTGCTTGACAATCCAATAGGCCATGGGGTTGATGTCGAACCCGGCGATTTCACAGCCGAGCCTGTTGGCCTCTATGAGGGGGGTGCCGCCGCCCATGAATGGATCCGCAACTTTAATCCCTTTCAAACTGTTTGCCTGGTAAAAGGATTCGTGAAGCGTTTTTTCGAGAAATTCGGAAAGCAATAAGCCGCGGAACAGCGTTCCGGGCCTTCGGGCAAACCACTTGTGGACTGCGATAATTGGCCTGTAGTTCTGCTGAATCTGCTTTTCACGAAGCGCAAGGCCTGCTGTGAACGGGATGTCGAAATTCTTTTCTATCACAATGTATAGGCGCCTTTCAGGGCTGGATGCTTCTTAAGCGGCAAACTTTGAAGTGAGCGGAGCGGCCAATAAGTCCGTCAGGTCTGCAAAGTTTTCCGCGTCCTCTCCTCTGTTTGGCTGGCCTCTTTCAAGGCTTTTCTTGCAGGCCTTACTTCATAAAGAGATTGGTTTTCACAAACTTGTAAATGCCCAATGTCATCGTGAACCATTTTCTCGAATCGTAGATCAGCATGAACAAAAAGAGAGCTGCTTTCGGCTTTTAAATAACGCGCCGCCATTTTGCAATATTCGGGTTCAATGTCAAGGCCGACACTATTTCGGCCATATTTCAGTGAAGCAATTAAGGTCGTCCCTGTCCCGCAGAAAGGATCCAAAACAGTATCACCATGAAAGGAGAACATTCTCACAAGACGCGTGGCCAATTCAAGCGGAAACGGGGCGGGGTGTTTTTTTGTTGAAGCGCCCGTGATAGTCCAGATTTGCCTGAACCAATTGTCAAAATCCTTTTTATCGATTTTGCTTAACTTTCTTTGTTCCTCGGTGGGTTTTCTGTATCCCCCGGGTTTTCGTTGCATGAGGATAAACTCAATATCGTTTTTTATGATCGCATTGGGTTCGTAAGGTTTCCCTAAAAATTTTGACCCATTGGATACCTCATAACTGGCATTTGATATTTTATGCCAGACAATGGGATTCAGGTTGTCAAATCCAATTTTGCGACAAATGACGCATGTATCGGCGTGAAGCGGGAAGACAAGGTGACGCCCAAAACTTCTTCGGGAAACACAGACATCACCTACAACACACACGAGCCTCCCCCCGGGGACCAAAACACAAAATACTTCTTTCCATACCCTTTCCAACTCGCTTAGAAATATTTCATATTCTTCGATGTGCCCCAGTTGGTCGGGATTTTCCTGATATCGCTTCAAATTCCAGTAGGGAGGTGATGTTACAACCAGATGAACGGATTCATCATTTAGAAATGACAAATCCCTTGCGTCTCCATTGATTAATCTATGATGACTTCTATCGGAGATATTTTTCATACAAATGCCCCGACATGAGCAGCAAGCGATTTGGCGAAATTATAGAATGAAAGATCGGCTGCCATTACCATCTTATGACGTGTCATCTGCATGCTATTTGGTCTTGAAGTCCTTAAGTCTGGTATGTTCGACAAGTTGATCAAGCGTCTTCAGCGTGAACACCTTGCCTCGGGTCGTAAGGATCATTTTTTTCATGTCTTCACGGCGAACGCCGAAACCACGTCCGCCGATACAGGCAATGACTTCATATTTTGGGTTATCTGCCGACCGACCGGCAAGACTCAATTCACCGAGATGCTGAATGCGAGTGACTTTATCCCGAGCCGTGCCGTCGTCTTCCGTAATCTTTGCTTCAATAATGACCTGAGGGTTAAACTCGCTCGGAATAATGAAATCGGGAGATTGATCAAACCCCTCGATGCGTTCCGCCCGTTTTGTTTTACGGTAGCTGATGCCCGCCTTCGTCAGCACATCCTCAATGGCTGATTCAAGGCTGTCGCCGACCAACTCACTGACTGAATCACGATGACCGGCAAAAGGTCTCCCCAGGAACCGCTCGTATAGAAGCATGGCATAGGGAACACCCATGCCGGCGATGTTTCCGATGCTGTCAAGTCCGCGCTTGGTATCGGCCTTGTTCAAACGATGCAGTTGATCGTTCTTAACTTCCGGAACGCCTTCAGTGAGCATCTGGCAAGCCGTTTCCACCAGCGCTTTCAGCCTTTCTTCGGTTAAGCCGCTTGAGTTGAGCGGCACTTCCGGCGACATCCGGATTTTTCTGTCGAGGGTTCTGACGAAACCTTGCGTAACGTTCACACCGGTTTGCAGGGTTGTCACATACCCCCATTCCGGCGGCGTAAAGCCGAGCATTGTACGAAGAACCACGATGGAAATCGGTTCGGCCAATGCGGCAGGCAGCACGCGTATCGGATTGAGTTCGGAGAAACCCTTTGTTGCCGCCTTCAGCGCTTCGTACCCTCGCTCAAATGCCGGATACTCCACAAATCCGGAGCCCTTTGGCATAACGAGAAATTCGGACTCCAGGCACGAGAAAACGGCATCCACATACGTTTCCGCATCTTGCATTATTTCGTCAAAGGGTGCTTCAAAAGGATATTTCGTCATAAAAAACTCCATATTTTTCGGAAGGCTCGCGTACGGCAAACAACGGCGCGTCGTGAAAAGCGTCCTGCGGTTTTAAGAGGCGCCTTTCTATTTCGGCCCATCCTCCGAATCCGGAAATCCAGGATGACACCGCCAATAGGCGTTTGTTAATATCGGCATTCTTGTCCCAGTTCTTCCGAAGGGTCCATATTGCCAGGCGGATAAGATGTCCGTGGGCAATGCACCGCATGTCTCCAGGCGTGGGCTTGACATTCCCGGACCGGAGTTTGGCCAAATCTTCATTAACGAGCTCCGCAATGCCACCGATTGAATCCGCCAGCCATTTGCGGGGTACCATACCGGTTGATCTACAGACAAAAACGGTGTCGATAATCGAGGAGCCGGTTCCGTTGATGTGGATGGAGGCCCCCATTTCGGCAGGGCACGGCAGGGTGGCCGAGCAGGTTAAACCGGCATCGAGAATGGCAATGGCTATCGGGTAGTATGCCGCAAGATTGTTGTGATGATAGGTGAAAACGAGCGGTGATCCGGGTTTTAGCGCGATTGCCATCTTTTGAAATACCGATGACAGCCCCTGGGCAAAGTGATCAAGTCCCCTGCCCATGTCTTCGTTGCCGGTCAACTCCTGGGGATTTCGTGTCGAAAGAACGGCAAATGCATCCGGTTCGGTGCGTATGAGACGACGGAGCCACACATAACAAAAATCCATCAATTCCGCATATTGAACATTCCCGAAATAAGGCGGATCGGTGAGGACCGCATCTAATGAAAGAGGGGGCAGTTCTATCTGAGCGGCGTCTTTGCAGCAAAGCGCAACACTTCGCCTTTCAGCCCGATGTTTGCCGTTCGGGTCGTCACCGATCCATTCCCCTTTTATCGGCACGATTTCTTTTTTTCCGCCTGGGTGTCTGATTTCGAACGGATTGTCACAATACGCTTTTGCCTTTCGGAACTTCTCGATAATGTTGGCCCAGCCGCCGCTACCGATACAGATCCGCTTTTTCGGGTCAACGATCCCCAGAAAATTAGACTCACACTGAACGAGCCCGACGGGAAATCCGTGTACCGAGAAAATATCAAGCGACTTCAACGCCATCGTGTCATATCGGCAAAGCATGTTCTGGTAACGGAGCAGATCCGATAGATTGGTCGCAAGAGAATTGCGGACGCGCTCATTCGCTATCCGGGTGATCCGCTGTGCGGACAGCTCCAGGCCGAGAAGTTGTCGGGCATTGAACATTTCCCGGTAGTGCCCGTATCCCCAGCGATGGAGCCGATTGGTCTCGTCGCCGGAGGGGATTTCATCGTCAGGGACATAGCTTGCGGGCGTTTTTGCCCATCGTTCTTCGGCCTGATCCGCCTTGACCAAATCCTGAGTATCGGGGATTTTAAAGAATCTGCCGGTATGGTGTTCCTTGCAGGCGGGGCAATGGTATTCAAGCGCGAAGAGCCGATGTCGGGGTGCTCCCAACAATTTATTGGGAAATATATTAATGGTCTTACAGTCGGGGCATTCGCAGCGGCTGCGTTTTGCGGGGCCTGCGGTTAAGATCCTGGCGCCGCAATGCCGGCAATCTCCAGGCTTTTTTCGGTCGGAGGTTTCGGTCAACTGCCCACATGCGTGGCATAGAAAAACATTTTTTGGATGTCTGGCATCGGAAGCCAAAAGATAGCCGGGGAATAAGTCGATGGGCTTGCTGCACTTTTGACACGCAATCGTTTTAACCCAAAGGAAATACTTAACGTGGGCATCCTCATTTCCGCAAAAAACGCAGCCGGTGCGGTAAAGATGACCGATCTCCTTTTCCAACTGCTCGCGTAAGGAAATGGCTGCCAGAAGATACGCGTCCAGGTCAAGGTGTTCGATTTCCTGCTTGACTATCCAATAGGCCATGGGGTTGATGTCGAACCCGGCGATTTCACAGCCGAGCCTGTTGGCCTCTATGAGGGGGGTACCACCGCCCATAAATGGATCCGCGACCTTAATCCCTTTCAAACTGTTTGCCCGGTAAAAGGATTCGTGAAGCGGTTTTTCGAGAAATTCGGAAAGCAATAAGCCGCGGAACAGCGTTCCGGGTCTTCGGGCAAACCACTTGTGAACTGCGATAATCGGCCTGTAGTTCTGCTGAATCTGCTTTTCACGAAGCGCAAGGTCAGCTATGAACGGGATGTCGAAATTCTTTTCTATCACTATATATAGGCGCCTTTCATGGCTGGATGCTTCTTAAACGGCAAAGATTGAAGTGAGCGGAGCGGCCGATAAGTGAGTCCGTCAGGCCGGCGAAGTTTTCCGCGTCCGCTCCTCTGTTTGGCCGGTCTCTCTCAAGATCTTTCTTGCAGGTCTTACTTCATAAAGAGACTGGTTTTCACAAACTTGTAAATGCCCAATGTCATCGTGAACCATTTTCTCGAATTGTAGATCAGCATGTACAAAAAGAGAACTGCTTTCGGCTTTTAAATAACGCGCTGCCATTTTGCAATATTCGGGTTCAATATCGAGACCGACACTATTTCGGCCATATTTCAGTGAAGCGATTAAGGTCGTCCCTGTCCCGCAGAAAGGATCCAAAACAGTATCACCATGAAAGGAGAACATTCTCACTAGTCGAGTGGCCAATTCAAGAGGAAATGGGGCGGGGTGTTTTTTTGTTGACGCGCCCGTGATAGTCCAGATTTGTCTGAACCAAGTGTCAAAATCTTTTTTATCGATTTTGCTTAACTTTCTTTGCTCCTCGGTGGGTTTTCTGTATCCTCCAGGTTTTCGTTGCATGAGGATGAACTCAATATCGTTTTTTATGATCGCATTTGGCTCGTAAGGTTTTCCTAAAAATTTTGACCCATTTGATACCTCATAACTGGCATTTGATATTTTATGCCAGACAATGGGATTCAGGTTGTCAAATCCAATTTTGCGACAAATGACGCATGTGTCGGCATGAAGCGGGAAGACAAGGTGACGCCCAAAACTTCTGCGGGAAACACAGACATCACCCACAACACACACGAGCCTCCCCCCTGGGACTAAAACACGAAATACTTCTTTCCATACCCTTTCCAACTCGCTCAGAAACATTTCATATTCTTCGATGTGTCCCAGTTGGTCGGGATTTTCCTGATATCGCTTCAAATTCCAGTAGGGAGGTGATGTTACAACCAGATGAACGGATTCATCATTTAGAAATGACAAATCCCTTGCGTCTCCATTGATTAATCTATGATGACTTCTACCGGGGATATTTTTCATATAAATGCCCCGACATGAGCAGCAAGCGATTTGGCAAAATTGTTGAATGAAAGATCGGCTGCCGGTTCATTAAATTTGCCGGTTTTACCGTTCTCACTATCAGAAACAATGAAAGATGCCGAGGTGTAATGCCGTTCCAGAATAAGTTTTCTGCAAAAAAGCTCATACCTCTTCATATAGGAGGCATCGACAAATTCAGGGAAAACCTTAAAATGGGATTCCTTTACTCGAACGGGCCTGTTTGATGCATCACAATCTTCAAGCATAAAGAAATATCCAAGGAAAGGCTGATGCCCTCCATTGAAGGCCCCCTCTCTGAAAGCGGTCCAGAGGTCGATAGCCGTTCCCATTGCTTCTTCGGTTCTATTATTGAAATTGTTTCCGAAAGAAGGCCCCACTTGAGATTTTGCCTCTAAGGCTGCTATCAACTGACCATCTTTTACCACAAGCAAATCCCATTCTTTGGTGGGACGAAAAAAGCCAGGGAGTTCCAAGTGTTTTTTATGAAAAATGTATTTCTCTCCGATACCGGCTTCAATTATTAACTTGGAAAAGAGATTGATAAACCCATCCATTTGAGCTCCGCCGGTCACAGCACTTCTTAGGCCAGCGTCATTAACACCTCTCTTTTTCTGTTTTTCCCGTTGAGAGTGGCGCGTCATCCAGTAGTGAGACACTGCTTTTTCAATTTCTTTATTCATTTTTTCAGATAGTTGTGACATAGATAATCTCATGAAGTTTTGATTGATTACATTGAAAATGGTTCGCTTTGAATACTGCGGCGGTTGGCAGTCTCTTCCCAATCACCGTGGCAGCGACAATCAGGCAGATTTTGATTTTGCTCAGAATCTACATCTTCTTTTTCTGTAACATACAAAAAATACCGGTTAATCATGTGTATTTTTTGGTTAAAATTAGATACTGTTTCCCTGGGATTCCGTTTCGTCCCTCCACGACTGCTCCAGTTGCTAACGGCCAGAGCGAAAGTCGCATCCGTTGGGAAACAGCGCCTTTGCACCGCGCACAATTACATGCTATGTCAACATGTTATCATTACCAGCCTCCGAACCACACCATTAAGTATCCCCTTTAAAGAGAACAACGGCAAACCAAAGATCGCACTACATCATTCGTTTCTCTTCCTCTATATGTTCTTGTTACGGCCTTTAATCGTATTAGAGGAACCGCAAATTTTTGTATTTCCCGATATGCACTTTCTGTCGCAACAACAAGCCACCCCTCAGAACAAGTTTCTGATCGAGGGGGCTGCCGGTCTATTGGACCATCTTGCCACCATAAACTCTCCACCACTGTACGACCATCTGAGTCTTCCCAGCGAAATAAACCACCTGTACTACACTTCCAACCCAGATGCAGTGCTATCTTTGGATTAATAGCCAACCATTCGTTACCGCCAAATTCAACTCCCCGAGGATGGCCATCAATTACAACTGCGGGAATTATATCCATGTCCAAATCAGGATAATCCTCGGCACGCCATTGATATTTGTTACAAAAGAAGTGATAAGAATCAGTTAGCTTATCAGGAAGCGGCCAATCTGGATGACAGAGCATACTAAATCGGTATTCAGTAGGACTGTCCCAGTCCAGGTGGCGGATGCGAGTAAGTTCAGCAAGCACTACACTACTATCCTTGTGAAGCCGCTCTGGCATCAGCGTCAAAACGTCAGCGCCTTTGTCTATCCAATCCTTATCACGATGTAGCCCTATCTCATTACTTCCGGTCAGATTAATATCCACCGGTCGTTGCGAGGGATCTTTGCATGACATCATCCTGTCATGTCGTTTCATTGAATGTTCAAAATATGACTGTGCTTGACCATTTAATTTCTTTGAATCAATCAATTCAGCCGCGACATGGTGCAATGCACGCAATGCTTGTTGCGGTCGAAGTCGGTGGTAAGTAAGTTCCAAATCTGCCGACTTAAGCCAAGATTTCATATCCTCTTCAGCCTTTTTGCTCCACTGCTCTTCTGGAGACAGAGTTTTCATAAGCATAGCAGCACGACAAACCAGATTTTGCATTGGAATGCCAGAAGCTTCACTAAGTAATTCGAAATCATCTTGGAAGGGACGTATCATCTCCAACGGATCGTTACAGTCCGGGAATGAGGCACCAGGCAGTAGGGCACTAAAAGGCATGGTCTCATCTTTTGTCGGAAAATCTGGTAGTTCCAACGAGTAAGTTAGGCCTAACGGCTTATAATCCAACAAACCGCATGGAATGTTCAGAGCCTGCACCAAGCTGACTGCCATTTTACGGATCACTAAATTTTCAGAAATTGACAACCTGCTTATATTACGTGAAAATTCACCGATAAACTGCGAACGCTGATCGAGAATTGATTCAAAAACCGCTAAAGCATGAAAAATCTGGGTCTCCGTGCCGTTTAGCATGCTGCTTAACAACATACAGGAATCAGAATCATAGGCTGGGTTCAGACAAACCTTACACAAAGCACGGTAGGCCTCGTCACGGACCTCCGCGATCTCAATTTGCATTGAATCCGCGATCAATTGCATCATAACGGATTGCCATGATAAGCAGTTCTCACCTACTGTCGGTGGGAGAGATTCAATGTCCGAAAATTCATGAAGTTGATAAACGTGTTCCCGGATTTCCCTCCAAATATCAGCAAGCGGCGGCTCCACAAATAACAGGGGAAGAAAGTCCTCAAGATTTGCCAAAAATGAACCAGGAGAACGCCAACTGGTCAAGTAATCTTTGATCAAGAGGTTAAAGGCTTTTTCCCTCCCTTCTTCTGGATCGAATTCTATTAAAGCCTGCATCGCCGTCAGACGGCTACCTCCGTCCAAATGCCGATCCCACCCATGTGACGCTGACTGATCGAGCAAAGGTTGAAGCAACGCCCGTCCTTCATTTATGTACCCCAGTGACTTAAGTCTCGTGGCTAACAAAGTATTTACAGAGGCCCGTGGCTCGAAGCGTTCAAGCGCGGTACGTAATGAATTAATCTGTACATAGTTCAAAGTGTCAATGATTTTTGCGACTGCCTTATCCCAACGGAAGTATTTAACTTCGTCGATCTGTTCTATCAAATTCAAAAGATCATAGCCTGTTGTAATGCGTAACATGGCATCTCTTTGAGTCAACTTTTCACCTGATTTTAACTGAATTGTCAGATCCGACTCATACTTCTCCTCTCGGTTATCCTCTTTTAACTTGTCATGGAAATAGGTTGCATCTACCGCAGCAGATTGCAACCCTTCGATAACGCCACGCCACCATTTGGCCCTATGTGAAGGGAATGCTTTTGTATCAAGACTGTTTTCAAGCAGTTGTAGTAAGACTTGAGCATCTGAGGCAGAACTTCTCAGCGCGGATCGCTGAGCGAGAAGCTTAGGAAGTTCATCTGGGACGGTACTCTCAAAAGGAATTAGCAGATGACATACAAGTATAAAAATAAGTCCAATCGGTGCGTCTGGCGATGAAGCAGCTGCGGATAGAATGCCATCTAATGCACTGTTATAATGGATACTATGTTTCGCAAACAACCAGTCCTTTAGCTGCATAGCATATGCCGGGTGCCATTGAGCAACCAATTTCATCAAATCAACTGAGGCATCCCGTGTACCACGACACCGTCCAGTATTCTCAAGAACTACAAGGGCACTGGAAAATCGCCTGAAATCTTCAGCCGTAAATCCAGGCAATGCAGTTGTGACTTTCCCCAGTATGGCGACCCAGTTGGAAAACTGATAGTCTTTTTCATACACGATACCAAAACTGCTCTGGAACAATTTCGGAAATAACGCTCGGGCTCTTGCAGGTTGCCCAGCCTCCAGCCAAGCAAAAGCTTGCTTTGAGTACTCGGAGGCAAGGGAAGAAACAGCATCACTAACACTATAAAGGATTTCGATACGCTCCAGGCGTTTTATCAGATCTTCAACTAAACCGCCTTTGCGATACAATTCCAATGCAATCGTCCGCTGCAAGTTAGCTTGCCAATACTGAGGTTGTTCCTGCCAATGCCGATCAAACTCTACGCCCAAGGCATATAATGCTTCTTGGCTATGTTCTGCAACGGCATGGATAAGAAACGTGTAAAAATCAGTGGCTGTTCTTTTGTACGCATACCAAAGGGTCCAGTCATGAACCTCTTTCCAAGGTCGACTGAACAGTCGTAGAGCGGGATCTAATTCACGCAGTATCATACTGGGGGACATAGGCCTTCCAGCCCAAGCCATTCCCCAAAGATTGGCGATTATCACAAGGCAGCGTTCAAACAGGACACCACCACGCCTTTGTGGCTCGTCATCAGGGACGGCCTGCACAGGCTTTACTTGTTGGCCAAGCATTGTCAGTATTCTGTTGAGGCGGATGCGAAATGAAAAAGGACTCAGGTTATCCCCATTCCAGTTGCTTGAAGAAATTTCCAACAGCGAAGGTTGTGAAATTTTTGCTACCCATTTGACTATAGCCTCTTTATCGTTTCGAATATGGTACAGGAATTCGGCAAGCCGTAAATTTGTAAAGAATTTAGGGGCATTTTTCTCTGTCTTTTGTATGAGACGTTCAAGGGCACTATTGGCAGATTCTGAATCGCGATTGGCAGAGCATGTCAAAAAGTCTATCTTGTGCAAAAAATACTCGCCATCGTTGCGTTGTTGGAGCAATGCTTTTAACTCATTCAGTTTGCTTTCATCGCCACTGTCAAATATCGTATTCACTAATGACATAATGACATCTTGCCTGATACCGCGATGAAAGGAATCAGGGTTCTGATCTTTTTGAATAAAACTTGTGTCGGCACGTAACTGTTCTATAACCAGAAAGATCTGATTCAACGGTCGAAAATAATGGGCGATTTCGACCCAAGCGTGCAAACTTTCCAGCTTTCCACCATGATGGGCTTCTACCGTTGTGGACCCGTTGAGCACTTCAATGGGTTCGGCGGCATTAAAGACGGATTCAGATGCTTGAAGTTTTCCCTTTTTGAGCAGCAGAGCAGCAAAATTAATGGCTTCCTTTTCACCTATTCGGACTTGCGGCCCATCCATGACGTACTGCATGGCAGCATCCATACTCTTGAGTTCAAAGAGTATGGCCGGCAAATCAACTTCGGACACGCCAAGGTTTTCTTGCCTATCCTTCAGCTCTTTTTCGATAAGCAGTATGCGGATTATTGCTAAACCGTCATGTTTTTGGCGAGCAACATCAAGGCAAATGCCGATATCTTCAAGAATTGCTTTCAAAGGACGCAGACCCAGAAACTGTTTGCGGAAATATGACTGTGTGCACAGGCATAAAACCTTGTCCAAATCTTCCGCACAGGCACGGTGATAGAGTTCCTCCCATGACCAAGGAGTTTCTGGTGATGAAGCTGCAGCATATTCGGCAATACGTTGATGGTATTCTTTGTCACATAACGGATCTTTTTTCCCTAGAATATTGATACGGGTTTGAGCCAAAATAAACTGCCGGAAACTGTTATGAAAAAAATGCCATCGAGTTTCTGATTCTTCTCGAAAATAGTGGCGAGCTTGGTCTAATAGCTCCTTGATCGCAGGAGCACCAATCAATATTAGCCACTCTTCCGGATTAAATGGACCGCGCAGCCTGGAAAGCATTGCCAGCAGCTCTTTCAATCTTTCAAATTGCTTCAATTTCTCCCAGTACACTCGATAGTTATCTTCGATATGAGCATGGTAGGGCTCTGTGCTATTGAGAATTGTGTTGATCACTTCTTCGTCAGTAGCATTACGGAGGTTAGCCAACAAATACCTGAGCGCTAAAGGATGACCATTCGCAAGCGCATGTATCTTATCTATTTGTTCTTGAGAGGGGCTCGTTGACAAAGGAAAAACTGTAATGATGTCGGACACTGCCTGCCTAGGCAATGGCCGCATGGTGAGGGTACGTCCTGGTTCATTCAACTGGGATCGTATTCGTGGCGAGAAATCGTTAAGTAACAAAGTTTGGCTGCCCAATACTATTATTACACCCTCGGAAATATCTTCCGGAGCAGGGAGCTCTTTGAGCAGGCTGCGTTCAGGTGATTGTTCGCGTGATATATGATCCAGACCATCAATGACTATCAAGGTTCGGACACTATCTTCGCACCATTTTTCTTGAAGAACACCCATTTGGGCGGAAATAGCCTCTCGCAACTCTTCCAATGTTTCTGGTTGAGACTGCTTGCCAGTTCTTGCATAGACGCCCTGACGTTGTATCGCAAGATACAAGTCATGGAGGAATGAAACTGCTTCCCCTCTACTCCCCTGCCAAATGCTATCAGGAACATACGCGTAGTAGCGAATAACTCGCAATCCTGGCCTGTAACGTAATGTCTGGGTCAAGGTGGTGGACTTACCCGAACCTGGGGTACCAATCAGCGCCAGATAACCTGAAGTAAATTGGGAAAGTGTAGCTTCCAGTTCATGAACTGTCTGAATAATTGGCTGATATATGGATTGATCAACTGGAAATTCATGCTTGAAATGAAATTCGAAACGTGATTCCCAACCTAATTCCTTCAGTATATCGGTTCGTGTTACTTGAATGATACGCTTTTCGCCGCCACCAAGCTTGGCGATCAGCCGAGCAAGTTGATCAACATCCTTTTCCCTCCGAGCAGATTGACGGGAAATCGGTTCATCTGTTTGAGGAAACTGATAGCCGAAGTGCAGATTGCTGGCAGCAATAAAATCAAGAAAATTATGCTCATCAAACAAACCAGTTTCTTGTCTGATGGCTTCCATAGCTGATCGCCAACCTTGTGGAATTCCGTTCATCCCAGATTGCAACCACTGCGTTTTGTTTTTCCAGCAATCTCGAATAAAAGCCTGGAAATGCGGTTGAAGTGGCGATGGAGAATTTATAGGAATTTTTGCCTTAGGAACTGGTGTAGATAGTGGAATATGGCGATGAATAAGATGCACAAAAACCCGTTTATCAGGGTGCTGTACTTTTAACGTAACCCATCCTTGGGAAAGTTGAGATATAAGACTGGGGTTTTTATCTTCACGGATGAACTCCGCAAAGGAGATGTTTTGAATAGTATCTGCCCATTTGACCTGATAAGCGTGTAATTCCCCATCAACAGTTGAAATTTGTATGTCATCGACCCGCCCAGCGGCAGGATCAGCGATTCTGAACCATTCAAGTCTACCTTCAACAAGGATATCGTAGACAAGATTTGCGGCCCGCATATCTTGGGCCTCGTAGCCAATTCGGGCAATCCGTTCACCATCAGCTGGCTTTCTTGCCATTGCTAACGCCTCAATTTTCTTGTAATTGTTTCAACGTTTCCCGATGAGAACACCTCGCACCTCGATTTTCTTCGTTTTCGGCGTGGGATTGGATGCGACAGCAATCCGGCACAATTCGAAAAGATTTGCCGTTAAACAAAATCAGTTCTTTGTTCAAGTCGTTTGCTTCTCCTTGTGGGCGTATATGACACGGAGAATCTCAACATCTTCCGTTCTGCAGCTTCGAGCATGGATACGTTCTGCATTGCCATGCTGTTATTTCCTTATTGATTGGATTCATTATCAATATCACCTCCGGCAAACTTTGCCAATAGAAAGCATGGGTGATTGCCTGCCCGTCAACTTTGCCCCCGATAGGTACCACAGAGTGTTTCGTTTCGAACCACTCTTCTAATATCCTGAATTTAAGATCTATTTAACATCATCTGTTTGGTTTTGATCAATAAATGAATTTAATTCTGTTTCTTAATGTAACATATCAATTATAAATACCATAAAATTAAAATTGACATTGTTAGTTTTAACGAATAGTTAAAGAAAAAATCACCTCACGGCACAACCATTGCTTGCGCAATTGAACAAGAATTGAACAGCGTTTAATCATTATTGGAGAATCATGGCCCACTTTTTTAACCCGAGGCAGGCCTTTGCGTCAAGGCAGGCCTCAATGAACGGGGGAGGTTATCGCATGAAAAGAAAACAATGTCTGTTTCTTTGCTGGGTTCCAGTGCTGTTATGTTTGTTCCTGATCGGCCCGTTTGCTGCCCTGGCGGCAGAGCCCATCGTCATCGGCGTGCCCACGTCCACCGGATTTCTGGAAGGCAAGGAGGCGCTTAAGGCTGTGGAACTGGCTGTGACGGAAATCAACAGCGCGGGGGGCGTGACCGTCGGTTCGGAAAAAAGACCGTTTAAAGTCGAATCCATCGACATCCGCGATGCAGCGCCGGGGGTGCCGGTACCGGAGGCACTGCTGGGGATAGAAAAACTTATCCTTGAAAAAAAACCGGCCGCCCTGCTGGTGGGCCCTTTCCGTTCCGAAGCCCTGATGGCCGGCATGGATATCATTGCCAAATATAAAGTGCCGCTTTTGGGCGCCATTGCCATGACGCCGGCTTCGGAAGAAAAGGTGAAGCAGGACCCGGAAAAGTATAAATACATCTTCCGCCTGGCCCTGAATGCCAAATACCTGGTGAAATACCTTGCCGGCACCATGGGCTTTATCAATGCGGAATATGGTTTCAACAAGGTTTATATCATGAACCAGGATGTGGACTGGGCGCGAAAGACCGCTGAAATCATCAGTCAAACCTATTTCGAGAAAGCCGGCTGGACCATCGTGGGACATGAGAGCTTTCCCACCGGAACCGCGGATTTTTCATCCACCCTGATGAAGGTCAAGGCCTCCGGAGCCCAGGTGATTCTGCCGATCTTTGACATGCCCCAGAGCGGCATCCTGGTGAAACAATGGAATGCCATGAAGGTGCCGTGCCTGATGGCCGGTTTCATTTCGCCCCTGGCCGGACCCGGAGCCTGGAAAACCTTTGACGGAAAAATCGCCGGGGCCATCAACTGCATTTTCGAAATGGGCAGCGCCATCGGCTCTCCCAAAGTTCCAAAATCCGTAACGTTTCAAGATGCTTATGCCAAACAATTCGGATCACCGCTTGAGGCGGGACACGGGCCGGGACCGGCATACGACTCGGTCTATATCCTGGCCGATGCCATTCAGCGCGCAGGCAGCATTGATGCGGACGCCATTGTGGCGGAACTGGTCAAAACCGACCGGCAGGGAGTGCTCGGCCGGGTGAAATTCGATGCGGGGCATCAGGTGATTTACGACATGAACCCGGAAGAATCCGCGGTTGCCGCCATTTTTCAGTGGACTGCGGAAGGAAAGCGGCAGATCGTGTTTCCCACAAGCCTAGCTGAGGGGAAAATTCTGCTGCCGGCTGGGTTGACGTCAGCCAAGTAAAAGGGTTTGAACCGGTATTTAGGCCGGGATGTGAACAATCTCTTCCCCCTTTGGAAAAGGGGGATTGAGGGGGATTTTTGGGTGAGTTAGCGCCTGAAATCCCCCCTGGCCCCCCTTTCCAAAGGGGGGGAAAATACAATTATGCCGGAGAATTGAAGATGCTGACCGGAACCATCATTTACGCCATCATCAACAGCGCGATCCTTGCGCTCACCGCCATCGGCTTCAATCTGACTTTCGGGATCAGCGGCGTGGCCAATTTTGCCTACGGCGCCTTTTACGTGATGGCGGCCTACGGGGTCTGGATGCTCATGCACATGGCCCACCTGCCCTATCCCCTGGCCGTGCTGATTTCCATCAGCCTGACCACCCTTGCGGGCGCCCTGATGTACCGCTTCGTGATCATCCGCATCAAGGGCCAGACGCTTTCCGAGGTCATCGCCACCTTCGGTATCGGCCTGGCCGTGCTGGAGCTGTTCCGGTATTTCGGCTTTGTCGGCTTTGAATACACGCTGCCCGTCTTCGTTGATCAAAGCTTCATGATCGGCGATGCTTACGTGGACGCGCAGCGCCTGCTGATCGTGGCCTTCGCCGTGGCGCTGATCATCGTTCTGTGGCTGTTCACCCATTACACCCACCTGGGGCTGGCTTTCAGGGGAATTGCGCAGGATGAGCGCACTTCGCTAACATTCGGCATGGACCCGGACCGCATCGCCAGGATGGCGGTTGCTTTAGGAGCGGGGCTTGCCGCCATTGCCGCCACGGTGATTGTTCCCCTGGGCAGCATCTCGCCGGAGGAAGGCTATGATGTACTGATCAAGGCCCTGGCCGTATGCATCATCGGGGGCCTTGGCAGCAGCGGGGGCGTCATCATCGCAAGCGTTGTGATCGGTTTTGCGGAACGCTTTACCGATTCCTATATCGGCTCGCACTGGACCATGATCGTCAGCCTGGCGGCGCTTCTCCTGGTTCTGGTCATCAAACCGTCCGGTATTTTCGGCAAACAGAAAGAACTGGAAGAAAGGATTTAACCTGTGAAAACGCGTAAAGAGCGGATTGACCGGGGCATCAAGGCAAGGTCTCAGGATATTTTTGCCCTCTGTTCCTGGCGGGAAATGCTGTATCTGGCCGGGCCCCGCCTGCTGCCGGTCGTCATATGCCTGGCCCTTCCCCTTGTCCTGAGTGTTTACTGGCAAAAAGTGCTGATGTCCGTGGCCGTATTTGCCTTGCTGGCCATATCCTGGGATATCCTGTCCCAGAGCGGCATGATTTCCCTGGGCCAGGCCCTGTTCTTCGGGACCGGCGCGTACTGTGCGGGGATCATGAATCATTACTGGGGATTTTCCCCGCTGATCACCCTGCCGCTGGCAGCAGTCTTTGGCGGGCTGATCAGCACCCTGCTGCTGCTGCCGGTTTTAAGGCTCCGGGGGGTTTATTTTTCCATGGTGACCCTGATTATCCCCCTGATGCTCGTGCGGGTGATCGAGGCCACGAAAATATTCGGCGGCACGGAAGGCTTAAGCGGCATGGACCCGCTGCCTTCCGCCGGGTTTGAGGTGTATCTCATCATCATTGTCTTTCTGGCGGTGCTCTTTGGATTCCGGCGCCTCATGGATTCGGACTACGGCCTGGTATTAAAGGGCATCAGCGACAATGACCGCTCGGTGATCAATGCCGGCATCAATATCTACTGGTTCAAGGCCCAGGCCCTGTTTATCGCGGCCAGCATCGGCGCGTTCGCCGGCGCTTTCATGACCCATGTTTACATGTTTGTGGGCATGCCGGTCTTTGCGCTGGACTACTCCATCCTTCCCATTGCCGCCGCCGTGGTGGGGGGTCCGGGAACCCTGGCCGGAGCCGCGGTGGGGGCCTTCATTCTGGTGCCTCTCTCCGAATTGCTGCGGGGCATCGGGGGACTGCGGATCGTGTTCTACGGGGTGTTTCTGGTCGTGTGCATCGTCGCACTGCCGGAAGGCATTTTTCACTATATGGAGCGAAAATATCATCAGTTCGAACGCTGGGTCGAGGTGGAAAAATGAGCACAGAGCCGCTTCTTGAAACCGTCCGTCTCTCCAAGGCATTCGGCGGGGTCCAGGCCCTTTTGAATGTGTCTTTCTCCATCATGCCGGGGGAGCTTCTGGGCGTGATCGGCCCGAACGGCTCGGGAAAGACCACCCTGGTGAATCTGATCACCCGGTTCGTCAAACCCACTTCCGGGAAAGTCCTGTTCAAGGGAAGCCCCATCCACCAGCTCCCCCCGCACCAGATCGTGCGGCTCGGCATTGCCAGGACATTTCAGATGGTCCGGCCGTTTTATCAGTTGCC
>JACRBZ010000098.1 GCA_016219185.1 Deltaproteobacteria bacterium
CATCTGCTCGGCCTGAGCATTCATTTCCTCCGAAGCAGACGCGGACTCCTCGGCAGTGGCCGCGTTTTGCTGGGTCACCTTGTCCATTTCGGAAATCGCAATATTCACCTGCTCGATGCCCTTGGCCTGCTCGCTGGATGCTGCCGCGATTTCACTGATCAGGTCCCTGATTTTGGAAGTGCTCTCCGCAACGCGCGAGAAAACCGCGTTGCTCCGATTGACATGCTCCGAGCCTTCCCGGACTTTTTTGGAAGTTCCCTCGATCAGGTTTGCGGTGGTTTTGGCGGCTTCTGCTGCCCGAAGCGCCAGGTTTCTGACCTCATCCGCCACAACGGCGAATCCGGCCCCGGCCTCGCCGGCCCTGGCTGCTTCAACCGCCGCGTTCAGGGCCAGAAGATTGGTTTGGAACGCGATTTCGTCGATCGTTTTGATGATTTTGGAGGTTTCATCGCTGGCTTTCAGGATATCGCTCATGGAAGATGTCAACTCGGACATGGACGCCGATGCTATCTGGACGCTGGCGCTGGCCTCCTTCATCATGGCATGGGCCTGGCCGGAGTTGTCGGCGTTCTGTTTGGTCATGGAAGACATCTCTTCCAGGGAAGCGGATGTTTCCTCAATGGACGCCGCCTGTTCCGATGAGCCTTCGGCCAGGGTCTGGCTGGCGGAAGACACTTCGCCGGCGGCGGAAGCCACCTGATCCGCGCCTTCATTGAGTCCTGCAATGATCTTATTGATGGGTTTTGAAATGCCGCGGCTGAAAAACCATATGGCTACCAACGTGAGTGTCAGAAAAAATAGAGTCATAAGAATCATGGTCTTTCGCAATGAAATGACGGAACTCATAAGTTCATCCATTGGCTGATTAACGCAAACGCTCCATCCGGTTAAATCCACCGGGGAAAAAACAGCAATTTTTTCAATTCCCTCGAAAGTATAGGTTTCAGCACCTGTCTGATGCGACAGCATTTTATTCGAAATCGACTCCATTCCCTTTAAGGTTTTTATATCGAGATCAAGAATGTTTTTAGGGTTGGGATGGACAATGACAATGCCATTTCGATCCACCATAAAGGCATATCCGGTCTGGCCGATCTTAACGGATAAAATTTTTTCAGACAGCAAATCAATTTTAAGAATAATTGCCAGGGCACCCGTGAACTGTCCCGAGGGAGAAAAAATCGGTATGCAAATGGGAAGCACCGGGTTTCCGGTTTTTTTGGATTTTACCGGACTCGATATGTTGATCTTGTTGGCTTTCGCATCCTGAAAATATTGCCGGTCCTTAACGGATATCCCCTTGGTGGTTCCGCCCACGCCGTCAACGTAGATGGTGCCATCCGGGTCGCAGACGATGATGGTCTCGTAGTATTCCCCGATCTGCTTGATGGCATTGACAATTTTTTGTTCCAACCGCCGGATGTCCGAAGTTGAACCCGCAATGCCGGCTTCGGCCACCTTGGCGGCCACTTCGATGGTGGTGTTGCCGACAGCCAGATCCTTGGCAAGCTTGATTTCCTCCTGCAGCACCACCTGGGTTAAACCGGACAGGCTTTTGGTGATGTTGATAGAATTTTGTGCATTCGTTGCCATCATGGCTCTGGACAACTGGATGTCCGAAAAAAGCCCGGATGCCAGAAGCGGCACAAATGCGCACAATATGCCACCCGCAAGAAGTTTGAAATTGAGGCTTCGTCTTTTCATAATTTCCTTTTTCTTGTTCGCAATTAATGTATCATATTATGTTGTTATCACGCTTTCGCATCTTGGATCTTGCTGCTTTGTCATGTAAAAATGAAAAACGTCTGATATTTATTTCCCACAGTTAAACACAGAAAGAGAAAAACAATACCAAAATATTTTATATCAAGGTGTTTCCGGACAATCGATGCTGAGCATCCATTATCGAGACAAATGACATTATCCCTGTATGGATTACAAGATGTTAAGTCAACAATATTCTTCTTCAAAATATGCTTTACAACGGATCAAGACATAGAAATTACCATTGTTCATGGCCCGAAGTCCTCATCGTAAGCAATACAGGCGTCGGTTTTTATTTGGGGGGGGCAGGGAAAGGCTTTGAATAAAATGGGAAGCTGGGCAGAGGCTGCTGTCTGCAGTCGTCAAAGTGTCTTGTTCGGTCTTGATATCTCTTATTGCAAAATGCGGGACTGTTGCGGGACAAAAACAAAAATTCCAATGGTTGTTTTTAAGCAACCCATTGGAATCATGTATTCTAATGGTGGCGTCCCCAAGGGGATTTGAACCCCTGTCGTCGGCGTGAAAGGCCGATGTCCTGGACCGGGCTAGACGATGGGGACGCAGATGGTGGTGGGCCGTGTTGGACTCGAACCAACGACTCTCTACTTAAAAGGCAGATACTCTACCGACTGAGTTAACGGCCCCTTGATGAAAGCGCCATTGTAAACAAATATTTGAATTTGTCAACAATAAAAAAATAAAACATGCAAGTTCATCAAAATTCTTAAGGTCGTTTATCAGAGACGGAACACATCTAAAGACCTTATGCTGAAGCATATATAGACCGATTCATGTACAAATTGCAAGCACAAATTTCAAAAACCACAGACCTTATCCCGTGCAGGAACGAATGGAATTTTATTGACTTGAAATCTATAATATGGTTATATAAAAGGGTTATAATAACAGAAAAAAAATCGTTTGTATCGAATAGCCGCTGAATTCACATTTAAATGAGGATATTTTTACATGAAAAGAACATATCAGCCCAGCCAGATCAAGAAATCACGGACCCATGGCTTTTTATCGCGCATGGCCACCAAGGAAGGCCGAAAATTGATTAACCGCAGACGGGCCAAGGGCCGGAAAAGATTGACGGTTTAAAAAATATTTCTATACCCGGGATCCTTTCCTGAATGCGCCATCCAGTTGCTGCCATATCATTTTGTTGAAGCCATTTGCATTTCCCCAAATAGCCCGCATTCTTAAACGGTATGAATTCGTTGAATTTTATTCCTTCGGAAAGGCGGTCCATAGCTCAGGGTTTGTATTGGTTTATAAAAGCGGAAAGTCCGACAGATCCCGCATCGGAATTACGGTTTCACGAAAAGTCGGAAATGCCGCGGTTCGCAACCGAATCAAGCGGCGCGTCAGGGAGTATTACCGCCTTCACAGCATTGCGATACCGAACGGCTGGGATTTTCATGTGATCGCCAAAAAGCCGGCATCCACCCTTTCTTTCCAGCAGACGGTAGCCATGCTGGATGGCTTATTTGATAAATTCGCAAAAATCGCTGCCGCAGCATCGGCAGCGATTCCGCAAAGCCATCTTGTTTAACGGGTTTGAATACGATTCGATATCTTGTCAATTTTGCAATCACGGTGTATCAACTTGCCGTTTCTCCTTTTATTGGGCCTTGCTGCCGATTTTATCCCTCGTGCTCGGCATACGCATCCGAGGCCATACTGAAATACGGCGCCTGCAAAGGTGGGGTTATGGCATTCAAACGCCTGTTGAAATGCCATCCGTTTCACCCCGGCGGCGTTGATCCAGTCCCCTGAAAAATGAATATATCTTTTCTTCCAAGCCGCATTATTTATCCAAGCGATATCGCTTCATTACATCAACCGTGTCGTTCACCGGATTATCATCTGATTTCCTTTACCTGGAAATCATGGGAGTCATTATGGAACAAGGTCGTTTACTTATAGCAATCGTGCTTTCTGTCTTAGTCTTTACAGTCTGGGGATTTTTCTTCCAGGACAATACCCCTACCCAGCAGCAGACGGCTCAAACTCAGCCCGACGCACCCTTGCCGGCAGACAAAATTGCAGCAGGCACTCCCCAGGGAACCGCCATTAAAGAGCAGCCTCTACCTGCTTTTCAAAAAAGTAAAGACCTTGTGGTGAACACGCCGTTTTATTCGGTTACCATTTCGGACAAAGGCGCTTTTTTCAAAAATTTTACGCTGAAGCAATACCGGGAGTCGGTTGAATCGGATTCTCCGAATAAAGAACTGATCACCCTTCCCAATGTCGGATCGCTTCACCTGTCTTTTTCGGAAAACACCATTCCGGAATTAAAGGACGCAGTTTTTTTGTCAACCGTTTCCTCAGATAGCATCGAGGTTCGCGACAACGCACAGGAAATATCGTTTTTGTGGACATCCCCTTCCGGCATCGTGCTTGAAAAACAATATACATTTTATCCGGATTCGTACTTAATCGGCTTGAATGTCATCATTAAAAACGGTTCCGGCAAGATGCTGGATGATCATCTGGAATTGTCCCTGACCAGCAGCTTTAAAGAAGCAAAAAACAGTTATGGATTTGAGGGACCGAGCGCCTTCATCAATAACACGCTTGAACAAATCGCTGTAAAAGATCTTCAGAAAAAAAATGTGTATTCCGGTAAAATCAATTGGACCTGTCTTGAAGAACGATATTTTTTATCAAGCATTGTTCCAGTTGTTCCAACAGATGCCAGCGTTAAATTATCCCACACGAACGGACGGCTCGACAATGTTTTTATTGAACCGGAAATGAAAATCGATTCCGGGGTTCAGCGGAAATTTGAATACAAAATCTACATGGGACCCAAAAGCCTTTCGATCCTCACCAATCTGGGCATCGGACTGGACAGGGCCATCCATTTCGGGTTCTTTGACATTCTTGCCAAACCCTTACTGCGGCTTTTGAATTTTCTGCATGGCTTTATTCCGAATTATGGCGCGTCGATTATTGTATTAACACTGATTATCAAGGGCGTTCTCTGGCCCCTGGGTTCAAAGAGTTATAAATCCATGAGCGAGATGAAAAAAATTCAACCGCTGATGGCCCAGATTCGTGAAAAATACAAAGATGACAAAAAGAAAATGAACGAAGAGACCATGGCCCTGTACAAGACTTACAAGGTCAATCCTCTGGGCGGGTGTCTTCCCATGGTGGTTCAGATTCCCGTGTTCTTCGCATTGTACAGAATGCTTTACGAAGCAATCGAACTGCGCCATGCTCCTTTTGTCGGGTGGATAACCGACCTTTCAGCCCCTGACCGCTTATTGCATTTTTCATTTTCGATTCCATTCATGGAGCCCCCTTACGGCATTCCGGTGTTGACGATCATCATGGGCGCCACCATGTTTCTCCAGCAAAAAATGTCTCCGCCAATGGGGGATCCGACGCAGGCAAAGATGATGATGATGATGCCCATTGTCTTTACTTTTATATTCATCAATTTTTCATCGGGCCTGGTTTTATACTGGCTGGTCAATAACATTGTCTCCATAAGCCAGCAGTACTATATTCAAAAGAAATACGCTTGATCATCATACGGGAGTTTGACATGCCAGTTTGATAACGGAGGGTATTGATGACGCCTTTTATAGAATTTGAGGCAAAAAATGTTGAGCGGGCCGTAACCAAAGCATGCGAAGTCTTAAAAATCCCCAGGGACCAGTTGAAACACGAAGTGCTCTCTTTTGGCGCCACCGGAATTTTTGGATTGGTCGGAATAAAAAAAGCGCGCATTCGGGTGACAGCCCCGGGCACTCAGAAATCCGACACTGTCCCATGTTCAGGGGGAAACAGCGCCCTGCCGGCTGATGAGTCCGTTGACAATACCGCTGTTCAGGATGACTCTCACAAATCAGATTCGGAATGCACGGAGTCATCGATGCTTTTGGATTCGGTGGATCGCGGCCGGCTTGTTTTACGAAAGCTGGTGGATTCAATGACCAGTGACGCTGAGATTGTTGTGGAAAGCAGCAGTAAACAGATTGTCTATAGCATCAGAGGCGGGAATTCCGCGGCGCTCATCGGCAAAAGGGGTCAGACCCTTGAAGCCATTCAATATCTTATCAAAAAAATTGTCAACAAATCATCTGAAAACAGAGCCCGTATCATCGTTGATATTGAAGGCTATTTTTCAAAACGCCAGGATGATCTTCAAAAACAGGCGTCGCGTATTGCGGAAAAAGCCTGCCAAAATGGAAAACCCATGATCATCGGCAGATTTAACCCGCAGGATCGAAAAACCATCCACATTGCGCTGAAGCACGATCCCAGGGTAAAAACACAAAGCATGGGGGAAGGGTATCTGAAGAAAATTATCGTGCTGCCACGGAAAACCCAAGGCCAGGAGCCGCTTCTGTCTGCTGACCCGTAACCCCTCTTTTGCGTGAAACCGTGGTTTGGTCGTTACTCTTCCCGTTATTGGAAATATGTCAAACATCCATGAATGGTTCAACAATCGCTGCAATTGCTACCCCTTTAGGCCGTGGGGGAATTGGAATCATCAGAATATCCGGTGACCGGGCATTGTCCATTGCCCTTTCCATCTTTAAACCCCGCTCGCTGCCGTGTTCAAAAACTTCCAGTTGCCGTTTCCCGCTGGATCAGATTATTTCGCATCATCTTTATTACGGCAATATCGTTCAACCGGATACACAGGCAGTTCTGGATGAAGTTCTTCTTGCGTACATGAAAGCCCCTCATTCCTATACCCGGGAGGATGTGGTTGAGATTCAGGCGCATTCCGGCCATGCCGTGCTTAAAGCCATTTTAAACGTGGTCTTGCAGAGCGGTGCCGAGCTGGCCGGCCCCGGCGAGTTTACCCGCCGGGCCTTCCTGAATGGGCGAATTGATTTAACACAGGCTGAAGCGGTTATCGACGTAATCAATTCCAAAACAGAAAAAGCCCTTGAATCCGCCGCATCTCATTTGGCTGGCGGGTACAAACAGCATGTCGAACAACTTCGCGCCACAATGCGCGACATTCTGGTGAGAATTGAGGCTTCAATCGACTTTCCGGATGAGGTGGAAGAATTGCAGTTGCTTTCGGTTTATCCACAGCTTCAAGCAAGCGTGCTGGAGCCGATTCTGAGCTTGATTCAACAATATGAGGACTGCCATGTTGTCCGCGATGGTTATCGAATATCCATTATCGGGCGCCCGAATATCGGAAAATCCAGTCTCATGAACTGGCTGGTCAAAAAAGACCGCTCCATTGTTACGGACATTCCCGGAACCACGAGAGATGTTGTTGAGGAAGCCGTGATTTTCCGGGGAATACCGGTTAATTTTTCAGATACCGCTGGGGTCCACATCACGAAAAACACCGTTGAACTTCTGGGGATTGAAAAAACTTATGAACGCATTCACGACTCTGATCTGATTCTCTTACTACTGGATGCATCTGTTTCGGATTATGAACTGGAAAATCAGCTTCTGGAGATGACCGGAAATATTCCGGTCATCCTGGTTTTTAATAAAATTGACCTTGCGGCAAACCATGATAATATTGTAGAGAATAAAATATTTTCAGCATTCCCCTCCGTGGCGATCTCGGTAAAAGAGCAGATCCATATGGAGGCGCTGGTTGACTTGATTGTCAAGAAAATCCTTGAAAAAACCCAGGGGGAAGAGCCTGTTGGATTTATTCCCAATCTCAGGCAGGCACGCGCATTTGAAAAAGCGGCCGGCTACATCCGCCAGGCCATGGATGGAATTCAGCAGATGCGTCCTTTTGAAGTCATTGCCATGGATATTCGAGATGCCATTGGCTGCATTGACGAAATCTCCGGAGCACGGGCTACAGATGAGATTCTCGATCATATTTTTAATTCGTTTTGTATCGGCAAATAAGATCGGCATTATTTTTGCTTACATATTTTAAACCCAAAGATGATGGCAAAGTAAAAAGCTCAAGCTCAACGCAGATATTGGATTTTTTACGAAACCATCAAAGATGTTTCACATGAAACAAGTAGAGAATATAAATGAACGAACAATTCAAACCGTTTTTTGACCAGTACGAAGCGTTGTCCGCATCTGTCGAACGCGCATTTGAATCCGTAAAAAATCAATTTCCCGAGTGCGTAAAATGTAAACCCCTCTGTTCGGACTGCTGTCATGCGGTGTTTGATCTTACCTTTATTGAAGCACTGTATATCAATAAACGGTTCAGGAATAAATACAACGGTGAAGCTCTTGATATTCTGACGGAACGTTGCAATAAAATTGACCGCATGCTGTATAAACTTAAAAAAAGCGCTTACAAGGCGGTTGAATCCGGCAAGGAAGAAAAAGACATACTGCATGAAATGGCGGAAACGCGCGTCCGCTGCCCCATGTTGAATGACGCCGAGATGTGTGAAATTTATGATTTCAGACCGCTGACCTGTAAACTTTACGGTATTCCCACTGCAATCGGCGGCGAAGGGTATACCTGCGGCCTGTCGGGATTTGAAAAAGGGGAAAAGTATCCAACGGCAAATCTGGACAAGATTCAGAATAAATTGCTTCAACTTTCAGCGGATCTGGCTGTTTCGATTCAATCGAAGTACTCCCGATTAGGTGAAATGCTGGTGCCGCTGTCCATGGCCCTGGCAACGGATTATGACGACGAATATCTGGGGATTCAGAAACCGGATGCAACAGCCGCGGAAGCAGCGGAGAAGATCACGACGGCCGAACAAATCCATACCCGGGAAGGCAAAGCAAATGGCTGAATTTTCTAAAGAAGAAGTCGAGATTCGAAAAAAAGCGGTGTTTGACTGCATGTCTCCCAGAAGACAGTCACATATCCAAAAAAAAGGATATGAAAAATGGGATCCATTTTCCGAACCCAAGGATCCGATCGACATCAGAAAAGATAAAACCAAACGCACCACCCAGATGCTGGTCCGGGAATTTCTGCAGACAATGACGCATGAAAAATACAGTAACGCATACGGCAGCGGTGTTCTGGAAATCGCATTGGGAATCATCAATGATGAGGATAAGTATAAGGGAATGTTTGATTTTTCATGCTGGTATCGCGAATTGTTAATAAAAGAAGGACAAAAAACATAACCGTGGGTTAACCCTGAATCGGATACCAGAGCCATCATGGGAGATCATCGCAGCAGTCCGATCATACGCATGTTTCATGTGCACAAGAATTACGGTATTCAAAAGTCGCTGGTAGACATTACCCTGGATATTTACCGGAATGAGTTTATCATCGTCACGGGTCCCAGCGGTGCTGGAAAATCAACGCTCCTGAAACTTCTGTATCTGGGAGAGCCGGTTACACAAGGGCAGGTTATTGTGGACGGCATCAATTTAACCCGGATTTCCCGCCGCCGGATTCCCCACCTTCGCCGCAATTTCGGAATCATCTTTCAGGATTACAAATTGATTCCGACCAAAACCGTTTTCAGCAATGTAGCGCTGGTTCTCGAGGCAATGGGAGAAAAGCGCCGGTTGATTCAGAAAAAAGTTCACAGCGTTCTGAGAACGGTAGAAATGGAGCATAAACAGGAAGCGCTCCCGCCTAGCCTGTCCGGAGGTGAACAGCAGCGTGTGGCAGTGGCCAGGGCCATTGCCGGCAGCCCCAGAATCATTCTCGCGGATGAACCCACAGGCAGTCTTGACCCGGATTCAGCCGGCAATATCATGACCTTATTAAAGGGGGTTCACCAGAAAGGGGCTACGGTCATTCTTGCAACGCATGACCGAATGCTCATTGAGAATGCCGGTGGCAGAATCATTCATCTGGTTCAGGGACAAATGTCGGAGAACGCTTAAAGCCGGCAAGGTCGTCAATACACCATGAAATCATACATCGTCCGGGCTTTTAGGGATATTAATGACAATCGTTTTTTAAACGGGGTTGCCGTGCTGACGATCGCGTTGTCCGTCCTGATTGCAGGCGCATTTTCATTGATCTGGACCAATCTCAACCATTGGATGACCGCCTCCGAAAGCAACGTTCGCATCATGGTATATTTGAAGGAGGGCGCAACCGAAGCCCAAAGTCAGGACACCACATACCGCATTCAGGGGCTTGACGGTGTTCAGAAGGTGCAATTCATATCCAGGTCCCAGGCACTTTCAACATTTAAGGCGCAACTGAAGCATCAGGCATCGCTCCTGGATGGACTGGGGGAAAATCCGCTTCCAGACTCCCTGGAAGTCGAGTTGAAAAACGGGGCTGTCAGACTGAATCAAATTGAACCCATCGCAACCCAGATCACCCGTATGCCGGCGGTTGAAAGCGTTGAATACGGCCAAGAGTGGATGGAACGTTTTGCAAACCTGCTGAGCCTCTTTCGCTTTGCCGGCATGATACTGGGAGGGATTTTCTTTATCGCATCCGGATTGATTGTTGCCAATACCGCCCGGCTTGTACTGTATTCTCGTCGGGATGAAGTCGAAATCATGCGCCTGGTTGGCGCAACCGATTTGTTCATTAAAGCACCTTTCTATATCGAAGGCCTGATACAGGGAGCTTCGGGCGGAGGGGTCGGACTGTTTGCGGTTTATGCCGCATATCTGTTTATGTCCTCGAAACTGACCAGCGACCTGGCATCCGGATTCTGGCGGATCCATTTTCTTTCGATAGAATCCATTGGAATAATCATCGGCTGCAGTATAGGAATCGGATTGATCGGATGTTTCCTTTCGATGAAACAGTTTTTTCGAAATTAATCAAAATCACCGCGGCCTGCTTCCTGCTTCTGTCCACGGGATACGGCACCCTGCTTTCCGCGCCGCAGACCCTGACCGGCAGCATAACGGTAGACCGCGTCCATGTTCGTGAAAAACCCGATACGCAAAGCGCCATTATCGCCAGCTTGCAAAAAGGAGCATCCATTGCCATCCATAACCATTTGAACGGATGGTATGAAATCATCATCCATAATCAAAGGGGGTTTGTCAGCGACCAATTCGCCAAGGTACCGGATACGCAGACGGCTGATGAAGAGGATGCATCCCAGAGCCGGTCTCTGAAGGATTACAACCATATTCAACATCAGGTCGGCAAAATTACCCGCAATATTGAAACGCGCCAGGCGGAAGTGGAATCCTATGCACAGAAAGAGATTTCGGTTGTCGCGCTTCTGGATGAAATTGATCGGACCCTCAACACATCCCGAAAGCTGACCGCAACACTTCATCGGGATATTGAAACCCTGAAACAAAAAATCAATGAAACCCTGTCGGCATCCGAGGAGTTTTCCATCCGGATCAAAACCAGTGATGAATTGGCCGGAAAACGATTGGTGGCGTTATTCAAACTGGACGGCGTCGGCAGATTGAATTTTCTGATGTCCGCGGAAACGCTTCAGGACTGGGCACACCGCAAATATTTACTGCAGCGGATTTTGACTTTTGATGAGCGGATCTTCGTCCGGCTTCAGGAAGATAAGAAAAAACTGGAAGTCTTGTACGAAAAGCAAAAAATCCAGTATGAAGATAAACAGCATCTGGAAAAGCTGCAAGCCGATCAAATCCAGTCCATTGAAAAGGAAAAAAGCAACCGGCAAAAACTGCTGGCGGATATCCGGATCAAAAAATCCCGGGAGATCAATGCCATAGAAACGCTGAAGCAGGCAGCCGAACAGTTGAACGCAACTGTTGAAACCCTGGAAAAAGGGGATACGACACCGGAGCCTCCGACACCGATGATCGGCAGCGATTTTATTTCAAGCAAAGGCTTGCTTCAATTACCGGTGAAGGGTAGAATTATATCATCGTTCGGCAAAGAAATTCACAGCCGTCTGAATGTGGAAACATTTCGAAACGGCATAGATATTCAGGCAGACAGGGGAGAGCCGATTCAGTCTGTCTATGCGGGCCAGATCATCTTCGCGGAGTGGTATAAGGGATACGGCAACATGGTGATCATCAATCATGGCAACCATTACTATTCGGTTTATGCGCATCTTGAAGAAGTGCTCAAGTCAAAAGGGGATAGGGTCGAAACAGGAGAAGTCATCGGAACAGCGGGTGATACGGGTTCTGTTACGGGCGCTGGATTGTATTTTGAAGTAAGGCACCGGGGAAAGCCAATGGATCCACTGGAATGGATCAAGACAGGTTAAAAGGAGCAACTGCATGGCCAGGAAGCACCAAAAAATCAAATTAAGTCGACAAATAAAATTATGGGTGACCGTGGCGGTCGCCGTTGGTTTTTGGACCATTGGCGCCGGCTTTTTCCGAGATCTGTCAGCAACGACAGATGAAACGTACAAAGGCCTCAAGTTGTTTTCCGATGTCATCGAGCTGATTGAAAAAAACTACGTTGAACCTGCGGACACCAAAAAACTCATCGAAGACGCCATTCAGGGAATGGTGCACGGGCTTGACCCGCATTCCTCGCTGCTTTCGCCGGAAGATTACAAGGAGCTTCAGGTGGATACACAGGGAGAATTCACCGGTATCGGCGTCAGCATTACCACTCGGGACGGAATGGTCACGGTGGTATCCGCCATTCAAGGAACACCGGCCTACAAGGCCGGCATCAAATCCGGGGATATTATCGTCAAGATCGGAACAGAGCCCACAAAAAATCTCCGGGATGCCGTAAATCGTATTCGCGGACCCAAGGGCAGCAAAATTTCCGTCACCCTTGTTCGGGAAGGCACGCCCGAGCCTCTGGAATTTGTGCTGGTTCGCGATGTGATTCCGATTGAAAGCGTCCACGCCCTGAATCTTAAACCCGGATACGGATATGTATGGGTAACCAATTTCAGAGACAACACGACTACGGATCTGGTCTCTGCTCTGGAGAAATTGGAGTCCGGCCAGACGCCCCTTAAAGGACTCATCCTTGATCTTCGAAACAATCCCGGCGGGCTTTTGAATCAAGCCATCGAGGTATCCGACCTGTTTCTGGAAAAAGGAACGATTCTGTCCATAAAAGGCAGGCAGGACAAAAACACCAAGGTATTTACAGCGCATTCCAAAGTCGTCAAACGCAATTACCCGATGGTCGTATTAATCAACGGCGGCAGTGCCAGTGCATCCGAAATTGTTGCCGGCGCGCTTCAGGATCATAAACGGGCTTTGGTCATGGGAACCACTTCCTTTGGAAAAGGCTCCGTGCAAAATGTCGAAGCGCTCCGGGATGGCTATGGGCTGAAGCTGACCATCGCCAGATATTATACGCCAAGCGGCAGATCCATTCAGGCCAAGGGAATTGAACCCGATATCGAGGTCAAGCAAGAGCAGGTCCGGCCCAAAGAAAAACCAGCGCGTGAGCCCCTGGTGATGCCAAAGGAAAAAGATCTGGAAAACCATCTTGAAGCAGAACCGGGCAAGGGGCAAAAAAAAGCAAAGGAACCCAAACCTTCACCGGATAAGAGTCCAGAGAAAAAATCCGAGCCTTCACAGACCGGGCCAGAGGAAGAAAACGTTGACGGATTCGTCAACCCGGAAAGGCTGGAAATGGATACACAGGTAAAGCGGGCATTGGAAACATTGATCAGCTACGATATTTTTAAAGGGTTGCAGCAAAAATAACCCATCTGCATAACATCAAATCCGGACTGCGGGGAAAAAAGATCTTCTCCCGCGGTCCGGATTTGTTCTTTCCCAACTGGATTTGTCCATGGCCTCGCCCAATCGCCCACGAAGAAAAAAAGCGTCCCCGTCAAGGAAATCCCGAAAAAAACCGGGAATGTTTTCTCATCTGAAGCGTGGCATCGCGGGGCTCATCGTTTTAATCGTCCTGGTGCTGGTTCTGGGGCTTCTGGTAAATCAGGCCCTGAAAAAAACCAAACATGAACGGGTCGTGGGTCCGATTGCCGCAATTCCTGAAGTGCAAAGACACCCGGTCTACCCACCGCCGGAGATAAAGCCGCCGGCTTTCGAGATATATCCCAAACCCGAGCCATCGGTGCCACCTGTCCGGGATGTCCTGACCAAACCCCATCCGCCACAAAAAGGGAATTTGCCTTCAATTGCCATCATCATCGATGATATCGGATATGATTCCAAAATCGCGGAAAAATTCATCGGACTGAATGCGGCAATCACCCTGTCCATACTTCCCCATAGCCCCTATCAGCGGCAAATCATCAAGATGGCCAGAGAAAAAGGACTGGATCTGATGCTCCACCTGCCGATGGAACCCCTGGAATATCCGGCTGTCAATCCCGGCCCCGGAGCATTGATGACCACCATGCTACCCGATACGCTGATCCGCCAGTTGAATGACGATCTGGATTCCGTCCCTTACATTAAAGGCGTCAACAATCACATGGGGTCAAAAATGACGGCCTCATCGGATCAGATGAATCAGATCATCTCCAGTATCAAAAAAAGAGATCTTTTTTTTATCGACAGCCGAACCACCGCGGAAAGCCAGGCGCGGTCATCCGCCAGGCTGTTTCAGGTACCTTATGCGGAACGGGACGTGTTTCTGGACAATGTTCAGGATCCGGAGGCGATTCGAAAGCAGTTCCGCCTGCTGCTTCAGAAAGCCTCGACAAATGGTCAGGCCCTGGCCATCGGACATCCCCATGCCTTGACTTTTCAGATTCTTCAGGAAGAGCTTCCTGAAATTCAAAAAAAAGTAACGATCGTTCCTGCCTCGGCATTGGTTCACCCAGCCGGGTGATGCGCGCAGCCGGGGCCGTGGAATTTTTCATTTGAGATCATTGCCGCTTAAGAAAGAATGCATTCATGGTTTCCTTTGACTTCAAACTGGCCTTCAGGGTTGTTCGCAAATCGCTTTTTGCCGGCAAGGACACGGACGGCCGACTGACCCGCAAGCGATTGTCGGCAATGATGATTCATTTTCCGTTTTATATAGTCAATCAAGCAATAAACGGGTTCTGCCTGCTTCTGGATGAAATCATTTTTCCGGACTATCACGACATGGCGGTCACGGAGCCGGTATTTATCGTCGGTTTTCCCAGAAGCGGCACCACCTATATTCACCGGCTGATGGCAACGGATGAACAATTTACGACCATCCGGCTCTGGGAAATTTTGTTTGCGCCTTCCATTTCCCAGAAAAAAATATTCCAGGCCCTGGGCCGACTGGATCGCAGACTGGGAGATCCCGTTTCTTCACGGATTCGCAACTGGGAACAAAAAAAACTAAACAACGTCTACCACGCCATCGGATTATTCGAGCCTGAAGAAGATGAGGCCATTCTGATGCACATCTTCTCATCTTTTTTTCTGATTTTCATGTTTCCTTTTTATGAAGAACTCAGGCCCCTTGCCCGGTTTGATCTGGAACTGTCCGAAAAAGACCGGCTCAGAATCATGCGCTTTTACAAACGCTGCATTCAGCGTCATCTGGCTGTTTTTGGAAAAGGCGGCAAAAAATTCCTTTCAAAAAATCCGGCCTTCAGCACCCGGGTCCAATCCCTGCGTAGCACTTTCCCGGACGCTCATGTTATCTGCATGGTCAGAAATCCCCTGGAATCCATTCCCTCTGAAATCAGTCAGCGCTCATTTTTTGTCGAAAACTTTTATTCGCCGGCATCTCCCTATTCAGTCCGGGAATACGTGATGGATATGGCCGGGGACTATTACAGATATCCTCTATCCCAGCTTCCCAAATGGCCGGAATCCCAGCAAGCGATCGTTGCGTATCCCGTCCTTGTGAAGGATCCCGAAAAAACGCTGAGATCCCTTTATCACCGCTTTGGTTTTGCCATTTCAAAGCCCTTTCAAAACGAGCTGGAAAAAAATCAACAAAAAGCATCCGGTTATCAAAGCCGCCATGAATATTCTCCGGAAAAAGTCGGACTGGAACAAAAGCGCATTCTATCCGAATTCCGGGATATCTTTGAGCAATTTGCTTTTGACCGGGAAACCGATGGCCGAAGTTAAGTAAATCTGATCTGCCTTTTAGCGGACCGGCCGGATAATCCGCGATGAAAAAAACCGGAATATAGCGGCGTTACTATTTCCAAGGGGGCTTTTCCAGTGCTTGCAAAAACATTAAGCAGCGCCGTAATCGGAGTGGATGCCTATCTGGTTGAGGTAGAAGTGGATATTGCCTACGGACTTCCCAACTTTACCATTGTCGGGCTTCCGGAAATATCCGTGAAAGAAAGCAAGGAGCGGGTCAGATCCGCCATTCAAAATTCCGGATATACGTTTCCGGACGATCGGATTACGGTAAATCTGGCACCCGCCAATATCAAGAAAGAAGGCACGGGTTTTGATCTTCCCATTGCCATGGGAATTCTGGCCGCAACCCGGCTGATTCCGGCTGAAGCGATTTCCGGATGCCTGCTCCTCGGGGAGCTGTCCCTGGATGGCCGCATCAAACCGGTTAACGGATCTCTTCCCATGGCGATTGCGGCAAAGCAGGCGGGTTACCGGTCAATCGTCGTTCCATACGACAATCGCCTGGAAGCCTCCGTGGTTCAGGATATTGTGGTTCTTCCGGTTAAAACCCTGTCCCAGGTCATCGATTTTTTCAGAGGCTATACGCCGATTTCACCGGAACTAAGCGATATTTCTCGCCTGTTTGAAGGAACCGGGGAACACGATTCGGATTATGCGGAAGTCATGGGCCAGGAGCTTGCCAAGCGGGCCCTGGAAGTGGCGGCTGCCGGAGGGCACAACCTGATCATGATCGGTCCCCCGGGTTCCGGTAAAACCATGCTGGCCAAACGGATACCCTCGATCCTTCCGCCCATCAGCTTTGATGAGTCCATTGAAACCACCAAGATATTCAGCGTATCCGGAATGCTTTCAAAAGATCAGGCCCTGATTATCCGCCGGCCGTTTCGATCTCCGCATCATACCATATCCGATGCGGGCCTGATCGGCGGCGGGCATTTCCCCAGGCCCGGCGAAGTCAGTCTGGCCCATAACGGGGTCCTGTTCCTGGATGAGCTGTCAGAATTTAAAAAACACGTCCTGGAAGTCCTTCGCCAGCCGCTGGAAGATCACAAGGTAACCATTTCAAGGGCCGCCACTGCCATCACCTATCCTTCCAGTTTCATGCTGGTTGCCGCCATGAACCCCTGCCCCTGCGGTTATTTTTCAGACCCCAAGCACGAATGCGGCTGCTCTTCCCAGCAGATCCACAAATATCGTTCCAAGATTTCCGGACCCCTTCTGGATAGGATCGACATTCATGTCAATGTACCGGCCGTCCCCTACAAGGACTTGATGGGAAATGGCCTCCAGGAGCCGTCCTCGGCAATACAGGGCCGGGTTGCCGCGGCCCGGGCCATGCAGTCCGAACGGTTTTCCAATTTTTCGATTTACTGCAACGCCCAGATGACCAGCCGCCAGATCCGGAAATTCTGCCAGACCGACGCGTCTTCCGGCGCGCTGCTGGAATCCGCCATTGATCGGCTTGGGCTTTCCGCCCGTGCTTACAACCGGATACTCAAGATTTCGCGCACCATTGCCGACCTGGATGCCTCCGTCGATATTCGCGTTGAACATGTGGCCGAAGCCATTCAATACCGAAGCCTGGACCGGGGTCGCCAACAGGTCTGAAAAACAATCTTGATTCCAAAGGCTTTAACCGCTGATATCAGCCCAGGTAAGTTTGGAATTAGCTCTCTTCATTAAAATACAGTGCCTCAAATGTAGCAATTGCTACTGAATCTTCTCCTTTCGCTTGCTATTTTATAGACAATCTTAAATCCTGAGGAACCGGTATACGGATATTTCATCACGCACGGGAGGATAATCATGACATCACAGATTACATAAGAATTAAAGAAAAATCCAATGGTCGCTGTTACTGTTATAGGCCATGAAAAATTCACCGGGTATCAGTTCAAGGGAAAACCGGACAGTATTAACCTGGCAATTAAATACATTGATATTAGCAGGGTATAGATCTTTTAAAACCTTACCAACTAACAGCCATGCCCGGTGCGGGCACAACGAATGATGAAAATTGGTCATTTTCATATAAAGACTTTAGCGAAAGAGCTGTTTTCTATTGTTCATCTATTTAATCGCCAGGTTAATATATATTGGACTTTGGACAACCTTAGCCTCTAAACCCCGGAAAACCGCTCTGGGATTGGATTTTGCTTCAATCATGATTACACTTCTTTCCCGACGTAATATTTCATCAGGAATTACGAATCGGCAAGGAGGTTATCAAGAA
>JACRBZ010000099.1 GCA_016219185.1 Deltaproteobacteria bacterium
CTCGCTTCAATGAGGCCGGAGCGGAAAAGCTCCGGAAAATTGCAACAGCGGCCACATAGTATCCCACTACTGCCCCAGCTTCAATGAGGCCGGAGCGGAAAAGCTCCGGAAAATATGTTTATCTTCACCAGCGAATAACTAATCTGGAAAGCTTCAATGAGGCCGGAGCGGAAAAGCTCCGGAAAATTATGGTGGAAACCAAAAGGCAGGATTCGCAACCTGGGCTTCAATGAGGCCGGAGCGGAAAAGCTCCGGAAAATTGGCAAGCGATATACGACGCCGCCGAGCCGGAAAAGCTTCAATGAGGCCGGAGCGGAAAAGCTCCGGAAAATTAGGCAAATGTTGCGCTGGTGATATCCTGCGCCGCACGCTTCAATGAGGCCGGAGCGGAAAAGCTCCGGAAAATACCTCTCGGGTAAGTATGCCAAATTTATGAGCGTTTGGCGCTGTTTGCGAGCGGATGAAAAATTTATATATTCTTTTGAATGTCAAAGTCAAATACATTGTCCCTCATTTTAAATTTAATTAGAATTTCAAAGAACTTACCCATCAGCGAGCGACTGCGGGGTTTTATGCATCACTGAACCGCTCGTTATCACGTAGCGGCAGCCTTAAACGATTATCGAACGCCTTTGAATCGGCTCAAAAAGCTTCCCGATGCTGTGGACTTTGGGCGTTACATTTTCAGCCGGACCAATGTCCATGATCAGCACATGATCTTCATTCTGGTTCATAATTTCACAAAGAGCGGCCTCGAGGCGAAGTGCCGACATTTTTCCAAGCCGGCACTGGAAAACTGACAGTTGTAGCCATTCTCCGAATCCCTTGAGGGTTTTGTAAATTTTCTTCCACCTCTTTTGATCTCGGATGTCGTAGGAAATGATATAAAGGTGCTCTTGATCTTTCATCGGGTCACAAAATTTGGAAAATCAGGAATTTCTCCCAACAGATGCCGAATCAGAAGTCTTGCCTGAACCTCAAGAATCCGCCTGTAACTGATCCGGTACTGGAATATCGGATGGGTGACCTCCTGTCCCAGCCTTCGTTCAAATACACCGATGAATCGTTTTCGTCCGCTGTCCGTCAGGTTGCAGCTTCCTGCCGCCGAAATAAAATCAGATGGCCTGACTTCGCCGTTATTCACTGCGGTAATCACCGTGGAATCCGCGATTAAAGGCCGAAAAGGTTCCATCATATCCAAGGCAAGCGCGGGCCTGCCAAAACGGGGTTGATGGTAAAAACCACGGTAAGGGTCTAACCCGACAGCCGAAAGCGCGATAGTCCATTCACGAGCCAGCATGGCATAAGCCAGAGAGAGCATGGCGTTGACCGGATCTTTGGGTGGTCTGCGATTTCTGCCGGAAAAATCAAAGACATATTTCGAATCAGATTCTTCTCTGAACATGGACTGAAAATTCCGGAAATATCTTCCGGCTGCCGCTCCTTCAATGCCCAGCATGGAATCCAGAGAATCGGCTTTGCCGGCGCTGTCCATATCACCGCGCATGTCATTGATGAGTTCCGCCGGAGCTTTGCCGCCATCCCCTTCCATCCCTTTCCAGTTTCGCCGCATCAGGGTCCGGCAGTTTGAGATTTTGGCTGACACCAGCCCCCTTGCAATTTTCAGGCAGGCGCCAGAATCAAAACTGGCGCGGTATTGGGCTGTTCGATTTTCGACATTCTTGTGGCCGGTCCCGATGGTGTGCCCCATAAACCATCCGCCGTAACTCAAATACGTCACCGGAATGCTTCGCCGCAGGCACTCGTGAATGACAGGGGTGGTCAGCGTGCTGTGACCAAAGAGAACGATCTGAGAGATATCCTCCAGGCGAGCCTCGGCAATTTTTTCCTTATCCATCTCGACGATCAACTGCGCCCCATCCTTTCTGACATAGGCCCCGGCTTTCTGGACATAAAATGGAAGGCTGTTCTCATCGGATGCATAAACCGGTCTGATTTCATCCTTTCGCTGATTCAGAAAAAGCACTTCATCCGGCAGACAAACCGGCGCAAGCGAGCACCGCAGGCATTTGGGGCTGTTTTCCAAAGGTTGCGGAATTTGACCCGCCGCAACCAGGTTTTTAAAATCGTCAATGGCTTTGAGCGTGTCATCCATCAGTTCCTGATCCATCGGAACCGGGACCCGCTCTTTTGAACTCACAAAATAAATGACGCCGCGATTGCAGGAAAATCCATGTTCTCTTAACAGAAGGCCCTGGGCGCAGAGCTGAACCTTCTCAGGCGCGTAAACGCCTCCGGCAACATGCGGACGTTTGCCGCGTTTGTAATCAACCGGCGTTACGACTTCACCATCGCCCTCCACCACATCAATTTTTGCGGTAATTCCCATGATATCCGAACCCAGGCTAACCGATCTCGCATGGATATGCTCTTGTTCCTGGGGTTTTTCAGGAAGAACGCCCCCGCCTTTGTCCACCCGGCGGTGTTTGATGGCGCCATCAACCGTATCGGAGCTATGCATGAATTCTCCCTGAACCCATTCCAGGTAGCCCAGTCTGGGACAGTAAACGAATTCGTTCAACATGCGAACCGGTATTTGCGGTGTTTCGGATATCATGTCATTCATTTTTCCCTGCCTTTTTGCGATGGGTACAAAAGTTCGCGGCCCTTGCCCGTCAGTCGGTACTTCTGGAGGCGGCTTGTGGGTTTATCCGGAATAGTCTGTTCGATCACGCCGGTTTCCAATGCTGGAAGAAGGTATGCTTCACGGAAATGATCCTGGTGTTTCAATCCCAATTCCGCCATAAGCTCTTTTCGGCTTTTGGGTGTAATGCAGATCTTTGCAATTCGAATAATTTCATGCCTGACTTCCCCGGTGACTTCCCCGGTGACATTTTTCTCCGCAGGCAACTCCGCCCTTGTGTAAGCCATCACCCGAAACATCTCCCCGATTTACTCAAACCTTGGGGCTGGCAGTTCGTAATATAGGAAGCCTTTTAGAATCCGTTTAATGTCTGTGGCATATTTTTCGATAGTGGAAAGCATCTGGCGGAACCGGGTAAAGACCCGCATGATCTGTATGTTGACCCGCATGGCTCTGTCGCTTTTCAAAACACTTGAAAGCATGGCAACTCCGAGTTCTGTGAAAGCCATTGGCACATAGCGCATACCTCCCCAACTTGAGGTCACAATTAGTGACCTCAAGATTTCAAATTCATCTTCTGTGAGTTCGAACATGAAATCTTCAGGAAAGCGATTGATATTTCTACGAACAGCCTGTTTAAGAACTTTTGTTTCAACCTGATAAAGCTCAGCCAGATCCCGGTCCAGCATGATTTTAATTCCTCTGATAAAGAATATCCGGGCTGCGATTCTCTCATCGGGAACAATATCGCTCATGATGTCTATGTCCACTTAGAAATAAAAAGACCTAATCCGAAATGACTCCCATAGCCTAAGCATATAACAAAAAGGCCGAAAACGGCTGACTGCAGACGCGGAAGAAAATCGGTTGAGCACTGTTTCAGTCCTGCGGGGCGAAGAGGCCGAGGCCGTAAAAGCGGCCGCCACCGATGCAGACAGGACCATGCACGGATAGCGGATTCTGATTCTCATCCCGCCAGCAAAGCTTCACATGGTATCGGGGGAATTTCTTGAGATGATTCGGAACACCATATTTATCAGTATGTTCCGTTCCCCGCCAATAGCCGATTTTGCGCCATTCGACGATAGCGTTGTCTGCAAGCATTTGGGGGAAACCTGCCTGCACAATTGCTTTTCGGATTAGGCCGTCAATCCGTTCGCTGAGGTGTCTCAACAGCCTCTTCTGTTCCTCTGCATCAGTCATGCTCTTCAACCTGCGACGGAAATGTGCAGGATCATCAAATCCAGGCAGGATCACGGGTGTTACCGTGGCCCAGGACACGGCTGAACTGAGATATGGCCGCACTCCTTTTTCTGAAGAAGGTACCAGTGAAAGCATGGCGACCGATTTTTTCGCTTCATCGGCTTTCTTCTCCCGACTCTCCTTGAATAGCTCCTGACCGGAAAGCGCCTGTCGCGTCCAGGCAACTTCTTTGTATAATGCTGTGTCGAATGAGGTAACGAGCACTCGGCGCACAGGCCCTACTACCATGGCCTTGCCTTCCCCCCGTGCTTCTATGCTGGGCAACGGGATATAGGCAAAACGGGACGATCCGACCGAAAAATGTTTTTCAGCTCCTACTGTTTCACCATGGCCCATAATGACCGCATTGATCCTCGCCTCGGGCCATCGTGACGCCTGCGCTGCACGTTTGGCCGCATGACGCGTCATCCCGGAAACAGTAAGCGCCCAGCGTGTGGTATCAAACGCCTGAAAACCAACTACATCCGGTTTCAATAACGTGAAGGCCGCAATTGGTAACCGTACCCTTTGATTGCCCTGATGATATACCACTTTGTCGTATGCTGTCACAAGTGGAGGGGGTGTAAAGCCATCCTTACCGATACGGTTAAGGAAACCGTGATAACGAGTGACAAGATCAGTCAGCGTCCCTGCAATAGGAACACGCAGCCCCTCAGCTCGTCCTCGGAAGCCAGGAACCCATCGCTCTCCCGCCAGTAGTTCACATTGTCCGTCATCAAGCAAGACACCATTGCCGACAACCAGGTCTAACCCCCAGCCTACGCACGTGATGGTGCGGGCAGCGGCAACCAGATATTCTACGTTGGAACGTTCTGCCGTTGTAACCTTTTCCGGCAGACGCCAAAGGTAATGGACCGAGTCGCAGTTTAACATATGGGTCGGCCTTACCGTCTTCATGGTGCGATGGGTGGCCGGGTTGGCATCACCGGAATTGGAATAGTTGCCGTTGCACCAAGCCCTTGCCACGATGTCCATGGCGTTGTTCGGGACAGAAAGGCAATATCCCGGCGGTTGAGGGTGAACCCGCGGAGGAGCGATGATCAGTGGCGGTGACATTTCGGTCAGGCGCTCCAGCCAGACAAATGCAGATTGTGCCTGTTCCGGGATCCTTCTCCCTTGAGCAGTAGAGGCAACCATGGCCTGAAAAAGCCGCAAGGGAGAAGGTGGCCATTCAGGGTCGCCTCTGTCCTTCCGGCCGTGGAACAGAGCATCGAGAAAGCGAATTGTTACAACAAGTGATTCGTTCATAGCCTGCTCCTGTCATTTCCCCTTCTTTTTGGTGGCGTCGGCTACATCTTTTTTAACAGATTCCTTTTTTATGGCATCAGCTACAAGCTTCTTGGCCGTTTCCTTGTTGAAATCAACCTCCAGTGCAGAAGCCACGCCAAATGCAGAGGCAGTGCTTTTTGCATAGGCAAGGGCATCGTTATGGAGAATGCGCGCATTCTCCCGCTGTCCGTCGCAGTGGACCAGAGTGAATTCAGGCGGGTTCTCTATATCGGGTACAAGATTACACCCCTGCCGCAGATAGCCCGTTGTGGGAGCAGTAAGAGCGGTGAGCGACAGACCGAGAATGTAGCGTCGCAATGCCAAGGTCTTCTCGTCGGTACTTGTCTTTAACAACCTTAGAGCGGCAAGATGCAGGACGGCATCCCGACGAATGCCGCCAGCGGCGATCACGCCGCCGTGAGTGCCAGTTTCAGGTACATGCACAAAACCACATGCTGCATAAGCGTCCTTGACATTCTTTCCCACATCCTTTTCTAACAAACCTTGATCAAAATATTCTGTTGAAGGGTTGAACTGGGCGGAGCGGGTTAACTTCCGGACGTTGTAAGCCCGAATCTTGGAGTCAATCAACCGCGGCAGTTTTGCCTGGGTGTCGCGTGAATCCCAAGCGCCGAAAACAAGAGAAGTGGGGGCAATCCTAGCCAATGGCTCGGCATTGCCATCCAACAATGTTTTGAAGGCATCATGCAGTTCCTGCTGCAATGTGGAACAGCGGACCAATGCATCACCAGCCCGATGTCCAGCTTCGAGAAGGTTCACCTTCTTTGAGCCGGCTTTTACTGTGATTTGCGGGATGAGCTCTGAATAGTCACTATCCATGAACAGCGGCTCAATTCTGTTTGCTTGGGATCCAACACTGTCTACCAAACATACGTTAGTTCCGTCTGGGAATTCATCAATATTATATCCACCTTTAAAAACCTTGTCCTTGCTTTCAGCAAATGTGGCAGGAAAGAGAACACCGTCAACCCCCTCCACCGGTATCAAATGCTCTCGGATAACCAGCGCCGCAGGGCCATTATTTATCAACCAGTTGTCAAATCTTTGTACCACCTCGCTCATTATTTGCTCCTTTCAATCGGGGTTGCAGGGTTAAATGCCTTGTGTTTTCTTTGTGGAGTTCGAAATGCATTTTCAAAACGATAGCCGCAGCTATTATCGAGTATGCCATAAACAGCAGCAGAAAGAACCGAAACGGGATAAGGTTCTTGCCATGAAAAGTAGTCGAATACGCGGGGTGTTTCTGCTGGCTTCGGCTGACAACGCTGGAGACCAATCAGCGCCATCGCTTCGACTACTGGATAAGCTATCGTCTTGAACTTCAGAAGCTTTTTCAGCGGGTCTGGGGCAAAACCTATATCAAGAGACTGTGAATTAGCCCCACGCCTCCCATCGAAATAGAAAGGTTCCCTGGGCTCGCCTTTCTTTGCTTTTGTTTTCCCATTTTTCAGTATTACTGTTGCTGCAGGATCGTATACAAACTGTCCATGATTAAGCGGATTGTCACTCTGGGGATCTATGGCAGCGCACATCGCTACGAATATTTTTCTGGCATTCATAGAACCGGCCCAAGGCTTTAAGGATTTATCTTTCCACCAATCTAAATGAAGCGATACCGGTGAGACAATACTCATCGATGAACTTTTGTCCTCGGCATCGTCTTCGTTCTCGCCTTCATCCTCTCGGTCCGTAGCACCATCATTGGCAAGTGCGATATCACGAGCAGACTTCAGGAGTTGGGCGAGAGACGCTGTAGGTTCAGTTGTTCTTATGCAAAAATGTCTGATCTCAAACCACCCCTCTGTCCCCTTCCAGAGCCGGTCTGCAAACTCCAATAGCCCGCAGCAGGCAAAGAACTGACCGGGATTTGCCGGATCAACCGGGATACGAATTGCCGTTTCCTGTGCCATACTCATCGGCTATCCTCCTCTGCTTCATTCTGCTCTTTGCCGTCGTCGATATTTTGGGAAGCCATGATGTCGGCTGCCCGCACCAGCGATTCCAGATAAGCCAGTCCCCACCGTCCGTACCGCTGTTGTAGCCTGGCAAAACGGCCTGGGATCCCAGTGATGATAGCGGCAACCTCCTCTTCCGGTCGGTCATGGTCGAACCTTTCATTGCCGGGGAAATGGGGCCGTGCCCGCCCGTGATGGGCCGCAATCAGATGCACGACGAGGTTTTGAACTTCTTCCGACAGTTCCTGAAATTCGGGCATTGCAGCAAGATCCGGCAATGTGCCCAATTCATGGCGATAGTTGTTTAGAGCAATGGGGCGCATGCCCATTCCTGACTTTGCCAGAATCTCTCTGGGATAGGCACGGTTTCCGATGGCGCGCTGCCAAACCGGCCGGTCTTTACCGAGATCGTGCCATCGCGCTGCCAGCACAACCGCTAACGATTCCGGCTCCTTCAGGCCGAGTCGGACAACCATTTTTTCTGCAAAATCCCCTGCAGAGTTCAGGTGGGGTTTCAACAACTGCTTTGCGCGAGCGGTGCGTGATCCGTCATCATCGGCCGAACGCGGTTGGACAAACCAGCGCCATAGGCCACCGCTTTGTTCCTCGTCCTCCGAATCTTCATCAGGATCCAGACCTATATCGATCGTCCTTACCAGCCGCATCCCCTTGGGTTTCTGGTCGCCCCAACTCCGGCAACGTCGCGCTTCGGTGTTTTCATCCAGCCACAAATCAGCAATGTCGTCAGCAGGACTTGTAGCATCCCCGTTTAGCAAGCCTCTCTCAAGCCCACCTGCACTTGGAGGTAGCAGCACGGTGCAATCAGCCAAGCTGACCACCGGCTTCTTCTGCTTATCTTTCTCCACCAATTCCTTAAACAGATACTCCCTGACCAGACCGCCCGAATCAATCAGCCACACCGGTTTTTCGGGTTGTCGAATTGCGATTTTTTCCAGTTCCCTAATAACCCTGTTTTCCTGATCCCGCAGCACTTCATGTGGCTTGAGAGGGTAGTCTTCCAGAAGTTCATCAGGAGGATGCTTTTTCAGCAGTTCACCGAAAACGCGCTCGACCTCCTCCCGCCAGGCAACATGGGTAACGGGAGGTTCCCATTCCGCAACCCCGTGCAGCCAGTCGGCAACGGGCGGACGGGCGGGCAGTCTGTCGCGGATTGTAGTCAGTGCCCAGGCATCGAACAGGATGTCGGTTGCGGGCAGAATGCCCGGCGGCGGGGTGAATGCCGCTTGCCGCTCGGTAGCATCAATTGCCTTTAGTGCCGCGGGCGATCCATCCCAACGATCATCCTCGCGGAGCGGTAGTCCTCTCAGCAAGGTCAGTGTACGCTGACAGGAGATTTCAAACAAGGTGGGAGGCTTGTTCTTTTTCTTTGAAGCTTTTTTATCGTAAGGTTCATTCCGCTGGCTGGAAGTTTCTGATTCCGTGGTGCTGTCGGAAGATTGGGAGTCAGCACTCGGCGCAAGAGTTTCTTTGCTGGAATCATGATGTACGATCTCAATGTGAGAGTCGCTTTCACCAAACCGGTTTACCCGCCCGAATCGCTGCATCATACTGTCGAGTGGCGTCAGGTCACAAACGAGGTGATCCCCGGAGATGTTCACCCCAACTTCACCGGCTGAAGTGCATACCAGATACACCGCGCCTTCTTGAGGCGTTGCATTCGGATCGCGCATGAACCGGGCGAAAACCGGGTTCTTTGCCGCCAATTCATCCCGTTCCCAGCCGCGAAGTGTTCCTGTCAATGTTGCAACATTTTCCGGTGCGGTCTTACGAAGGGTGTCTGCAACCTTGTTAACGTCAACGACTTTGCGAAGATAGATCAGAATCGCCTGCCCACTGTCGGCAAAGGACTTGGCCAGTTGCAAAACCTTATTGCTGATCTCCTTCTCATCTTTGACCTGGTGGAAGAAAATTCCTTTTCTGGCATTGATCCTCTTGTTGACTTCGCCATGTGCCTCATCACAAGGGGTGAAAAGCGAATCGTCACCATTGCTGTCGGATCGCGATGTTGCCGTCATTTCCATAACATGAAACCGGCCCAACTCGCCCGACCGTTGCTGTTCCGATTCAATGGCTGCCACCAGTTTCTGGAATGCCGGTTCCAAATGGGCTTCGTCGTGCACCAGTAATGTATCCTGGCCCAGAAAGCCGGCATGCAACGGACGGGACTTGAAGCCGCAGCCATAGCCGGAGAACAGCAACCGGCTGCCTATCATATCCACCGTTCCGACGATCAGTGCAGGCCGGGCCGGGTCAATACGCCATTCGGCATTGTCAGCGAACTGCCCCCGCAACGTGCTGATCGCCAATGGATCGTCGGATATTAGAGTCTGAAGTGACTGCAAGGCACCTGTTATCTCCCCAAGCTCTGACTTACTGATAAGTGCTTCCCGCAATTTCTTTGCCTCGTCAGTTGCCTGATCCACAACGGTTCTGCGGTTAACGACATAAACGAGCCGTCGTGGAAAATCGGTAAATGTGCCGCTACGGATATGGTGAGCCAATGACAGAAGCCAAATAGGGATTATTGACGTTTTGCCGAGTCCTGTTGGAATTGGGCATGATTTTCTGAAACGCTTTTCGATGAATTCGCTGAAAAGCTTTTCCTGCCAAGGAAACGGTGTTTTTCCGGTAAGCGCCTCAAACGTGTCAATAAAAATCATGATTCCTCCATTTCGGATCAGAATTGCAACTGGAATGCTTGAGAGATTCTTGATACTTATCCATATTTGTCTATGGCATTTTTAAGATTTTATATGAAAATGATCATTTTCATTCTTCGTTGACCCGCCTCGGGCATGGGGGTTAGTATATCATCTGGAGTAAGCATATCACACCACCACGGTCATCCCGTGTCCCAGATGCAAAAAAACTTTTGAGTCAAAGTTGACGACTTCTTAAAAAATCCGGATACTGCGTTCCGTTTCATCCTTCGTCATATCAGCGTTCAATAAGTATGGCAGGCGGAACGCCAGCCCTCAGGATTCGCGAGCCTTGCCTGCGAACTTTTTACGAAGCCGTCCGAAATTAGATTTTTTACGAGTTCATCAAAGTTCATGCAGCACCGTCATCTTTTTAATCTCTTCTTGAATTTCCGCTTTCAGTGTAGCCGGTTTGATCACCTTCACATCCGCCCCGAACTGCAGAATCTTCATTTTCACCTCCCGAAAATCCGCAACCGGAAAGGATAGCTCCAGGCTGCCGTCGGCAAGATTCGTGATTTTCTGGGACGGGTGCCACAGTTGTTCCCGGATCCAGCGCGCCCGAAACGGGGTGAATCGCAGGGTGACTTGTATCGGGTCGGCTCCCTGGAAAATGCCGAATGTTTCTTCCAGAAGCGGTTGCCAGGATTCACGGGGGCGGCGCGTGAATGTTCGGGAAAGCAGCTCCGGAGCCTGCATCCGGGAAAGGTAGAATTTTCGCCAGTCGCTTTGGGAGTGACACCAGGCGATCAGCACCCAACTGGCCATGTAATTCTGGAGATGGTGAGATTCTACCAGACGCCGGGTGGTCTCATTTGTTTTGGGGGAGGTGTAGGAAAAGGAAAGAAAGCGGGTATCTGTCAGGGCGGTAACGACAGGCTGGAAAATGTCCGGGTGAACCGGCGCATAGCCATGCCAGACAGCGGAAAAGGATTCGGAAAGAACGGCCCTGGGCAGTTTGCAGCAATGGGCGTCCGCCAGAAGTTTCTGACTGAACTGGCCCAGATTTTTTGCGATCAGGCCGCCGTCGTTTTTTGAAAGCAGGTGCTGCGCCATCAGTACGGCCAGAATTTCTTCCTGGGAGGCAAAGAGCCGGGGAAGCTCGTATCCGGTATCGGTATAGCAGTAGCCCCGGCGGGAAGCGTTGAATTCCAGAGGGGCTCCGTAGCGGTCCCGCATAAAAACAATGGTGCGCTGGGCGGTTTTGGAGGAAATTTCAAACCGGCCGGCCAGGGTGGTGGCATTGGGAAAGCGTCCGTTTCGAACCTGTAAGTCAAACCATCGGTAACGCTCAAGGATTAGAAAACTTCCCATCTGTAATCTCCTTTTCTGATGAATCATTTCCGGCGCATTGGTAAAAATGGCTTGAAATGATTCCTGAAATGCTTCAGGCCAAAGGAATTAAGTCGAAAAGAATTCATAACCCTATAAAACACTTAAATCATTTCGTAAATATTTTTAATTTTATCAGATGCGTTCGAAACAGTGGAAAAGGATATGTGGAAATGAGGCTGGCGGCAATATCCCCTGAAATCAAGGTTAAGATTTGGCCCCATGCATGATATGCCGCCCTAATGTTGATTGGGGCGGCATATAACCATTTTCCTTCTTTGGGGTTCGTCTTCTCCCTGCTTTATAGCCTGGCAGTCTGCCCGGTTTTGGGGGGAATTATAAGCCGTAAATGCAGTACAAACTTAAGCCGTAGTCGATACTGAACTGGCAACCGACATACTACCAGCGGAATACAAACCACTCTGATTCGCCGTCGTGTATTCTTTGATCGCTTTCAACAATGCCTTCACCAGTTCATCCGATGCACTGGTTTTGGAAGTGGACGATGCAGAGGAAGCCGTCGATGATGAATCAGAACCTTCCAAAGCATCAACCCCGCCCGGGGGCGGTCCCGGAGGCGGTCCCTGGTTTGTCATGGCCGATACAAACTGGTCTTCGGTCAGGCTTCCGGTGTCGCTGGTATCGAGCTGGCTCCACATCTGCTTGGCCTGATCCTCGCTCACATCTTCAGGACGGTTGGAGATGAACTCATCTTGACTGACCGATCCATCTCCGTCGGTATCGATTTTGCCGAATAGGTCGCTCAATGATTGGTTTGCGCCGGTTGTTTCGGACGCTGTCTGTTTTGTGGTTGCCGTGTATTGTTTGATGGCATCCAATAACGCTTTTATCAGATCGCTCGAAGCGTCACTGTCGGAATCAGTTGATAAGGATGAAACACCTGAAGCGGATTCACTGGAACTTTGCAGATCATTCGGGGGCGGCCCCTGAGGGGGCTTCAGGTTTTCCATTGCCGACACGAACTGGCTGCCGGTCAGGCTTCCGGCATTATTGGAATCGAGCTGGCTCCACATTTGTGTGGCCTGATCCTCGCTTACCTCCTGAGGGCGATTGGATATAAACTCGTCTTCGCTTACCGATCCATCTCCGTTGGAATCAATTTTATCCAATAAATCTTCGGCACTGGGTTGTTGTTTTTTTTGTAACTGCGAAAGGTAATACGAATTCATTGATCCTGTACTGCTGATCGAACTTACCATGGTGTTTCTCCTTTCTCATCTAATCGTTTGTTTGGAACGGCAAATGCTTTAATGACCGCTTGATTAAACTATCGACAAATGGGATGAGAACTCAAGTAAAGTGTTTGTTAATAATTGTAAAGTTATGTAACGCCTTTAAATATTCGGCAGGCCATTGTTTGCGAGATATTACCGATTGCTTAAGCCAAAGACATTGGCTATAGATTGACAGATAATAATAAGGGAGGATGGCGGATTCAATGATTCCGCATACCGCGGTCTGGAAAGAGCGGCTGCTGAGCTTGGCGTAAAAGCGGTTCTAGAACCCGAAAGCAGTTTGCCCTTTCCTGAACTGCGTGCTCTGGCCAAAAAAGTGGCCTCAAAAAAAGAAGGTACTGGCGTGTATCGGTTCAATCGGAAAGGTTCGGGCGAGCCCGTGACCAAATGGGCTTACTGGAAGACCGTCGGCATGCATGGCGCAGAACGGCGCCTCGTGATCACCTGCGCAAAGGAAAGTATCGAAAAATAAGATTCTTATCCGTATCCGCTCAATTCGCATGGGCTGATGCCATCAAAAAACTTATAGGGGGGGGCTTTGCCGTGAAAAAACTGTTGATTCCGGTGTTTTTGCTATTCTGTATGATGAATGCATCCCAAGGGTGGTGCAACGACAATACGCCGATAACGCTGGAAGATGCCCGGAAAAAGGTCCAGTCGGAATTTGACCGTCTTGACGCGGGATTGAAGCAAGCGGCGGCGCAACTCGGGGTGTCCGGATTGACGGGAGATGCGGCCCGGAAGGTGCTTGCGGAGTTGTGCGGCGACTTCAGTTATGCCGTGGATTGCGCCACCCTGGGTCCTGACGGAAAAATGTTGACCGTTGAACCCGTTGCCTACCGGCGCTTCGAGGGGGCCGACGTCAGCGGACAAGAGCAGGTCAGGCGGGTGATGCAGGGCCAAAAACCGGTGTTCAGCAGCGTTTTCGTGTCGGTGGAGGGCTTTGATGCCCTGGATGTGGAATATCCGGTAACAACAGGGGACGGAAAGTATCTGGGATCGGTCAGCCTGCTTTTTAGACCGGAAAAATTTCTGGGAGATATCATCCGGCCTCTTGTGGAGGGCATACCCATGGACATTACCGTGATGGAAACAGGCGGGCGGACACTTTATGATGCCGATGAGCAGCAGATCGGCCAGAATCTTTTCAGTTCTCCCCTGTTTCAGCCATATCCGTCACTGATCGCGCTGGGACGGCAAATGGCCATGAATCCGTCCGGCGTGGGCAAATACACTTTTCCGGACCGGACCACGAAGGCGGCCGTAACCAAGGAGGCCTACTGGCAGACCGCTTCCATGTATGGCACCGATTGGCGTCTGGTGGGGATTCATGTTGAGCCAAAGAGCGCCGGGCATCGGGCTTTGCCGGTAAAGGTGCAAAACCCTGATCGGCCGCTTGAATCATTTGCGGACAGCAATGTATTGATCAAGGCGCTCGAACGCGGGGACAGCAGGTCCATTATGAAACTGTTCAGGAAATTCCACAAGGACAACCCGGGAATTTACGCGATTCAGTGGATTGATGAAAAAGGGATAAACCGATTTGGTTATCCTGTTGAAAACAGCCTGAAGAATTATGACCTTCGATCAGATCGGTCGCAGAGCGATCCGGAGTTGCTGAAAGCCGTGCAGGAGAAAAAGCCGGGGGTCTTTGAGTTTCCGCTTTTTGAGGGGAACCGGGGCATCTTCACCCTGATGCCGGTTTTCAGCGGCGAGCATTACCTCGGGATGGTGTATGTCATCGTAATTAAATAATTACTACGGATAGCCCTTTGTCCTTTTCGTGGAAAAATTCAGTGACTGGATGAAAAGGCCGTCAGTGAACTTAAAAAAGTTGCCTGCGAAAAAGGGGACTTGGCGTTTCAACATTAATAAGAATGTGGGTACGGGAACATCTGGGAAGATTGCGGGTGCATTTATAGAATGACGACGATGACCCGTCTGGGAAAACCCCATCTGCGTTTCCTGGACCCTTCTATGGTTCGTTCTTCTTTTGACATTGCCGGACTGGTTGCTTTTGTTCGATCTAAATGTTAAAATTGAAACCATCTTGGGAGAAAAGAAGTTACCATAAAGGAGAATGACCATGTCACAAGTCGAAATGCTTGAGGAGACTGTCAAACAGCTCAGCCCAAGTGAAAGGGCCGCTTTTCGCTCCTGGTTTATCGAATTTGATGCAACCGAATGGGATCGTCAGATAGAGATGGATAGCGATACGGGCAAGCTGGACAGGTTGGTGCAAAACGCCTTCACCCATCCCTCCACTTCAAGAAAATCGGCAAATACAGATCAGTCCGTATAGGGATGCATTATCGGACACTGGCGGTTGAGATACCTGATGGCCTGTTGTGGTTCTGGATAGGCAGCCACGCCGATTACGACAAAATTATCGAATAGCCTCCTGTTTTGAAATCAAAAAACGCTTATCCGCATTATCCAAATCCGCTTTTGTTTTGTGAATCGTCATCGGGGTTGCCGCCGTTATAGTGATGATGGAGATCGGGCAAGGATCATCCTACACGATCCGGGAGACCTGCAGATCGATCCGAGCGATGCCGTCAAGGCGGTGGCGAGCACCGGGAGCGGAGGTAAGGTTACGCTCACTCCGACCGACTCCGAGGCGATTCTGCGGGAGTGCGGTGCTGTTCGCCGGGCAGCTCCCAGCGTGGATTCCCACGCACAGATCGTCTATGGCAGTCGCAACTGGCTTCCCATGAACATCCTGGGCACGACCCCGGATTTCCTGGTGGTCCGCAACTGGGCAAATCTTGCAGAGGGAGAGCCGTTTACCGACGACGATGTACAGCGAGGTGCCTGGGTATGCCTGGTCGGCCAGAGCATCGTCCGGGAGCTCTTTGGAGGCGAGTCCCCGGTTGGCAAGCAGATCCGGATCAAGGCCGTCGATATGAAAGTGATAGGTGTCCTCGGCATCAAGGGGGCAAACATGATGGGCAAGGATCAGGATGATTATGTCGTCGCACCATGGACGACCGTGAAATATCGGCTGTCCGGTTTGAGGCAGGCGACAATACCCGGCGCGGCCTCGTCGTCATCCGGGCAAGTCAACACCGCCAGCCAGCTCTATCCGAGCCAGGAGCAGCAGGGGGTACGGCTATACCCGCAGAAATCCGCGCTTCAGGTAGCGGACACGCCTCAGATGACTCGGTTTGCCGATCTTGACGATATCTGGGTCTCGGCTGCTTCTCCGGAGGAGGTGCCGCTGGCCATCCGCGAGATCACGAGCCTGCTCCGCGACCGGCACAGGCTCCGGGACGGCGATCCCGACGACTTCAGGATTCGAGACCTGACCGAAATCTCCCAGGCCCTGGCCTCGACAGGAAAGCTGATGACCCGTCTGCTGCTGATCTCGCTGGTGACCGACGGGGTCGGCATTATGAACATCATGCTGGCTTCCGTGATGGAGCGAACCCGAGAAATCGGGCTCCGGATGGCGATAGGCGCGCGGGCGAAGGACATTCGCCGCCAGTTTCTGGCCGAAGCGGTGATTCTCTGCCTTTTTGGCGGCATCACCGGAATCTTGCTCGGCCATGGCGTATCGCTGGCGGTGGCGGCGCTTTTGCACTGGCGCACCATACCGTCTCTGCCCGTGATTATCGTAGCCTTTGCCGTCTCCGCAAGCACAGGAATCGTCTTCGGTTTTTACCCGGCATGGAGAGCATCTCGCCTGGACCCAATAGAGCATTGCGTTACGGATAGTATGACGTTTCATTTTTATTGCGATTTCGTGCGGGTGCATGTTGGGGATAAGCCAGCGAAGTCTGAAAAACTTTGGCGTTGAGATGAAAAATGCTGCAAAGCATTGCCTGACTGCAGAGGTGCGATACAATCCGACTGGTGAGCGAATCCAACATCCCCATACACATGGATAAAACACAGCACCTGCTTCAAAAAACACTATACAGTTTGGTTTATTTTGTCTAATGTTTTATGAGCGGCGATGAGCATGAAACGGGCGGGGTAGGTCAGTGACATGGCGGCCCGGGCGGTGGTGACCTGCCCGTCGTCGAGAGTCCGGCGAAAATATGCTTGACATAGTCAATTACATAGGCAATTATATGTGCCGTGGAGGATAAGCCAATGACAGGCGGAATTATTGATTCGCATCACACAGGGGACGAGCCGCATCTGCTTCGTGAGATCATGCGCACGCACCAGGCGGTGCTAAATGTGTTCAGCCGTCAGGTGGGAATGCCGGTGGCGCGGTTGGCGCTGATGCGGCTCCTTGCGATTTGCCATCCGGAGCCCGTTGGAATTATGGAGATAGCTCGACAACTGGGCATCAATGCGGCGGCGGTCACCCGCCAGGTGAAAGTTATGGAAAGCGAACAGTTGGTCGAGCGTTGTGCTGATGCGAGGGATGGTCGGCGCAGCTACGTCAACTTGACAACCGATGGGCTAAGGATTTTCCAGCAGTTGCACGAGCGGGCACATGCTTTCGAGCAAGCACTCAGCACCGCCGTCAGCGCTGAAGATGTGGCCGCTACAGTACGGGTACTGGTTTACGTACGCGCCGCTCTCGAAGCGTTGCGTTGAAAGGAGTAATCGGAGAAATGAAAAACACTGAGAGGAAATTGTTCAACCTGCGGGGATTTGTCATCCTCACAGCTACCGTTACCGGTCTCGGACTGCCGATTACCGGTCTGGCCAACCACCTGAACCAGATGGAACCAATAGTATCCTTCTCGCGACATGCCTGGATGTCAGCGCACAACATACTTGGCGTCCTCTTTATGGTGTCAACTGTCTTGCATGCCATTCTCAATCGTCGCATACTGCTCAACTACGTCCGGGGTCACGCCGCCCGTCCGGGAATAGGGCGAGAAGCCGTTGGTGCCATCGTCCTCGTCGCGGTAATGCTGTTTGTCGTGGTGGGCCACGCGTTTCACTAGGAGCTCTATGAGGAGGATTTATGCAGATCAATAACGATATTTACCAGACATACGGCCATGATTGGTGGGCCGAGGATGCCGTATTTGATATTTGCAGCCTCAGATATTGCATGAACCCCGTGAGGTACGGGTATTTTAAGCGCAGGCTGCAGGAGCAACACCTGCCGGGCCAGAGCGTATTGGACGTCGGCTGTGGTGGCGGCTTTCTGGCGGAGGAATTCGCACGGGGTGGATTTGACGTAACAGGTATCGATCCGGCGGATCGTTCCCTCGAAGCGGCGCGGAAGCATGCCTCCGACAACAACCTGGAGATCGACTATCGTGCGGGAAAGGGAGAAGCCTTACCGTTTTCCGACGGCTCCTTCGATATCGTTGCCTGCTGCGATGTGCTCGAGCATGTGGACGACCTCAGCCTGGTGATCAGCGAAGTCGCGCGCACGCTGAAGGCAGGGGGCGTATTCTGCTATGACACGGTCAATCGAACCTGGTTGAGTAAAGTTGCTTTGATCAAAATCAGCCAGGACTGGGGCTTCACCAGTTGGAGCCAACCGAATGTTCATGTTTGGGAGAAATTCATCAAACCAGCCGAACTTATTGCCGTCATGAGCCGCTACGGGCTCGTGAATCAGGAACTGAGAGGCATTTCTTCGAGAAAGAATCCTCTGGCACTGCTCGCGAGTCTACGAGCCTTAAAAAAAGGCAGGCTGAGCAACCAAGAGATAGCTGCCGCCTTCGCAGTATGCGAAAGCAAAGATCTGAAAATATCCTACATGGGCTATGCTATCAGAAGTTCTTCTGTTTGACTCAAATTAAAATATTACATAAAGTTGAAAAATGTAAATTAATTTTGTCTCTCCTTCTTAATTGAATACACTCTAAACAAAAGGGGTCATTTTGTCCAATATTCAAAAACACGACCCAGCATTAACGCGGTTTCGTGGGAGGCCGAAGACCCCAACATTGGACAAAACGATGCGCGAACGAAACGTCTTGTTTTCGCCGAAGTTAAAAAGCTTACGAAGGGCTACTCGCTAAGATACGTTTTCTCGCATTTGTCTTCCTTTCACTTGCTTGACGCTGTGCCCTGGCAGTCATCTTTTTACTTCTCGCGATGAACGGCCAACGGCGCCCATGCTTGACACGTGGGCATGACTTCCAGGTTGTTGATGTTGATGTGTTCGGGAAGGGTTGCGACAAAGTATGTGATTTCCGCGATGTCGGTGCCGGTCAAGGGTTCGGTGTTCTGGTAGATGCCGTCCGCCTTTGAAGCATCTCCCTTAAACCGGACAATGGAGAATTCCGTTTCAGCCATGCCCGGTTCGATGTTGGTCACGCGGACGCAGGTGCCAAGAAGATCGGATCGGAGATTGCGGGAAAACTGCGCAACGAATGCCTTGGTTGCGCCGTAAACATGGCCGCCGGGATAGGGATAGCTGGCCGCGACAGAGCCCATGTTGATGATGTGGCCGCGGTTTCGCTCGACCATGCCGGGTAAAAGGCTCCGGGTGCAGTACATCAGGCCCTTGATGTTGGTATCCACCATGGTGTCCCAGTCGTCCAGGTCAGACTGGTGGGCGGGCCCCAGGCCAAGGGCAAGGCCCGCGCTGTTGATGAGCACATCCACGTTTCGAAAAAGCTCCGGGAGGTTTTGAAGCCCGGCGGTCACGGCTTCACGGTCGCGGACATCCAGCGGGATGATGTGAACCAGGCTCTTGTTCATCAGTTCTGCTTTCAGGGCATCCAGCCGGTCGGTCCGCCTGCCGATCAGGATCAGGTTCCAGCCATTTTCCGAAAAACGTCTGGCGCAGCTTTGGCCAAAGCCGGATGTGGCGCCGGTAATTAAGACGGTGTTGTTCATGGGTCCTCCTTGAAATCCCCCCTGGCCCCCCTTTGTTAAAGGGGGGAATCATGAAAAATATCCAAAAGGGGGAATAGGGCGTTGATTAATCAAATGAAAGTTCGTCCGGCCATTCCCGGACATGGCCTTCTTCCGGCCCTTTTTTGCAGGCATCGATGACGCAGCGGCCTTCACGGAGGATCAGATCCCGGCCCGGGTCCACATTGTTGAAGAGTTTCCAGAGAATGAAGGAATTGTCCCGGATGTCCACGTTGCTGTCATAGAAAAGCATCAGGTTAAACGGCAGAAGCATATCGGCATTCAGCAGCCGTTCGGTAAAATAGCTTCCGGAAAGCCCTGGCCCCTTTTGCACTTTAAGGACCAGAATCCGGTTGCGCCGGCTCGGATCGCCCTCCAGAATGCGGAGCGATAAGATGCCGTCGCATCCGGCCTGAATGCCGGAAAGGAGCGCATCTTCGGTGAATTTTCCGGGCAGGGAAACGGGAACGGGGAGATTTCGAAGGGGTTCCCCGCTGATGCGGTCCGTCAGATCAATTCCGATCTTGTTGCCGAAATTGGCAAAGGGAGAGGAATGATCCAGGACATCCAGGATGCCCTGGGCGTTTACGATGTCGGTGGTCAGATCGAAATTGTCCACGAGCCGCTGCATGACCTGATCCGGATCCTTGGGATCGACGGTTTCATCCACAACGAGAATGGCCTTGCAAAAGCTCATCTGGCCCTGGCCCCAGAGGCCGGAGATGACTTTCTGGGCATGTCTGGGATATTCTTTTTTGATGGAAACGATGACGATGTTGTGAAAAACCCCTTCCCAGGGAAGCCAGTAGTCGGTGATTTCCGGGAAAACCGTCTGCAGCAGGGGAAGAAAGAGCCGCTCCGTTGCCTTGGCCAGATAGCAGTCCTCCATGGGCGGACGGCCCACGAGCGTTGCGCAGTAGACCGGCGATTTTCTGTGGGTGATAGCCGTGACGTGAAACACCGGATAATCATCGGCCAGGGAATAATAACCGGTATGATCTCCGAACGGGCCTTCCCGCCTCAGTTCATCCGGATCCACATAGCCTTCCAGGATGAATTCGGCTTCGGCCGGAACCTCAAGATCACAGGTCAGGCACCGGGTCATGGCAACCGGGGCGTTTCGGATAAAGCCCGCAAGGATCATTTCATCCACGTTCCGGGGCATGGGGGCCGTGGCCGCATAGATGGTGGCCGGGTCCGCGCCGATGGCAACCGCTACGGGCATCCGTTTTCCGGCTTTTCGGTATTCGTTGAAATAATTGGAGCCGTCTTTATGAATATGCCAGTGCATGCCGGTGGTCCGGCGGTCAAAGACCTGCATCCGGTACATGCCCACATTTCGCTTTCCCGTGGAAAGGCTTTTGGTGATGACAAGCGGCAGGGTGATGAACCGGCCGGCATCTTGGGGCCAGCAGTGCAGGATCGGCAGGGCAAAGAGGTTGATGTCATCGCCTTTGAGAACCACTTCCTGGCAGGGGGGGATCTTGGCGCGGCTTTTTCGGGGAAAGAACCGCGATACGGAAAACGCCGTAGTCAGCATTCCCAGCATGTCCCGCAGATCCTTTGGCGGCGACATGTGAATGATTTCCCGGATCCTATCTCCCAGATGATCCAGGTTGTCAACACCCAGGGCCAGGCAGATCCGGTGCTGACTGCCGAACAAATTGGTTGCCACCGGAAACGGCGAGTCCTTCACATTTTCAAAAAACAGGGCTTTCCCGCCCCCGGGGCTCTTGGATTCGGCATCCGTCAGTTTGCTGATCTCCAGAACAGCGGATACGGGATGGGAGATGGTTTTGATCTCGTTGCTGTTTTTCAGGGCCTGAATGAACTCGCCCAGATTGATGTATTTTATGGATTTCATAGCCTTTCCTTTTTGGGGTTAAGTGCCGTTCCATTCGGCGGCCAGATGATGGGAAATCCCCAGGTGATCCAGGACCCGGCCCACGGTGGCATTCACGATGTCCCGAACGCTTTCGGGCCGGTGATAAAAGGCCGGAACCGGGGGATGCAGCACGGCTCCGGCCCGTGCCACCTTCAGCATATTCTCCAGATGAATGGTGCTGAGCGGTGTTTCCCGGGGCAGCAGAATGAGGGGCCGTTTTTCCTTCAGGCACACGTCCGCGGAACGGACGATCAGATTGTCCGCAAGGCCTGCGGCAATGGCGGCCAGAGTCTTCATGGAACAGGGGGCGATGACCATGCCGGAATGCCGGAAAGAGCCGCTGGCAGGCGGCGCAAACAGATTATCCGGCAAATATTCCTTTAGAACCGAAAATTCGTGCGGAACAAGGCCGAATTCGGACTGCAGAAAAGGCAGGATCGGGCCGGATATGCCCAGTTCATGGGCCATGACTTTGTGGCCATAGTCCGATATGATCAAATGGACTTCAATCGGCCGCTGCAAAAGCTCCGCAACCAGCACCGCGCCATAGATGGCGCCGGATGCGCCGGTAATTGCCACAATAATTCTTGGGTTCATCATTCATCTCCGGGTAATAAAAGAAGGCTGTCCGGTCATCTCAATAATTCATCTCCCAGGATTCCCAGAAACAGGAGAATGGAAATGGCGCTGTTGGCATGGAAAAACGCCAGCTCGATGTGGGCCAGATCATGGGGACGGATCACCCGGTGCTGAAAAACCAGCAGCACGCCGATGATTGCAAGGGCAAGCAGGTAGACCATTCCCAGATCAAATACAATGAAGAGTGCCGTCAGCAATATGAAGGTCGCCACATGCAAAATGGTTGAAATGTGAAAGGCGGCTTTCACGCCCAGGCGCGAGGGAATCGAATACAGGCCGATTTCCCGGTCAAACTGGGCATCCTGGCAGGCGTACAGAATATCGAATCCGGCAATATACGTCAGCAGCGCCATGCATAAAATGAGGATGCTGGGCTCGAACCGGCCGGTGACGGCGATCCAGGCTCCCAGCGGGGCCAGGGATATACTGAGTCCCAGATAGAGATGGGAAAGGGACGTGAATCGCTTGGTGTAGGAGTAAAAAAACAAAATTCCCAGAACCGGCATGGAAAGCCAGAAACACAGGCGGCTGATCATGGCCGATGCCAGTATGAAAGCCAGGGAAAACCCCGATACAAAAAAGATTGCCGATAGCGACGATACGGTTCCGGAGGGGATATGACGGTCCGCGGTTCTCGGATTGAGCCGGTCGAAGCGGGCATCCACAATCCGGTTAAACCCCATGGCCGCGGAACGGGCGCTGACCATGGCAACCAGAATCCATAAAAGGGTCTGAAGCGTGACCACATTGCCCCGATGCGCCAGGACCACCGCGGAAAGGGCAAACGGCAGGGCAAAGACCGTATGGCTGAATTTGATCATGCGGCCGAAATGCACGATCTGGCGGGCCAAGGCGGATGCGGGTGCGGGTCCAGTGGCTTCGGTTCTTCCGGATTCCAGAAAATTCCAGGCGCAGATGTTCTGCTCCAGGTAGTTGAAAAACGCATACAGCAGGACCCCGAGAAGGCTCATGGCAATGATGCCGATAAACATCCGTTCATAATCAAACCGGCCCCAGGCATCCATGATGAAAAACCCCAGTCCGCTTGCGGTGGCAAAGGATTCCACGAAAAACAGCACGGCAATGCCGGTTCCGGTGCCGATGCGAAGGGCGGTAAAGCCCTGGGGAAGCGCGGCGGGTATCACGACGTGATAAATGGCCTGAAGCCTTGTGCCGCCAAGGGACCGGAAGGACTGGATGTATTTTTCATCCAGCCTCAGTACGCTGTCGCGCGTGGCCACCACGATCTGATATCCCGTGATCAGGGCGATCATGAGGATTTTGGGGACATTTCCCAGGCCGAAGAGAATCAGGAAAATGGGAAGCAGCACGATCTTGGGGATCGGATAGGTTAAAAACAGGATCGGGGAGAGCACCCGGTCAATGGTTTTGGAATACCCCATCAGAATTCCCAGCGGAAATCCCGCCAGCCAGGCCGTGGCCATGGCTGCTGAAACGCGAAAGGCGCTGACGCCGAAATGCTTCCAGAAGAGCGCGGTTTTCAGCGCTCTGCCAAAGGCCGCAAATGCCTGTTCCGGAGGCGGCAGCATGACGGAGGAAAGCCCCAGGGAGAAAAGCTTCCAGCACAGGATGAGCAGCGCTGTGGACAGGGTATAACGGATGGCTTTCATGTTCAGCTTTCCAGGACCTTGCGGACTTCCTTTATTTTATTGAAATAGGTGTCGCTCAACCGGTAATTCTCCATGTCCAAAAGCGGATTGTCCATCATGGCCCGAATCCGGGCCGGCCGGCTCCCGAGCACCATGATGAAACGCCCCAGGAAAACGGCTTCCTCGACACTGTGGGTAACGATGGCAAAAGTCAACCGGTTTTTCCGCCACATGTCCTTCACCACGGCCTGGAGATGCTCGCGGGTGAGGGCATCCAAGGACGAGAACGGCTCATCCATCAACAGGACGTCCGGCTCCGTTGCTATGGCTCTGGCAATGGCGACACGCTGCTTTTGCCCGCCGCTCAGTTGAACCGGATAGCGATGCGCATAAGGGGTCAGGTTCAGCTCCGAGAGAAGCTGTTTGGTTCTGGCAGTCCGAACCTCGGCGGGCATGTTCTGGATCTTCATGCCCAGGGCCATGTTTTCCGCCAGCGTCTTCCAGGGAAACAGCCCGTAATCTTGCAGGATGATCGAAGTCTTGCCCGACCTGCTCCGGTTTCCCTGAATCGTGACCCTGCCGGCGGTGGCCGGAATCAGCCCGGCCATGATGGCAAGAAGAGTGGTTTTGCCGCACCCGGAAGGGCCGATGACGGCCAGCGAATCCCCGGCATTCAGGGAAAAGGAAATGTCCTCCAGAACAGCTTCCCCGTCCTTGTCGAATTTATGGGTCAATCCGTCAACTTCTATCATATTATCTACCTGCCGGAAAACACCATGTCGGCGTAGGGGATCCGCGTTTTGATCAACCCGTTTTTTTGAAGCCAATCCTGGACCATAGCGACATCCGCCTCGGCCGGAATGGCGCGGGCCGGAAAAACCGGAACCGGATATCTGTCTTTGACGGCCACGGGAAACTGGGTTTTTGTAATCAGAAGTTCTTTAAACAGCGCCGGGTTTTCGTTGATCATATCCACCGCTTCATCGTAGGCTTTCAGGAACCCCGGAATCAGGGCCTTGATTTTGGGCCTGTTTTTCAGATTAACGGCCAGAACCGTCAGTGCCGTATTCAGTTGCCGATCATCCAGAACAACCCCGGCGCCGTTGGCCTCGGCCAGGGTCAAAAGCGGCTCTGGCAAAAGCGCGGCCGTCACCTGACCGGACAAGAGCATTTGGAGGCGAATGGGAATTTTCTTGATTTCCTGTTTGGTCACATCCCCGGGACTCATGTTGCCGGCGATCAGAAGCTGATCCAGAAGATACTCGATGACCGTTGCGCTGGAAATGGCCACCTCCTTTCCCTTGATTCCGGCAGGGTCGGTGATTCCGGACCCGGGAGCGACCGCAATCCCGAACATCCGGCACCGGGGATGGGTGTGAAAGGCGGTGGCGATGATCTTGAGCTGCTCGCCGCTCTGCACCAGAAGGATCGTGTTCAGTATGTCCCCGAAATACCCATCCAAACTGCCGGACTGAAGCGCGGCATCCCGCTCCAGAGCGCTTTGAAAATTAATCAACTCCAGATCGATTCCCTGTTTCTTAAAAAGCCCTTTTTCCCGGCCGACCAGAAGCGGCAGCACGTCCACGACCGGCAGGATGCCAACCCCGAGTTTTTCCCCCGGGGATGAAACCGCGGGAAAAGCCATGATCAGCCATATGAGCCAGAAACATAGCCTGTTTGTGTATTTCATGTTCATCAATTCCACCCCGTCATCGATACCCGGCAATCACGCGCTGCAGAACCGTTTCCACCCGATGATAATTCCGGTGGATATCATGGGCGCTTTGAACATGCCAGACGGCGGCCTCGCTCATTTCCCTTCGCAGGGGCCCGTTATCCAGGATGCGGGTGATGGCATCCGCATAAGCCCGCAGGTCATATAGCGGCGTCAGGAATCCGGTTATGCTGTCTTTAACCACTTCGGGAATTCCCCCGTTATGAAAGGCGACCACCGGAAGGCCGCAGGACTGGGCCTCGAGATACACCATCCCCAGGGTTTCGCGGATTCCCGGAAAGGCGAAGATGTCGCCGGCGCTGTAAAACCGGTGCATCCGGTCCCTGGGGATTTTTCCGACAAACCGGACGTTTTCGGAAAGAAGCGATTCTGCAAGGGCCTGAAGGGTTTTTCTTTCCTTGCCGTCTCCGGCAATGACGAGTTGCACGGATTTTTTTTGCCGGTACAGCTCGGCGCAGGCCTTGATCGTCCAGATCAGTCCTTCTGTCTTGACACCGGGGCGGAACATGGCGGCCGAGAGCACCACCGGGGTGTTCTCCGGGATTTTCCATGTGTTGCGGAGCTCGCGGCGGGCGGCGGCATCAAAGGTGAACTCCTCGGGATCAATTCCCGGGGCAATGTAGGTCAGGCGATCCTCGGGGATCAGGCGCCGTAAATTGAGAAGGTCTTCCTTGCGGTTGGAGAAGATATGATCCGCCCGCATCAGGGCCTTGCGGTTTAAAACATACCCCGGCAGGGTTTTGATGGCTTTTTTCCGGCGTGTCGAATAGATTCCCTGGAAAATGACATAGGGGATGTCAAGTCTTCGGCAAACCCAGGGGCCGACCAGATCCGGCGATTTGTAATACGCATGATAGGTCAGCCAGAGTCCGCAGCGGACGCGCCGGAGCATCCGGAGCGCGCGAAGCCGGTCCCTGACAACGACCGGCCACAGCCAGGGCTTCCAGAATATCCACCGGGCCCGGAGCCGGCTGGGGTGAATGATCCGGTGGCCGCCGCTTTCCAGAAAGTCCCGAAGGCCGGTGGCGATGGTCAGGTCTCCGGACGGAAGATGAAAGCCAAGCGGTTTGAAAGGCGTATAATAACCGATGGTCGTCATCCTTGCTGTTTCCTTGTTTGATGCCGTATCACGGATCGGTTGTTCCGGAAAGAAATATCAGTTTCAAATCGGTTTGGCGCTCTTTTCCCGAAGTGCCCGGGTATAAAGGTCCGCCAGCGTGCCGATCAAATTGCGGTTGTTAAAATCCCGGCTCACCCGGTCCCTGGCGGCGGTAATCATCTTCTGCCGCAAATCACCGTCTGTCAGGGCCTGTACCATGGCTTTGGCCAGGGCTTCGGGATTCCCCGGATCCACTAGAAGACCCGTTTTTATGTTTTCAATGAGCTCCGGAATCGCTGAAATCCGGGTGGCGACCACGGGAACCCCCATTGCCATGCTTTCAACGCAGACATTGGGAATGCCGTCCCGATCGCCATTGGCAGCAATCTCGCAGCCCAAAACAAAGAGATCCGCATGCCGGTACTGTGCGATGACCTCGTCATGGGGCTGTGTTCCCATCCACCGGACAAAGGGTTCCAGTCCGAGATCCCGTACCAGTTTTTTAAGCGAATCCCGCTCGTCCCCATCCCCGATCAGGGTGTGATGAAACCGGATTCCCCTGTCGCGCAGCATTCCCAGGGCCTTAAAAACAGTGGGGAGCCCTTTTTTGGCGGTCATGCGCGAGACGGTCAGAATCCGGTAAGGGGGCAAGGGTAAGGCCCTGTCATGATGGCCGGAAAAAAGGCCGATGTCAATGCCGTGGTAGACGCGGAAAACAGCGGGGGCATCCATACCCGAAAGCCGGGTAAGGTAGCGCCGGTTGTATTCGGTGCAGGTGACCACAAAAGCGGCATGGGCCATTTTCTCGCGAAGCTGGGCCGGATCCGTTGTATAAATGTCCTTGGCATGGGCCGTGAAGCTGAACGGGATGCCGGAAAGCAGACTTGTAAAAAAGGCCACGGATGTCGGCGAATGGGCAAAATGGGCATGAAAATGGGTGATGTTGCTGCCGGGCAGGAATTTGTTGACCAGATAACCCGCCTGAAACAGGTGCTTGAAGGTTGCGGATTTTTGCGTGCGTAAAAAACGCCGGAAAGCTACCCGAAGTGCCGCGGCAAAGCGCCGGGGCTGCTTTATTGCCAGCATCAGATTCTGCGGCAGCAAGGCCGGCAGCGAGGTCAGAAGCGTTTCCGGAAGATAGTCCACGGCCGCCTTTATCCGGCCGACGCTGGCGTGGGAAAATGCTTCCCTGGGCTGGCGCATGGACAAAATATGAAGACTCAGGCCCTGTTCCTCAAGAAGAAGGATTTCATTTGAAATAAAGGTTTCGGAAATCCGGGGATAGCCTTTCAGGATCATCCCCAGAACGGGAGTCTGCCGGTTCAATCGTCCGTGGCCCTGAACATGTCGAGCCGCTCTCTCATGGCTTTCAGCCCGGTCAATTGAAAACGGTTGATGGCTTCTTGATAGGATTCCGGGTGATCCAGAAGGTTCATGATGCGGGTGCGAAGGGTGTTGGCGGACATTGAATTCCAGGGAATGTAATCCAATAGATTTTGACCATGAAGGGCCCTGGCTCGAATCAACTGTTCTTTCCGGGGGGTTTCCCGGGGAATGACCAGCGAGATGGTCCCCTGGGAGAGGATCTCGCAGATGGTGTTATATCCGCCCATGGTTACCACCAGATCCGCGGCAGCCATGATTTCCTCCATCCGCTGGTAAAATTCCCAGGTGCGGATTCCCAGGCGTTTTGCCCTTGAAAAAATATCTTCCCGTTCGTGTTTGGGCATGAAGGGGCCGGTGATCAGAATGCTTTTAAAGGGAAGGTGACAGGGGGATTCCTCCAGCATGGTCAGAAAATGATGCATGACGGCGTGTCCGTCTCCGCCGCCGCCGGTAGTCACCAGAACCAGTTTTTCATCGGGCTTGATGGCATATTTTTTCTTGATTCGGGCGACCGCGTCCTTTCCCGGAATCTTGCGGGGAATGTATCCGGTAAAGTGCATTTTGCAACTGACGGAGCCCGGCATTTCATACTCACTGATGGGATCATACAGATCCTGGTTTCCATAGATCCAGATCTCGCTGTAAAGCTCGTCCAGGATTTGATAGACACCTTTTTTTTTCCAGTCGTTTCGGACAATTTCCGCTTCATCCATGATGTCCCGAAGCCCTAAAATGGTGCGGGTGTTGGGAAGACATCGCCGCAGCCATTGAAGGGTGGGCAGCACTTCTTTTTTTAAGCCCAGGGGTTCCTTGTCCACGATGAACAGATGGGGCTGGAATGTCTGGGCCGTTGCGGTAATGATGTTGGTGCGGATGTCCACGGCATGTTGCGGGTTGATTTTGATGGACAGGGGAAGGTATTCTTCGTTGGTTTTTTTGATCATGCCCGGAATGCGCACAAAATCAACCTGTTCGGGAAAGGAAAACCGGCCGGCAATCGGAGAGCCCGTCAATATCAGCACATTGACATCCGGACCCGCCAGATGGGACGCAATGGCCATGGTGCGCCGAATATGGCCCAACCCATAGGTGTCATGGGAATACATGAGAATATTATAAGTTGAGTTCAGCCCCATTCGATTACCGTTCGTGGTCAATGCCATGTAACCTGCCATCAAATAACCCAATTGATCTATCACAGATTGTCCGGAAATGACATAAGAAATTGGAAAGATCCGTCATCCGCAGCATTTCTTGAATTTTTTTCCGCTGCCGCAGGGACAGGGATCGTTGCGACCGGTTTTGGGGGTCTGGCGGATAAATTGTTTGGGCTTGGGCGGTCCGCCGTCCCAGAAAAACCAGGTTCCGTTTTCTTTTTTGAATTGGGCCAGTTCATGGTGTTTGACCCGTTCGCCATTTTCAGTATATTCCGCGATGAATTCAACGGTACCGGCCGGATCCTGGGTGCCGCCACTGACCGTATTCAGAATTTCCAGTTGATGCCAGACGGATTTTTGCGCCCATTGCCGGATATTGCTTTCAGAGTCCTGTTTTCTCTGGTCGGGATGGGTGGTGCTGACGATATAATCCACTTCGCTTTTGGTGTATGCGGTATATCGGGACCGCATCAGCGCTTCGGCGGTGGGTGCCGGTTTGATTCCCCGGATAAACGGTTCGCAGCATTCGCTGTAAGGCAGCAAAGCGCCGCAAGGGCAAGATTCCATACGTACTCCTTCTTTTTAACTTATTACGAGTTCATCACGATTTATTCCATCCACAATAACTGCAAAATCATTTCATGTCCAGCGGAACCCGAAAAAGCCGGCAAGTGTTGTTCCAAAGGGCATTTGCCAGTTCATCCGGGTCTTCTTCTCGCACCTTGGCAAGTTTCATCAGAACAGAGCGGACAAAGGCGGGTTCATTTCTGCGCGTGTGATTTTTTTCAGGCGCCGGCGTCAGGTACGGCGCATCCGTTTCAATCAGGATACGGTCCCGCGGAATCCGAGTAGCCAGTTTTCGCAGTTCTGTTCCCCGGCTCTGTATGGTTAAAATGCCGGTGATGCCGATAAAATAGCCCAGATCCAGGTATTGCGTGAGTTCCGATGGGGTCCCGCTGAAACAGTGGATGACGCCGTTGCCGGGATGCTGGTGGCATTGTTTAAGGATGTCCAGCAGCCGGCCGCTGCTTTCCCTTTCATGAAAAATGACCGGAAGATCCAGGCGGTCGGCCACTTCCAGTTGCCGGATCAGCCATTTTTCCTGAATATCTCGGGGAGAGTGCATGCGGTTAAAATCCAGACCGATTTCTCCCCAAGCCAGCACCCTGGGGTGGCTTGCGAGCTTTTCAAGCGCTTCCATGCCGGGTTCGCCGGCATCCGAGGCATCGTGGGGATGAAATCCCACGGATGCAAAGATTTCCTCGTGGGCTTCGGACAGGGCCACGGCCTTTTGCGATGTCTTCAGGTTGATGCCGGCAATCATCATGGCGGATACGCCGGCATTTCGGGCGCGCTCGAGGACGGGCTCAAAATCCGGGTCATAAACACTGTCATCCAGATGACAGTGGCTGTCAAACAGTTTCATGAAGCGCCTCTTTCGAGTTTTTGCAGGGCCTGGCCGGCGATGCGTGTCAGTTGGGGAAATTGCTCTGCCAGGATATGTGTCAGGGAGCGGTTCAGCATTCTCAGCGCAGCCGGAATATAGGCGTCAAAGCCGGGTTTGCCCTTGACCCGGGTCAGGTATCCAAAAGCCCCCAGGATCTGAAGATTGCGGGTGATCCGGCAATATTGGTATGAGATAGTAAAGGAAATCGGGTCAACCGGAATCCGGGCGGAAAGCTCCTGAATGCAAAATTCCAGAATCCGGTCCTGAAGGCCCTGGCTGAGGTCCACGTAGGGGTCGATCAGAAGGGATGCCAGATCGTACTGAATGGGTCCGATCCGGCCGCCTTGAAAATCGATGGCGTATATGCGGCTATTTTTCACCATGAGGTTCCGGGACTGAAAATCGCGGTGCATGAATCCGTTCACGGCGCCGTTCAAGGCCCGGTCAGCCAGCGTGATGAATTCATCCATCAGGTCCTCAACGTGGATATCCAGATTCAGATAACGATTTAAATATGCCTCGACAAAATACCGGCATTCTTTTTCAAAAATCAGGGCTTTGTCATAGACCGGCGTCTGGTAAGTCCAGGAAGGATCGAAACCGCTGCCGCCGGTTACCGAAAGGGATACCAGCAGACGAACAGCGGATTGGTACCAGGCCAGTATTTCATCCTCGTCCCGGGAGCCTTGCACAATAGACTGCAAATGAACATCGCCAATATCTTCAACCAGAACCAGACCGGCAAATGAATCCGCCTGATAAATTCGTGGAACCGAAATCCCCTTATCAAATAGGTGTCTGCCGATGGCGAGAAAGGCGTCACATTCACCGCGAATGTCCCGCCGGCTGTGAATGCCGTGATCCGCGACAACCATCGAATGCCGGGCCGATGAGATCCGGTACCACAGCCTGTCCGACCCGTCTCCGGCAATGCGGCTCGTGGATGCCTGACCTGCCGGCGCATCGGGGAATGCCAGTTGAAAGGCTCGGGGCCAAAGCAGATCCAGTACCGCGGATTGATACTGACGGGGCGTGCCGATATCCTTCCAGTAGCAATTTTCAGGAATAAAGGCCCGGATGGTCATGCCTTCCTTGATCAGGGTCCGGTAAAAGTCGATGCTGCTGGAAGAAGGGGCGTCCGGGATCCATTTGAGAACTTGCGGATCAATGACCTGAATGCCGGTAAAGGTGAGTTTCGTCAGGTCAGGGGTTGATGGCACAAAATCATCGTTACCAAATCCGATAATGGACTGGTTGGCATCTACGGAGACCGTGTTGATTTCCGGAAAATCATGAAGCACCAGCGTGACCGGACTTGCGTGTTGCCGGTGAAAGTCGTAAACGGCTTTCAGATCCATGTCCGTTACAATATCCCCGTTGATGACCATGAACGGGTCCGGGTCCCAGAAGTCCCGGACATTGTAAATCGCTCCGCCCGTGCCCAGAATCCGGGGCTCCCGGCGGGTCTGAATGGGAATGGCATAGCGCTGCCCGGCAAGAAAGGCTTCGATGTCCCGATGCAGGTGATGGGTATTGATCATGATGGACCGGCATCCTGCCTGAATCAGGCCTTGAATGATTCTGTCCAGCAGCGGCTTTCCGTTTATGGGAAACAGGGGTTTGGGAATGCACCGGGTATGAGGAAGCAGACGCGTGCCCAGACCCGCGCATAATATGAGCGCTTTCATGGAATCAGGGGAAGATGACCAATGACGATTCTCCCATTGCCTTCAGGAGGACAGCAGCCGCAGGTATTTTTGAATGGTGTTGGCATAGAATTCTATCTGTTCTTTGTCTTCGGATCCGGTGACGCCGTGGGTGATAAAAAAATCTTCGGCATTTTTGTAATTGATTTTGGACAAAGCCTCCTTATGCTCGATTTCACGACGTTTGTACATCCGGATGCCCCGGGAGAGAATTTTTTTGGCGCGGCCATCGGCATCCACGGTATTTTTGGGGTATCGCATGAAGAAATTCAAGACGACCCAGTAGGATTCAAAATAGGTGTTGATGAATCTGGCGAAGAGCCTCAGCTTCCTGAAGCCCACGGAGGTAATGTTATAGGTTTCCGGAAGCATGGGATGCGGGATGATGATGGCATCATCGATAAAGGCCTTCAGGGATTTACGCACATAATAATCCGAGGTCTTGTCCACATCATATGCAAATTCATTCTTAAAGAAATTTCGCAGAAAGGCATACCCGGGCTGGATGTCCGAAGTGGAAAACTGAAAGACGTCCCTGTCCAGAATGGTCAGGGACGTAAAGACTGCGGGAACAAAGAAAGTGATGCAGTTGTTTTTATAGTATTCCAGGATGGGCCTTTTGCCCACGACAACTTTATACTCGGTTTTGGAAAATGTCTCGCTGTCTTCGCCGGAGAAACGCTCCACGAATTTGCGATGCACATACGCATCCAGTACCTGCTGAGTCGCACTGGCGGGATCCATCATCAGGGTGTCGGCCAGTTTCGCCCCGGATGCATACAGATAGCTCATGTAGATTTCAATGTCATCCGAGAGTTCATTAAAAGAAAACCGCTTCTGGGACAGGTTCAGCAGGGCTCCGGCTGCCAGCGCATGCGGGGTGACGACCGATACGCTGTCAATTGCGTTAAGTATCCTGAACCCCAGATTACGGCAGAGTTCATTGCTCTGCTTTGAAGTCATATCCTGGAGCGACAGCCCGCTCTGGGCCTGAAGGCTGTTTAAGGAGATGGGTTCATGAAAATTGATATAGATCCTGCCAAATCGTTTTTTCAGGAGTTTTCTGGCCTTGATCACCTGCATGAAGCTTTCCGGTTTTTTCTGTCCGCCTTCCAGTTCGTGAAGGTAAGCGCCTTCTTCCAAAACCCGGTCGTAACCAACATAGATGGGCACAAAAATCAAATCCTTGCAGGCACCCTGCTTGAAGGAATCCAGGAGAATGGATAAGAGTCCCAGCTTCGGCAGGATCAGCTTTCCGGTTCGACTCCTTCCGCCTTCGATAAAGAATTCTACGTTGAAACCATCTTCAAGGAGCTTTAAAATGTACTCGGAAAACACTTTTGAATAGAGTACCGCCCCTTTAAAGGATCTTCGAATAAAAAAAGCGCCGCACCCTCTTAACATCGGTCCAATGGGCCAGAAATTCAGATTTTTTCTGGAGGCGATCATGGGGCAGGGCATATTGTTCAGATGCATCAGATACGACAGGATCAGGTAATCAATATGGCTTTTGTGGCAGGGAATAAAAACGAGCGGGCCTTTTTGAGAGGCGGTTTTGATCCGGTTCAGCCCTTCGGTATCCAGGGTTACGCCGTCGAACATGACCCGGATGATCCAGCCGACGGTCCTGGCGGCAATGCTGATCATGGAAGGATTGTACCGGGCGGCGATTTCATCCAGGTGTTCATCGGCCTGTTTGCGGATTTTATGGATCGGGATGTTCTTGACCTTGGCATGATGCTCCATAAAATTTCTCAGGCGGTCATGGGTTAAAACGGATTCCTTGAGCTCTTCGGGAGATTTCAAGACAGGTCCGATGGTGCTGACCCGGTGCCGGTTGATTTGAAAAAGCAACTGCTTTCGAAGAAACAGGGAAAGAAGGTCAGCCGGTTTCCCCTGATGGTCGCTCTGGTTTAGAAACCACTGCAGGTTGAGCGGTTCGGAGACTTCGACAAAGAGTTTGCCCGGATTCTTGAACAAGGTGACCAGACGCCTGATTCTTCCGGGGTTGATTTCCGTGCCGAACACCATGTCCAGGAGGCTCGATGTCGATCTGTCCGGAAATTTGCTGAAAAACATGACCAGGGGAACAATCACGATCGGCTTTTCCATCTTCTGCTGAATTTCAACAAGATATCGGACGGGATCGGTTTTGGATTTTACGAATCTTCGGTAAAATCCATTGTCTTCCACCAGCGAAACCAGCGCGCAGGTACCCGCGACCAGTTCCTCTTGAATGTAGCCGGAGTCGTACGGACTGGGCAGGGCAAAATGACGGAAAAAATAATCCAGATGGAAGATGACGATACGGATCAGGCGAAGCAGGGGCTGCCAGATAAAAATTCGGTAACCACATCCGATTTCAGGAACTCTTAGATTTAATTGACGAAAACGGGTGTAATAAAACAGCCATTCAAAATAACTTTTGGTTTTATGAACATAAACAATGACGGCATCATCCGGAAGCTGTCCGAGGGATTTGATCTGATCTTCGTGAAACTTGATACCGGAATAAAAAAGCTTTAAAAAACCGTGGATGATGAAACTGATGTGCCGGGGCAGGTGGCAGGAAAAATACTGGCGTTTACCCTGGAGTATCCAGTCAATGCAGCGATTATAGCTTGTTTTCAAGGATGAAAAAGAATTTTCTTTCATAAGCGCATCCTGCAAATTGAAGTTTATGGGAAAATGACACCAGTTGAATCAAAATAACAAAGGCGGATTTTCATTGCAATATTTAAATCCCCCGTATAAATTAAAAGCAGAGGCTAAGGCAAGAGGCAATAATGGCGTGGATAGCCGCTGCTCACAAGGAGGCGCTGTATGGAAAAACAGGACATTGTCAATATCGCTGAAGGGTTAAGGCTCATTGAAATGGGGGTGGAGAAAATTCAGGGCGTGATGCGGGAAAAGAAAATTAAATCGCTTAAGGACATCGCGGCCGAACTCATCCCTTTTTTCAAAGAAGATGATCACGAGTTAACGGAGACGGTCATCAAACGACTCGAAAACAGATAATGGGAAAAAGGGGAATGGGATCATGGCATCCATTCCCCATCCTCCCGTAATCCCTTCCATTATCTTTTATTCCATGATCAGGCAGTCTGCCACGAGCTCCCAGAGGTATTTCACCACAAGATTTTCCATGCCATACTCGGCTTTGATGGCGTTTAACTGACCGTGGCAACTGTGGCAGGGCACAACCACCATGGATGCGCCGGTTGCCTGAATCTGCTCCATTTTTTTTCTGCCGTAAAAAATCCGTTCGGTATTGTAGCCGGTCGTCAGCGTTCCGCCGCCCCCGCCGCAGCAATACTGACTTTCCCGTGTGGGATACATATCCACCCAGTTTTCCATGCACTGGCTCAGGATCCACCGGGGCTCGTCATAGAATCCATGCCCAAATATCCGCTCGGCCTTACGGCCGTAGTTACAGGGATCGTGATAGGTAGCCAGCACACCGCTAAACCGGGATTTGTCCAGGCGGATTCTTCCTTCCCGGATGTAAGCCATCAGCAGATCAAATACCGTGTAAGTTCCAAATGATTTCAAGGCTTCGGGGTACCATTTTTCAAGACCAGACCTGGTCGCAAGATAAGCGTGCCCTCATTCCGGCCACAGGAGGTTTTGGGCCTTCAGCCTGGCCATGTTTTTGGCAATCCGGCCTGCCATGACTTTCATGGCCGGGTCATCTCCGGTGAACATGCCCCAGTTGGTGCCTTCCCAGTTTTCTGAGGGGATGGTCCAGTCCTCGCCGGCTGCATGAAAAATTTTCCACCAGTGTTTGAGGTCCTCGGTATGGGTATTGACCAGTTTGTTGTGAACAGTGGTCAGGATATTGGCTCCTTCCTTGTCAATAGTGAGGGTAAACCCTTCGAATCCGGGTTCCTGGCGGATTTCATCGGCCACGTCTTCAAGAATGAAGACAAAGTCTTCCGTGGGCAGTCCCAGATTGTTGCCGGTTTTCAGCGCGGCCTCCAGCCCCTTGTGCAGAATCCCCGGCACCTTGTCCCGGTCCCTGAGGGAGCGGATTTTTCGCATCAGGTCCGGAATGTGAATGCCCATGGGACAGACATGCTCGCATTTTCCGCACATCGTGCAGATCCAGGGCCATCTGGATTCAATCAGTTCACCTTGCAGCCCCAGCGAAACCATGCGGATTATTTTTCGGGGGTCAAACCCGTCAATGCCCGAAACCGGGCAGGAGCTGGAGCATAAGGCGCAGGTCAGGCAATGATTCTGATCAAAAGGCCAGTCTTTGCACAGGTCTTGATCCAGGCGATTCATGGAAATGGGTTCGGTTGTCGTCATAAATTGATTCCTAATGGGCCGGCTTTTGCAATCTGCTTTTCGAATTTATTGGCGTTTTCGGCAAATTCAGCAGCCATGTTTGATGCCAGGGTTTTCAAAAGAAGTCTGTTCGGGTCGATTCCGATTTGTTTGAGCACATTCTTCATATGCACCGTGCGTCGCGCGGCAAGAATATTTCCCCGCTCCGAATGGCAGTTGCCTTCATGGCAGGTGAACACCAGAACGCCGTCTGCCTGATGCTGAAAAGCAGCCAGGAGATATTCAGATGAAATGCTGCCTGAACATGGCACTTCAACGATGGACAATCTATCCGGAAGGCTCAGCCCGTACAGGATGGCCAGCTCTTTTGCACGGCCCGCGGATCGCGTGCAGCAGAAGGCAACCAGAAAAGGGGTAAATGCAGCGTTATTGTTTTTAATGGGCATCGGCTTAAGGCGTTCCGATACTGCCTGGAGGCGCAGATCGTCAATGCGGATGGCTTTTGCGGGGCATTCTGCGGCGCACATGCCGCAGCGCTCGCAGGCGTCCGTCATCACGACCGGGCGGGTGTTGAGCGTAATGGCATGATAAGGGCAGAGCCTGAAACAGGTCAGGCAGCGGACGCAGGCGCCGGCATCGATCTCGGCCTTATTGCCCGGGGTGGTCAGCGTTCCTTTTATCAGAGAAAGCAGGGTGATGGCGGTTTCCTGGACCTCGGACTGCCAGGCTGAAGGTGATAGCACGCCCCGTGACGCACCGGCAGCCAGAATGCCCTTGCGGTTGGTGAATACGCTCAGCCGGTGGACATTGTCCGACTGAATGTATCTGGCTGAATCCATGTCCAGGCAGAAGATTCGGGACAGGTCCTTCAGGTACGGCGAAGGGTCGATCGCTTCATCCACAACCGTGATATCGGCCTGAACGGTAAACGGCATTCGGGTGATGTCGTCCATAAACGCGATGCCGACTTTTCCTGCCGCATCCTGTTGAAAGGTCGGAAGCGTATCCGAGAACTTGACATAAACCACGCCGGCATCCCGTGTTTTTTGATACATGGCTTCAAGGCCCGATGCCCCGACCTTGAGGTTTCGGGTCAGGATCATGGTTTTCATCCCTTGCTCTGTCTGAAGTGTCAGGCAGGATTCCATGACGGCTTCAACCACATGGGGATAGCTTTCCCCGGCAAGGCCGACGATAAAGACAGCGGTCTTTCCAGCGGACAGCGCAAGTTCGGATGCCGAAGGGGAAGCAAGGATCTTCCGGATTTCGGAAAGGGACAGGACCGTTGGCGCGGGGCTCAGTCCGTAAAGGGAAAAAAGGGGCCTTTGAATGCCGTCTTCGGCAATGACGATATTTGCAAAGCTCAAGGGGGGGGTGCCGTGCGGGTGACCAAGAGCTACCTGAAAATTCCCCGCCGAACCCGTGCAGTGGCTGACGCGCGTTTCGGTGCAGACTTCAAGAAGCGGCGTCGGATCATCCGCAGCAGCAGAGGCGGCCGTGTCCGGGGTTACCAGCATGACAGGCATGTTTTCGGACAACAGCGCTTTTGCAATACCCCAGGCAACGGGCCCGTTTCCAAGAAGAAGCGTTCGTTCTTTCAAATGATCACCTTATGTCTGTGACGAGGTTTCCAGATAGCGATAGATATTGCCTGCGGCTTTTCCTGCGCTTAGAATCGATTCGGCGATGCTCATGGGTTCAAGGGCAGCTCCCGCGGCAAAGACGCCTTCCGGAAGCGGGATGGGCGTTTTCCGGGCATAGGCAAAACCCGCCATGTCGATGTTGAGCATGGCGGCCAGATTACGTGTGGATTCGGAAGGCATCAGTCCGATGGAAAGGATCACCATATCAAAGACGGCTTCCTGATAGGCCTGGGTGTCCGGATCAAAATACGACAGCTTCAGCCGGTCGTCGGCCGTTTTCAACACGTCGGCCGGAATAGACCGGATCATTCGAACCCGCTGCCGGCTATCGGCATAATAGATTTGAAAATTCTTTCCGAAATTTTGAACATCGATATAGAAAAAAGTGGCTTCCATTCCCTGCTGGCGGTTTTGAATGCATCTGGCCATTCGAAGCGCCGCGCCGCAGCAGATTTTTGAACACCACAGATGACCCAGGCTGGAGTCTCTGCTTCCCACGCACTGGATAAAGGCCATATTCCGGGGGAATTGCGAATCAGACGGACGAGTGACCGCGCCGCTTTGCCGCAGCATCCGGTCGAGTTCCAGGCTTGTCATCACGTTTTCAAAACGACCATATCCGTAAGGTTTGTTCACGGGATGAAAAGGGGCAAATCCCGAAGCCATCAGAATGGCATCCACATCGATGTGTGGCATTTGCCCATCCTGCTTCAAGGTGACCTCAAACCGCTTGTCCCGATCGATCTTATCGACACGGGTGTTCAGATATATCCGGATATTGGCGTTGCTGGTTGCCTGGCGAATCTTTTCTTCCACCATGCAGGCGCCGCAGGCAACGCAGCGGTCCGTGGCCTTGCAGGACAACCTGGCCGCATGACCGCCCAGTGAACCCGAATTTTCAACCAAAAAAACGGTCACGCCCAATCGTGCCAGATCAACGGCCGCGGAAATGCCCGTGATCCCGCCGCCGATCACCATCATTTGTTTCCCGGATGGATTCACTTTTTAGTCTCCCAAGGCAGATGCCGATAGTATGCCGCGAAGCTCCTGCTGAATATACCCGGCCAGTGCTTCCGCCTTTTGCCGGGAAAGGGTTCCAATGCCTTCGGAAAGACCCTGAATGACATCCTCGTTCAAATCGGTTGTTTTGTTGATCAGGAAAGCATCCACTTCTCCGTCTTCAGCCAGCAGTCCACAGGCGCCGACAGCACCCACGAATTCGTCCCCGATAAATATGGGAACAACCATTTTGATCAGCCCGGCGTCGCATTCTTCAATCGCCGGCATGCGGGTTTGCATGGCCTGAACGGCAATGTTCATATGGGCGACGGCGCAGATATAACTCTGACCCTTGTCGATGGCCTTGATTGCCGGGCACAGCCGGTTCACCCATTCCTTGTATTCCGTGATGCGGATGCCCTCCGGATTGAAAACATTGGCATCGAGTCCGGATTTTTCATGAATATTCTTTTCAAACGCCATCCATTTTTCGATGGGGTAAATGTCGGTCAGTTTCATATCGAGTCTCCACCTTTTTTAAATCGCGATCTTTTTAAAAAAGCTATAGAAAAATGAATGCCGCCTGTCAATAAAAACCTGTCTTTACAAACGGCGGTTTCAGTGTTAAATTTCAATGAATTGAAAAACTTTATTCAGAAAGTTAACCGACTGACACTGCAGGAGCCGAAAATGGAATATATCAAAATTAAATTTGGAAGTGATTTTGACGCGGTAAGCTCCGATTTTGAAAAATCCATAGAGGATATGTTTCGATCGATAAACCCGATTTTTTCTCTGTGTGATCGCGCCTGGAATCCCCAGATGGACATTTACGAAACGTATGAAGAAGTCATCATCCGTGCTGAAATCGCCGGCGTGGACAAAGAAAATCTCGAGGTGGAGATCAACAGCAAGGCGGTCCGGATTCACGGAAAGCGGATGGAACTGCCCCGTATCGATAATGCCACCTACAGGCTTGCTGAAATTCAATATGGATGTTTTGAAAGAATTCTTTTCCTGCCGTCTCTGATTGATCCGGAGATTGTGAGTGCGTCGTATTTAAATGGCTTCCTTGAAATTCGGCTGGCCAAACTTCCGACGAATATTGTTCACAAGATACCCATTTCAGATGAATAATCGATGGCCTATGCCAGTTTGACGCGGTTTGAAGATATCTTAAAAGTTAAAAATCGAGATGACCTTGTAACTCACCCATTCATGGTTGTTTTATTCGGTCATCATTTCAGATTCCTTGGAGGTACCCCCATGCCAGAAGAGCAACCACCTACGGAAACCATTGCCGAAAATAAATTAGAGCTTCTTCCCATTTTGCCGTTATTTGATGCAGCCCTCTTCCCGAAAATGATATTGCCCCTTGTGGTGATGCAGGGGGAATCGATCAAGCTGGTTGATGAAGCAATGGCCAGTGATCGCCTGATCGGGCTGGTGGTTTCTAAAAAAATCGCCAAAGAAGGTGCAACTCCGGAAGAAGATCTGTACACGGTAGGAACCAGCGCCCTGATTTTAAAAATGGCCAAAACGCAGGACAATCGCGCCCAGCTTCTGGTTCAGGGACTCAGTCGCTTCAAGATCCTGGAATTCATGGACAGCAAACCTTACCTGCAGGCCAAGGTTGAGATGATTCCCGAAACGGAAATCAAGGATACGGAAACAGAAGCACTGATGGCCAATATCGTCAACCTTTTTGCCCGGATCGCCGAACTTTCTCCCGGACTGCCGCCCGAAATCGGAACCATGGCAAAGTCCATTGCGGATCCGGGGACCCTGGCCGACATGATCGCCTCGACCATCAATTCCACGCCGGATGAAAAACAAAAAATTCTGGAGTTGATCGATATCAACGACCGGCTTAAAGAAGTCACGCGAATGGCCAACCATCAACTGGAAATTCTGGAACTCGGCAACAAGATTCAGACCCAGGTCAAGGGAGACATTGATAAAAGCCAGCGCGAATATTACCTGCGTCAGCAGTTGAAGGCGATTCGCGAGGAACTCGGTGAAAAAGACGACTCTTCGGTCGAGCTGGATGATTACCGTAAAAAAATTGCAGAAAAAAACCTTCCGGAAGAAGCCGCAAAAGAGGCGGAACGGGAGCTGAACCGGCTTTCCCGCATGCACCCCTCATCCGCGGAATATACCGTGGCATCCACTTATCTGGACTGGCTGACCGCCCTTCCCTGGCATGACAGCACCGAGGACAACCTCGATATTAAAAAAGCCAGAAAGGTTCTGGATGAAGACCATTTTGGCCTGGAAAAAGCCAAGATCCGTATCATCGAATATCTGGCGGTCAGAAAACTGAAACCCGATTCCAAGGGCCCGATTTTATGCCTTGCCGGCCCTCCGGGAACCGGCAAGACGTCTCTGGGAAATTCCATAGCCAGAGCACTCGGAAGAAAGTTTCACCGCATTTCCCTGGGAGGCGTTCGGGATGAGGCGGAGATTCGCGGACATCGCCGTACGTATGTGGGCGCGCTCCCGGGTCGAATCATTCAAGGAATCCGCAGGGCGGGTTCCAATAATCCAGTGTTTATGCTGGATGAAATCGATAAGGTCGGCAGCGACTTTCGGGGCGACCCTTCTTCCGCGCTCCTGGAGGTGCTGGATCCGGAGCAGAACTTCAGCTTTTCGGATCATTACCTGGATGTGCCTTTCGATCTGTCCAAGGTCATGTTCATTACCACGGCCAATGTGCTGGATACCATTCCGCCCGCGCTGCGGGACCGAATGGAAGTCATCAATCTATTGGGTTATACGGAAGATGATAAAATCAAAATCGCCAACCGGTATCTGATTCCCCGGCAGCGAAAAGCCCATGGGCTTAACGCGGATCAGATCATTTTTTCCGGAGGAGCGATTCGGCACATTATATCCGGCTATACCCGTGAAGCAGGTCTGAGAAACCTGGAGCGCGAAATCGCCACGATCTGCCGGGGGGTTGCCAGCAAGGTGGCAGAGGGAGAAGCCCCGGCTGCAACCATTAATTTGAACAACATTTCCAAATTCCTGGGACCGGTCAAAATTCAGATCGAAACCCGCGCCAGGGTATCCACGCCCGGGGTGGCCATTGGTCTAGCCTGGACCCCCAATGGCGGTGATATTCTCTTTATCGAAGCAACCTCCATGAAGGGAGGTAAAAACCTGACCCTGACCGGCCAGCTTGGGGATGTCATGAAGGAATCCGCAACCGCGGCCTTGAGCTTTATCCGCTCCAATGCGGTTTCAATGGGAATCGCGGATGACTATTTTGCAAGTCACGACCTTCATATCCATATCCCGGCTGGGGCCATTCCCAAGGATGGGCCGTCCGCGGGTGTTACCATGCTGACCGCGCTGACGTCTCTTATAACCAACAAGCCGATCCGAAAAGATCTGGCCATGACCGGAGAGATCACGTTAAGGGGGCAGGTGCTGCCTGTCGGCGGGATAAAGGAAAAGGTGCTGGCTGCGCATCGGGCGGGAATCAAGACCATTATTATGCCCAAATGGAATGAAAAAGATCTGGAAGAGATTCCCAAAAAGATTCAAAAAGACATTCAGTTTCATTTTGTTGAAAAAATGCTGGATGTTATCAAGCTGGCCCTGGAGAAATGAAACGCATCTGCTGGCTGATAATTCTGGGAGGGATTCTGATAGCGGGGGCAGGATGCACGCGCCACTCCGTATCGTCTTCCAGCCGCCCGCCCGCCTCTTCCTCCAATCGTTCGCAGTCTGCTGCGACTGCGCCGTCTTCTCCCAAGCCTTACAAGGCTCTGGGGCAGTGGTATCAGCCGCTGCCGGATGCCAGGGGGTTCAAGCAGACGGGTATCGCTTCATGGTATGGAGAGGATTTTCACGGGAAAAAAACATCCAGCGGCGAAATCTATGACATGTATGCTGAATCCGCGGCTCACAAGACCCTTCCCCTGGGAACGATCGTTCGGGTTCGAAACCTGGATAACAACCGGGAAATGGAAGTTCGCATCAATGACCGGGGGCCTTTTGTGACCGGAAGGATCATAGACCTTTCTCATGCCTGCGCCTCCAAACTCGGCGTTTTGGGGCCAGGTACCGCGCCTGTTGAACTGGTTGCCGTTGGAACAACTGCCCTGGCAGCCAGCAGCGGCGCCGGTTCGGCGGATTTTTATTATCGGGGAAATTTCACGATTCAGGTGGGGGCTTTTTCAGATCGCAGCAATGCGGAAAAGCTGAAGATTAAACTGGATAAATCTTATCAGAATGCCCATATCCAGTCCTATGACAATGGCCGGGAAATTTTTTTCCGGGTCAGGGTTACAAAATGTTCGAGCCTGGAGCAGGCCGTTCAAAATGAAAAGACCCTGGCTTCGGGTGGGTACGACGGGGCTTTTGCCGTGGCGGAATAACACGGATTTCCTTATATTTTGGAGGCACCGCGGATGACTATTCAAAAAGATGATGACAACTCCTGTAAAATCGAAGCCGCCTCCTTTACGCGGTATCGAAGCCGCATTCCGGAGCTGGCGGATTCCCTGATTAGCAGTTGCCAAGACCGGGAATGCTTTACCCACATCGATTACGATCCCATTCCTTCCGAAGGATATGTGGTGGATATCATCGATAAGCTTCGGGAAATTCTTTTTCCGGGGTATTTCAGCCGGGAAAAAATTGATCCGGTCAGTCTCAAGTATACCATGGGACAGGCGGTGACGGCATTGTTTGATATGCTGTCGGAGCAGATCACCCATAGCATCCGGCACGATTGCTTCCGGTATGACCTTTCCTGCAGTGATTGCGGCGACCGGGGGAATGAAATCGCACTGTCCGTGCTGGAGTCCATTCCTTCGATACGCAAAATTCTGGCGACCGATATTCGGGCAGCGTATGAAGGGGATCCCGCGGCCAAAAGCCATGATGAAATTATTTTCAGCTATCCTGGGATATATGCCATCAGCGTCTATCGGGTCGCGCACAGGCTTTTTGATTTAAACGTTCCGCTGCTTCCCCGAATCATGACCGAACATGCCCACAGTATCACGGGAATCGATATTCATCCGGGAGCAAAAATCGGCGAAAGTTTTGTCATCGATCATGGCACCGGGGTTGTGATCGGCGAAACAACCGTGATCGGAAACAATGTCCGAATTTATCAGGGCGTAACACTTGGAGCGTTATCCCTTCCGAAAAATGCCGGAGAAAAACTGAGGGGGAAAAAACGTCATCCCAGTATCGCCGATGACGTCATTATTTATTCGGGGGCAACCATTCTGGGAGGCGATACCGTGATCGGGGAACGATCTGTCATCGGCGGCAATGTCTGGATTACGGAATCCGTCCCGCCCGACACGACGGTCATGATGGAGTCCCCCAGGCTGATTTACAAACACCCGTAACCCGTCGAGACATCAAGACCAGCCGGCGCTTCGAAGCGTAAATAACGTTTTACACGGTCAGGGCGTCGGCCCACTGAATGGCGGCCAGATATTTTTCCGGAAGAATTTCTTCGGAAATGCCCAGGTATTGGACCATTTCATCGACTTTGTACCAGTTCCCGGCCTCATATTGAACAGCCAGGGACAGAACGCCTGCGTAATTCCCTTCCCCCTGAATCAGTGCGTCTTTAATGACGTCTGAAAGGGGAAGTTTTTCCAGAAGGTGCTCCATCGTATCATCCAGAAGCGCATCGATCAGGGAAAAAAGACCGAGAGTGAACAGTTCTGGAGCCTTTCCGGACAATCCGCAGTGAGGAGAGGCCAGTTCGCAGAATCTGCCCCGGATACTGGACTGCCGGATTAATTCGTCTGTTTTGTCCGACCCCAGAGTCGTTAATGTTATCACGGATACAAATCGGGTCAGTTGTTCCAGACCCAGAAGAATCAAGGCATGTTTGATCGATTTTATCTTTGCTCCGCGACAGAAAAAAGCAGAATTCAGATAGTTAAGCAGTTTAATGGAAATTCCCACATCCCGGGAAATGACTTTTTCCAGATCCGTCATGGTAATATTCGGATCTCTCGCCTGCGCCATGATAATCAGCAGATTCAATTTGCTGCTGGGAACCTGGCGGGATCTGACGATTTGCGGCCTGCAAAAAAAATATCCCTGAAAATACATGAAACCCAGTTTGGAAGCCATTTTGTAAGTTAACCGGGTTTCGACTTTCTCGGCAATCAATTCTATCGGATACTTCCGTAACGTTCTGGTAATGTAACCCATATCTGAGATTGCGGTTTTCTGGAAATCAATTTTCACGTATTGAACCAGATCCAGCAGCGGATCCCACTTCGGATGGTATTCAAAGTCATCCAGCGCCAGAGCGTATCCGTTGCCGCGAATGTCCAGGCACGCTAATTGCATTTCGATATCGGGCCTGATATTTTCAAGAATTTCGACCACGAAGTTTTCTTTGGGAAAGGCAAGGGGAAGCTTTTGGAGCAGCAGATTCTGGGTAAAATTGATGAAGCATTTTTTTCGATGGGTCAGGGTGCCTAATCCGATGGAGAGAAATGAATGGGAAAGAAGCTCCCTTGTGGCGGCATCTCCGTCGGGATGGTTCATTGCATTGCTGATTCCGTCTCTGAACAAAAGTTCATAGGCAACACAACGAAGGTTTCTGTCGAATATGGGTTGTCTGGCGACAAAAATATCCATCATGTATCCTGTGAATTCGAAACAGAGCACGGCTCTTCAGTCAAATATCTCATTGATGTCCATCATTATGATAGGGAGTGCCCAAAAATCAATACATTTTTTTATACGTATCGCATGAATTTTTATATTATTATAATTGATTGAAATAATTGTTTTTTTTATCTTTATTGTTTCTGTCCGGAGTAGCGATGGCAGTTGAAATTGCAGGCGTATCATCCATTCCTTCAACAATATGTCGATGAAGACTTGCGTCGTGAGGATCACGGGTCGGGCAGCGTCGATTCGGCCGGATTGGACCCGGATGCCGACGGAATCACCTTTTACATTGACAAGACCGGAAAAGTATTGATAGCTACATTCACAGAAATACTTCTGGAAGTTCCCGTTTATTGAAAAGAAGCCATATCATGAGTATTCAAAAAGGTCAGTTGCTTGAAGTTGACATATCCGACGTCGCTTATGGCGGCAAGGGTGTTGTTCATATCGAAGGTTTTGCTGTTTTTGTGGATCAGGCGGTTCCCGGAGACAGGGTGCGTATCGCCATTACCCGAAAAAAGAAAAATTATGCTGAAGCCCGTGTGGTGTCGCTCCTTCAGCCGTCTACGGACCGGGTCTCAGCGCCCTGTCCCCACAGCGGTGTTTGCGGGGGATGCAAATGGCAGTTTCTGGATTACGACCGGCAACTGGCGTATAAACGGCAGCATGTTGCGGAATCGCTGGCGCATATCGGATTGATAAAAGAGGCAACGGTCCATCCGACCCTTCCTTCCGAATTGTGCTTCGGGTATCGCAATAAAGTGGAATTCACCTGTTCGGACAGCCGGTGGCGTTTGCCGGAGGAAATGGAAAACCATGATGTAAGCAGTTGTTTCGCCCTGGGATTCCATGTGCCGGGCGTGTTTCACAAAGTTCTGGATATCGCATCCTGTCTGTTGCAGCCGGACATGGGAAATCGGATATTGGGCGATGTGCGCCGGTACATTCAATCATCGGAATTGCCGATGTACTGCCCCCGGACCCACAAGGGATTCTGGCGGTTTGTCATGCTTCGGCATTCCGTGGCCCATGACCACTGGATGGTGAATATCATCACCGCCGCGGAGAACCGCAGGGCCGTGCAGCCCCTTGCGGATCTGTTGAACAACAACTATCCGCAAATCATCTCCGTGGTCAACAACATTACCGCGAAAAAGGCTGCGATATCCGCGGGGGAATCTGAAATCCAACTTTTCGGAAGTGCGCATCTGACCGATCGCATCTGCGGGTTTGAATTTGACATATCCGCCAATTCGTTCTTTCAGACCAACAGCAGGGGAGCGGAAACCCTGTACCGTACGGTGATGGCTTATGCCGGACTGACCGGGAATGAAACGGTTTTTGATCTGTATTGCGGCACCGGCACTATTGCCATCTGCCTTTCGAAAGCGGCCCGAAGGGTTATCGGATTTGAAATCGTCGATGCCGCTGTATCCAATGCGGAAAAGAACTGTCTGAAAAACGGCATCTCAAACTGCGCGTTTTACCGGGGAGATATCAAGGACCGTCTGTCCGAGGCGTTGCATAAGCCCGATGTCATGATCATCGACCCTCCACGCGACGGTATGCACAAAAGCGTGGTGCAGCAGGTTCTGAATATGCTTCCCGAGCGGATCGTCTATGTATCCTGCAATCCGGCGACGCTGGCCAGGGATCTGGGGCTGATGAAAGATGCCTACCAGGTTATCGAGGTGCAGCCGGTGGATATGTTTCCCCATACATTTCACATTGAGTCGGTTGCCCGCCTTCAAAAGCGGTGATCAGGTGATTTTTCGAGTCATGAACCATTGCGTGTCGAAAATGGAGGCATGTTGCTGAAGCAGGTTGTTTTTCTGGACCGGGACGGGGTCATCAATCAGGATTCTTCGGATTACATTAAAAGCTGGGAGGAATTCATCTTTCTTCCAAACAGTCTGGAGGCCTTGAAAATGCTTACCCGGAAAGGCTGCACGCTTATTGTGATCACCAACCAGTCCATCATCCACCGCAAGTGGGTATTGCCGGAAGTGTTGGAGGACATGCATCGGCGGCTGAAATCCGTGGTGGCATCCCACGGCGGCAAAATCACCGATATATTTTTCTGCCCCCATACGCCGGAACAAGGATGTTCCTGCAGGAAACCCAAACCCGGACTGATTCTGCAGGCCTGCCAAAAATATGCCATTGATCTTTCCGATGCCATCATGGTGGGCGACAGCGCCAAGGATATTCTGTGCGGAATGGCTGCGGGCTGTGGCAGAACGATTCTGGTTCAGACCGCCAATGCTCCGATTGGGGGCGTCTCGGTTCGGGATGCCCTGGCCCTGGATAACGTCTACCCGACCGCGGTGGTGGCCGATTTGATGGAAGCCGCGCGCTGGATCATTTCATGAATGCTTCAGGATCCCTGACCGCTCTGGAAGGCTGCCTGGATCGCGTTACATTTTATAATCCGGAAAATCATTATACCATTGCAAAATTTCGTCCCAGAGGCGCCCAAAACGCGATTACGGTTGTCGGATTCATGCCGGAGCCCACTGCCGGAGAATTTCTGAAGCTGGACGGCATCTGGGAAACGCATGCCCGCTACGGGCAGCAGCTCAAAATTATCCGTTTTGAAGTGCTGCTCCCGGCAACGACTGATGGCATCCGAAAATACCTGAAGTCCGGAGTGATCAAGGGACTGGGAGCCAAAACCATTTCCCGGCTGATCCGCCATTTCGGGGATCAGACCCTGGTGGTTATCGAATCCGCGCCTGAAAAACTGATTGATGTCAAGGGCATCGGCAAAGCCACTGCAAAACAGATCGCAGAATCCTGGAAGTCGCACCACGCGGTTCGCTGTCTGATGATTTTTCTCCAGAACCATGGCATTTCACTGGCTTACAGCGGCCGTATTTTCAAAGAATATGGTCCGTCCGCTGTCGATATCCTCAAAGACCGCCCTTATCAGATCGCCTGCGATATTCCGGGAATCGGTTTTTATATCGCCGACCGGATTGCGCAGCACCAGGGCGCCCATTCCGACGATCCGCAGAGAATCCGGGCCTGTATTTTGTATCTGCTGGAACAGGCGGCTGCTGACGGTCATATGTTCATGACGGGTCACGAAACCCGGCGAAAATGTGCCAGGCTGTTTGATATTGATGCTGAATCGGCATCCGCTGCCCTGCGCGCGCTCTCCGATGAAGGACAGGTGGTGCAGGAAGCCATGAATGTCCATGGCAGCGATGATGGTTGCGATCATAATTGTGATCAGGCGCTTTACCTTTCGGGGCTCCATCGGATGGAAACCGGTATTGCCCGTCGGCTAAAGGCGTTTTTATCGGTTCCGGTGAAACCCCCGGATATCAATCAGGAGCAGATGACCCGGGAAATTCTGACGCGTCTGGCCATACAGCTTTCCGCAGAGCAGCAGGCCGTGCTGGAGGAGATTCTCCTGCATCACATCGCAATCATCACCGGGGGGCCGGGAACCGGAAAGACCACCCTGATCCGTTCCATAGCCGCGATATGCGATCGGCTGCGGCAGAAAACCATCCTTTCCGCACCGACGGGTCGTGCGGCCAGACGGCTTTCCGAGGTGGCCCGGAAAAAAGCCTCAACCCTGCATAAACTTCTGGGGTATAATCTGGAACAGAATGATTTTGAAAAAGATGAAGACGATCCCCTGGATGTAGACGTCATGATTGTGGACGAAGCCTCGATGATGGATGCCCAGCTCATGTTTCATCTGCTGAAGGCTGTCCCCGTGACCGCCACCCTGATCCTGGTCGGGGATGTGTTTCAGCTCCCTTCTGTCGGACCCGGAAACATTCTTTCAGACCTGATTCAATCCGGGGCCATCCGGACATTCGAACTGAAAGAGATCTTCCGTCAGGCTGAAAAAAGCCCCATCGTCGTAAACGCCCACCGGGTCAGACAGGGCAATCTTCCGATTCTGGAAAAGGACCGGAACTCGGAATGCCTTTCAGAGTTTTATTTTATTGAGCAGTATCAGCCTGAAACGGTTGTGAAAACGATTGTCGAGCTGTGCAGCCGAAAAATCCCGGAGCGTTTCGGATTGGATCCGGTCAGGGACATTCAGGTGCTGACCCCCATGCACAAGGGGATGGTGGGAACCATTCAGCTCAACCAGGTGCTTCAGCAAGCTTTGAATCCCCAATCTTCTCCCGGGGCCGGAATCCAGTTCAGGCCGGGAGACAAGGTCATGCATCTGAAGAATAATTATGCCAAGGAAGTGTTTAACGGAGACATCGGCGTCATTTCAGAAATAGACCAATCTCCAGAATGGTCAAAGAGACGACTTTCGGTGAATTATGACGAGAGGCTGGTGGATTATGAAAACGAGGAACTCGAGGACCTGATCCTGGCCTATGCCATTTCCGTCCATAAATCCCAGGGGTCGGAATATCCGGCAGTCGTGATTCCGCTGATGCCCCAGCACCATCCGCTGCTTCAGCGAAATCTCTTGTATACGGCCATCACGCGAGGAAAAAAACTGGTCATTATCGTTGGAACCCGGCAGGCCCTGGATACGGCCATCAAGAACGATAAGCCGAGAAATCGCCTTTCGCTTCTGGATCAGCGACTGAAAAATGGCGCGAATCATTCATGACAACAATCCTATATTACTGAAAGGTCCGATAACCGATTCCCCATGTCGAAGCCATTACTTGAGGTTCATCATTTAAAGAAGTATTTTCCGATTACTGGCGGCATATTCAGAAGAAAAACAGGGGATGTCTATGCGGTGGACGACGTATCCCTGATGATTCAGGAGGGGCAAACCCTCGGGCTGGTCGGAGAATCGGGCTGCGGAAAAACAACGGTGGGAAGAGCCCTTCTCCGCCTGATCGAGCCTGACAGCGGCGTAATCAATTTCATGGGGCATGACCTGATGGCGCTGTCGCAAAGCCGGCTGAGGGGGGTCCGCAAAAACATGCAGATCATTTTTCAGGACCCTTTTGAATCTCTGGATGCGAGGCAGACCATTGGTGATATACTTGAAGAGCCGTACGAGATTCACAAGGTCGGATCTTCCGAGGATCGAAAGGATTACGCCAGAAACCTGCTGAATCGGGTTGGAATGCCCGAGACGGCTGCTTCGCGTTTTGCCCATGAGTTCAGCGGAGGCCAGCGGCAACGGATTGGAATCGCACGGGCCATTGCTTTAAATCCCAAGCTCATCATTTGCGATGAACCGGTTTCAGCTCTGGATGTCTCCATTCAATCCCAGATCGTCAATCTACTGCTTGAGCTTCAGCGGGACATGAAGCTCTCCTACCTGTTCATCGCGCATAATCTGGCGGTGGTGAAACACATTTCAGATGACATTGCCGTGATGTATCTGGGAAGAATCGTGGAATACACGGATTCTGAAGAGCTGTATGCTGCTCCGCTGCATCCCTATACCCAGGCCCTGATATCGGCCATACCGATTCCGGATCCTTCCCGAAAACGGAAAAGATTCCTGCTTTCCGGAGATGTTCCCTCTCCGGCCAATCCCCCTTCGGGATGTCATTTCCATCCCCGCTGTCCGTTTGCGGTGGCCATATGTAAAACAGTCTATCCTCCACTGGTTTCCGTTTCCGGTTCCTTCGAAAAAAATCACCGGGTAGCCTGTCACAGGGCTGGAACCGTCTCCTTGCTATAAGAGACTTAAGGCAAGACGCAGATGGAATCATCGCAGGGGCAGGCGCCGTCGACTTCATAGGCATACATGATGCGACTTTCGATTTCGGCCCGGGCTTCCGCGATGGGCGGAAACAAAAAAACAGCGCACCGTGCGGCAAGCTCCGATCTGGCCGGGATGCTCTCCAGGCCGTTCGCGATCACCTCCCCGGAGTGGCCATCCAGGATATCTGCGTCCTTGCCGTTGGTGACCACGACAACGGGGATCTGATACGGGGCCAGGAGACGGGATGCTGCCAGGGCCGGGCGATGCCGGGTGACCAGCGAACCCGGGCCGTATTTGATGATCATGCAGATTTTACCTGCAATGGTTACGGCCATATCCACTTTCACCATGGCGCAGTTATCCCCTGCCTTGACCCGAAGGCCGCACCGGCTTTGAATATCCGTCCGGGAATACCCTTTGGTGTCCATCAGGAGTCTGGCCAGGTTTTGTCGGTACCGTTCGTCATGGGTGTCCTGCAGGACCTGGCCGGTAACCGCATCCACCAGTTCCCCGAGAATCAGATGATGGCCTTGCATCGTGAGAATCCTTTTTTCCGAAAAAATCCATGCCCGGTGAAACTTGAAGAATCCCGCTGGATATGTTAGATTTTTTCAGCGTTGTCTGGCTTGAAAATTGCTTGCTGGCAACAATTGCCCACCGGGCGCACCTTAATTTTTATAGCTTGAAGGGGAGCAAAATATTTCAAAAAATATGCGCTGGTACCATTTTTTCTCTTGACATTTAATAAAA
>JACRBZ010000100.1 GCA_016219185.1 Deltaproteobacteria bacterium
CCAGGCCGGTATCGACAAAGTGGAGCTTGGGCATCCCGACGACTGCGCGCTTGGCGCTGCTTCGGACATACGGGTTGAGGCGCTGAATGATAAACATCAGCTCAAGAATCTCCATATATCTTTTAACGGTCTTGTCATCTTTTTCCGTAAGTCGCCTTTATCCATAAGTCCGGCATGCCGCATGTCCTTGGCCGTTTCAAGCATCGCTTTTGCCAATCGGCTGGGTTTTTTATTTTCCTTCGACATCATTTACCTTCACTCCCTTGGCAACGGATCTGAACTCCGGAACGGACTCCATAATTGTCTCGATTTTGATAACAGGGATAGATTTCACCAATCCCTTGACAACCAGACCCCGGATGAGGTTTATTATAATCTGACGCAACTTGCGGAGGCAACCTGATGCCTCCCGTCAATGAAAATCGGTTTAGAGCTTATCTGCCCCATCAGACTGTCCAGCCTTTGGGGTCCAGCGCCCCAGACCCGAATAACAATCAGAAATCGCAGGTATATCCTGAGATCGTTTATATGCTGGAAAGATACCCAGAAACTATAGAACTGCTTGCTTTCTCAAGGAGATCGGCGTGATTATTAAAAAACAGAACTTAAACAAGGCGATATCGATCGCTAACTATATTCTCTATCTTGTCCTCATTATTATTGTCTTTGATGTCCTTATCTTAAATAAATGGCTCGGGTTTGGTTATCCGAGGCATTACCGGCAAGAAAATATTGAACGGTTCCCATCCCCCTATGTGGAATTTACCGGCAAACCTGACACAACGGATCATAATGAATATGGATTTCGAGGCCCTTCGTTTAAGGAATCAAAGCAAAATGATCTTAAGATCGCCTTTTTTGGAGGGTCAACTGGCTATTATGGGGATCCACCAATTCCAAACATCGTTAATAAAGAGCTTGAAAAGTTAACAGGCCTAAGCGTATTCGTGGCAAATTATTCTGTAGTAAGTTCTAATCATCGCCAACATCTCCATGGGATCATCGAGTTTCTCCCTCAGTTTAAACCGGATATAGTCATTTTCTATGGCGGTCATAATGAAACGCTTCAAAATGCTTCCTTTGACCCTAGACCAGGTTATCCTTATAATTACTTTTACCGCGCAGAAACGAGTCCATTGATTAAATTATTGATGGAAAACTCTGCGATCCTAGGGGAAATAGACAAAAGGACAGGCGTTTTTACTGGTTTAGAAAAGCTGAGAAAGGAACAGCAGCCGCTTTCCGATGGTTGGAATAATCGGATGGTTGAAAAATATTTTGAAACCTTAAGCTTAGCTAATAATGTTACGAGTATAATCGAATCACAACGATTTGGAAAAACAAGATTCTTTGCATTTTATCAACCGTTCCAAATCCCCAAAGAACTTGTACCGGCACATAATGATATAAGGCATAAGATCGGTTCGATAAAATATGTTTTTGACGTTTCATCAGAATTTGATGCTCTTGGGAAAGAAATATACAATGATGTTGTGCACGTTAAGCAGCGTGGAAATGAAGTAATGGGGGCCAAAATCGCTCAAATCATTGCTAAAGAACTCCAACTTGAGAAAGCATCGAAAAATAATGACTGAAGCAATTTTGTTTTTGTCATGAAGCCTCTCTTTTGTTGGGGTTGATGAATTACCGTAAGGAGTGGTATTATATTGAAACGCTCCGCTGCATCTGGTATCAGAAGGCTCCCGTGGAAATCGTCACAGACCGTTTCCCGGGGCTTGAGCCGTTTGAGCGAAATATCCGGACGCTTATAACGCCGGCTTGGCAGGATGGCACCTTTGGTCATCCTCATAACGCAGCCGAAAATCGACAAGGAAATCCCCGCATGGAGAAGCGCCAGGAGAACACAGATGGCTGACCAACACAAGACACCGACCTGCATTCTCGGGATTTCCGCGTACTACCATGACAGCGCGGCCGCGCTGGTCAAGGACGGCGTCATCATTGCCGCGGCCCAGGAGGAGCGATTCACGCGCAAGAAGCACGACGCCGGGTTCCCGAAACACGCGGTGGCATACTGCCTTAAGGAAGCCGGCATCACGATCAGGGATGTAACGCATGTCGCATTTTACGACAAGCCTTTCATCAAGCTCGAGCGTCTGCTCCTGACCTACCTCAGTTACGCGCCCTTCGGGCTGTTGTCATTTTTAAAATCCATGCCGGTCTGGCTCAAGGAGAAGGTCTTTCTCAAGGATACGCTGATGGAGGCGCTCGGCTGGGACGGCGGGATCATTTTCACGGAACATCACGAGTCGCATGCCGCATCCGCGTTTTTTCCGTCGCCATTTCCGGATGCCGCATTCCTGACCATGGACGGTGTCGGCGAGTGGACCACGACGAGTTTCGGGGTCGGCGAGGGCAACCGGATCAAGCTGCAATCCGAGATCCATTTCCCGCATTCGCTGGGGTTGCTGTATTCCGCATTCACGTATTACTGCGGGTTTCGCGTGAATTCCGGAGAGTACAAGCTGATGGGACTGGCGCCTTACGGCGAGCCGAAATACGCGAATCTTATCCGCGGAAAGCTCATCGATATCAAGGAGGACGGCTCGTTCTGGCTGGACATGTCCTATTTCAATTACTGCGTGGGGCTTACGATGACGAGCGGAAAGTTCCACCGTCTGTTCGGGCGCGGCCCGCGCAAGCCCGAGACCGGGCTGTCCCAGTTCGACATGGATATGGCCAGGTCGATCCAGGAGGTTACGGAAGAGATCATGCTCAAGACCGCCCGCCATGTGCGTGAGGTTACGGGCAAGACCAGACTGTGCCTTGCCGGCGGTGTTGCGCTCAACTGCGTCGGAAACGGCAAGATCGCCCGGGAAGGGATATTTGAGCGGATCTGGATTCAGCCGGCGGCCGGTGATGCGGGCGGGGCGCTGGGCGCGGCGCTTTTTGTCTGGTATCAATATTTGGACAACCCGCGAAGCGTCGATGGCCAGCATGACCTGCAGCGGGGCTCCTGCCTGGGGCCCGAATATTCGGGCGAAGAAATTGAGGTTTTCCTGAAGGAAAGGGCCGCACCGTACGAATGCCTGGAAGGTGACGATATCCATGACCGGGTCGCGGACCTGATCGCTTCCGAAAAAGTCATCGGCTACGTCCAGGGCCGGATGGAGTTTGGCCCGCGCGCGCTCGGGGCCCGCAGCATCATCGGCGATGCGCGTTCGACAGTGTTGCAGGAGGAGATGAACGTGCGCATCAAGTTCCGCGAATCGTTCCGCCCTTTTGCGCCGAGCATGCTGGTGGACAAGAGCCGCGATTTCGTGGATCTACCTTATGAGAGCCCGTACATGCTCATGGTCGGGCCGGTGCAGGAGAAGCAGATCGATCCGGCCTCGCGCCGGACGGGCCTCAAGGGAATCGCGCAGCTCAAGGTCAGACGCTCGACGGTGCCGGCGGTCACGCACGTGGACTACTCGGCCCGCGTCCAGACGGTAGACCCAGAGCGCAACAGTTTTTACTACAAGACCATTGACGCATTCTACAGCAAGACCGGATGCCCGGTCATCATCAACACGTCGTTCAACATCCGCGGCGAGCCGATCGTCTGCACGCTCGAGGATGCCTATCGCTGTTTCATGTGCACGAACATGGACTATCTGGTCCTGGGGAATTTTGTGCTCGATAAAGAGAAACAGCCGAACCGGGATAAATATAAGAAGGAACAGATCTTGCAGGATTTGGATTGATATGGACAAAGAAAAAAAGAATCTATTGGTTTTCGGTTACGGGCTCGGGATCATTGCCGCGATCTTCGGAATCGCCGGGTTTCTGAAGCATGGGGCACAGCCGGTGCAGGGCGTTTTTTTGCTATGCAGCGTTATTTTTACGAGCGTGACCGCGCTCAACTGGCGGGCGCTCAGGCCCGGGTACAGGGGATGGATGAAGGTTGCCCATGTGATCGGTACCGTTGTGACAACGGTCGTTCTGACGACCGTCTTCTTTGCCGTGTTCACGCCGGTTGCGGTGGCCCTCAAGGTGATGGGCAGGGATCACCTGGGGCGTAAGGCGGACCGGACAGCAAAAAGTTATTGGCGTCACCGTTCCGCGGTTGAATGGGAAAAGCAACGTTACCTGCAGCAGTTCTAAAATAGGAGCAGAGCATGTCCAAGACCTCGACCATCAAAGAACTCTGGTTTTTTTTGAAAGTACGCAAGCGCTTCTGGCTGGCACCGATTCTCATCATCTTGTTTCTGCTGAGCGTTCTTATCATCTTCGCACAGACCTCGGCCCTCTCGCCTTTCATTTATACCATTTTTTAATAACCAGTCCATTCCCGGACTTCTTCCATGGCTTTGAGCATATGGTAGGAACTTTAAAGGAATATTCCCCTATCCGTTTGCCTTGTTGTTATCGCAAATGTCAAGCAGTTTAAAAAATTCATTCAATCGCCTGACAGTATCCAGTTCCAACGCCATGATTTCCTGATAATCCGTCTTACGGGCTTCGGTCATTTCATGCAACTGTTTGATACTGGATGGGAAACTGTTTAGAAGAACAACATTTTTCAAATGACAATATGGAGTCAATAAAGAATTTCGAGTGGTCAGGATAAATTTGTTTCGAGACAGGTAATCAAAAAATTTCGACGGAAAATTCGTTTGAGTATAGGGAGACATGGGGTCATTCAACAGGACGAATGCATCGGCTTTTTCCACTATTTCCGAAAATTTATTGTCATCCACAAATCCATGATAATGAATATTGATGCGGTGTTCGATATGATTTTTTAATTCGTTTTCTTCTTTTTTCGAGGCTTTTCCCGTAATATCAAATAGAATATCATCGGGTAAATAATCCACATATCCGAGCAATTCCTGAAAACCAAATCCGGTAGAGAAATTTCCGGAAAAGACGATTCGCTTAACAGTACCTTTTTCTAAGTTTTTATACCTTTTCAATAAATCGCCATCAACAAATCCATGAACGGTAACCGATGGTTTCTCCGTGGATATATACTGATCCAGCCGGAATCTTAGTCGTTCATTTACCAGTATAAATCCGGAAGAATGATGGTAAACCGTTTTCTCCCAGAAACGGTAAATAGCTCCCCGGTAGCCTTTATCCAGAAATAGCCCATCTTCATAGTCCATTATCGCTTTAATTCCGAACATCCATTTACCCATTAAGGCGGGTAGGCTGAACTCGATATGATAATTCCAAAAAATAATGGCATCGTAACTTCTGAAATGTAAAATAAGCCAAAATATATTAAAAATCGCACCGATTGTTCGTTTAAAAAAACTGAGCTTGCCCTTCAATCCGATAGTTGGTGCGTGAATTAAACGGCTTTTTTTCGAGAGTTGTTCGATGAATACTGAATGCGTATGTTTTGAATAAGATATCGAGCAAATATCAACTGCATGCCCCAGTCCCTCAATTGCTTTTGATAAGGCCAATACTTTTTTACGTCCTGCAACGCTAAGATAGTCTTGGTTTTTTCGATATTGCAGGCATCGTTCTGTTATGCAGTTTCCGAAAATCAAAATGTTCATATGATGTTCTCAAATAAAATCTCTGTTAAGAATCAATATTAACGGCATGGTTTTGCAGGGTCCGGAGAAAAACCCTGAAGGCGACCCGATATTTATCCAGTTTATGATGCAGACGGGTTTTATCCGCATAAAACGGAAGAGTCAGTTTGAGCAAAATAATCCGCCACATTGCCTGAATCAGATTCTCCATGCAAATTCTCTTGATCGCATTGCTGGAATAGTGACTGTGATAAAAAGTCAGCTCCGCCCGGAATTTTTTCTCCCAGACATTTTCGGGTAAATGATCCCGTTCGCTTTTCCCTCCCCAGTGAAGGACCACCGCATCCGGAATATATCCGATCGACCACCCTGCCCTTCTGAGCCTCAGGCACAGATCCTGCTCCTCGCCGTAGAGAAAAAAATCCTCGTTAAAGCCGCCGGCATGCATAATGGCCGAGCGCCTTGCAATCATGCTGGCCCCCAGGACCCAGGCGATATCCCCTTTGAGTCCTGCCATCAATTTTTTGGCATGTTTCTGGCCGGGATACCTGCTTTCGACAGAAGGCTGGGTGGACCCGTCCGGGTTGACCAGCCGGGTTCCGGCAAGCCCAACATCCGGGTGCGTCTCCATATAAGAAATCATGGCCCCAAACGCACCTTTTTGGACTTCTGCATCCGGATTCAAAAAATAGAGGTACCGGCCCATGCTGACGGCAATTGCCTGGTTATTGGCCTTTGCAAATCCAAGGTTTTCTGTGTTTGCGATAAGAACAGCTTCCGGAAAGCGTTCCCTGACCATTTCCGCGCTTAAATCCTTTGAAGCATTGTCCACAACGATGATTTCAGCGGAAAAATCCGACGTCTCCGACAGGGATTCCAGGCAGCGGCCCAGATAACCCTGGGTGTTGTAATTGACGATAATGATGGAAAGATCACAGGGATCCGGCATATTTTTTTTAATCTTTTTGTCTTTAATAAACGCGTAAACAGCCATGAATCACTTGAGCGCTTACTCCCCATACATAAAAACGGTACCCCTCCTTTTTGGTAAGGGGGGAAAATCATTTTTCACGATAAAAAGTCAAAATCGGCTGGCTTCGTAAAAAGTTCAAGATCAAGGCGAGCAATTCCTGAGGATCGGCGTTCCGCCTGCCGTACTTTTGGGTACGCCGCAATGACGAAGGATGAAGCGCTGGCGCAGATATTGAGCTTTTTACGAAGCCAGCACGTAGATGATCATCTCCCGGGGGCCGTGCGCCCCGTGAACCATGACAGCCTCGATGTCCGCGGTTTTGCTGGGTCCGGAGATCAGCGTCATGCAACAGGTCATGCCTTCTTTTTCAGCATCCGGGTCTTGCTTGACCAGGACATAGCATTCCGCAAGGCTTTCCAGCATCTGGTCCTCGGTGATCACTGCAACATGAATCGACGGCAGCAGCGAAACCATTCTGGGCTGGCCGGGTCGGGTTTTCAGCACCAGGCTTGCGGATTCGGCGATACAGTAGTCCGCGGATGTCACACCGATCAGCGCGGTTTGCGCCCGCAAACGAAACAGACCGGCATTGGCGGGCTCCGGGTCCGGCGCATAAACCGGAATACCCTGATTTTTTAAGCGTTCCGGCAGGTTCAGGCCGTCGATCAGCGGATGCCGCCAGGTCACCAGACTTCTGGCATCGCTCCATTCCGGCGTGCGATCCAGCGCCAGTTCGGTAATGGCCCGTGCCGCATCCGCCGCAGTCGGCACGGGAATCACCTTTAGATTGAGAAAGCCGCCTTCGTGGATCAGGCGATCCAGCAGTCGCTTTCTGTCCTTGGCCGATCGGCTTTTAATCTTATTTATCAGAAGAGAGGATTCGATTCCATGCCCGGAAAACAGGTCGTGAAATTTTCTGGCATGCCCCACCGGCTGCCCCAGGGCGGCCCGGATCTTCTGAAGAAAAGGCTTTTGATTGGAAATATACTCGAGGTTCATGGAAATATCCGTTTCATCAGTCTAGCCCCCAGTTCATAGCGTCCGCGATCCTGCATCATCCAGGACCAGATCATCCATCCCGCCTTTTCCAGAAGGCTGTTTCGCCGCACCTGCCAGGATGCGTCCCCGTCGGCAAGCATGGACCTTAATTCCAGAAGCATCCGGGGAATGTCGATATTAACCGGACAGGCATCCTTGCAGGCCCCGCAGAGGGTTTCCCCCAGGCAGAGGTCCCTGGAGCGGTTGACTCCGGTCAAAAGCGGAGTCACCACCGCGCCGACCGGGCCGCAATACGTTGATCCGTAAGCGTGACCGCCGATTTTGGCATAAACCGGGCAGACATTGAGGCAGGCCCCGCAACGGATGCAGCAGAGGATTTCCCGAAATCTTTCATCCGCCAGTATCCGGCTGCGGCCGTTATCCAGTATGATCAGATAATAGGTTTGCGGGCCGTCCACATGGCCGGGCTGCCGGGGACCGCTGATGTGACTGACATAGCCGGCCATCTTCTGACCTGCCGCCCCCCTGGCAAGCAGCCTCAGAAGCACATCGTGATCCTCCAGGGTGGCAGCCACGCGTTCCATGCCCATGATGGCCACATGAACGCCGGGAAGCGTGGTGGACATGCGGATATTGCCTTCATTGGAAAGAATGGCGATATGACCGGTTTCGGCGCAGGCCAGGTTACAGCCGGTAATGCCCATGTCCGCGGCCAGAAATTTCTCCCGAAGGGCTTTTCGTGCCTCCCAGGTCAGCGTCGGCGGATCATTGCTGTAGGCAATGCCCAGTTTTTCGGCAAATAGGGTTCCGATCTCATTTCGCGTTTTATGAATGGCCGGCGCAATGATATGGGAAGGATGTTCCGCCGCCAGTTGCACGATGTATTCCCCGAGATCCGTTTCGGTCACTTCGATGCCGTCCGCGATCAGGGCAGGATTCAGACCGATTTCCTCGGTCACCATGGATTTTCCCTTGACCACGGCCCGGACCCCATGCTTTCGGGCAATTTCCCGGCAGGCGGCAACCGCGGCCGCGGCATCTTCGGCAAAGATCACATGGCCGCCGTTTTTTTCAACCTGAGCAGCCAGGGTTTCCAAAAGCACATCCAGATTATTGATCGCCTGCATGCGAAGTTCATGAGCTTTAAGACGCAGGCCCGGCCCTTCGGCAAGATTCCGGTAGGCTGCGGCTGCGCCCTTTCCCAGACGCTCCTGAAGGTTGGCCAGAGCCCCCTGAAGCACGGGATTTGAAATGGCCTTTCTGGCTTCATTGATATACGATTGCATGTATTTCCTTTGCCTCTTTCAAGCCATTGTCAGGAGCTGCGCGATATGCAGGACCTGGATATCAGAGCCGAGGCAGATCAGATGTTTTTGAATCCGCATCAGACACCCCATGTCACAACCCACGACAACATCGGCCCCGGAATTGATGATGGCATTGACCTTGTCGGCTGCCATTGCCGCCGAGATATCCGGATATTTCAGAAAAAAACTTCCCCCGAAACCGCAGCACCGGTCGGAATCCTTCATTTCAACAAGGGTTGCCCCCTTCACGTTCTGAATCAGCCGGCGCGGCTGTGACCGGACAGAGATGCCCCTCAGCAGGTGACAGGAATCATGGTAGGTCACTTTTCCCGCAAAGGCGGCGCCGAGATCCTCCACCCGGAGCACATCGATGAGAAATTCCGTCAGCTCGAAAATGCGTCTTCCCAGGTCAACGGCCTTGGGGTAGTATTTCGGGTCATTTTCAAACAGGAGCGGATAATGATGCCTGACCATGTTGACGCACGAGCCCGAAGGACAGACGATGGTTTCGGCATCGCCAAAGATCTCGATGAATCTTGCTGCAGCGACTCTTGCCTCTTTCCGGTACCCCGAATTAAAGGCCGGCTGGCCGCAGCAGGTCTGATCCTTCGGGCAAACAACGTCAAGACCCAGCCGAAGAAAGATTTTCTCCACCGAATCCTTTACCTCGGGATAGAGGCTGTCGACCAGGCACTGGACAAAAAGGGTAATCGGTCGGTTGGTTTCCGGAGTCGCCGTAACCGGCCGGCAGTTTACAGATGCTAAGTTTTGCATGGTTTAAATCCAAAGTCCCGTGGTTTTGCCGTTCTTTAAATTCACCAGACCTTCGTCACAAATTCTCAAATAAGGAATGGCCGCACCGGTCAGGGTGACAAGGGTTAACAGCGGATCGGAGAAACGAACCCCCAGTTCGCCGATGGCCGTCTTAATGGCATCAAGTTGTCGGGCCATTTCCGCAAGGGGAAGCTGGGTCATGATGCCCATCACCGGAAGCGCCAGCTCCGCCAGAACCGATTGCCGATCGCAGACCACGGCCCCGCCCTGCATTTCCCGAATCCGGTTTACGGCCAGCGCCATGTCCGCATCCGAGGCTCCCACCACGATGATGTCCGAGCTGTCCCAGGAAGCGCTCGAAGCAAAGGCCCCAGACTTCATGCCGGTTCCCTGGACAAGGCCCACAAAGCGTTTTCCGGGTTCATGGACCCGATCGATCGCCGCCACCTTGATGATGTCTTTTTCGGTATCGGCGAGGATTTCGCCGTCCGCAACCGGCATCTCCATCTGAAGTTCCTGAGTGACGAGCTCTGTTATCAGATCGATAACCCGTACCCGGACGAACGGCCCATCTTCCGGAGAACGTATGGAAAAATCAGCGGACTTCAAGGGCTCCGGGATATGGACGCTGGAAAGGCTTTGCTTTGAAAACACATGCCGCCGGGGTTGGCTTAGAGCCTGTCCGTTTTCAGCCACAACCCTTCCCCTGCTGATCACGACCTCGGGGACAATCGTGGCAGGGTCCGGAATGATCAGCATATCGGCGTGTTTTGCCGGCGCAATGCCGCCGACAAGGGCATCCAGGCCGAAGTGCTCCGCCACGTTCAGGGTGGCCATCTGAATGGCCGTAATGGCATCAAAGCCGCAGTCAATGGCTTTTTGCACAACAAACTCCATGTATCCCTTCTGGAGCAGGTCCGCCGGAGACACGCCATCGGTAACCAGAATCAGCCGCCTGAAATCGACGCCAAAATCCTTGATTTTCGAGATTGCCTCCAGGTCCCTTCGGATACTGCCTTCCCGGATCATGACATAGAGTCCCAGCCGAAGGCGAGAGAGAACCTCATCCGCCGAAATGGGTTCATGACAGGAAGATACGCCTGCTGCCGCATATGACATGAGCTTTTTGCCGCTCGCGCCCGCGGAATGGCCTTCCAGGAGTTTTCCGGAAGCCAGTACTTGAGCGAACATGGGTAAAAATATATCCGGGTCCTGAAGCACGGCCTGCCAGTAGGCCTCCCCCAGGCCGACCATGCCTTCCTGGCCGAGCAGGTCGGAGAGCACCTCAACGGGCATCCCTTTGGTTTTCCCGCTGATGGAAACCATGGCCGGCGCAGTTGTGAAAATTTTAATCGGCTGGTCTTTGAGCGCAGCCAGAAAATCCTTTACCCCATCGCTGCCCCGGATCGGAAAAGTTTCCATGGTCTCGGTGATCAGCGTTGTCGTGCCGCCCTTCATGGCAGTTTTTATAAATTCAGCCGGGTCCGTGAGCCAGGCCATGTGGGTATGCCCGTCAATAAAGCCCGGAATCACGGTTTTTCCCCTGACGTCAATGACCCGGGTATGGGCTTCATCCACTTTCTTCGGAGCATCCCCCACCCAGGCGATCCATTCGCCCTTGATTCCGATAGTACAGTCATCGAGAATCTCACCGGAATACACATTGACGATTCTGGCATTCAGGATTGCCAGGTCCGCGTCTTCCTGACCCAACGCCACGCGAGTTAATGATGTTAAGGGGATATCTCGAAAATATGAAGAAGTAGCCGTCATGATCGCACTCCTTTATCAGAATCCAGTTTCCGCAGTTACGTCACGGTTTTTGAAAGAAAAGGGATTTTTTTGACATTTATCAAATACGTCCATTATAATGGCCCATCATGGAATTCTCGTTTAAACCGATCGGCATCATCGAGTCCTGCTTCAAGGAAAAATTCGGCATTCCCCGCCAGCCCGGTCTGGCAACGGAAGCCCGGGCCATATTAAAGGTGTTTCCACCATTCGACCAGATGGAGGCATTTAAAGGGCTCGAGGATTTTTCCCATATCTGGATCATCTTTGTCTTTCATTCCGGCATGCGGGACAACTGGAAGGCGACTGTCCGCCCGCCAAGACTTGGCGGAAACCGCCGCACCGGGGTTTTTTCAACCCGATCCGGCTTCAGACCCAATCCCATCGGCTTGTCGGCAGTCCGGCTCGAAAAGATTGCCCGGGAAAAGAAAGAAACCCGTCTTTTCCTCAGCGGCGTCGACCTGATGGATGGCACCCCTGTTCTGGACATCAAGCCCTATCTGCCCTATGCCGACGTTATTTCCGATGCCCGAGGCGGATTTGCCACAAATGTCCCGGAAGCCCTTATACGGGTCGATTTCAGTCCGGAAGCCAGAGCCTTTTGCCTTGAAAAAGAACAGTCCGGATACCCAGGGTTGACGCGGCTCATCGAACAATTACTTAAAATGGACCCCAGGCCCGCCTATTATGCATCAGCACCTCAAAAAAGCCATTTTGGAATGAAGGTATATGATTTTAATGTACTGTGGAAAATCTCCGAAGGCGCCGCCCATGTCACTTCCTGTGGTGACGATAACGAAAGCCGGACAACGTGATGCCGGTTTTCCACCTTTTAACCAACGCCTTTTTATAGATCGAAATCCACATGAAATGCAACCCTGACGATCAATATCATTCCCGATATTTTTTCGATGCCGGTATTCATTTTGAATGCCTGCGCTGCGGCGCCTGCTGCACGGGAGATCCCGGCATCATCCGTATCAGCCAGCAAGAAATCCGGCTTCTGGCTGATTTTCTCAAGATGCCCGTACCCGATCTGACCCGGATTCATTTGCGGCCGCTTTCAGAAGGGTTCAGCATTGCCGAAAACGCGGATGGCAGTTGCCGGTTCTATGACCAGAGATGCCGGATTTACCCGGTCCGGCCGCTCCAGTGCCGCACTTACCCTTTCTGGTTCAGCCAGATGAGATCGAAGTGGCAATGGGAAAAAACCCTTAGCCAGTGCCCCGGAATCGGAAACGGGATTTTGTATTCCAGGGAGCGCATTCTCGATATGCTTTCCCAATCCATGGATCACTTTGAATCCATGGAAGATCAGCCGCCAACAGACCGGAAATGATCGCAGTTTACAACTTATCGCTCAGCATCTTCCTGATTTCGCGCTTAAGGATTTTTCCCACACCGCTGGTGGGAAGCTCATCCATGAACCGGATCACCTTTGGGATTTTATATGGCGCGATATTCTCCTTGAGAAATGCCAAAATCTTTTCCTTTTCCCCATCGCTTTTTTCAATCCCAGGGCAAAGCACCACGGCCATGGCAACACGCTCGGAACCCGGGCGCTCCGGATCGGGCACGCCCACGGATGCGGCAAGCTGGATGTCGGGATGCCGGGAGATGACGTCATCCAGTTCCTTGGTGAAAACCTTGAAACCGGACACGATCACCATGTCCTTAAGCCTGTCAACGACATAAAAATAGCCGTCCGCATCCATCCGGGCAATATCGCCGGTATGCATCCATCCGCTTTCGAGCGCGTGAGCCGTCTCCTCGGGCTTGTTGAAATATCCCCGCATGACCTGGGGGCCCCGGATTAAAATCTCGCCAGGATGTCCGATTTCGACGGGTTGTCCGGTTTCCGGATCCACCAGAAGGAATTCCGTATCCGGGAGCGGCACCCCGATGGAACTTGGCTTCTTGATTCCGTATCGGGGATTGCAGCAGGTCACCGGAGACGTTTCGGTCATGCCGTAAAGTTCGATGAAATTTCCCTTACCGATAATGGCTTCAAGTTCCTTGATGTTTTCGGCCGGAAACGGCGCTGCCGCACTCAGACACCATTTGAGCGGCCCCAGGTTCATCCTGACGAACTCCGGATTTTTCATGAGCTGGAAATACACCGTGGGCACGTTCACCATAAAGGTCGGCTTCCAGGTTTTGATGGCATGGATTAAAAAAGCGGTATCCCTGGGGTTGGGAACACATATCTGGGTGGTTCCCTGGGTGAGGGTAAACCCGCCAAGCGCCAGGCCCGCGATATGAAAGAGCGGAAACGCCGAAAGCGCCATGTCCTCTGCCCGGATATCCAGCCACGTCAGAACCTGACAACGGTTGGCCATGTAGTTTCTCTGGGTGATAACCGCTCCCTTGGAAGGCCCGGTCGTACCGCCCGTGTACATCATGAAGATCGGATCATCCAGGGTGCGGGAAACCATCACCGGCACTGCGGGCGTTTCCTGCATCGCCTGCGTCAGGCGGACCACGGTTTTCCCTTTGAGCAGTGTCACCGCAGCAGTTGGAATTTTTTTAAGGAGTTTTCCCAGAACCCGCTTGATACCTGGCATAAAATCCGCGATTTCAGTCACCACCACGGTTGAAAATGCGGCTTTCTCCGCCACTTCGGCGATTTTATCAAAGAGCACATCCAAAGTCATGATAAGCTTCGTCCCGGAATCGTTGAGCTGGTGCGCCAGCTCTGCCGGCGTCAGCAGCGGACTCAGTCCCGTGGTTACCATCCCGGCCTTTTGCACCGCAATCATTCCGATATAATGCGCCGGTATGTTGGGCAGGTGCAGCCCAACGACATCCCCAGGCAAAAGGCCGGATTTTTGCAGATAATGCGCAAGCCGGTTGGCAATAACGTCAACCTCGATAAAGCTTAATTTCCGGCCCATATAAATCAGTGCCGTCTTGTCGGGGTACTGTTTCACAATTTCCGCAAACATCACAGAAAAAGTCTTATCCGGATAGGTCAATGTCGGCTGCACGTTCTTATCGTAGTGCGCTATCCACGGCTTTTTTGAATACACATCCTCCATATCACAATTCCCTCCTCAGTTCCGGGTTGTCATGAATCGTAACCGCACCTCAAATTCAATGAACCTCAACCTCGTTGAAAAAATCCCGACCGAGATAACAATTCGGACAATTGATGTATTTTTTTGACATAACACAGTCACCGCGAAAATCAACATGCCATATCAGCAAAAATCATTTTCATGAAACGTTCCGATGCGTTTTATTCACCGGGCTCCCAATAATATGTTGATTTCTTATGGCGGGTTATTTTACTATGATTCCATAAGGTATATGCGCCCTGACAAAAATACAGGCCGCTGCAGTTGACGGACTTGCCCAGCACTGGCCTGGGTTTATGAAAATTCGAGCGTGGAAACTGGGCAGATACCTGACCTCGGCCTTGTCCCTCCAAATTAGCGGTTATTTTTTACGTAATTTGATTTGTGGTTTTTTTAAATTTACTAAATATATTAGTTAACCATAGCCCAAATCTAATAACCATGCGTGCATATCAGGTTTGGTTAAATTTATCGGGATTCAGACTCCTACTCATTGAGTAGATAGAATACCTATTAAAAATAGGTAGCATTGAACTACTCATAGTCGTTCAGAGCGATCGATATAATGCCTACACCCACTACAGGCAGCGACGAACCATAACGATTTTTGTATTTCACAATCTGATTTAGAAAAATGATTGGAGAATTCTCAAATTTTACTCATATCAAAAAAAGGAACCCAGTATGAAAAAAACATGGGCAAGCGCTTTCGGTTTTATTATTCTGATGGTTACAACCTTTGTGTGGGCCGCACCGGTGCCTGATACCGGGGTGACCAAATGTTACGATAACACCGACGAGATCCCCTGTCCATCACCCGATCAAGCATTTTACGGCCAGGACGCAAACTACGCCATCAACCCGATGTCCTACACCAAGCTGGATGGCAGCGGCAATGTGCTGCCGGATTCCGCCACATCCTGGGTTACGGTGCGAGATAATGTCACCGGCCTGATCTGGGAGATGAAAACCAACATGGACGGGGTCAAAAACTACAACGATCCTCACGATTCTGATAACACTTACATCTGGTACGATAGCAACCCGGCTACCAATGGCGGCAACTCCGGAACGTCAGGCTATTGCACAAATGGAAGTTGTTATTACAGCACCGAAGATTTCATCAACGTTCTGAACAGTGCCCATTTCGGCGGTTATTCCGACTGGAGACTTCCAACCATCAATGAACTGCACTCTATCGTCAAATACGATACAAGCTATCCGGCCATCAATACCACATATTTTCCAAACACCCAGGTGTACCTTGGTGTTCCGTACTTCTCAGCCTGTGTTTACTGGTCCTCTACTACCAGTGCCTACAATACGGCCGACGCGTGGGGCGTGAGTTTCGGCATCAGCACCACCGACGAAATTCCTAACCCGGCATAGCCGGAACCAAAAAAGTACTGGAACAGACATAATCAATCGTTTATATCCACTCTAACGTTTTCATAAAAATGGGAGATGGATATATGGAACTTATGACTGACCGTTATGCAGAAAACATTTCTGGG
>JACRBZ010000101.1 GCA_016219185.1 Deltaproteobacteria bacterium
CCAGGCCGGTATCGACAAAGTGGAGCTTGGGCATCCCGACGACTGCGCGCTTGGCGCTGCTTCGGACATACGGGTTGAGGCGCTGAATGATAAACATCAGCTCAAGAATCTCCATATATCTTTTAACGGTCTTGTCATCTTGTGATAAATCGTTTGCAATGTTGGCATACTTGATCAGATTCCCGGTCATCCCGGCCAGGGTGCGGATGAGAGCGGAAAGCTTGCCGTGATAGTCCCCTTTGACCTGGTGCATGGTTTCAAAATCTTTCAGCAGTCGCCCCTCGGTGTATGAGGCGAACCAGGCGCTGCGCGAACGTAAGGATTTGGATATCGCTTCCGGATAGCCCCCCTCCATAAGGAGTTGCCCCAGAGTGATCCTGTCAAGCGGTTGCGACAACGCATCGTCGAACGCGTCGCCGAGCAGCCGGTCGATCTGGTTGCAGCAGTGGTCATGCCGTTCCGCGTGCGATAACGGGTAAAGCTCAACCCGCGCCAAATGGCCCGGTAACGCTTCCTGCGTCTGTGCGGAACGGAAGATGTCGGATGAACCGGTTAAGAGAAAGAGCCCTTTTTGACCGTCGGCGCTGTCCGAGATCATCTTGATGGCGCCGATCAGGCTGGGGGCCATCTGAAATTCATCCAGTACCAGCGGCTTTCTCAAGGATGCGAGTAGCCCCCGGGGGTCGCTCCGGGCAGACGCCAGCAGGGCGGCGTCATCAAAGGTATAGTATCCCATGCCCAGCTCTTTGGCGATATCGCGGGCCAGAGTGCTTTTGCCCGCCTGTCTGGGGCCGGTGAGATAGACGATACGAAAATCATGCAACAGTTCGATGATTCGATCTTTTATATGGCGTTTGTAGAGCATGTTTCTCTCCTTCTTGTTGGGAGACTGTACACTATAATCCGAATTATATAAAGCAATAATCCGCATATTTATTATCAATAATCCGGGAATTACAAAAGGGATCGGGTCTTAATTCCCGCCGTCCCCCGATTCTTCCCAATTCCATCGGGCTTTCCTCAAAATTACGTCCCGGAAAAATATGCTATTTCCTGCAAGGGAAAAGACGATCACGTCATGCAGAGCATGAGAAAGAGCAATCAACCGGGAGAAGAAAATTGACTTTGGGACGGTGGGACATGCCGGAATCGAGAGATCCGTGCATAAAGCCTTCCGCAGAAAACCCTCCGCATCGTTTAAAATCCGGCAACCATGCCCGGATAAATTATTTTTTACCATGGCTCATTTTTTTTCCAATCTGTGGGTAATCTGTGGGTAGCGGCATGATATGATCGATTTATTATGACAGAATTATTGACGGCAGACAGCTTTATCGTGCGGATCTACCGCATGGACACGGAAGACCCGAAGAAGCTCACCAGGCTGGTAGAGGCGCTGGACGGCAGCGGCAAGCGCGTGCCTTTCACCGATATCGATGAACTGGCTGCGGCCTTGAACCAGGGCGCGGGAAGAGAAGAAAATAGGATATTTTGAATAATCGTTTAACCGGAGAAAGCGCATGCGTATCAGGAACAGGATTATGGGGATTATAACTGGAGCAGCCATCTGCCTTCTGATGACTTCAACTTTCAATGTGCGGGCCGGGAGTTTGGATCCGCCGGGAGCGCCGGGCGCCACCAGTTCATATACCCTGGAGGACATTTACAGCCGTTTAAGCATTGGAACGGCCGGAACTCCGGGGACATTCACCGAACCCACCGCCGGACCGACAGCGGGCACGATGCACACGCTGAACGAAATCATGGGCAAGGCCCCGGTAGTGGATGCAGGCGGAGCATCCGCCGGTGATGTGATGGCGGGTAAAACCTTCTGGGGTCTGACATCCGGCGGATGGGGACCACGACGGGCACTCTTGCCAAACAGGCGGTCAGCAATGCGACGGTCAGTCAGGCTGCGGGATATTACAGCGCCTTCAATCTTTCCACAGTGGATACCAATCTGGCAACGGCTAATATCAAATCCGGAGTGAGCATTTTCGGGGTGGCGGGCAAGCCCGAGGTTGTGGACACCGCTGGTGCAACGGCTGTGCCGGGCGATATTCTTACGGGCAAGACAGCGTTTGTGGGCGGGAGCCAGGTGACGGGGACTGTGACAGCGGGTGGGAATGTCACTGGTGTTAATGGAGCCCAAACCATAACAGTTCCGGACGGGTTGTATACGGGATCAAAAACGGCTACGGCCATTGATACGAATCTGGTAGCGAGCAACATCAAATGTGGAGTGACTATTTTCGGCGTAAAGGGTACCGCGGAATCAACAGATGGTCGCTACATTGATCATTGTGACGGCACGGTGACTGATGTGGCGACGGGTTTGATGTGGACACAAAATGCCAATTTAGGCGGTGTAATGACTTGGGTCGACGCCGTGGCATATTGCAACAACATGAACGCAGGCGCTGGCACTTACGGCTACACCGGCTGGCGCCTGCCGTCCGTTCAACAACAGGATGGACCTTCCGGCCCAATGGGCAAACCTGAGTTGGATACATTAGGGCGACCTGGAGGAATTCCCGGCGCTATGCCTTACTCAATGCCGGGGGCACCATTTTTCACGGGCGTCCAGCCGGGTTGCTACTGGTCGGGCACTACATTCAATGTCTTTACGGACTTTGCGTGTGTCGTGGACCTGTACGATGGCGACGTGGTCGTCAGCGGTAAGACGGGCGCGACCTTTGTGTGGCCCGTCCGCGCTGGATAATAATGATGATTTGGTTCTTTGATGATTCGAGAGCTTCGATTCTTTAGAGGGGGTGCAGGGGGAGACTTCCCCCTGCTCGAGAAGCGAGTTTTTGAGGTTTTGAAATGGTATATTCCAAAAAAGTTGGATAGAAGCTACCATGAAATGAAGCAGGCGACGTCCGATTGTCTTCTGCTGATGCAGGTGGGAGCCTTCATGCAGGTGATGGATGAGGACGCCCGTGCGCTGGCAACAGTCACGGGACTGAAGTTGCGGATGGCCGGGGAGGTGGATGCGCCGGTCGTCTTGGGAGGTTTCCCGAAGTCGGGACTGGATGCCTACGTCGGCAAACTGGTCCGGACAATGTTGATGGCTTCATAAACATTCATGAATGCACCCGGCATTCACCCCCGAATATGAAAATAATACTTCCCCCTTTTCAAAGAGGGGATTCAAGGCGTCTTCGCCTGATAAACCCTAACCCGGCATAGCCGGAACCAAAAAAGTACTGGAACAGACATAATCAATCGTTTATATCCACTCTAACGTTTCCAAAAAAATGGGGGATGGATATATGGAACTTATGACTGACCGTTATGCAGAAAACATTTCTGGGGTTCTCAGTTGCTTTGATCGTGTTGTGATTCAAGGTACTCTTCCCGGTTTTTGCTTTGCCGGCGGGATGAGTTTGTTTTTAAGCCATAA
>JACRBZ010000104.1 GCA_016219185.1 Deltaproteobacteria bacterium
CCCAATGGGACATGGGTTATCTGAACGTGTTGTTCAAATACGAGTGGGAGCTGGTGAAGAGCCCGGCCGGCGCGCATCAGTGGCTGGCCAAGGACGTGGCAAAAGAGGACATGGTGGTTGACGCGCACGACCCGTCGAAGAAGCACCGGCCGATGATGACCACGGCGGACCTCTCCCTTCGCTTCGACCCGATCTACGAGCCGATCGCGCGGCACTACCAGCAAAACCCCGAGAAATTCGCGGACGCCTTCGCCAGGGCGTGGTTCAAGCTGACCCACCGCGACATGGGCCCGCGCTCGCGCTATCTCGGTCCGGAAGTGCCTGAAGAAGATCTTCTGTGGCAAGACCCCGTCCCCCCGGTCACGCATAAACTGATTGACGCGCAGGACATCGCCGCCCTCAAGGGCAAGATCCTCGCTTCGGGGCTGTCCATCTCCCAACTGGTCTCGACGGCCTGGGCATCGGCGTCCACGTTCCGCGGCTCCGACAAGCGTGGCGGGGCGAACGGCGCGCGCATCCGTCTTGCGCCGCAGAAGGATTGGGAAGTCAACCAGCCTGCCCAACTGGAGACGGTGCTGCAGGCCTTTGAGGGAATCCAAAAGGAGTTCAACAGCGCACAGTCGGGCGGGAAGATGGTTTCGCTCGCGGACTTGATTGTTCTGGGCGGATGCGCAGGCGTCGAGCAAGCCGCCAGGAATGCCGGCTTTGAAGTGAGCGTTCCCTTCACGCCGGGACGCACGGATGCGTCTCAGGAGCAAACCGACGTGGAGGCGTTCGCCGTACTCGAGCCGGCTGTGGACGGGTTCCGTAACTACCTCAAAACCAGATACACCGTATCGGCGGAGGATCTGCTGGTTGATCGGGCGCAATTGCTGACGCTGACCGCCCCTGAGATGACGGTTCTCCTTGGCGGTATGCGCGTCTTGAATGCCAACTTCGAACAGTCCCGACACGGCGTCTTCACCAAGCGGCCAGGGATGCTCACCAATGACTTCTTCGTGAATCTGCTCGATATGGGCACCACGTGGAAGGCGGCCCCGGAAGCCGACGACGTGTTCGAGGGCCGTGACCGTGAGAGCGGCGAACTCAATTGGACCGGCACCCGTGTCGACCTCATCTTCGGTTCGAACTCCCAACTCCGGGCCTTGGCGGAAGTCTATGGATGCGAGGACTCCCTGGAGAAGTTCCTGCACGACTTTGTAGCGGTGTGGAAAAAAGTAATGAACCTTGACCGTTTCGACCTCGCCTGATCGTGCCATAATCGTCTTCGAGGGCTTCTCAGAGGGCGGCAGAAAAACGGTCGGCTAACATTTCATTCGAGGGGATGCGAATAACTTGCGGTTTTCGTAGGTTACACCGCAAGCGCACCCCTCAATTTCTCGTTGGTCCCAGTGGTTGACAATCCGGCTTTAAGATCCATAAGTATTGCGATTAATGCTTCCAGGCTGAGCTTGCAGTATAGCCTTCCCATGGCCGACAGTATTATTTTATCCATGGCTCGATCGTATGAATGTTTAATCTGGACACAAGATTCAGACTTTGAAAATTTACCAGGCGTTAAGTTCTTTCCCAAAACAAAGCCTGGGCCAACAAATACATGAAGAGTCACAGGCTGTTACGTGCGGCTATTGACATTGAATACAGGTTTCAGATCTGGTGACGCAGTAATTGCGGCTATGGCGGTCGAAAATTACTTGCCCCTGGTGTCAAGTAATGTGAAGCACTTCAAAAAGATTAAAGAGATACAATTGAAAAGCTTTAAACCATGATGTTATGGCGCATGATTAGCAATCATTTGTTGTTGCTACCACATATCCCGTCACTCCAGACGACAGCCAAGAAAGGGTAATCGTGGGAGATATTGAACGCAGACAAAAATATGGTTTTATATTTATGTGACAGGCGTATTCAGCTATGGAAATAAACTTTCCGCAAGGCCCATACCTTATGGTACTGATGCGTCTTCAATGGTTAATATCCATTGGCTTTCTTCAAAAATGATAAAGCCTTACCGGATTCAGGAAGCCAAGATATCATTTGAGTGTACTCTGGAACGTATCGTTACTGTCAGCGAAGGCCCTGATGCAGGAAATCTGATTCTTGGCCGGATACAGCTCGTTCATGTGAGGGATGATTTGTTGAAGAATGAAAGAGAGGTCGATTGGCTGGGTCTTGATGTTCTGGGTCGACTCAGCGGCAACCGGTATTGTACCGTGCGATCCGTTATTGAGAGTGAATCAAATTAAGGATGGGATAATAATACCGATACAGTCGATGCAAAAAGCCGCGCGGCTGATCAGCAGGGCCAGGCCAATCAAATAGTTGCTTAGGAAGTGTAAAGAATGAGCGTTTTCGAAAAAGGTTTGATTACCATTTGCGTGTACTGTGCCTTATTTGTCGTGGTGTCGCTTCCGCTCATCTTTCGGAAGGTGCCTCGAAACTCCGTCTATGGCTATCGTACTCGCGCTACTCTCAGTGACGACGCGCTTTGGTACGAAGCCAACGCGTATTTCGGTCGGTGGTTTTTCGTGATGAGCGTGTTGACAGCCGGTGCTGCGGTAGCCCTGGATCTGTGGCGGAGCGTGTCGCCTGGAGCGTACCTGAAAATCTCAGTTGTGTTGCTGGTTACTCCCGTGGTCGTAGCAGGACTTCTTACGGGTCGTTTTGTTCGTTCTTGGTTGGCCGGCTGGCCGATTGGACGGTGAAAACAGGAACAGAGACGATCTGAACCATAATTGAGGAGGAGATCATGAAACGTATCATCATTGCGGCATTCTTTCTGCTGGCGGGCACGGCATCTGCAGCGGAGATCACGGTGATCAGCGGGGGTGCGGTCGAGCCCGGTCTGGAAGCATTCGCCCAGTTGGTCCGGCGCGATCTGGACCGCGAGCTCAGGATCCTCTACAATACGGCACCGCAGATCGCCAGGCGCCTCTCCGCAGGCGAGATTTACGATATCCTGGTCTCCCCTCCGGCGACAATCGAAACGGCCATCGGGGAGGGCAGGGTCGTACCGGAGACCTGGGTGAAGGTGGGGTGCGTGGGGGTCGGCATCATCGTGCGCACCGGGGCGCCCGTCCCTGATGTTGCGACGGTTGACGCCCTGAAGCAGGCCCTGCTCGACGCCGACTCCGTTGTTTACAACACAGCGTCCACCGGAATCTATCTCGAAAAGCTTTTCGCGACGATGGGCATTTCCGAGGCACTGAAGACCAAGACGACACGCTACCCGACCGGTGCTGCCGTCATGGAGCACGTGCTTAAGGGTGAAGGCAAGGAGATCGGTTTCGGTGCGATGACCGAGATCCGATTGTACGAAGCGAAGGGGATCAGACTGCTCGGGCCGTTGCCGGCAGCCATCCAGAATTACACGAGCTACGAGGCCGTGCTGATGACCGGCGCGCCGACAGCCGAGGCAGCGCGGGCCGTCCTGCGCCTCCTGTCCACCCCTGCTGCGAAGGCCGCATTCACCGCCGCCGGAGTCGAGTAACCGATGCGCTGTTCCAACATCAGGCTTGTGGAGTCCTTTTACCACCCGATCACACCGGATAAAATCAATATTGTGAAATACTATTTAAAATAATTCAAAAACATCTCAAAAGGTTCCGAGCTGACCTGAATGACTCCGGCAAAGGGGTGCTCTAAAGCATCAATCAACAGGAGCACCAGGGTGACAGTTCCGGCTAAAAATACAACCATGAGCCCCTGAGCCCAAACATTCTGGGTCCCAAAAAAATAGCTATAAACAATGGTAATAAAGCCACCAACATTTAGAACAAACCACATAAAATCTGGCAAGCTCTGTTTGGCGCTATCTATTCGGGCTCTTTTGGCATCAGCAAAATTGATACAAATCGACAAGGCTTTTTCAAACCAGATTTTGTCCAAATCATCTTTGGGCTTATATTGATAAAAAATATTCCAGAGTTTATCATGTTGAAGTTTTGATTCTTCGTGAAACCTTCCTTTACGCATTTCAGGAAAATCTTTCTCTATCATGGTCTGGGCATAATCTTTCAAGGTCATCAGTATTTCGCTTCTGGCCGGTTCCTGAAGATTTGACGAAACTCGATAAAGACCACCCAACGCATTGACTTCTTTTTCTATTCTGTCCTGGGCTGTTTGAAATTGGATAAAAACAACATAAACCATAAAGGCCAGCAAAACCGCATAGATGACACCCAGCACTGCATAAACAAAACCAGCCACATCATTATGGCTTTCCAGAGTTGAAATTTTCACACTTTTTCTGACACACAACATCCCCAATAGAGACAAAACAATAACAATAAATATTTTCCCGAACACGACAAACCAGTCTGTCATTTTGGTATCCCTGTAGATATTTTAATAACTTAATATTTTATCTGGTTCCTTCATGATGGTTTTTTCCGGATCATTCATCATTTTCTTGAATTCTTTGATGGCTTTTCCCAGGGAACTTCCGAGTTCAGGGAGTTTACCAGGTCCAAAAACGATCAGAGCAATAGCAAGAATGACCAGCAGATGCATCGGCGCAAAAAGATCTCCAACCATAATCGTCTCCTTTTGTGAATTGATAAAACATTGTAGCCTGAAATAGTGATTCCTTCAATTCTAATAATGATCGCACAATAGAAACCGTCTGCACCATCAGGCATCATCAACTTCCGTTCCTGTTCGCTCAAACCTGCCGGATTGCCCACCATAAGGCTGGATTTTTCTTAATATCCTCCTTCTTGACAGGAAGATTCCGGTCTGGTTTGAACTGAACCGTAAACAGCGTCAAGAGAGATATTATTGTTGACTTAACATGCTCAAATTCATACTGGGGTAGTGTATGTTTTCCAATCATGAAGTTAACTGAAATTGATATGCTACCTTGGCGGTAAGGTCGAAGAAAGGAGAGTTGCGAATGAACTGTTGGGAGTTCAAGAAATGCGGACGAGATGCCAATGGGTTGAAGGCAAAGGAACTGGGTGTTTGTCCTGCCTATCCGAATCATGGGACCCGATGCGCCCGCATCGCCGGAACGTTGTGCGGAGGCAAGGTCCAGGGTTCCTTTGCCATGAAAGTTGCAAACTGCATGCAGTGTGATTTTTACAAGAGCCCAAACTACGACAGAACGAACAAGGGTTAGGAAGAGCATTTGCTCCTGGCCTTTTACTGCTTGCACTTACACAAGCGTCATTCAGACAGAATTTATTCGGGATCGCGGGTTCATGATCCCGAATAAGGTCGTTTTTAAAAGCTGCCATACCCCAGAGCATTATCCGATGACTATCTCGGCCGCAAAAAGACAATCGATGAGATACCCCCCTTAAAATTAACACCCCAACTCCAAAAAAACGGACTTTACGATCATAATTTTCTTGACATGCTCAGGCGAATGCATAATAAGCAAAGCTTCTTGTTCATTTTTTTCAAAGACCATTCAGCGGATTTGATATCTCCGGTTCACCTGTCGGGCAATCCGTATTCAGTATTTTAAAGGGCGCATATGAAATATTGGCGAGTTCCTCTGGATTCAAAGGAAATCGAGGTTTCCCGTGGAATCGTGGTGATTGTTGAGGAAAGGTGCAAGGGTTGCGGTTATTGTATTGCCTACTGCCCCCGCAATGTGCTTGAGCTATCCCCCAGATACAATGTCAAAGGCTATCACCCGCCCCTTGTCAAAAAGCCTGATGACTGCGTGAACTGCCATTACTGCGAAACGATCTGTCCGGATTTTGCCATCTACTCACTGGAAATTCCGCCGGAATTGCCGGAGCAGGCCGTTCTTCCGGAGTTTGCGACAGAAGCTTAAGCTTACGACTGATTACAACTAATGAAAGTAACCGTATGAAACCAGCAGTGCTAACCGGTGAACACTTTATGACGGGCGATGTTGCCTGCGCTGAAGGCGCTCTGGCGGCAGGGTGTCTTTTTTTCGGGGGGTATCCCATTACGCCGGCTACCGAGATTGCCGAACACATGGCCTCCCGTCTTCCCGACGTTTGCGGAACTTTTGTGCAAATGGAAGATGAGATCGCCGCCATGGCCTCGATTCTCGGGGCTTCCTGCGCCGGAGTCAAGAGCATGACTGCCACTTCCGGTCCGGGCTTCAGCCTGATCATGGAAAACCTGGGGCTCGGCATCTGCACGGAAACCCCGTGTGTGGTGGTCAATGTTCAGCGGGCGGGTCCCTCCACGGGACTGCCCACCCTGGGGGCGCAGGGGGACATGATGCAGGCCAGGTGGGGGTCGCACGGTCATTATGAAATCATCGCCCTGGCGCCGGCATCGCCGCAGGAGCTATTCTATCTGACGATCACGGCCTTTAATCTGAGTGAAACCTACCGGACCCCGGTTCTGGTCATGACGGATGAAGTCACGGGGCATCTGAGCGAGCGGGTGGTCATTCCGGATAGCAGTGCCATCAAGCTGCGGCATCGGCCGGGTCCCAAGGGCAGGAAAGACCGCTTCAAGCCTTTTCAGCCGGGTCCCAATGGGGTTGCGCCGATGGCCATTGCCGGCGAAGGCTACGGCATTCATGTGACCGGTCTGACCCACGATGAACGGGGCTACCCCGGCATGAGCGTCGAAACGCAGATCGAGATGATGGCCCGCTTGACCCAGAAGATCCGAAATAACCTCGATGACATCATCCGGACCGAAGGCTACCGGCTGGAGGATGCCGAAATCGTCATTGTATCTTACGGAATCTCAGCCCGCAGCAGCCTTGCGGCAGTGGATGAAGCCAGGGACCAGGGCATAAAAGCGGGCCTTCTGCGACTGATCACGGTCTGGCCCTTTCCGGAAGAGCAGATCCAAAAGCTGGCAGAAAGGGTGCGTGGTTTCGTGACGGTTGAGATCAACCTGGGTCAGATTCACCTGGAAGTTCAAAGATGTGCTGGCGCCAGGGTCCCCGCTTTTCTGGTCGGGCATCCGGGCGGCGCGGTCATACCGCCGGAGCGAATCGTCGAAACCCTTAAAACCGCTTTTTAGGCCAATCTGTCTGATATGGAGTGGATATGGAAAAAGTAAAAACCCGGCCGGATCATCCCCCGAACCATCCCTTGGATGCGCTGCTGCGAACAGACCGCATTCCCCACATCTGGTGTCCGGGATGCGGCATCGGGACGGCATTTTCATCGTGCATGGTCGCCATGCAGGCCAGCGGCATCGATCTGAATAAAACGGTGATGGTTTCCGGTATCGGGTGTTCGGGCCGCGGGGCCGGATATACCCGGCTGGATTCCTATCATACCACACACGGCAGGGCCATTCCCTTTGCAACCGGCATGAAGCTGGCCAATCCGGAGCTCAACGTGGTGGTATTCAGCGGGGACGGCGATCTTTTCGCCATCGGCGGGAATCATTTCATCCATGCGGCCAGGCGCAATATGGATATCACGGTGATTTGCGTGAACAACCTGATCTATGGGATGACCGGCGGCCAGGCGGCGGCAACCACCCCTTGCATGGCCAAAACCACCACCACCCCCCGGGGAAACCCGGATACGCCGTTCAGCCTTCCCCTGCTGGCCTTTGCAGCGGGCGCCACCTACGTGGCCAGGTGGACCATCCTGCACACGCGGGATCTCACCAAATCCATAGAAGAAGCTTTGAATCGACGGGGCTTTTCCTTTATCGAGGTGCTGGCCCCCTGTCCGACCGGCTATGGACGAAAGAACAAGGAAAAATCGCTGGATACCTTAAAGATCTATCAGGAACGCACGATCATCAAAAACGGCGCGCATCCGATGGATGCGGTGATGGACTTTGGAAACAGCATTACGCTGGGTAAATTTATCGATCAGGACCGGCCGACATTTTCAGACAGGTATGACAAGATATGCCGGCCGCCAATTGCTTAGTTAATCGAAATCTGGAATCTCTATGACATCAAAACCGAATGTCAGTGACAAGATGGAAATCCTCATTACGGGTTTTGGCGGCCAGGGCATTGTGCTGGCGGGCCAGATTGTGGGAAAAGCCGCAAGTCTCATCGACCACAAGGAAAGCACATTGACCCAGTCCTATGGACCCGAGGCCCGCGGCGGTTCGTGCAGTGCCCAGGTGATCATTTCCGACGGATACATTCATTTCCCGTATGTGCGGCATCCCGACATCCTGGTGTGCATGTCTCAGGGCGGGTTTGACAAGCACGCCGCCATGCTCAAGGAGACCGGCATTCTGATCGTCGATCAGAATCTCGTCAATACCGCGGAAGTGCCCGACAGCCGCTGCTTTGCCATCCCGGCAACGCGTCTGGCTGAGGAACTGGGCAGAAAGATGATGGCCAATATCGTCATGGTGGGATTTTTTACGGCAATCACCCGGGCCATCTCGCTGGATGCGGCCCGGAGCACGGTTACGGGCTCTGTTCCCAGGGGCACGGAAGCCTTGAACCTTACGGCATTCGACAAAGGCCATGATTTCGGCCTGGCCACGCTCAAGGGGCGCCGGAAAAAAGCAGAAGGGAAGAAAGGAACCAGCGGATGAGAAACCCCAAAGATCGCCTTTACCGGGTTCTGGTCATCGGCGCAACGCCGGCCGGAATTGCTGCGACCAATAAGCTGGGTGAAATCGGCGTTCCCGTTACCCTGGTGGACCCGGACCCGGATTTGAACCTGAAACTATCGCGCGAAGAGTGGCGCCTCAGCTCCGGTGTGCCCCTGAACTATGCGCACCGGCCGGGGCTGCTCCGGATTCTGCGAAATCCGCACATCCGCTGCGTGATTCCCGGAAGCATCAGCTCGCTGAAGCACACGCCGCAGGGGTTTTGCGCCCACATCAAGAGCCCCGCGGCCTTTATCGATCCGGACCGCTGTACGCTATGCGGACGCTGCATGGAAGTGTGCCCGGCCGCATCGCCGGATGGATTAAAGCCCATCCGATCGGGCGGCAGGCAGAGTCTTCCCGGACACCCCGTCATCGACAAACGCCGTCAGCCCCTGTGCCAGGCCAACTGCCCGCTGGGGGTAAATGCCCAGGGATATGTGGCCCTGGTTAAAGCCGGAAAGTTCCCTGAAGCCCTGGATCTGATTCGCCGGGACAACATCCTCCCCGGCATCTGCGGCAGGGTCTGCACGCATCCTTGCGAAATCGCCTGCCGCCGGACGGAACTGGATCAACCCGTTGCCATCCGGGATATCAAGCGTTTTGTTGCGGACTACGAGCTTTCTCATCCGCGGGATTTCAAAAAACCGGCGGTTTCGCCGCGGCCCCAGCGCATTGCCGTCATCGGATCGGGTCCCGCGGGTCTTTCCGCATCCGCGGATCTGGCCCGCCTCGGGTATCCGGTTACGGTTTTTGAAAAGGAAGCACTGCCGGGCGGGCTCCTGCGGTACGGTATAGGGCCCCATCGGCTGCCAAGAGACATCCTGGATCGGGAAATCGCTTTCATTGAAAAACTGGGAGTCGAGTTTCGAACCCACACGGCCGTTGACCTGTCCGGCGATTTCAGCGAGCTTAAAAAAGAGTTTTCAGCCGTTATTTTGGCCGTCGGCGTCTGGAAAGATCGGATGATGGGCGTTCCCGGAGAGGAATTAAAAGGCGTTGAGGGCTGTCTGGATTTCCTGACCCGGCTTTATCGCGGCGAAATCAAGGAAGTCCGGGAAGCCGTTGCCGTGATCGGGGACGGAAACGCAGCCTTTGACCTGGCAAGAACATTGACGCGCCTGGGTGCACGGGTGACCATTCTTTCGTGGTTTCCCGAATCCCTCATTCCGGCCGATGCAGAAGAGATCGTTGCCGCAAAAGAAGAGGGCATATCCATCAGGGACTCCTTAAAAGTCGTGGGCTTTACCGGATCCGATGGAAAACTTGGGGCCCTTCGCTGTGCCGCCACCTTGCCTGGTCCACCGGATGCCGCCGGCATTCCCTGGCCGGTCCTGGTTCCGGAAGCCGAGCCCTTTGACCTGGATTTTGACAGGGCCTTTGTCGCCATCGGCCAGGCCGCCGATCCGCTACGGTTTGGTTCTCATGCCGCGATTCATTCAAACGGCATCCTTCAACTGGATCAAGACGCTTGTACCCGCATTCCCGGCGTGTATGCCGCAGGGGATGCGGCCAAAGGGCCTTCTTCGATCGTAAAGGCCATGGCTTCGGGCAGGGACACGGCCCGTGCGGTGCACCAGAGGTTCAGCGGAGAAAAACCTTCGAACCATTTGCCCAAAAGACCGGAAGATGTGGATTTTGCGGTGATTCCGCCCGATATCCCTTCCCTTGCCCGTGCCCATATGCCGGAAAGACAACCGGCGGCGCGTGAAGGCAATTTTGCGGAGGTGGCTCTGGGGCTGAACGCGGCTCAGGTCTGCTTTGAGGCGGCCCGATGTCTTCAGTGCGGGGTCTGCTCCGAATGCCTCGAGTGTGTGAGTGCCTGCGAAGCTGCCGGCGCCATCCGGCACGGAGAGGTTTCAGAGGACCATATCGAGCAGGCCGGCATCGTCATCATCGCCGATCCGGATGTGGCCCCCGCTATCAAGGGAGACGATATCCTCCGGGCCTACAGCACCAAAACCGCGAAAAATGACGTGCACGCCATGACGCTACGGGGCTTTGCCGCGGCAGCCGATGCCATGCTGCTTCTTGGCGGCGGCTCTCAGCGGCTGAAAGGACATGCCCTGGCATTTTCTCCCCCGGACCCCCGGCTTTCTCCGGAAATCCGCATGGGCGTTTTTGTCTGTCGCTGTAACGATGCGCTGGGATGGTCTTCCGATTTAAACGACTATGTGGCGGGACTCTGCGAACAGCCCCATATCGAACATGCCGAGGTCCTTCCATCGGCCTGCACGCCGGAAGGGTCAGCGGCCCTGATCCGTACCATCCGGGAGAAGGGGCTCACCCGCGTGGTGCTGGCTTCCTGCGTCTGCTGCCCGCTCGATTTTATCTGCAGCGCCTGCACGGACCAGAGAAGCCGCCTCAAGCACGCGCTTTTTTCCGGAACCGGGATCAGCCGCGCCATGGTGGAAACCTGCAATCTGCGCGGCGAGGTGCTGCGGCTTATAAAATCAGACCCGGCCCTGGCCGAGAAGCGCTTTAAAGGGCTTCTCGAACGGTCCATTCACAGGACCTTTCGGCTGAAAGCTCTTCCGGCCCCGGCCCGGCCCTATAATTTCACCACGGCCGTGATCGGGGATTCGGAAGCGGCCCTGAAAAGCGCCATGACGCTTGCCCAGGCAGGCGTGGATGTCTTTCTTTTCGGGACTCCCGATAAGCCCCTGCCTGAAACCCTGGTCCATCCCAACATTCACAATTTCGGCGGATCATCGGTTCAGCGCCTGCGGGGAACGGTCGGAAATTTCGAGGTGACCCTGGATACCCACGGGGTAAAGCAGATCATGCATGCCGGTGCGGTGATTCTGGGGGAACAATCCCGGAAGCGCATTCCCTATATGCCGCTGGCGGATTTGCCCGCCCATATCGTGGAATCCGCCATGCAGAAGCGGGGCATCACCGGGATTCCCTTTTTCAATCCGGGCGCAACCTCCATTCCGGGGCTCTTTCTGGCCAATCCTTCGGGTATTACGGTATCCGATCGCATCAAGGGAACGGCAGCCGCCATTCTGGCCGCCGCGGCCATGCCCAGAAGCCCCAGGCAGAACAAGGGCTATACGGCATCCGTGGATGATGCCCTCTGCAGGGGTTGCGGCCGGTGCATCGCGGTCTGCCCCTACCAGGCCGTAAGCTTTCGGCCCAATGCCATAGACGGCTGGTATGCGGTCGTGGACGAGGCCCTTTGCAAGGGTTGCGGTAACTGTATTGCCGTCTGCCCCTGTAATGCCGCGGACAGCCCGTATCGGGATCGAAAGTATCTCAATCAGATGATCGCGGAACTGTTGCTGTAAAACAAGTTGTTCTCCCCCCCCCCCTTGAAGGGGGCCAGGGGGGCCAAAAGATCTCTCGGCAGACGACTGTCCTGCTGAAAAAATCTCCCTCAATCCCCATTTTCCAAAGGGGGAAGTGATCATGACCATTTATGATATAAAGGGATAATACAATAACGTTCATATAATACGGGACAACAATGGATAATCTTAAAATCATCTTGTTTATCTGCAACTGGGGTCCGCACGCCGCCTTTCAGGCGCTTCAGGACAGCGGCGCCGATCTTCCTCCGGAAGTCAGAATGATCCGCATTCCCTGTACGGGCAGCATGAGCAAGTCGCTTCTCTTCAGGGCGTTTGAACTGGGTGCCGACGGGGTCGCTCTGGTCGGCTGCGAACCCGGTTCCTGCCGTTACGGAAGCGGAACGGATGTGGCCGAACGAAATGTTGAAGATACGCGCGGCATTCTGGACCTGCTGGGACTGCGCGGAGACCGTCTGCGCCAGGCCATGTTTCTCCCCGAGGAATCGGATGCGCTCCTTACATTTCTTCAGGACTTTCATCGGGTCGTTCAAACCATGGGTAAGAGCCCGGTGATGCCGATCCCGCGGGAAGTGCCCGCGCCCATCGGAAAGGAAGCCGCGGCCCGAGTCATGGCTGATCATGACATCTTCGCCTGTCAGGACTGCGGGAAGTGTTCCTCGGCATGCCCCGTGGCGCTTTCCGGTAAGCCTTTTTCCCCGAGAGCCATGGCAAACGCCATTATTGCCGGGAATTCCGAATCGCCCGGCGTGGTCAAGGATGTGTGGTCCTGCCTGACTTGCGGACTCTGTCATGATCGCTGCCCGTCGGCCGTGGATTTTCCGGAATTCATCCGGGATATGCGCCAGTTGCAGAAAGGGGCCGGCAAGGAAGGATGCGAAGCCCATGAAGGGTTCTTTCAGTCTTTCATGCGCGCCATGACCTCCCCGGATCTCAATGTTCGTCACTGGGAGTGGCTTCCGGAGGATATTCAGACGGATGCCGGCAGCAAAACCCTGTTTTTCGGGGGCTGCGCGCCGTATTTCGATACGTATTTCAAGGCGCATCTGGGAATCCAGACCCGCGATATTCTGGTCGACGGCCTGCGCCTTCTGAATTTTTTCGATATTCACCCCGCGATTCTGGCCGGTGAAAGATGCTGCGGTCACGATCTGCTCTGGTCCGGTGACCGGGAGAATTTTCTGAAACTGGCCCGGCTGAATGTGGCGGCCATCGAAGAAAAGGGGATCGAAGAAGTCGTCACCGCCTGTCCCGAATGTTACAGAACCCTGGCTCACGACTATCCGGATCAGGGCATCCGCTATAACTTCAAGGTGACCCATCTCTTTGATCTGGCGGAAAAAGAAATCAGCAAGGGCGCCATCGGCTTTGAAAAACTGGATCGCACCCTGACGTTTCAGGATCCCTGCCGCCTGAGCCGGCTCGAAGGCCGGCCGGATTTGCCCCGCAAGCTGATTGCGCGCCTGAACCCCCGGGAGTTTACCGAAATGCGGGATCGGGGCGCTTCGGCGCTTTGCTGCGGCAACTGCGCGTGGACGGGCTGCGACAGCTTTTCCAAGGCGCTTCAGGTCAAGCGCCTGCGCCAGGCCAAGGCGACCGGAAGCGATCTTCTGGTCACCGCCTGTCCCAAATGCCAGATTCATTTGCGATGTGCCATGGAAGACCCCTTTATCGGAAGTGAAATTAAAATGGAAATGATGGATTTGACCAGCGTCATGGCCAGAACCATTCGGTGGGAATAACAAAAAAGGTTGATGAAATGATGACCATGGATAAACCGGATAATATAATGGACCGACCCCGCATCGGTGTTTATGTCTGTCACTGCGGAATGAACATTGCCAAAACCGTCGATTGCGAAAAAGTGGCCCAAATGGCGGCCGCCATTGCGGACGTGCGGATCGCCAGAAGCGTTCCGTATGCCTGTTCCGAACCCGGACAGCAAAGCATCCGGGAAGATATTCTGGAGCAGAACCTGGACCGGGTGGTGGTGGCTTCCTGTTCGCCCAGGCTCCATGAACCCACCTTTCGTCAGATGGTTCAGGATGCGGGACTGAATCCCTATATTCTGGAAATGGCCAATTTAAGGGAACACTGTAGCTGGGTACATATGGGCCAGCCCGAGGCTGCTACGGAAAAGGCCATGGATCTAACGCGAATGGCCATATCCCGGGTGCGAAGCCATAAAGCGCTGGTGCCGGAAAAACTGCCCCTGGTCAAACGGACCCTGGTCATCGGCGCCGGTGTGGCCGGGATTCAGGCAGCCCTGGATCTTGCGGACAACGGGTATGACGTGGTGCTGGTGGAAAAGAAACCCTCCATCGGCGGGGTCATGGCCACACTCGATAAGACGTTTCCCACCATGGACTGCTCCATCTGAATTCTGGGGCCAAAAATGACGGATGTCGGTCGGCATCCCCGAATCAAACTTTATGTCCTGAGTGAAGTCAAGGAAGTGAAAGGTTCCGTCGGCAATTTCAAGGTGAAAATCCTTAAAAAAGCCCGTTATGTGGATGAAAAGGAATGCACGGCATGCGGGGACTGCGCAGTGGTCTGCCCGGTGGTGCGTCCCGATGCGTTCAACTACGGCCTGTCGTCCCGGAAAGCCATCTATTCCCCGTTTCCGCAGGCAGTCCCTTCGGCCTATGTGATCAACGTCAGTGAGTGTTTGGGACATAATCCGGCGGTGTGCGCCAAATGTGTTGAAGCCTGCAAGAAAGGCTGCATCAGTTTTCACATGTCCGACGAAGAAATCACGGAAACCGTGGGCACCATTGTGGTGGCAACCGGAATGGAAACCTACGATCCCACGGAAATGGATGAATACGGCTATACGCGATTTGAAAATGTCCTGACCAGCCTTGAATTCGAGAGGCTCGTCAATGCCGGCGGCCCCACAAAGGGCGAGGTTCTTCGCCCGACAGACCGCAAGAAGCCGAAATCCATCGGCTTTATCCAATGCGTGGGCTCGAGGTCGGCTGGAAAGGGAAGCAGCCACTGTTCCAATGTCTGCTGCATGAATACGATCAAGAGCACGCTGGTCCTGAAGGAGCATTACCCGGACATGGATGTCAAGGTCTTCTATATCGACATCCGGGCTTTCGGCAAGGGGTTTGAGGATCTCTACAAAAGAAGCCGGCGGCTGGGCGTGCATTATCTGCGCGGGCTTCCCGGAACGGTAGAGGAAAATCCGGATCACGGTCTCCGGGTGGCGGTTGAAAACACGGCGCTCGGGAAAATCGAGTTCTTTGATCTGGACATGCTGGTGCTGGCTGTCGGTCTCAATCCGTCCGACAGCACGCGAACGCTCCAGGAAATGCTGGGATTGCAACTGACATCGGACGGCTTTTTTCTGGAAGCCCATCCCAAGCTTCAGCCCGTGGATGCCGCAACCCGAGGCGTTTTTTACGCCGGATGCGCCGAAGGGCCCAAAGACATCAAGGAAAGCGTCACCCAGGCCTCTGCCGCGGCGGCAAGAGCCATTCGCCTGATGCACAAAGGGGAAATTCTGACCGATCCCATTACATCGGAAATCATTGCCGAGAAATGCAAATCGTGCGGAAAATGCGCCGAAGTCTGTCCTTACAACGCCATCACCGTGGATGTGAAAAAGAAGACGCCGGCCCTGGTCAATACGGCCGCCTGCGCCGGTTGCGGCACCTGCGCGGCCGAATGCGCGTTTGACGCCATCCTCATGAATCATTTCACCGACAGGCAGATTCTCGATCAGGTGAACGCCCTGCTGATTGAAAAACCGGAAGAGAAGATCCTGGCCTTTGCCTGCAACTGGTGTTCCTATGCCGGAGCCGATTATGCCGGGGTGTCCAGATGCCAGTATCCGCCCAATGTGCGCCTGATCCGCACCATGTGTTCGGGTCGCGTGGATGAAAAATTCATCTGGGACGGTTTTTTAAAAGGCGCTCCCGTCATCCTGGTGAGCGGCTGCCATATCGGGGATTGCCATTACATCGACGCCAACAAATGGACCGAAAAACGGATCGAGAAAGTCCACAAAAAAATGGCCAAACTCGGGATCCGGCAAGAGCGGCTTCAACTGGAGTGGATCAGCGCCGCGGAAGGCACCCGTTTTTCAGCCGTCATGCACGGCCTGGAAGCCCTTCGAAAAGGTGTGACCGCCGGGGAGATATCCGAAACCATTCGAATACTGATGGCTTCGTAAACGCTCATGAGCTGCGTTTGAGCTTCGTTCTTCGTCATTGCGGAACATACCGGACTACAGGTTTTTTTCTGGCATAACTGTCCGCATTAAATACTTTTTGATTATAAAAATTATCTGTGATAGCGTTTTTTAACGCTCCGTTGATGCTTCCGCGATATCGTCTTTCTGATAAAGGTGTAATCAAAATGTTAAAGACAGCTTTTAAAAAAGCTTCTTATGAAGATTTGTATTCCATACCGGATAACACGATCGGGGAAATTATTGATGGCGAACTTTTTGCCATGCCAAGGCCCTCTTTCCGGCATAGCAATGCTGTTTCAGGCATGACGGATGAAATCAGAGGTCCGTTTCAAAGAGGACGCGGAGGTCCCGGAGGGTGGGTGATTTTATATGAACCGGAAATCTGCCTGGGCGAAAATATTCTGGTTCCTGATCTTGCCGGATGGAAAAAAGAAAGACTTCCCAATCCGCCTGTAGAAAACTATACAACAGTTCCACCCGACTGGGTCTGCGAAGCGTTGTCACCCGGCACTGTCCGGATTGACAGAATCCGAAAGATGCCCATTTATGCACAATTCGGTATCTCATATGCCTGGCTGATCGATCCTGTTGCCAGAACGCTGGAGGTTTTTCGCCTGGAATCTGGCAGATGGATATTGCTGTCTGTTCACAGTGAGAATGACAACGTCCGTGCAGAACCTTTTCAGGAAATAGAAATCCCCTTGCAACATCTCTGGTGGGAATAGAACTCGGTTCAGTCTCAATGACAAAATGAAGAGGCGTGATTCATCAGGGCAAATGGACTGAAGGATCGTTTTGAAACAGATCCAGCATCTGATTGGGGATTGCCGGGGTTTCAATGGTTTCCGGCGTTTTTCCGCCGGGCAGTTGCAGGGTGAGCGAGTGGGCGTGCAGCCCAAGACGGTCAAAGGCAAAATTTCGTTTCAGGTAATTTATGGCCCGCATCGAACCGTAGCGGGCATCGCCGACAACCGGATGCCCGGACAGTTTTGCGTGTCGCCGGATCTGATGTGTGCGGCCGGTCAAAAGCTCGATTTCAACCATCGTGTAATGGCTGCTGTGGTCAAGGATCCGGTAGCGGGTTAGGCAATCCTTCCGGTTACCGGGGCCTTCGGGATTTTGGCGTCCGCCGGCGGTTTCCGAAAGGGGCCATCCCCATGTTCCCCACGGGTCGGCTTCTTCCGGCTTTTCCAGCCGGCCATGCAGGATTGCGATATACTTCTTTTTTACCTGACGGGATTCAAATTGATTCGATAAAAATCGAAATGATTCCCGGCTTCCGGCAAGCAGTATGATGCCGCTGGTCTCCTTGTCCAGACGATGCACCGGATTGACGCTGAATTCCGAATCCATATCGAGCTGCTCTCGGAGAATGGCTTCTTTTTGGATTCTGGCGAATGCCAGAGAACAAAGATCCCGGCCGGCCGCGTTGTGAACCGTCAGGCCGGCGGGTTTGTCCACCACCAGCCAGCCCCTTCCCATAGCCAGCACGGGTATCTGAATGTGTCTGAAATTAATTGTGATCATTCCTGAAAAACGTGAGATGGAAGAGACATTCAACCCTCATGCATCCAGGGCTGAAAAGTTTGTAATCCGGACGCTTCCATCCGGAAAACGCGCCACAATCTCCAACTCGCCGCCCATCGCCTCAATATGGCTGCGCAGTGTCGAAAGATACATATCCGTGCGTCGTTCCAACTTGGCAATTGCCGGCTGCTGAACTTTCAGTAAACTGGCCAACACCTGCTGTGATAACCCGCGGGCCTGACGCAATTCTTGCAACGGCATCTCTGCCAGCATCGCGTTTGCCAAATGCTCTGACCTGGTTTGCGCCTCGGCAGACATGGCAGACCGGAGCTCAGAAAATTTCTTTGCCATCGAACGAGCCCTCCTTTCTCAATATATCAAGATGTTCGTCATACAAATCATCCGCCATCGGAACATATTCTTCGTACCAGCGATCATTTCCTGTTTTATCGCCTCCAATCAGAAGAATTGCCTTACGCCTTGGATCAAATGCATACAGTGTCCATAACGGTCTGCCACCAAACTGAGTTCTCAACTCCCGCATGTGCCCGTACCGTGATCCATTAACCCCGCTACTGTGCGGAAACTTCAGAGCTGGCCCCAATATCTCCAGCAAACGGACAGATGCGTCGATAGACTCTTGCTCCCTTTCTGTCAGTGAACGCCACCATTGTTCAAATTCATCAGTATATTCAACTTCCCAACTCATACTATAATAACCTTCGATGATTATTCCGTCAATGGAATATAATCAAACTGGTTTCACCCGAATAATGCCTTAATCATGAAAACATTGATGAAATCATTTGTGTTTCTGCCGGATCAGCCCGTCCAGGTCCGTGCCCTTGGCAAAATGAATCTGAAATCGGGCGTTTTTCTGTATTAATTGGCACGGGGCTGACGGTAATACCACTGGAGCTGATCCCGATTGCTGTCCTCATCCACGTTCTCTTTTGTTATTTTCTTCTTTCCCCCGGCCGGCGGCAATACTTCTTTCAGCTTCCACACCCCATCCAGGCGGCCGAAAGCCCAGTATTCCTCAAAGGGCGTCACATCTTCCTGACCGCTCCAGACTGCATCAGCTTTGCGAAGAATTCTCTGGGCATGCGCGCTGATCCGCGTCGTAAATTCGTCTCGGGATTGATCCGTGAAGTTCTGTACCAGAATCAGCTCGACTTTGCGCACGCAAAGATTGCGGTACTCGACCCGCAGTCCCTCCGACTGCCATTGGATGAGCTGATTTTTAAGATTCTCCGAAACCTCGGGGAACAGATCAGCAACCGGCACCTTTGCAGGATCCGCGGATTCCCTGGACAGGTAAATATCCATAAATACCTGACGCGCCCGCTCCAGCATTGAATTCCGATTCCAGATCTTGTCGGTCTGAACCAGAAAGTTCAGCATGCGATCAATTCGCGTTGCCTTCTGACCAACGCTTTTTTCCAGCCAGGGACCGGCAGCTCCATCTTTTCCGGCTGCTTCCGCGTAAATCCCCTTGATCGTATCGTCCGTCAGCATCTCGGCAAAGTTTTCGTTTTTGAGCACATCCGACTCTCCGGCCTGTTCGATTTCTCTGAGGCGCCATGCCCTGTCCGAAAAATGAAAAGTCCAGAATTCCTGAAACGTGGCGGGCGACTGATCTCCCCTCAGAAATTTCCCGGTGCGGTCATCGACGTAGTAATCTTGCGCCATTGCTGTAATCAGGGCGGTAAATTCCCGCTGGTCATGCTTTTCCGTATATCGGACATGGACCAGATCAATCTGTTTGATCGCGAGCTTTTCGATGCGGTTGATCTCATGATTGCGGACGAGCCCCTCAAGCTGGGCCGATTGCTGCTTGAACAAATCATTCATGAGAAGCGTCGCCATGGGGCTGAACTCCCGTTTTTCCCAGCACTCCTGGAGCTTTCGGAAAGTGGTTTCAGCCAGATGCTTCAAATCCTCCGGAGTTACAGAGGGGTCCTGCTTGCTGAGAAATGAAATGAGTTTTTCGGTCTTTGCCGCCTTTGGCGTGATGGCTTTTCTATTATAGACAAAGTCAAGATTTTGGTTTTTGTCAGGTCTCCTGATGATTATGATAAGGATCACGACGAAGAACGCGATGAAAAAGAAAAAAACAATAAATCCAATCACGGAATCTCCGGAAGAACCGCTGCTGCCGCTTCCAGAACTGGAATGGCTGGAGCTTGAGCTGGAATGACCGCCCCCGCCGCCCCCGCCTTTGTTATGAACCGCAAGATGGTCCACGAAAAACGTGTTGGGATAGTCTGTCTGGAGGTTGAAAACCTCGGTGGATTCCCGGACCGTATCCATGGAAACAATCCGCTGGCCGGTTAAGGATCGGCCATCCCAGGCCATGATCCGATCTCCGGCACGGAGTACTTCCAGGGTCTTGAATCTGCCGTCACCGATGTAAAACGGATGATCAATCGTCACCCGAAGCATCTGCCGGTCAGTCTTGAGAATGACGTATTCATCGACCGTTCGGCGAAGCACCGATTGCACCCTTGTGCGAACCGGTTGACCTTCCGGCGTAAAGGCCAGAAGCTCTTCTCCCGGCTGGACCGTGCTGATGGGAAGCTGCGTTCCATCCGGCTTCAGGACCATGCCTTCGGGCAGAAAACATCCCTTGTTGTGAACGACAAAACCGGAGGAAACAAACGTTCCCGCGGGGCTGACCATCAGGTTAAAGGCCGGTCGTGTCGCGGGCTCGGAATGGATGGAATGGATCCGCGCTTCAAAAATTGTCCCATCCCTTGCCAGGTAAACCGCATCGCCGATCCGGAGAAAACTCGCGATACGGAATTCTCCCCGTGCAATCATGAGTGGATGCTCCGCGGTCACCCTCAGCGTTTCATCGCCGGCCAGAATCTCCAGGATCATCTCCGGCTGAACAACCGTAACCCCCTGGACTTCCACTGCTTGCAGGCATCCGGCTGAAACGCCCAGGACGCGGTCGCCCGGCTGAAGCCTTTCGATGGCGGTTGAGCCCGTCGGAGTCAAAACCCGGGTTCCTTCTTCGAGGCAGCCACCACCGCCCCTGGCCCAGGAAGGATCCGGCCCGATAAAAATGGCCAGCAACACGGAAAGCCAGAAAGTCCATTTCATATGCTCAATCTCCCCATCGGCAGACGCTGAAACAAAAACCCCTTAATGAAGCGCGGCGATGATTCCGCCCAGCACCGCGGCAGCCGCAACGATGCTCACGCCAAGAATGGCCGCAGCCACCACCCTTCCGAAATATTCGCCGACGGCTGCGTTTCCCCGGGCGATCTCCTTTTGTTCATCGATGTTCGGAGTCATTCGATCAATGAGAGCCGGAAGTATCAGCGTGGAAGTAATCACCAGTGCCATTCCGACCAGGCCGCCGACAATTGAAAAAACCATTGCCCAGCCGATGTTATAAACTGTTGCTGTCATTGAAACCTCCTTTATCTAAAATTTCACCTTCGGGGCCAGTTTTTCTTCTGCCGTATCAATCTGGAAAAACGCCTCGGGCTGAAAGCCGAACATATTGGCGATGAGATTACTCGGGAAAACTTCAACCCGGTTCTTATAACTCATGGCCGCGTCATTGTAAAATTGCCGTGCAAAGCCGATCTTGTTCTCTGTTGCGGCCAATTCTTCCTGAAGGGAAAGAAAGTTTTCATTGGCCTTAAGCTGCGGGTAGGCCTCGGCCACGGCAAAGAGCGAACGCAGGCTGGATGAAAGGGCATTTTCGATCTTTGCTTTTTCTTCCACGCTGCCGGTAAAGCTGATGGCCTGCTGTCTGGCATTGACAACGGCTTCCAGCGTCTGCCGTTCGTGACCGGCGTAGCCTTTGACCGTTTCAATGAGATTGGGAATCAGGTCGTATCGACGCTTGAGTTGCACTTCAATCGAACTCCAGGCGTTCTTGACCGCGTTTCTTCCACGAACCAGCCCGTTATAAGCGCCGATCACCCAAAAAGCCGCAACAAGCCCGATAACCAGTATGACGATTAACGATATCATCTGCCCTCCTCTGTTTTTATCTGTCTGGCCCCGTGTTGGTTAGATAGCTGAAATGCACCGCACCCAAGCCATGTTAATGACCAAACCCGCTATCCGGGTTCTGGTTCCGATCTGTATAAAAAGCTGAGAAAATATTTTATTTGTCCGGTCCAGGCCGGCAAGAAGCCCAACACCGCTGTTCCCAACGATCAAGGTGCAAGCGTTTCCGTTGAAAGCGCGCTGCATTCTTGCCCTTCACGCGCCTGTCTTATATTTTCGATTGTGTAACGCCTTCTGAGCTTCAGAAATGGAGCTTCGATGAATCGAAAGCTGATATAGCCGACAGGCGTCATGAGCATAAAACAAATAAGAGCGCAGAGGCAGCACAAGTAAAAATTGGATATATCCATCAGTTTGTCGTTGATAAAGCGCGCCATTCGAAAAACGACAAAGAAATGGAGAAGATATATCGAGTATGAGAAAGCGCCGATCTGTCCGATGAAGCGGGAAATCCCCTTGTTCGGGGGTGAAAATGAGTTGTCGTAGTAGGCGATTACCGATGCATAGGCCATTGCCTCCAGCGTTGGAAGAAATATCCATATTAAACTCGGTGATGGATACGAAGGGTGCTGGTAGAAGCCGCCTTGCAGGTCGAAATACCAATAAAAAAGACAAAATGCAGTCAGACTGCCAATCGCCATAACGGAACGGTTGGCCATTAGATTCCGGTATTGAAATGCAAGCATTCCGAATAAGAATTGGTCTATTCTGCCGATAATCGTCCAGTATGCCAGCGACTGAATTTGGCCGCGTTCATGGTGAAGAAGGAAGCGAAGCATGAGGGCGGAAAGAATGATTAACAGCAGCGATGGTTTCGATTTTCGCGAAAACCAGAGAAAGAACGGGAGCATCAGATAAAAGTGAAATTCAATCGTGATCGACCAGCCGCCGTTGGGAAGAGAAGGCAGCCAGACGCCCTGGGCGATGGACCTGGCGTATGGGTAAAGGGGGCTGCCATCAAAAATCTTTTTGAGTCCGACCAAAATGATGACAACCATCAGGAGCGGGGCCAGCCGGAGAAACCTGTTCCAGAAAAAAGCCTTGTAGTCGATACGCTTTCCATCCAGGAGCTTTGCAAAGAGATATCCGCTCAGGGTCATAAAAAGCGCAACGCCGGTGTGGCCTTCATCAAGCAGAGAAAAGATGAAAAAGGATGGCGTATACTCAAATGGAACGGGATAACCACTATCAGCATGCGTGAAGTGCCAGGAAAAAACCATAAAGGCGGCCAGAGCCCTTACGTGATCAAGCGCAATGAAATGTTCGCCGGATGAAGATCTCATGCAAAATTCCTATAAACAGAATGGGTCTGCGCGCCAAGATAACCGCAAACTGCGTCTTTATGACCAGGGGCGCCAGGATCAATTTGAATCATTGTCTTTGTATCCGCATGCCTTGAAGATATCAAGGATTGTTTTGGTGGAATATGATCTATATTCCCGGCTCATCCAGCACCTCCCGTACCTTGCGCGCCAGGGCCTCCGGTGTGAAGGGCTTCTGTAGAAAGGCTGCCCCCGCATCGAGTATCCCGTGATGTACGATGGCATTGTCGGTATAGCCGGAGATGTAGAGCACCTTCATTGCGGGGCAAAGAGATTCGAATTTCTTGGCCAGTTCGCGTCCACTCATACCTGGCATGACTACATCCGTGACCAGAAGTTGGATCGGGCCTTCATGCTCACAGCAAATCTTGAGCGCTTCATCGCCATCATGCGCCTCGATTACGGTGTAGCCGTACATGCGCAGACTGAAGCTGGCCAGATCGCAAACAATGTCATCATCTTCCACCAAGAGAATGGTTTCCGATCCTTGTCGGAGCAGTTCGGCGGATCCAGCGTCCAACCCGACGATTTCCGTCTCCTGTTCGGCGCACGGCAGGTAGACTTTGAACGTTGTGCCACGTCCGGGTTCGCTGTAGACCCAGATGTGTCCGTTGCTTTGTTTCACAATCCCGTAGACGACCGCCAAACCCAGTCCGGTACCTTTGCCTTTTTCCTTGGTGGTGAAAAACGGTTCAAAAATACGGGACAAGGTCATCTCATTCATTCCACTGCCGGTGTCGCTGATCGCCAGCATGACGTAACGACCCGGTTCGACCCCGATGTGTCGTTGTGCATAGGCTTCGCCCAGGCATACGTTTGCCGTCTCGAGGGTGAGCTTGCCGCCTTGGGGCATGGCGTCACGGGCATTGATGGCAAGATTCATGATTACCTGCCCGATCAGACCCGGATCGGCCATCACCCGTGCCAGCGCGGGTCCAGGCACGCTGACCAGATCAATGTCCTCGCCGATCAGCCGCCTGAGAATTTTCTCTGTTTCGGCAATCACCTGATTGAGGTCCAATACTTTGGGTTGCACCACCTGCTTGCGGCTGAAGGCGAGTAGTTGGCTCGTCAGAGCGGCGGCTCGCTCACCGGCCTTTCTGATCTGCTCGATGTCTCTGCGTAACGGGTCGTCTTTCGCGATCTTTTTCAACGAGAGATCGCTGTAGCCCATGACGGCTGTCATCAGGTTGTTGAAGTCATGGGCAACCCCTCCGGCAAGCGTTCCTATGGCCTCCATTTTCACCGCTTGCCGCAACTGTTCCTCGATATTCTTGCGTTCGGTGATGTCCTCGCAAACAACAAGGACCATAGATTTGCCGTCGCTCCCTATAACGGCGCGCGCGGCTTCCCTTACCCATAAGACGTTTCCATTCTTGTGGATTTTGCGCAATTCCCAGTTCGACACCTCGCCGGATTTCCTTAAACAAGCTGCCAGTTGCCGTTGCACCGCGTCTTTATCGTCCGGATGGAAGACGTTCAGTGCCGATTGCCCAATCAATTCCTCTGTCCTGTAACCCAACTGCTCGGCTCCGAACGGATTGACGGAAAGTACCACGCCTTGTGCATCTATAGTAAAATACATGGACGGGTTGTCTTCATACAAAGCCCTGAAGCGCTCTTCGCTCTTCCTCAACGCCCCCTTGGCCTGTTCCCGCTCGAACATCTCCTCCTTCAGTTGCTCGTTGGCGGTTTTCAGCTCGAGGGTGCGTTCCTCCACCCGTCGTTCCAGGTCGGTGTTGAGTTTGCTGACTTCGTCTTCAGCCCTCTTGCGTTCGACGATTTCATCACGCAACCGTTCGTTCTGGGCCTCCAACTCCCTGCGTACAGCGCGCAGGGCCAGGTGGGTCCTGATACGAGACAGGACAAGATCGATTTCAATCGGCTTGGTTACATAGTCCACGCCCCCTGCATCGAAGCCCGCAACTTTGTTTTCGACAGCGGTCAACCCGGTCATGAAAATCACCGGTATCTCTCTGGTTTGCTCCCGGGCCTTGAGCCGTCTGCACGTCTCAAACCCATCCATGACCGGCATCAGTACGTCCAGCAAGATAAGATCGGGCGTGGTCAGCTCCGCCCTCCTGATGGCCTTTTCCCCGTTTGTGGCCACCATGATTTCGTATCCTTCATTCTCCAGGGCGGTTCGCACCATGTCTATGGTCGCCAGGGTGTCATCCACCACCAGAATCCTTTCTCTGCGGTCGGATTCATCCATTTTCTTCCTCCAGTCCCAAGAATCGGGAGATCGCCTCGTCATCGTATCTTTTTGCATAACGTCTGATCCGGTCACAGAACCGGCCATAGTCGCCGTCTTCCACCTCCAGCCCCCGCAGGATGCTCTCAAGCCCGGAAAAATCACCCCGATCGACCTTTTCGGCGATTTTTTCCAGGAATACCCGTGGCGGCCACTTGATAACCACCGTCATTTCATCCGGTGTTGGCGGCTGTGCCGGTTCGCTGATTTCCGACCCTTCAGCGCCTTCCTTTATCCATTCCATCCCAAGCAGTCGTTCGAGGCTCTTGAGCAAAGCCATCATATCCACCGGTTTGGAAAGGAAATCATCGCAGGCCCGCGCAAATGTATCGCTCCTGTCCCGGTCGACCACCGCTGCGGTAATTCCGATCACCCGGACCTGCTCGGGCCGCCCTGCGTCCCGTATCCGGTGCAGGGATTCGAGTCCGTCGATGCCCGGCAGCAGAAGATCCATCAGGATAAGATCGGGCATGGCAGCGGCCGCCATGCCGACGGCATCCTCCCCGTTAACGGCTGTGTGGAGCTCAAATCCCAGGGGTTCGAGGATGGAAACAAGCACCGCAAGATTGGTCGGGTTATCATCCACAATGAGAATGCGCTTGCGCTCTCCCTGGTAGCCCAGGATCTCTCTCTCGGGCAGTTTGAATTCCTTGATATGCTCCACTACCTCAATGTTGAGTTCGACAGTAAAGGTGCTCCCTTTTCCCACCGCGCTTCTGACAAACAGCGCTCCCCCCATGAGCTCCACCAGCCGGCGGCTGATGGATAGCCCCAGTCCCACCCCATTGCTGACTCCGCCTTTGCCTTTCACCTGTGTGAAAGGCTCGAAAATCTCTTCGATCTTCTCCTTGGGAATCCCCATGCCGGTATCTTCCACTTCGAATCGGAGGGCACCGGGACTATTCCCCATATGAGCCACACGCAAGGTGATCCCGCCGTGCCGGGTGTACTTGATCGCATTGTCGAGCAGATTGAGCAGAATCTGCCGCAACTTCATCGCATCGGTCCGGATCCATTCAGGAATGTACTGTGATTCTTCATAGTGAAAAAGCAGTTTCTTCTGCTCCGCTTTGACTCCGGTGATGCTCAAGACTTCATGGATGAGGGCCGGCAATTGGAATACCGTCGGTTCCGACTCCACTTTCCGGGCTTCAATGCGTGCGAGGTCCAAAATATCATTGATCAGGCCCAGGAGATGCTCGCCGCTCTTTTGAATGGTGATGACCTGATCCTTCTGACTGTCAATCAGGTTTTTCTGCCGCAGGAGGATCTGTGCATAGCCCATAATCGCATTAAGAGGAGTTCTCAATTCGTGGCTCATGCTGGCTAAAAACGCGCTTTTTGCCTGGCTGGCGGTTTCGGCTGCTTCCTTGGCTACCCGTAAATCGGCCGTTCGTTCTCTTACCAGTTCCTCGAGATGATCGCGATGCTTTTTCAGATCCTCTTCAGCCCGTTTGCGTGCTTCGATTTCTTTCTTCATCTGCGCATTTACAGTTTCCAATTCAGCAAGCCGTTGTTGAAGTTCAGGGTAGTAGCTCTTCTGAATTGAACTTTCACCAAGCCCGATAATTTTCTCGCGTAGCTCGTTCCAATCATCCACGGCATTAGAGCGCTTCTTCATATATGACCTCTACATCCTTTTGTGTCGGCCTTCGCGGGTTTGTGACCATACAGGCATCTTGCATCGCCATTTCGGCAAGTCTGGGGATGTCGCTGGATTTAACTCCCATCTGACTCAATGTCCTGTCAACTCCGACCGTTTGACGCAATCGCGTCAAGCCTGCCAGAAGCGATGATTTTTCCCTGCCAAGAGGCAATTTCAAACCCAAAGCCTCGCCAATTTTCAGATATCGCTCGGCGGCCGTCTTGAAGTTGTAGACAATAACATGACTCAGAAGAATGGCATTGCTCTCTCCATGTGGGGTGTCCAAAAAACCTCCCAAACTGTGGGCCATTGCGTGCACGGCACCAAGGCTGGCATTGGAAAAAGCAAGCCCCGCATGCAGGCTGGCCAACATCATTTCGCCTCGCAGCTTGATATTCTCGGGGTTTGCTATTGTCGGGATCAAGTTTGTCGCAATCAGGCGGATCGCCTCCAGGGCATGCAGATCGGTGATCGGTGAATGGGCATTCGATACATATGCCTCAATTGCATGAACCAAAGCATCTATGCCGGTGCATGCCGTCAGGTCGGAGTCCATTGTGGTTGTCGTAATCGGGTCGATCAAAGCAACATCCGGGACCACGGTTTTACTGACAATAGCAATCTTCACCTTGCGTTGCCTGTCCGTGATGATGTCAAACTGGGAAACATCGGCCGAAGAACCTGCGGTGGTTGGAATGCAAATCAAAGGCGGGCCGGGAATAGCAACGTTGTCGATGCCCTCGAATTCAAGTACATTCTTTTTGTTTGTGCTGACAATTCCAATGCCTTTGGCACAATCCATTGAACTCCCACCGCCAACGGAGACAATCATGTTGCAATCTTGAGTTCGGTAGAATTCCGCACCCTCCATGACCTCTTCGGCCTTCGGATTCGGTGTGATCCCGGAAAAAACACAGAAGGGTATTCCCTCGGATTCCAGGGACCCTGCAACTTTCTCCACCCACCCCGAAGCGATAACACCGGGATCGCTCACCACCATGACTTTCTTGGCACCGAAATTTTTTGAATATCGACCTGCAAGATCAATGGCGCCAAGTCCGAATATGAATTCCGGAACAACGAATTTTCTGAGTTCCAACATAACGCGATGCCCTCCATATTGTCTTGCTCATGAACGATTCACCGGATAGTCTACTTTTCTGCATCCGATAGGTATTGAAGGATGGCCTCATCATCGTACCTCCTGACATATTCCCTTACCGTGTCACAGAAACCGCCATAGCTCGGGTCTTCTTTCATGAGACGACCTAAAATTCTCTCCACGCCCGTATAGTCACCCATTTCCATGGTTGCGACAATCTCATCCAGGATGTATCGGGGCGGCTGTTTCCCCGGAATTGCTTCCAAGGCCGGTACAGCGGCTGAGCCTTCGGCTGACTTCTCTTTCACGGGTTCCTCGATCCAATCAAGCTGAAGCTGCTCCTTGAGCTTTGCCAACAGCGCCTCCATTCTCACCGGTTTTGAAACGAAATCATCACAGGCGGCCGCAAATGCCCCTGCCCGAACCTTATCTGCAACCGCCGCCGAGACTCCGATGATCTTGACATCTCTTGATCTGTCACTTTTCCTTATCTGTTGCAGCGCTTCATCTCCGTCCATGCCCGGCAGCAGCAGGTCCATCAGAATGAGGTCCGGGACTGCGGCGGCCACCATGCTGATGGCTTTCTCCCCGCTGTCGGCCGTGTCAATATCAAACCCCAGTGGTTCCAGGAAGGAAACCAACACGGCCAGATTGGTAGGGTTGTCATCCACAACAAGAATGCTCTTGCGCTCTCCTACCAGCTCTTCGAGATGATCGCGGTGCCGTTTCAAGTCATCCTCGGCTGTCTTTTGCTCCACGATCATATCATTGGCCAAATCGGCGATTCGTCATTCCCCGCCTCCCTGCAACACCCTCCTGACCTGTTCACCCAATTCGTCCATACGGTAAGGCTTCGGGACGACACCGGCAAAACCGTAGTCCCTGAAATTCGACATGATAGGGTCATAGGAATACCCGCTTGAAACAATCGCTTTCACATTCGGGTCGATTTCAATGAGCTTTTGCATTGCTTCTTTGCCGCCCATGCCGCCGGGGATGGTAAGGTCCATGATCACTGCGACGAAGGGCCGTCCGAGCTTCAACGCATTCACATATGCTTCTATGGCCTTGGTGCCGTCATTTGCACATTCGATTTCATATCCGAGATGTGTCAGCATGGCCCCTGCTATCTGCCTTACAATCTCCTCGTCGTCCATGATGAGGATTCTTCCGGCGCCGGGAGACGGTCGCACATCTGCTGCCTTGGGAACTTCCGCCTTCGACTCGGCTACGGGGAGATAAATGGTGAATGTCGCGCCGGACCCGAATATTGAATCAACGGTGATGTGGCCCTTGTGATTTTTTATTATCGAATACGTCGAGGCCAGCCCGAGGCCCCTGCCGTGCTCTTTGGACGTAAAAAACGGATCATAAATTTTTTCGAAGTTCTCCTCCGGTATGCCTGTGCCTTCATCTTTGATGCTGATCTTGATGTAGTCACCTTCCTTTAACGGCAGGATGCTCTCTTTGCCGATAGCGACATTTTCACACTGTATCATTATTCTGCCGCCATCAGACATTGCCTGGATGGCATTGAGCAAGAGATTGTTTATGACCTGACTGATCTGGCCTTCGTCTGCGTCAATCGGCCAAAGATCGTCGGGAATTACAGACTCGCAGGTTGCCTTTGATCCGCTCAGGGCCAATGTTGCGCAAATCCTTATCACTTCCCCGGCGGCGATGGTCTTTCTGACCGGGGCGCCGCCCCGTGAAAACGTAAGCAACTGCTGGGTCAAGTCCTTTGCCCTCAGGGACGCCTTTTCTGCAGCGGCCAGGCATTCATGTATCCTGTCAGGGGGGGACATTTTCGCAAGCGAAATATTGCCCAGGATGGCGGTCAGGAGATTATTGAAGCCATGCGCTATACCGCCGGCAAGTATGCCCACCAATTCGAGTTTCTGTGCCTTGAGCAGTTCCGCTTCCGCCTTCTTGCGCTCGGTTATTTCCTGCCGGAGCTTGAGATTTGTATCCGTGAGTTCCTCGGTCCGCTCGCGGACCTTTTGTTCCAGGTGCTCAGTCAATTCTCGCAAGCGCAACTGGATTCCGACCCGCGCCAGCACCTCTTCGGTCTCAAAAGGTTTGGCAATGTAGTCCACACCTCCGGCATCAAAGCCTTTGACCTTTGCGGCGGTTTCGCCCAACGCACTGATGAATAGCACCGGAATATCACGGCTCCGTTCATCGGACTTCAGATGGCGGCAGACCTCGTACCCGTCCATGTCCGGCATCTTTACGTCCAGCAGGATCAGATCCGGAGTCTTGGCAGCCACTGATCGCAGCGCAAGTCGACCACCGGAGGCAGGGCGCACACGATATCCATTGTCGGTAAGAATCCGTGTCAGAAGCTGCAGGCTGGCCGGGGTATCGTCAACAACAAGAATTTCCTGTTGATGTGATTCTCTGATCTTATTTTCTTCCATGATGCTCCTCTGACAGGTTTCGGGTTTCATCCCCCTCCAGCAGCCTCAGCAAGCGGCCATAATCGAGTTTCTTCGCGAGCGCTTTTAATGCGTTGCCAATGGCGGCATCTTGTTCGGTGATCTCCAGATCCCGCGATTCGCGCGACGAACTCAGGAAGAATATGCTTGAGTGTTCCCATAATTATGTCTCCTGAATGGATCGAGGTAGCGAAAAGTAAAACGTGGCCCCCTGGTTGACCTGTCCTTCGGCCCAGGTCCTGCCGCCGTGCCGGTTGATGATGCGGCGCACATTCGCCAGTCCGATGCCGGTTCCTTCAAATTCATCCGGCCGGTGCAAGCGCTGAAAAATGCCGAAAAGCCTGTCCACATAGTTCATGTCAAAGCCGACGCCGTTGTCG
>JACRBZ010000103.1 GCA_016219185.1 Deltaproteobacteria bacterium
TACGATCGTCCTTCCTATCTCTGGCTGCTCGATCGCATCGTCATCCCCGTTGCGCTGGCCGGCTTTTTCATCCGCCTGGGAAATTTCTTTAATTCGGAGATTGTCGGAATTCCCTCAACCCGAAGCTGGGCCGTGGTGTTTTAGTGTGGATGCGATTCCCAGACATGCGGTTCAGCTCTATGAAGCCCTGGCGTATGGAATCATTTTTATTCTGTTGATTCTGGTGTATCGCCGCAATGAGAGTGGTTCCAGACATGGGATGTTGCTTGGCCTGTTTCTGGTTTCGGTCTTCTCGGCCCGTTTTCTGCTTGAATTTCTGAAAACCCGTCAGGCGGCGTATGAAGCAAGCCGGATGTTGAGCGTGGGTCAGTGGCTGAGTGTTCCGTTTGTCGCCTTGGGGTTGATTCTGCTGGCGCGGGCGACGGCACCTTCATAATGCTTGACAGGGAGGGGCCTGTTCCTTACACTTCAAAAAAGGCTTATTATACTGCACGTCTAATCAAATTGCGTTTGTTAAAAATGGAATCGCGCAAGAATTTCGCGATAAGAGACCAGCACAAGTCACTTCACATGATAACGGTGTTACATAAAAACGCAATTTGCACCAGCTTGCAGTATATTCCTTACAAAGAGGTGAATCATGATCGTTGCAAAGGTAACATCCAAGGGGAAACTCATTGCCTGCGAGGTTGTCTTTGCCGAATTTGCAGTCGATTTTCCATCCGGACAGGAACTTGAATTCTTTTTCTCAGATACGGGAATCGGGCTTGTCTGTTCGAATGAAAAAGCGCTCTTTTTTTGGCCGGTTCGAGATGGGCAAAATATGCGAGAAAAGGCGCCAGGAACTGGTTTATATGCGGAAAATGCAGCCGGGCCTTAAGAAAAAACTCATTGAAGTTGCCCTGCCGCTGGACGCCATCAACAAGGCCAGTGCCTGGCCCCGTTTAATTCAGAACAAATTAATATAGGAGGTGAACTCCATGACGAAACACCTGCCCATTGATCCCGACGTGTTGGCGCTTTTTTGCACGCAACACCAGATCCGCCGGCTGTCATTGTTCGGATCTGTGCTGACGGGTACCGTGCGCCCGGATAGCGATATAGACCTGTTGGTGGAGTTCGAACCCGGAAAGGAACCGGGCTTGCTTGGCATGGCGCAGCTTGAGTCGGAGCTGACCTCGTTGTTGGGGCAGCGACGGGTGGATCTGCGTACAGCGCAGGATCTGAGCAGATATTTCCGTGATGAGGTGCTGCGTACTGCGGAGGTGCAGTATGCACAATGAAGATCAGATTCGCGTGCAGCACATGATCGACGCAGCGGAGTCCGCTGCCCAATTTCTTGACGGCCGACAGCGCCGTGACTTGGACTCTGACCGAATGCTGCTGTTTGCCATTGTACGCGCTATTGAGATCATCGGTGAGGCGGCCGGCAGGGTTTCAATAGAAACGCGTGAGGCGATGCCTGAAATCCCATGGGGTGCCATCATCGCCATGCGTAATCGACTGATCCATGGCTATTTCGATATCGACACGGAAGTCGTGTGGAAGACCGTTACCGAAGAACTTCCAGCCCTGTTGGGACAGTTGCGGGACTTTTCTATTGATTTGTAAGGTTGAAAACACTTTGACAAAATGGAGAAGAAGAAATGAGAGACGCTTTATCTATAGAGAAAATGTCGATTGAAGAGAAAATTCAAACAATGGAAATTATTTGGGATGACTTATGTAAAAAAGCAGATAGCATTTCATCCCCACCTTGGCACGAAATAGTACTGAATGGTAGAGAAAACAGAATTAGTAATTGTGAGGATGTCTTTGTTGATTGGCATAGTATGAAGAAAGACATTGAAAATTCCATATCATGAAAATTAGAATCCTTACATCTGCAAGCCAGGATTTGATTGATGGCTACCGTTTTTATGAAAAGCAATTGGAAGGTCTTGGCTCATATTTTTTGGACACACTTTATTCTGATATTGATTCATTGGCAATTTATGGTGGAATTCATCCGATATATTTCAATAAATACAACCGAGCATTATCCAAACGATTTCCTTTTGCCATTTATTATCGCATAGAAAGTAATACAGTGCTTGTATATGCGATTCTTGATTGTCGTCGGAGTCCGGCGTGGTTAAGGAATAAAATCAAATAGCAAGATAAACGGTAGTCGTGGTTTTTCTCCTCAAGCCCCACACCACCAGGCGCGTGGGTTCGCGCCGGGCGGATGTTTCGTTTCAGATATCTTCCTTGTCAATCATTCAGCTATGTTAACGGAAACACATGCTTTCAAATGGCACCTCTTTGCGCGCATGTGATCATCGCGAAAAATTGTGCCGCCTGCGGATGTGCCAAACTTGCCAAAGTATCCAAGAGTGAGCGTCTGAACATTCCCATGCCACGGGTGAAGAGAGCATTCGATCTGGTGATTACACCCGGCGGGATTAGGCGGCGGGTCATTGAATGCAGAACTGCGATCTATCGGTGCGAACATTGTGGCCAAATCATGGCCCCCGCGGAACAGTACCATCGGCTCGCGAAACACTTTCACGGGCTTATGAGCTGGGCCATGTACCAACACGTTGCACATAGGCTAAGCGGAGGGACGATCGAGGAAATGCTGCGGGAGTTCTTTGGTCTGACAGTCGGTAATGAAGAGATTCACATGCTGAAGTCGCTAATGGCCCGGTACTATAGTAAGACCTACCGTCATCTGATCCAGAAGATCCTTTTGGGACCGGTGTTACACATCGATGAGACGCAGGTAAAGCTGCGAACCGGCAAGGGCTATGTCTGGGTGTTTACGAGCATGGAAGAAGTTGTGTTCATGTACAGACCGACCAGGGAGGGGGGCTTCTTGCAGGAGATGCTCAAAGACTTTCGGGGTGTGCTTGTCTCCGACTTCTTCTTCGCCTATGACTCCATCGACTGCCCTCAGCAGAAGTGTCTAATTCATCTTATCCGGGACATGAACCAGGAAATCTTGAACAATCCCTTCGACGAGGATCTGCAATCGGTAACACAACCGTTCGCGTCGCTATTGCGGACCATTGTGACGACGGTAGACACACATGGTCTAAAGCGAAAACATCTGGAACGACACTCGGGTGAGGTGGACGAGTTCTTCAATGTACTGTCAGCCCTATCTTTCCGCTCTGAGCCAGCGCAAGCTCTTCAAGATCGTCTGATGAAGAATCGAAACAAGTTGTTCGCGTTCATCCACCACAACGGCGTGCCTTGGAACAACAATAACGCTGAAAACGCGATTAAACGTTTCGCTTACTACCGCGAAGATACTGTCGGGATCATGAGGGAAAAGGGCCTGAACGATTACCTCGTGCTGCTCAGCATCTATCAAACATGCCGGTATAAGGGGATCAGCTTCTTGAAGTTCCTGCTGTCGCGTGAGCGCGATATTGACAGATTCTGCGCAGGGAACCGATCTCCACGACGACGATCAGCGATCGAACTATACCCGAAGGGCTTCATTCCGCCTCATCTTGTTACGCTACGGAAACCGAAGATATCCCAGCCACCGAACGATTCTTCGACAATCGGGGATGATAGATAAGAATACCGTGGAATTCGGCTGAAGAAAAAAACGCTGAAAATTTTTTACCCTGAGAGGCAAATGGTGCCTTTTCAGATGACGTCGCAGGAAGCGATTGCCTGACAGGCCACGCAACTTTCGAGCCAGGATGCGCTGTCCGTGCGGGCAAGCAGGGAGCTTAAAAACGATGAATTGCTGATCACCGGTTTTGCTGCCACTCAACTGCGGATGGTGCTATACCGGGTTCCGTTCTGGCGGAAATCACGTGATTCGGATCGTCACCGAGAACAGCCTGACCCTGAAATTTACGAGTCAGGGGTTCGAGAAGGAGTAGCGTATCGACCTATTCTCCATGGCCGATAAGAAAGATACCGTAGGTTGCGCGCAAGTTGGGGAAGATTTGAATCGCTTTTCCGAATCGATTCTCGGATTGTGTGTTGATGGCGGCTTCCTTGAGTATGGTAAAGCCGACCTCATGGGTGAATTTTCTGAAATCCTTGATCGTGATCACCCGGATGTTGGGGGTGTTGTACCATTCATAGGGCAATTGCCGGCTTATCGGCGCATAGCCCGAGAAAAGCAGTTGCAGCCGGATGCCCCAGTGGCTGAAATTGGGAAAACTGACGATGCCTTTTTTTCCGATGCGCATCATCGCTTGAATCAAGGCGGCCGGTTCATAGACCTGCTGCAGGGTCTGGCTCAGGATCACATAATCAAAGGCATTGTCCGGATAATCCAGAATTTCCGTATTGATATCCCCCTGGAGGATGGACAGCCCTTTCTCAATTCCATCGCAGACTTTTTTTTCATCATGCTCGATGCCCGATCCGATAACATGTTTTTGCCGGATCAGAAATTGCATCAAGTCCCCCTCGCCGCAACCCAGATCCAGGACCCGTGATCCGGGCTCTATCCAGGAGGCAATGATTTGAAGATCATGGCGCAGTTTATTCGTTTGCATGGCTGACACGTTCCAAAAATCCCCTGATCATCGTTGTCAGGCGCTCATTGGGAATGAGAAAGGCATCATGCCCCCAATCGGCCTCGATTTCACAAAAACTGACATCCAGCCCGTTTTTTTTCATGGCTTTCACCATATCCCGGGATTGGTATGTCGGATAGAGCCAGTCGGATGTAAAGGATACGACAAGAAACCTGGCCTTTGTCCTGGAAAAGGCTTCGACGCTGGAACCGTTCCCGTGCTGTTTTTCAAGGTCATAATAATCGGCGGCCTTGGTGATGTACAGAAATGAATTCGCGTCAAATCGATCCACGAATTTCCTGCCCTGGTAGCGCAGATAGCTTTCCACCTGGAAATCGGCATCGAAATTAAACGAAAAGTCGCTTTTATCCTGCAGACGCCGGCCGAATTTCAGGCGCATGGATTTGTCCGAAAGATAGGTGATGTGACCGATCATGCGGGCAACGGCCAGGCCCAGATCGGGTTTGGGTCCCGAATAGTAGTTGCCGTTGTTCCATTTCGGATCGGCCATGATCGCCTGCCGGGCAACCTCGTTAAACGCGATGGCCAGGGCCGAATGCCGGGTGGTGGTTGCCAGCGGAATCGCCGATACAACCATTTCCGGATAGCGAACGCACCATTCCAGAACCTGCATGCCGCCGATGGACCCTCCCACAACCGACAGGATTTTTTCGATTCCCAGATGATCCATCAGCGCTTTCTGGGCCTGGACCATGTCGCCGATGGTGACAACCGGAAAATCAAGGGCGTAGGGCAGACCGGTTTTCGGGTTGATGCTGTTCGGCCCGGTGGATCCCATGCAGCTTCCGATGATATTGGAGCAGACCACAAAATATTTATCCGTGTCGATCCCTTTCCCCGGCCCGACCATGTTATCCCACCACCCGGGATTTTTATCTTCGGGCTGGTAATACCCGGCAACATGGGAATCTCCGGAGAGTGCATGCGGGATCAAAACCACATTGCTTTTATCCGCATTCAGGGAGCCGTAGGTTTCATAGGCCAGCGTGATCGGACCCAGTCCGGCGCCGCTTTCCAGCACCATTTCACCTGGCGGATCGGCAAAGGTGAAATATTTCTTTTCAACGATTCCAACCGAAATGGCGTTTCTGTCGTGTTCGATGTATTCGCTCATTGATTGTTTTTTTCGGCCTTTTCAGCGGCCGACACCGCTAAAGGCCTGATCCAGATCAGCCAGGATATCGTCGATGTGCTCGATGCCGATGGACAAGCGGATGAGATCCGGCGTCAGGCCCCCGGCTCTTTGCTGTGCTTCGGAAAGCTGGGAATGAGATGTGCTGGACGGATGCAGCACCAGGCTTTTGGCATCGCCAACATTGGCCAGGTGGGAAAACAGTTTAAGGTTGTCCACAAATCTGCCGCCCGCGGCTGATCCGCCTTTAATGCCGAAAACCACCATGCCGCCGAAACCCTTTTTAAGATATCTGCGGGCAATGGGATGGCTGGGATCATTTTCCAGGCCCGGATATCTCACCCAGGTCACATTGGGGTGTGACGATAAATGCCTTGCCACGGCCATTGCATTTTCGCAGTGCCGCTCCATGCGCAGCGGCAGCGTTTCAAGTCCTTGCAAAAACATCCAGGCATTGTCCGGAGAAATACACGCGCCCAGGTTTCTGAGCGGCACCAGACGCATCCGCGTCATAAAGGCGATTGGATTCAGATCCCCCAGATCATGGGCATAACGCAGGTCGTGATAACCGGGGTCGGGTTCATTGAATAATGAGAATTTGGGGTCTTTCCAGTCGAATTTTCCGGCATCGATCACAATGCCGCCGATGGCGGTTCCATGTCCTCCCATCCATTTGGTCAAGGAGTTGACGACAACATCGGCGCCGTGATCGATGCTTTTCAATAAATAGGGGCTTGTGAACGTGGCATCCACGATCAGCGGGAGGTGATGTTTTCTGGCGATTGCGGAGACGGCTTCGATGTCCGTAAATTCAAGCGCTGGATTGCCGATCGTTTCGACAAAAAAGCCTTTGGTCTTTGCTGTCACGGCCTTGTCGAAATTGTCGGCATCACGCGGATCTACAAATTTAACGTGGATGCCGAACTGCGGTAGAATGGTGTCAAACATCGTATAGGTGCCGCCGTAAAGATTGTTGGCTGAGATAATTTCGTCTCCGGCGGCACAGAGGTTAATGATGGAATAATATACCGCGGCGGTTCCCGATGCCAGGGCAAGGGCCGCGGCCCCGTTTTCAAGGGAAGCGACGCGTTTCTCCAAAACATCCTGAGTCGGGTTCATCATTCGGGTGTAAATATTGCCGGACTCCTTGAGGGCAAACAGATCCGAAGCGTGTTGGGTGCTTTTAAACACATACGATGAGGTTCTGTGAACGGGCACGCCTCTGGATGTCGTTGTCGGATCAGGCTGTTGGCCGGCATGCAGACAAAGGGTTTCGAATTTGAAATTCTGACTCACGATCATCTCCTTATCGACAAAAACCTGGGTGTAGGCAAAAAGCGGCTTTAGGAAGAGGCCGGGCCCTTGAAGCCGAAAATATCATCCACCATATCCAGAAAATGCGAAAAAATCAATGCTTCGGCTTTCTTCATGCGAAAGAGGGTGGTCGGCGTCACCCCGGCATCGGAGACGGCAGCGTCCTGAAGCCGCTGAAGAATCTGGCGACCGTCGACCAACTGGCCGCACGCGTCCGTGCAGCGGCCGCAGGACAGGCACAGCCATATGGACGGAGATCTCGCCAATTCTTCCGCAAGCCCGAGGTTCACCATGCGAATAATGAATCTGGGATCGAAGACGCTCCGTTCGCCGGACACCGGACAGGCGCTGCTGCACTCTCCGCAGGTGAAGCAGGCGGCGGATCGGGTTGCGGCTGCGGAATTTCCGAAAAAAGGCCCGCCGGGAAGAACGCCTTCGGGTGAGATCGCAAAGCAGGTTTCCGGAACCGCATCCGCGAGCCACTGATCGATCCGTTCTCGGGACGGAGAGTCAAAATTGTTATTCAGGCACTGCTCGACCGCGCGCCAGCGTACCCGCTGAAACCGGGCAAAAAGCAACTGGAGCCGGCGCATGGACGAATAGCTGACAATGCCCCTGGAAACCGCCTCCTGTCTTGCATAATCGATCACATCGCACGGTTTGACCTGGTTCGGGCAGATCTGTAGGCAGCGCCTACAGGTCAGGCAATACCAGATTTCGGGAGAATCCAGCAAGTCCTCGATAAAGCCCAGATTGGCCAGCCGGACAATTCTCTGGGGCCGAAGGCGCCCGGTGGCGATATTGACCGGGCACTCAAGGTCGCAGGAACCACAGGTCCAACATCGACTGCCCTGTGCCCGGCAAGCCGATTCGATGACCTTTCGCAGGCCGGGATCCGGCCTGCACCGTTTTTCAACTTTTGTGCGGATTGACCCTGGAAGCATTTTTAAATTGGCCCTTGAGCGCGGTTTTTATGTATCTCTATCTTGCCGCCGGCCCCGCGCCGAGAATCAAGAAAAGAGAGAATCGAAACGGGCTGCTGCACCTCTGGCGGAATAAGCCTTTTCGCAGAGGTTCAGAAGAGGAATTTCAAGGGGATCGCTTTCATTGCCTGAGTCCTGAGCGATGGATGGAAAATATCTTGATCCGTGGAGCAATATTCGAAGTCAGCGTTCGCCAGGGGTGAAACTGTGAAGCCCTCTCGATTGAATGGATATCGCAGGGTTATGGCCATATCCGTTGCCACAATGAGGCAGTTCTGTCAAGAGGAATATCAGGAAGAAGATGATATAATGAAAAGACAGGCGCATCTGTATGTTCACTGGAAACGAGGGTTGGTTGGCGCTTTTGTCCTGTCTTGGCATCTAAATGTGCTTGACAACATCGATAATAGGTGTTAGCAAAAAATGAATTCATATCATTTATTATATATCCATCACATATTACAAACACAACCGAAATAAGGCAACCTCAGATGAGTTTACTAAGCTGAAAAATGACAATAACTTTTGGAAGAAGGGTGAAAAGCTATATGAAATTCATTATTCGGATTAAAAATCAGTGGTATCAGATGCTCCGATTTTATCTGTTGTTTCACCTTATTTTATTTTCAATTTCCCCGAAATGCGCATTCGCCCAAGAGGATCTGTCAACTTTTGACCTCCAGGTAAAAAAGTGGGCGGAAGAATGTAAAAAAGAAGTCACGGTAGAGCTTGAAATGCTTCTTTCCTCCGGACGCTTATCCATAGGACAGCTCTTTGACACATTCTACGTCCCGATCCCCAATACGGATCCCCAAAAATTTCACACACAGTATGATAAATACTCCGATGAAATGCTCCAGATTATTCTCGATAAATACCTGGACAAGGATAAAAACATTTTGTTTGTCGTGGTCGTTGATGTGAACGGGTATCTCCCGACGCACAACCTGAAGTATTCCAAAAGCTTAACCGGAGATCAAAAGACGGATCTCCTAAATAACCGCACGAAGCGGATGTTCAATGACAAGACCGGACTCGCGGCCGCTCGAAATACCAATCCATATCTTTTGCAAAAATACAGCAGGGATACGGGAGAAACGATGATAGACTTGTCCGTGCCGATTTTCGTCAGGGAAAAACACTGGGGCGCCATACGATTCGGATATCTTGCAAAATGATCCAGGAACATGGGTCCATGCTGGATTCATAACTGCTGAGGCATCCAAAAGATTGATTCGGTGAATGGCGTACTTTTTTCAGTTTCATGACCCTGTGTTCAATCAAATTCCGGTGAATAACTAGTTCTTTAATGCAAAAATAGAGAAAGGAATCGGTTATGTTCAATTATGTTAAGGAACACATAAGCGTAAAAGTGGCATTGATTACCAATGCAGTGTTATTATTGGTCATGATAGTTGGCACCGGAATTCTAGTCCTTGAGCAAAGCAAGAGCCTTGAAATGCAATTGCTTGATAAAGGAAAAATGCTATCCATCATCGGAGCAAAAATTGTAAGTAAGGTTATTGAAGAAGCCGTCGACAACGGTGTTATTACCGTTAATGATGCGTTTGATACCAATTATGAAGTCATTCATGGTTTCGATCCGCCTAAATATCACACCAAGTATGATTTTTATTTGGATAAGGTTTTGCTTGCATTGGAGGATGAATTCCTGGTTGATCAAGATGTCATTTTCGCGGTTGCAGTTGACGTCAATGGATACCTTCCAACGCATAATTCGCGTTTCCAACAGCCGATTACCGGAAATGTACAGACAGACATGGTCGGCAATCGCACCAAGAGAATGTTTAATGATCCGGTCGGAATAGCGGCTGCAAAGAATAAGGAAAAAGGATTTCTCCAGGTCTATCATCGGGATACGGGAGAAACCATGTGGGATATTTCCTGCCCTGTTTTTGTTAAAGGCAAGCAATGGGGCGGGTTTAGAATCGGTTTTTCCCTTAAGGAAGTCGAGTCGGCAAAATCGAGATTGATGATAATGCTCATATCCATCATGTCCGGTATACTCGTCCTATCGATTGTACTCATATTTTTTACGGTTAACAAAATGTTGAAGCCCTTGAATGATCTTACAAAGATTACGGAGCAGTTATCCTCCGGAACCGCCGGAAATATAGATGAAAAGATTGAAGTCACCAGCGATGATGAGATAGGCCACCTCAGCATGGCCATAGAAAAATTAAGGGTGAGTGTTGTATTAGCGATGCAAAGACTTAAAAAAGAGCGAGATAGTCGTAAGGGATAGCTCAGGGGTTACCTAAAAACAGTTCCGGAGCCTGCGGCGTTGGTGCTAAAGCACGTTTCGTCAATGCCGGTTGATGGGAACCTGTCCGGGATCGCCCACGAACGGCAGGATCAGCAGGCGGGGCAGGGACAGTTTTTGCGGGTCCCGGAACTGGGATAGCCCGATGACCATATCCGTGTGTCCCATGGCCGGCTGATCTTTGTATGTTCCGAGAAGCCGGTCCCACCAGGGAAGATTGAAGCCGTAATTGCTGTTGGTTTCGCGGATGATCACGGAATGATGCACCCGGTGCATGTCGGGTGTTACGACAAAGAGCCGGAGGATTCTGTCAGCGGCTACGGGAATATGGATGTTGCTGTGATTGAACATGGAGGTGGCATTGAGGGCCACTTCGAAGATGAGTACGGCCAGGAGAGGCGGTCCGAGTGCTGCTACCATCATGAGCTTCCACCCCATGGAAATGACGATTTCCATGGGGTGGAAGCGAAGGCCCGTTGTCACGTCGTAATCGAGATCGGCGTGGTGCACCATGTGCAGTCGCCAGAGCGCCGGAACCGCGTGATGAAGCACATGCTGCAGGTAGATGGAAAAATCAAGGGCGATCACGCTCATGACCACTTCAAGCCAGTAGGGAAGATCGATGTTGTTGAGCAGCCCCCATTGACGCTCGGTGGCCAGAAGCGCCATTGCAGCGGGAAGAACCGGGAAAACCAGACGCACCGAGAGGGGATTGAGGCCGATGATCACAAGGTTTGCAAACCATCGGCCCGCCTTTGAAGTGGTCAGGGTCCGACGCGGTGCAAGGATTTCGCAAACGGCAACCAGAACAAAGATTCCGAAAAAAAATCCCAGACGTATCGTTATTTCAGTATTCATAAGATGAAAAACCTTTCTTCAGCCGCTTTAATCGCGAGCCTTTGCGGTTCCGGAATGCCCCGTGTCATCTTCGGTACCATACATTTGATTACGTTTGAATGCGGTCTCGATTTCCGCTTCTACTTTTAATAGCTCGTACGACAATGAAGCTTCCTTTTCCGTGCCCGTTTTCGACTTTCCGGACACCGGACTGTCCGGGAAACAAGGTCTGCCGATAGATGAAGTCGGCAAAACCGGCCACGGCCAGTTGCGTTTCCAACTCGGAAGTGGAATAGAATGCAGCTTCCTTGTAGAACCTGCTCTGTTTTTTTCTCTGGCTGTATTGCCGCCCGAGCTCACTGTTCCGGTCGATAAAACCGACGATTAAAACCCCCTTCGGCTTGAGAATACGGTTGGCTTCCTGAAACGCCGATGCAATATTGTCAAAAAAGCAGACAACCGTTACCATCAGGGCAAAATCGAACGCCATGTCAGCAATGGGGAGCGCTTCCGCAACCCCTTCGATGACTTCAACACCCCGCTGCTTTGCCAGTTCCGCCATCCTGGGCGAGGGTTCAACGCCGATGGCAATGCCAAGCGGGGCCGCAAATCGTGCAGTGCCCATGCCGATCTCCACGCCCGCACCGGCGTAAGGTATGAAATCTTTTACGGCCTCAAGCTCGGCTTGATAGATCGTTTGGTTTTCGTCAAACCAGATGTCATACGCCGCGGCATTCGTATCAAAACTGTCGGATTTAGTCATTGCGCACCCTGTCTCCACCGCCGCTCCCTACAACTTTAACCTCGTTTTCCAAGGTTATTTGCATGGGTTCTGTTTTTTCGGGTTTTTGTGCACGAATCAGAACACCCCGGGTTTTGGGGGAACTGTTCATCCCGGTTTCAGACACAAGCTGCGCATCCGTAAATCCGATTTTTTCAATCAGAGCCAGGAAATCCTTTCCCGGTATGGCGCCGCCTTCTCACTGAAACCAACTGGAGATGCGGTCCTTGAGGCTTTTCGGCGTGCCGCCCGCCATCACCTGATCGGCGATCATCAGCCGTCCGCCTGCCTTCAGCACCCTCATGATTTCGCGCATTGCGGCATCCTTGTCCGGAATCAGGTTGATCACGCCGTTGGAAAGCACCACGTCAAAATAATCATCGGGAAACGGCAGATGCTCTCCGGTTGCGGATTGAAATGTGACATTTTTCAGATCAACCCTCTTCAGATTGTTCTCTGCCCGCTGAAGCATTTCCGGTACAATATCCACGCCAACCACTCTTCCTTCGGGTCCTGTCATCATTGCGGCCAGAATCGTGTCCACCCCGGCGCCGCAACCGATATCCAGAACCACATCCCCACTGCGGATTGCTCCGAGCGAAAACGGATTGCCCACACCGCAGTATGAAGCAGAGACTTCATCCGGCAGATTATCGATCAAAGCGGCATCGTATTTCAGCGCCTCAAGCCCTGCCCTGCCTGTAGGATATTTGAACTGGCCTTCGGGACTTTCAGCAACTCCGGAATACTTATTGCGAATGCCGGCTGTGATTTGTTCGAGATCCCCTTGCGTTATTTGAGTTTCCATTCATTTCCCTCTTTGAAAGCCCGTGTATGATAAAACAGAGCAAAAAAGCCGAAAAGAAATTTTTTGAGTATGACCGCGATGCGGGAATTCTTCCTGCGTAAAAACGCCTGATCCGCCTGCGGGGCTAGTTCCGGTCTTTCTGCCAGAATCATGCGGGCCGCATGTTCCGCGGCCCAGCCGCCGCGTTCACAGCAGACTTCAAAATGATGGGGGATTTCCGAAGAGCCTTTTTTGATCAGCACCCGGCAACAGGTTGAACCGAAGCGGGACTTGAAATCACGGTGCAGCCGGCCGGAGGCGTCCATGGCCTTGCGGTGGGCTGCCAGATTCGAATCGCCTTGGGAAAGAAAAAGACCCAGGGCTATCACGCACCCGGTCAGGGTCCCGCAGGTGCATCCCGATCCGCCGATGCCTTCCGGAAACCCGGATGCCACCTTCATGGCGACATCCGGCGGCAGCCCGCCGCCCAATCCCTGGTTCAGCACCGAAAGCACGGCTTCGGAGCACATCATCCGGCCGGTGGACATCAGGTTGAATGTCCGCTGCCGAATGATCACTGTCAGTTCTTCGGTTGCCGTTTCGCGGTTGTCCGTCTCTCTGTTCATGGTATGCTTCGTTTCCCTTTAAACAATCCCGGCCTTCTGCGACGCCCTCAGCCTTTCAGTGATTTTCGGGATGAAGAAGGAGAAGACAAAGAGCCCTATCGAGAAGAATACCTTCCAGGAAAGCAATCCTCCCCACTGGCCGCTTGACCAGATCTCCTTGATCGTCCCCACAAAGAACGTGAAGATGAACGTGCCGACGACGATTCCAAGCGCAGTGCCGGAGAAATAATCCCGGAAACGCACACGGGTGAGTCCCATGCCAAAGTTCATCGGGGTAAACGGAAAATAAACCAGGCGCAGGTAAAGAACCGTGGCAAAGCCGTTCCGCTCGATGGCCTCATCGTATTTCCTGAGCTTGTCGCCGATGAGGGATGCGGCAAAATCCCTCCCGAGGTAGCGTCCGATGAAAAACGCCAGGACCGCGCCGATCATGGCTCCCACCCAGACATAGAGAAATCCGTAGTAGGGACCAAAGATCGCGGCGCCAACAGTGGCAAGAAGCGTTCCCGGCATGAAAAGACAGACGCCCGCGGCATAGGCGCCGATATATGCCACAGGCGCCCAAGGCCCCGCAGTTTCCAGTAGAAGTCCCAGCCTTTCGACAGTGAGATACTCCCGCAAAGGTGTAAATCGTACGATAAAAATAGCCGTGACAAGAAAGACAATTAAAACAGCCGCCTTGATGGCAGGTCCTTTGCGGTTCTTATTCGATTCCATCAGTTTCGCCTTTGATTTTTTGCCGCATCATTCCATCAGTCCGTCATCACCCGGCGCACCTGAGTGCGGGTCATGGGTGCCACGACCGTTGACGCCATGACAGACCTTAAGTCCCCTATTTAAAAATCCGATCCAGAATCCCCTTCTTTCGCGGTTCCGGTTCAGGCAACCCGAGATGGCGGCAGATGGCGGATTCCAACTTTTCTTCATCTATATCGCAGCCCTTCACGATAAGCTCGTCTCCGACCATGATGGCCGGGGCCATTGGCAGTCCCAGTTCGGCGTATTCTTTGGTACGATACGCCTGAAAGGGTTTGGATATGGTCTCGATTTCCACTTGATATTTTTTCCCCAGCCCGGGGATGATTTCAGCAAAATGCCTTCAGACCTTGCCGCCGGGCTCATTTATGAAAACGCTTATTTTCAGCATGATTTTCTCTCCATTTTTCCAAAGAAACGACCCAGGAATCCTTTCTTCTCCGGTTCGTCTATTTCCAGGCATCGACAGATAACCTTTTCCACCTTGTCCTGTGAAACACCGGCGCCTTCAACCACGATCTCCTCTGCGACCATGACGGCAGGTGCCACAGGCAGCTCCAGTTCAAAGTATTCATCGCACTGGTATTCTGCAACGGGTTTGGACATGATTTCGATCTCGATATCCTTGTATTTTTCGCCCAACCTGGGCATCATTTCGAGAAAACCCTTTCACGGCTTCCCATTGGGCTCATTCAAGAAAAATCTCACTTTCAGCATTTTATCTCTCCTTTCTTTAGCTGCCGCTTCTCTTCAGCTCCGCCATGCGTCCAAGGAATTGATCGGACGGGATGTAATCCACCAGGCGCAGGTCCCGCTTTTCCTTGCCGCCGGTATCCAGGAACACGATGGTCGGAACCCCTTTCACCTCGTATTGTTGCAGCAACCGCTCATACACCGGGTTGCCGCCCCTGGTCACATCCACTTTGACCATGACAAAGTCGTTTTCCGCCTGCTTGACGACTAAAGGATCGTGAAGGGTGACTTCCTCGATCTCCCGGCACGGCGTGCACCACGTGGCGTAGAAATCGATGATGACGAACTTTTTCAAGTTTTGGGCCTCTTTCAGAATTTCCTCTGAATAGGGTTTCCAGGTAACACCCGGTCCCTGCATGGCCCATGACGCGACAAGGAATGTGGCCAGAACCAGACATGTTATGCCGGCTCCGCCCTTAAGCCAGGGGAAAGCCCGGAAATTGGCCTGAGTTTTGTCGATCCATCCAAGGTGCAGTCCCGCAGCCAGGGCCACAAGGGCAATCAGAATGGTTCCCCAATGACCGGGAAGAACGGGCCGGATGAAATGAACGGCCATTGCGACCAGAACCCAGCCCATGAGCTTTCTCACCCAGAGCATCCAGCCCCCCGAGCGGGGGAGTTTTTTCAGTTGCCCCGAGAACATGGCAAGGAAAAAGAGGGGCAGACCCAGGCCAAGGCTCAAGGTAAAAAAGATCACGAATCCGAACCAGGGGCTTCCCATGCTCGCTACCCAGGTAAGGAGCCCCAGCACGAAAGGACCGATGCAGGGAGCAGCGACCACCCCGAGGGTCAGACCCATGAAGAGGCTTCCGAAATACCCCGTATATGATTTTGCGGCAGCCTGCGTCAGGCCGCTCGGAAGCCGCATTTCCCAAAGCCCGAAGAGGCTGGTTGCAAAAAAGATGAGAACCGCCGCCACGACCATGAGGACAATGGGGTTTTGGAGCATTGCGCCCATGAGGCCGCCTGTCAGGGAGGCGACCACCCCGAGCACGGAGTTCGTGAGTGCAAGACCCATCATGTAGCACAAACCATGCACCACGAGCTTTCCCTTGCCTTCTCCCTCCTTTGCGGCCTGGCCGCCGAAGTAGGAGACGGTAATGGGGATCAGGGGGTAGATGCACGGGGTCAGGTTTAACGCCATGCCGCCTGCAAAAATACCCAGGAGCGTCCAGATCATGGCCCAGCCCTGGAGAGGTCCTGGCGCTTTGGGCGCTTCACTTGCTTGCGCAAGGCCTGCCGGGGCGCTCTCAACGGGCAGCCCCCTTCCTTGCCATTCGGGATAGCCGTAAGGGTCACGAAAAACGTTCTTATAGCCGAGTTTTACGGCCACACGGGCCGCCGAGTCGCTGCGGACTCAGGTAAGACCCGCTCAGTAGAAGATGATGGTGCGATCCTTATCCGGCCCCAGGAAGGTTTCAAGCGCCGAGGCCCTGCGCCATCTCGACCACCCGGTGGGCTCGATGGGAAAGTTCACCGCTCCCTTCAGATGCCCTGTCCGGTACTCCCATTCCTGACGGGTGTCCACCAGAAGAAGGCTGCCGGCATCTTTTTGATAACGTTCGGAAAGCGCTTCGGTGGTAATGATTCCGTAGCCTCCCTTTTTCCCTTCCGCCAAAACATCGTCCCATGTGGCCTGCGTGGGTGTAACGGGGCGATTGGTGAACCAAATGGCCCCCACCGTGAGCAATACTGCCACAAAGGCCATGAAAGTCGTTTTCTTGTTCTGCATAAAAAGTCCTTTCCTGCTGAATGAAAGCTATTGAGGGGAGATCCTCATAGTTTTCCCTCACGATTGAGCTTAGAGAGGAGAAACGTTGCCCCCCTCAGGGAAAGCCCGGTCTTTTCGGCAAGCTCCCCGGGATTGAGAGGGCCATGCTCTTTGATGCGTGAGATGATCTCCTCTTCCAACTCTTCAAACCAGTCTTCGAACAAGACCAGAAGATCCGGGTCGGTCATCGCCATAAGCTGCTTTGACTGAGCGACCTTATCCACCAGTCTCTGACACATTTGCGTCGGGTCGACACCTTCGCCCATGCACTCGGCCAGTCAGAGATGCACCAGGCTTGAAACCTTGTCTCCTCCGGATTCTCCCATGAGGTTCCACAGGAATTCCGAACGGGCCTCTTCACCCAAAGCCGAGAAAAGCATTTTCAATACCTTGGATAGCTCGATGAGCGCTTCTTCAGGGTCCATGCGGCCAACTATTTTCAGTATCTCTTCCATACGGATCAAATCACCTCCCCATCCTCAAAAGGTTTTCCTTGCGGTTAACAGGTCTGTTGCCACGGTGCTCAGCGTTTTAACGACATCAAGAATTCTATCATCAACCAATTCGTAATAGACAAAAGGGCCATTGCGTTCGATTCTGACCAGGAGTGAACGCTTGAGCTCCTTCAGGTGATGGGAAACGAGGGGCTGGGAGAGACCGAGTTCTTCAACGATGCTGGAAACGGATTTCTTGCCGCAACTCACGCAAAGAATGATCCGAAGCCTGTTCTCGTCCGAGAGGCTTTTGGCCAGAAAAGCGACGGTCTGGAAATGTTCGTCGCGCAGCACCATCGTCTCCTGTCCCACGGTCTCGGGGTGTTTCTCAGCATTTCCTATTACACCGACACGGTTTAACGGCTTTACTTGAGCTAATTTTTCCATAGACAATCATCCATCCTGTTTTATGCCGTTCCTGCAGAAACTACCTCGGTAGTTTCAAAGCAGCAGATGGCACGCGACTTCTTCATTTCAACGTAATGGGCAGCGGCCAGAGCGGCCGTGCAGCCGTCTGCTGCGGCGATCACGATTTGATTGGCATATTTTTGTCTGAGGTCCCCGATGGCGAAGATTCCTGGGATGCTTGTCTCGCACTTTTCATCCGTTATGATATAGCCGCTCGAATTGACTTCTACGCCGACAGGCACGATTTGATTGTTAGGGGAAAATCCCACAAAGATGAACACACCATTGGTTGTAAGCTCCCTTATTGAGAATCGCTTCCGAGAAGCAGAGGGATCAAATAATCTATAATAGCATATCAATGTATGTTTATATATATACTTATAATGATCGGCAGTCAACACTTATTTGCGTCTTTAAGGAGATATGGGGAAGGTGATGCTTTGTCTCTCAGTTGATTGATCTATGTGTTTGCCCTGAACTTATGCCACCCGAATTTCGTTCCAAATTCACCCCACCAATTCCTCCAGCAGGTGACGATTCACGATCTCAATCTTCTGCCCGTCAAATCGCACAAGTCCCTCGTTTTCAAGTTCCTTTGCCGTACGGTAGAATGTCTCATGAGTCATGCCGAGAAGGGTTGCGATGGATTTTCGATGCACCGGGAGGGTGACCGATGCGCTGTTCTGCATTTCAGCAAGGAGCAGAATGTAGCTCACGATCCGCGCCCTGGGGGATTTGAGGGAGAGCTCTTCGATGCGCTGTCTGTGGTGAATGACTTCAAGGGAAAGGATGTGAATCCATGCGGCGGCAAACCGGAGGTCTCTTTGTATCAGCTCCAGGAAAGCGTCCTTTCTGATCAAGTGGACCGTGCTGTCTTTCAGAGCTTCCGCGCAGCAGTGATACACATCCGAGAAAAGGCTTGCCTCCGCAAAGGTGCTCCCGGCACCAGCGATCTCAAGGGTGATTTCTTTACCTTTGGGAGAAACTCTGTAGAGACGAACCGCCCCGTCCAAAAGCGCAAAAAATCCTTGTGTCGCATCCCCCGGAGAAAAAAAGACCGATCCTTTTTTGACTGAGATCTCTCTTGAGATCGATTCCAGACGAGCGAGATGCTCCCCGGGGAGATCGAAAAACAGGGGGAACTTTTCCAGCATGGCATGCTCCTTCCAAGACTCGCATCTTTTTTCCTGCAGAAATCCCACAGAAAAACTTCAAAGCATATGATCCTGATCATACACGCCTTCAGTATTTTACTCTACACTTAACAATAAAAAAGAGTGTTGAGGGTGTTCAACCAAGTGCTGAGGATGAGGAATCGGTCAGTCTCAGTGGATTTCCAAGGAGGAGTGCCATGAAAGATGCGGATACACGCAAAATGATTCTGGTTTTGGGGATGATGGCCTTCTGGTGCAACGGGGAAAACTATGCGACTGCGTCAGATGGCTCTCCTGTGCTCCGGGCCGAACCGGTCACTGGGACGAACAATATAGTGGAGGATCAGGGATGAGCGCATTGCGATTTGTAAGAAAGAGCCTCAGGATTTTGTTCCCGGTCGTGCTCATTGCCTTGATGGTGCTCTGGCTTTCGGGAGCTTTCCGAAAGGATGTGATTGCCGGGGGAAAGATTGAAGCAAAAGAGCGAAGCGCCGAGGGAATTTCTTCCGTTGAAGTGAGCCTGACCCGGCTTCCGGTCACAATGGAAGCCGTGGGAGCCGTCCAGGCCAGATGCAGGATAGCCATCTCACCCAAAGTGTCGGCTCATATTGTTGCCATACCTGTTCGGGCAGGTCAGCAGGTAAAAAAGGGTGACCTCCTGGTGCGCTGTGATGAACGAGACCTCAAGGCGCGCCTCATGCAGGCAAGGGAAGTCATTCGGCGTGCCGAAGCCGAAAGGGACCTTGCAGCGAGCGACCACCGGCGCGACAGGGGACTCTTTGAGAAAGCGGTTATCCCGTGTGCGGAATTCGACAAGACCGATGCACGTTTCAAGGCAGCGGCAGCCGACGTTGAACGGTCAAAAGAAGCGGTTCTGGAAGCGGAAGTGATGCTGGGTTATACCGAGATCCGAAGTCCTGCCGACGCGACGGTGGTCGACAGGTTCGCCGAAGCGGGGGACCTTGCCATGCCTGGAAAGACGCTCCTGACCCTTTATGCGCGGGATGAGCTCTGGCTCGAGGTGGATGTCCGCGAAAATGATGCAGGCCGGCTCCGAATAGGGGAGCACTATACCGTGGAAATTGATGCCAGGGGGGAGCGGATGCTCGGGTCGCTCGTTGAGATCGTTCCTTCGGCAGATTCCGCAAGTCGAACCGTCGCGGTACGCATTGGACTGCCGGAAAGTAAAAACCTCTATCCCGGCATGTTCGGTCGGCTCCTCATTCCGGCAGGAGAGGCCGAATACCTTGTGATTCCGCGCAATGCTCTGATCTATGCGGGGCAACTCGCCATGGTGGATGTCGTATCCGCCGGCGTGCTCAGGCGAAGGGCGGTGCAGCCGGGGCGGAAATTTGGAGAACGGGTCGAGATCCTGAGCGGTCTTGCTCCCGGAGAGCGGGTCGTCTTGCGTGAGGGCAAGGGGGTGGGGCCGTGAAGGATATGCATGAGTCTTTCACCATAAGGGTTGTCAGGAAATTTCTTGATTCGAGGCTTTCCTTCATCCTGATCCTCCTTGCTCTGGCGGTCGGAGCGGTTGCCCTGCAGGTTACGCCCCGGGAAGAGGAGCCGCAGATCGTCGTACCCGTCGTGGATGTCTTCGTTTCCTTTCCGGGGCATTCAGCAAAAGATGTCGAGGCGCTCGTCTCCTCTCGAATGGAGAAAATCCTCTCCCAGATCGACGGAGCCCAGTACATCTACTCAAGATCTTTTCCGGGGCAGAGCATCGTTACGGTGCGCTTCTATGTGGGTGAGGATCGGGAACGGAGCCTGGTCAAGGTCAGAAAATGGCTGGATCAGAACGCGGACCGCATCCCGTCCGGAGTTGCCGGAATCGTCGTAAAGCCCATTGAAACCGATGACGTTCCCATCGTGACCCTCACCCTCACCAGCCCGCGCTACGATGACTACACCCTTCGCCGCATGGCAGAGGTGGTCGTGGATCGGCTCCAGGCGGTCAAAGACGTCGGGATCACCCCCATTGTGGGAGGACGGCCTCGCCAGTTGCTGATTCGGATGGTCTCCGAGCGCATGGCAGGATTCAATGTAACGCCCCTTGATATCGAACGCGCTCTCAAAGGGGCAAACGTAAATCTCGATGCGGGCTCTTTCAGCAGGGAGGATCGGGAGATCCGCGTCGAGGCCGGGCGTTTTCTCTCTTCCCGAGAGGAAGTGGCCGGCATTGTAGTTGGACTCACCAACAATCGTCCCGTCTATCTGAAGGATGTGGCCGAAGTGGCGGATGGTCCCGGTGAGTATGCAAGCTACGTTCGGTTCAGTCCGGGTCCCGCCTGGAGCCACAAGAAGGAGGAAGGGGCCGCGGGCCAGTGGGTCGGCCGGGAAACCTCGGAAAGAGACTTTAACGCCGAATCGCTCCCCGCCGTTACCATGGCCGTGGCCAAGCAGAAGGGAGCCAATAACGTCACCGTTGCACGGGACATCCTCTCGAAGATGGAGGAAATCAAGAAAGAAGTACTGCCGGCCGATGTCGATATCGCCATTACGCGCAACTACGGAGTTACCGCCAACGACAAGGTAAACGAGCTCGTTGAAGGGCTCATGGTGGGCATCGTGGTCGTGATTGCCCTGCTAACGCTTGGGCTTGGCTTTACCGAGTCTCTCGTGGTGGCCGTGGCGGTTCCGTGCGTCTTTGGGCTAACCCTTCTTGTCAATTATCTTCTCGGGTTTTCCATCAACCGGATCACCCTGTTTGCCCTCACCGTATCCCTCGGGCTTCTGGTGGATGATCCCATTGTGGATGTCGAGAACATCCACCGCCATTTCGATAGGGAGGGGCGTGCCACAAAAGATATTGTGCTTGAGGCCGTAAACGAGGTGCGGCCGCCACTCATTGCGGCGACCCTTGCCGTGATCATCTCGTTTCTTCCCCTGTTCTTTCTGACCGAAGAGATGCACCACTACCTCCGGCCCATGGCGGTGAACGTTCCCGTGACCATGCTCATGTCCATGGTGGTCTCCTTTACGATCACCCCGTGGCTGAGCTATCACGCCATGCGCAGCCGCTACCGAAAGCCGGAGCGGATGATGGCACCGAAGCGAAGCGACTCCCATGACGCGACGCTGACCCTTTCCTATCGCATCTTCCATCGCCTGCTGGAGCCCCTGCTCACGCGCAAAATCGCGGCGGCAGGCTTTCTTTTCCTCGTCTCTATCGCGTTCCTGGGAAGCCTGCTGCTGGTCGGGACACGGCGTGTACAACCAAAGCAGCTTCCCTTTGATAACAAGGATGAACTCCTGCTGGTGGTCGATATGGAATCCGGTACGAGCCTTGAGCGAACCGATGCGGCAGTTCGGGACTTCGAGTGCTATCTTCGCACCGTCCCCGAGGCAACCGATTTTGAATCCTATGTCGGGACTGCCTCTCCCGTCGATTTCAACGGTCTCTCGCGCAAATATTTCCTGCGCCAGGCCCCGAATAAGGCGGACATTCGCGTCAACCTCATCCATAAAACCGAGCGGACTACATCGAGCCACGCTCTGGCCCTTCGCCTTAGAGATGACCTCACGGCCATTGCCGGGCGAAACGGCACAAAGCTCAAGATCGTCGAGCTTCCCGCCGGACCCCCGGTGCTCTCGACGGTGGTCGCAGCGGTCTACGGACGCCCCGATCAGAGCTATGACGAGCTCATCCGGGCAGCCCGGATCGTGAAGGCCCGTATGCGCTTGGAGCCCGGGATCGTTGATCTTGACGATACCGTCGAAGAAGACCAGGGAAAGGTCGTATTTGAGGTGAACAAGGAAAAAGCGGCCCTGAACGGAGTCACGACCGAGGATCTTGCACGCACCATCCGCATGGAACTTGAAGGAACACCGGCCGGTGCAATCGAGCTTCCAGGAGAGCGAAGCCCGCTGCAGATGGTGCTCTGGATGCCAAGAGGGGAGCGGTCGGGCGGGGATGATCTCACGCGTATTTTTGTTCGGGGCCGCACGGGGAACCTTGTGCCCATCTCAGAGCTGGGAGCCTGGCACAAGACAATCCAGGATAAGACGATCTTTCACCGGAGTCTTGAGCCCGTGGTCTTTGTCACGGCGGAGACGGCCGGAAGGCCTCCCGTGGAGACAATCCTGGATATCCGGGCCGACCAGATGAGCCCGGAGGAATTGCTTGCTACGGAAAAGTCCGGGCATAATGCCATTCCCCGCCCCTTGAAGGAGCGCACCATGATAAAAAAAGGAGGAGGTATTCCATGGGCGGTTCCGGAGGGCATTCGGGTCCACTGGTGGCACGAAGGAGAGATGCGACTTACCGTCAATGCCTTCCGGGACCTTGGCATCGGCTTCATCGGTGCCCTTGCCGGCATCTACATCCTCCTCGTCTACCAGACGGGATCTTTTGGCCTGCCGTTTGTCATGATGCTTGCCATTCCGCTCATGGTGATCGGAGTCATGCCCGGCTACTGGCTTTTGAATCAGTTCGGAGAGCGCGTGATCGGTTCCTACGCCAATCCCATGTTCTTTTCCACTCCGGCCATGATCGGAATGATTGCCCTTTCCGGCATCGTTACTCGAAATTCCATCATTATCATCGATTTCGTGCACCTCTTGCTCGCCAGGGGAAGATCGCTCAACCAGGCCCTGGTCGAAAGCTGCGCTGTCAGGCTTCGGCCCATTTTGCTCACCTCCGGGGCCGCCATGCTCGGGGCTTTTCCAATCGCCATGGATACCGTATTTGCGGGTCTTGCCTGGTCGCTCATCTTCGGTCTTTTTGCTTCGACACTTTTCAGCCTTTTTGTCATTCCGGTTGCTTATGGTCTGATCTATGGCGGAAAGTCCGGCCATTGCGTGCCCGAGCAACTGACCGCGCCGGTGTCGGAAACGTCTGCAAGCTACAACCGACAGAAAAGGGAGGCAGACTAAAACATGAAAAAAACGCTTATCATCCTGTTCCTGCTTTTTCCATCGGTTTCCATCGTTGCACATGCTGAACCGGGAACATCCGGACCCGAGATGACCTTGCGTCAGGCCGTGGATTACGCCCTTGTGCACAGCCCGGACCTGAAAAGCGCTTGCTCCGAAATAAAGCGGCGGGAAGGCGTTGCAAGAACCGCTCGTGCCGGTCTTCTGCCACAGGTGGATGTCTTTGGGGATTTTAACCACTGGGGCCTTGACCATGTCTATCCGCCAGGGACGCCGCCGCAAGTCATGCGTTTCGATGACACCGTGTACACTGCGGGAGCAGAGCTAAAACTCCTGGTGTGGGATTTCGGAAAGACCGCAACGGAGCTTGATGCTGCAAGGGAGCGCATTGCCGCGGCAGAATCCTCGCTTGATCGGCGCTACCAGGAACTCATCTTTAACGTGACATCGCTTTATCTGCAGACACTCACTATCTACGATCTCATCGATGCCGCGGAATCCACTCGAAAAAGCCTTAACGTTCTGCTCAAACAGACGCGGGAACTCGTCGAGTCCGGGCGCACTGTCCGTGCCGACACCTTCAAGGTATCGGCACGGCTGGCGCAGGTTGAAAGTGACATAGCAACGCTTGAGGCCGGCGGCCGTACCTCTGTGAGCAGGCTCGCGGCCGCCATGGGATTTGAAGGGGAGCCGCCGCGGCTCGTATACACCCTGCCGGAAAACGTGCCCAATTTCCCGTCTCACGGGAGCGAAGCGGAACTGATCCAGGAAGCAATGGCCAAAAGGCCTGATCTTCTCTCGCAGATGCACGAGGTAAGGGCTGCATCGGGACAGGAACGCGCGGCGCGTTGGTCCAGGTGGCCAAGGGGCGAATTTCGGGCTTCGGCCTATGAATATGCTTCGAACACCCCCGGAGCAATCGGATCGAGCAATGGAGCGCCGGATAATGCCATTGGCGACTGGTCCGTAGGGGTGCGTATCACCTTTCCTCTTTTCGATGCGGGGCTACGGAGCGGACAGGTCGGGTCTGCCGCGGCACAACACGATATCGCACGTGCCGCAGAAAAAAAGCTGAAGCTCGAAATCGAACACGAGGTCCGCGCCGCACTTGCCGAACTCGGTAGCGCCAGGGTTCGGGTGCGGGCGATGCTGGAGTCGGTCGGCCAGGCCGAAGAGGCTCTTCGCGATGAACAATTGAAATACGAATCCGGACGCAGTGCCATCAATTTCGTGCTGGATGCGGAGGCTGCATTGATGACCAGCCGGTCGCAGCTCCGGCAGGCACAGCGCTCCATCGTCATCGCATCCTTGCTCCTTGACTTGAGCCTGGGGCAAATCCAACCGGCGTCTGTTTCCCGGCCATGAGTAAGGGGGGCTCCGAGCTTTTCTGTTTTTTTCTCAAGAAAACACTTGACGGCTGCTCTGATTTGATTTATTATTTTAGCAACTACTAAATTAGTTGAGGAATTTAAAGATGGCAATCAGTCAGGCAGAGCTTTTTAAGATCCTCGGAGTCGAAACCCGTATCCGGATTATCGAACTCTTGAAACAGAAGGGGCCGCTCGGAGTAAACGAGCTCTCGGATGAGCTTGGCGTCACTCCCTCTGCTGTGTCGCAACACCTCAAAATCCTGAAGCATGCCGGCCTGGTGCGCAACGAGCGAAAGGGCTACTGGATCCCGTACGCAGTAAACGAAGAGGCGCTTGAACAGTGCCAGGAACTGCTCTCGAAGGTCTGCACGTGCGGCTGCAAGGGGACCGGTAACGTGCGCGAGGCAGAGCTTGGTGCATCCGATGACAAGCTCGTCCTTCTCAAGAAATGGGAAACAGAGCTTCAAAGGCAGCTCAACGAGGTACGGTGCCGGATCGAGGGGCTGGAAAGGGAGACGTAGGCTCTCTTTTTTTTGTCAATTATATTAGTATTTGCTTAAATACTATATTACTTTACCATAATACTCAAAGACAAGGAGAACGGCCATGGAAAGACAAAATGATCCCACGGAGCGGCAGGGGCAGATTCGCGAGCTCACCTTCAAGATTGCCAGGGAGCGCATTGCACTGCATGCAGCGGAGTGCGACCGCAGCGGGAACTTTCCCCGGGAGGCGATTCGCTGTCTGGGGGAAGCCGGGCTGCCGGGACTGATCATATCGGAGGCAGAGGGCGGCGCGGGGGAAGGGAGGGCATGCTTTGCATCCGTGGTGCAGGAGATCGCCAGGGCCTGCGCATCGACGGCTCTCATCTACACCTCTCATGTGGTCGCGGCAAAAGCCATTGAGGTCGGTGGAAGCGGGCTCCTGAAAAAGAAGTGGTTGACTGCTATGATGGGGTGCCAGTCCCTCGGCGCATTTGCCGTTCACGAGCCGGATTCGGGTAGCAACGCAGGGGCCATTACGACAAGAGCCATAAGGGATGGTGATTTCTACGTCGTCAATGGCTCCAAGTTCTTCATCACCTCGGGAGGCGAAGCCGACGTCTACCTGGTGCTGGTACGGACGGATCCTGAAAAAGGGCCACAGGGGATGAGCACCCTTCTCATCGAAAAGGACACTCCCGGCCTCTCCTTTGGTAAACCCGAGGACAAAATGGGTCTGAGGAGCACATCTTCAAGGGAGATGTTTTTCAGCGACTGCCGGGTTCCCGTGGAAAACCTCATCGGCAATGAGGGCGAAGGCCTGCAGATCATAGGCAAGTCTCTTGTCGGGTGGGGATTTTACGGAGCTGCCGCCATATCGGTCGGGATTGCGCAAGCGGCTGTCGAAGCATCGATCCGGCACGCGAAAGAGCGGACCATAGCCGGCCAGCCCATCGGTGTCCATCAAGCCGTTCAGTTCATGGTCTCGGATATGATTCTCGGAAGCGAGTCTGCAGAAGCCTACCTTCATTCATCTGCCGCCAAAGCCGATGCCTCTCCCGCCGCCGCTGCTCTCAACGGTTTCAAGGCAAAGCTCTTTGCATCCGAGATGGCGGTCGAAGTCACCAACAAGGCGATACAGGTGCTCGGAGGTCACGGTTACAGCCGCGAATACAGGGTTGAGCGCCTCTTTCGGGATGCCCGTGGCCTTACGCTCCATTTCAAGACATCCGAGTGGCTCCGGCAAGATGTTGCCAAAGCGGCGCTGGGGATATGAGGTCTCACTTGAAACACAGTATATCCGGACCGGCGAGATCAAGTAAGTGTGAGTCAAATTGGCGCGAGGCAGCGCCAGATGAAAGGAGGTGATAACGATGGCAGAGAAAAATGAGCTTCCCATGGCTGAGAAGAAGCAGAGTGGATGCGGGTGCGGTTGTATTGCTCCCCCGCAGAAGGGTGCCAAGGAACTGAAGCCGGCAGCCGAAGAATCCAAGAAGTAGAGAACCTTGCTTTAACTAACCCGATCGGGGTGGGACGAGTTGCTGTCGTTTCGTCCTGGTCGGCATTTCATTATTCCTCAGCATCAATCCAAGAGTCAATCACGATGCAGCACCACCGAAAAACAGTTGAATAAGACCCAGATGGGCTCGCAAAAAGTCAAAATCTGGATGGCTTTGTAAAAAGATCCAGGTGCGAGGTGCGCAAATCCTGATTTTACAGACGGCTCAGAGTGCTGCCAGTGGTATGGACAGGGCGGACGGGGTCAGCGGCAGAGACTGCCAGGCCAGGCAAATCAAACCGCCCGGGCCGATGGGCAGTTTCAGCTTTTCGAGAGACTGAAAATGCCGGACATCGTTTTTGCCGGGGGATGCCGTTTTTTTAATTTCCAGTGGATGGATCCGGCCATCCTGTACGATGAGAAGATCGATTTCCTTCTGGTCCTTGTCCCGATAGTAATAAAATGGCGCACGGCGACCATTGTGCCAGTAGCTTTTCAGGAGTTCCGTCAGTATCCATGTTTCCAGGATTGCGCCGGACATGGCGCCTGCCTCGAGCGTTTCCGGACTCGACCATTCCGTCAGATAGGCGCACAATCCGGTATCGAGAATATAGAGTTTGGGTGTTTTCACCAGGCGTTTTGTCACATTCGTGTGATAAGGCTCCAGCAGGTAGGCGATTCCGGAAGCCTGCAGGATGGAGAGCCAGCTTTTTGCGGTGTTGGGGGAAATGTCCGCATCACGCGCAAGCTCGGATAGATTCAGCATTTGAGCGGTTCGAGCCGAAGCAGCCCGAATAAACCGCAGAAAAGCCATCTCGTCGCCGACCCGGGACAGATCACGGACATCGCGTTGCAGGTACGTCTGGATGTATGAGCTGTAGAACAGATCCCGGTCCATATCATTATTTAAGGCAATGGCCGGAAAAGCGCCGCGCCAGATGAGCCGGTAGAGTTCCTTCAATGGGAGTGTTTCACCTGCATCGAGACGGTCCCGTATTTCATCCGGCGCAGGCAGAAACGGGCGGTCCATGAGGTTCCGGCCCGCCCGTTCTTTTCTGGAAAGACCCAGAAGAAAA
>JACRBZ010000102.1 GCA_016219185.1 Deltaproteobacteria bacterium
AAAATAATGTGGTGAAATTGTATCCATCAACAAAACACATGATAAGCCGCGACTATGGAAAGTTCGAAGCTTCACCCTCGTTGAAGCACCGGTGCGTGGCATGACTCGAAACCCATGTCACAAAAAACTTGAACATCGAGTTTAAGTAAGCTCTGCATAATACCTCGGCCAAAAGACTTTACTTGGCAGGAACTGTTAACACTCATGAGACATTTTGATTTTAAAGAAACCTGTTCCGGTGGATCGCATTATATATTTGAACATTCCCGTGGATTCAGGTTTAGCATATCAAAGACTCATCCTGGTGGAATCTTGAAAGCCTACCAGATAGATGACGTGAAAGAGGCAATCGGACAGATTGGAGGTAATTATGGCAAAAATAAATGAAACCAATAAATTGAATTATAATGGATATACTGGGTCAATAGAAATAAGTTTTGATGACAATTGTTTACATGGGAAAATTCTATTTATTAACGATCTAATTACGTATGAAGGATCAACTCCCGAAGATTTATCTGTTTCATTCGAATCTGCTGTGGATCGTTATATCGCGTATTGCAATAACACAGGAAAACCGGCAAATAAACCTTATAGTGGGACATTCAATATAAGGATTGGTCGAGATCTCCATCGAAAAGCTGCCAGCGAGGCATACGCACGTAATTTATCGCTAAATGATTATGTGGCACAAGCGATTAAATCCGCAATCGACCTGAATGGCACTTGAAGATTGAGCATACTCATTATATCTGTATTACCAAAACTGATAGCTCAAAGACTGAAACTATGACAACGACAACAGAGAATTTGAAATCATGGGAGACGAAAAATGCAACCATGCAATGACCAGATCCAGCAGCAGCCTATTTTTTTACTTACGCTTAGAGAGGTCACTGAAATTCTTATTAAACAGCAGAACCTTCAAGAAGGACTGTATAATCTATCGTTTGAATTCAAAATAGCTGTCGGTACCGTTGGAGCCGAACCCGAATCTGTTTATCCTGGATCAATGATTGGCATTTCTCGCCTTGGGTTATCAAAAACAGATCCGAAAAATAATAATATACACACGGTTGATGCTGCTCAAGTTAATCCCTTGGTGAAAGAAGTTCCAAAAAAGAAAAAAACCCGCAAAATAATTCAATAGCTTATTTAGAGTTTTTATAAGGCCCTTTCAACTTCGGTTGATCGGGCTTTTTATATTTTAGCGCACCAGGGCAGCCAGGGGCGCAAGGCGGGCCGTTTAGGGCGTGGACCTTAGAAGTTCACAAAAGCACAGGCCAAAAATGAACCAGCACACAGAAGAGGCAGGGCAAGGGGATTTGTTTCTTGTCCTGTGAATCTGCCGGGCAATCCACCAGGATTGAGACATAACTCTTCAAAGACCCCGTAGGGCATTTGATAGGAGCGTCCGAAAGGAATGACCTGAATAGAAGGGATTAAGGCGCCGGGGTGGTGCTGTCCACCGGAAGCCCATATCATGCATAGCTTTGGCCGGGCCGATCAGCTTGACCGGGATGATCGGGTCCGGCTCTGCACAGATCCATCGCACGGGGATGCGGCCTGGAGATCAGGGACCTTTCCGATGCAAAATCAGAGAAAAGCGCTTACCGTAGCGGCAGATCTTCCGGGTGATATTCAGATTATACGGACTTTGGATTTTGGATGCGTGATGGTGGTTGGTCGATAAGCAGAAGCGGCCGGGTTCAAATCGATCGGGGTAAGATCCGCAATGCCGAAAAATATGTCGGCAAGTGGGCACTGGAAACCAAAGACGGCACCATCTGTCTTGAGGGTGCCGTCTTTGGTTATAAGGGGTTGATGATTAATTCAAGGGAACATTTTCTATCACGCCGGGTGGGACCTCTTCGCAGAAGGGTTGCACGTATTTCTGGTTCATTGCTTCCATCATAAGATTTTTAAAGGTGGAAAACTTGACATCCAGATTCGTTGATGTTTTGCTGCCGCCCGGAACCGCAAGCTGCATCGATGCCGGTGGCGACGCAAGGTTCAGCGGTGTCAGATTGCGCAGTTGGTCGTAGGTTTGTGAGGTGTAGAACACGCGAACAAGATACTCTTTTGTTTTTGCCACCTGTCGCAGTTCAAAAACGAGTGCGCCACCCGGAGCGCTATAATCCTGTTGATAGCCGTTCAGCATCCAGTGCACGCGGAGAAGACCCGCCAATCCGATCACATATCCATCGGAGCTGATAATGACATGCACCCGAGATTTGTTGTTCCCGAATATTCCGGGAAGGGTAAGGTGCTCACCCAATACAGCCTGCTCCAGAGTGCGAAGTACGTGAGAGGCTGCGTTCGAACTTTGCACCTGGTTGAGATAGGGCGCAAGCATTTCAATATTGAAAATAAGGTTAGCAATCCGGGAAATTTGGGAAATATTATCTATTGATAATCGGCCCCAGGCCACATCTTGAGGCGAGAAATCATCTACGTATTGCATGACAAACGGATCGATTGCCGAACCTGTTAAACTCAGTCCGCCGATGTTGATCGTGCCTCCAGTATACAATGTGGATGTGCTGGCAGTAAGCGTAATCTGCTGGGAAGTCGGATCAATCGAGCCATGGGGGGCGCCGGGTGTCGGCTGTGTTCCCGGCGGATAGAGCGCACTACGGATCAGGGAAAGCTCGCCGCTGTAAGCGGACTCTATGGCTGTCCCGCTACTGTAAATTCCCTGAACTTCGGCCAAGGCGCGGGCAGGGTCAACGGTCACCACTTTTGCCAAAATGGGATCGAAAACCGGGTCGGGCACGGCAGGCGTGCTGCCATCGGCAATACTATAGGAGTGAACCGGTATTGTTGCACCCGGGATCAATCCTTCACCGAATTTGGCGGCGGTAATATTGGAGCGCTGAATGGAGTTGGCGCGGAAATACGCGCGAGCCAGATCTGTTTGCGCGTTTCCCGTAAGAAGCCCTTCTTGAATCAGATAGTCGTGGAAATAGGAGCCAAGCAGGCCGGCTGCCTGCTGCCCGCGGGGGGTCAGGTAGCCCACCGGGACCCCGGTGAAGTCAGGGTAAGGGTCAACCGCATACGGGGCCAGACTGGATGGGTCATGTGTGGCCGATCGAATGCTGTGGCGGCCGAAGATGATGATTTCTTTAAGAATTGTGCCGTCATCTGCAACTTTAATCGACTGCGCCGGCACGGGAAGCGCAATGGTGAGGGTAAGCAGCAGACCCATCAGAATAACCTTACATTTGAACGAATTCACGGTGCACCTCCAGAGAATAAATAGAAAAAAACAGCACATATAGATTGTCACTGGTTCAACATTAATCATCAGTATATCCGGGACCGGTAACAGTCAATACATAACTGTGTATCGGCACGTTCTTGGCTGAACCGTCCGAAAGGAATGACCTGAATAGAAGCATGTAAATATGTATCGCATGTGGTACATTCGTTATAAAGGAGCACGAAAAACATGAGTAAGAATCCTCACACAGGGTCTTCCTTTGATGATTTTCTGAAAGAGGAAGGCTTACAAGAAGAATGCACGGCCGTTGCACTGAAGCGCGTTTTGGCTTGGCAACTCAAGCAGGAAATGAAAATGTGGCACCGATTGAAAAATGTCTGCTTGTGGTTATTTTTCATTAAAGTCGGTGCAATTGGGAAGCAATGCTGCATCGGTTGTAAAAGTCGTCGTTTTTTGCGGGAATGCAATTTTCTTTTGCATGTAATCATCTCTGAGTGTGGATATAAACATGCCTTTGAGATGGCCGAACAAGTGCACGGATATGGAAGTCCGGAAAAGGCAGCGGCGCAGTTAGCCGCAGCAAACCAGGGGAGGCGCATATGACGAATTTACAAACCATGAACATCCAGGAATTAAAGGAAAATATCACGGGAGAAGTTCTGCTTTCGAATGACGCTGCCTACCCGGATGCACGCAAGATATGGAATGCGATGATCGACAGGCACCCTGCGCTCATCGTTCGCTGTGCCACCACGGCGGATGTCGTCCGGACGGTGAATTTTGCAAGGGAGAACGGACTTCTGCTCGCGGTGCGCGGCGGCGGACACAACATCGCCGGCAATGCCATTTGCGATGACGGCGTTGTTATCGATCTTTCGCGTATGAAGGCCGCAAACGTTGATCCCGATGCTCGCCGCGTCATCATCGAGGGCGGCGCCACGCTTGCGGACCTCGACGCTGCCACCCAGATCCACGGCCTCGCCACGCCGCTTGGCATCAACTCCACCACCGGCGTCGCCGGCCTGACGCTCGGCGGCGGCTTCGGCTGGCTCAGCCGCAAGTACGGAATGACCGTTGACAACCTTGAGTCCGCCGAGGTCGTGACTGCAAGGGGTGAAGTGGTTCGCGCCAGCGCAACCGAGCACCCCGATCTTTTTTGGGCGCTCCGAGGTGGGGGGGGCAACTTCGGGGTCGTCACCCGCTTTGAATTTCGGCTTCACCCTGTCGGACCCGACGTATTGAGCGGCTTGATCGTCTATCCGATTTCCCAGGCAAAGTCGGTGCTGCGGCAATACCGTGAATTTGTTGCAAAGGCACCTGACGAACTCTCGGTATGGATTGTCATGCGCCAGGCGCCGCCCCTGCCGTTTCTTCCCGAAGAAATCCACGGCAAGGAGATCCTCGCGCTCGCGCTGCTATACGCCGGTAGCCCGGAGCAGGGCGTACCGTTAATCAAGCCGCTGCACCAATTCGGAAATCCAGTCGGCATGCACGTCGGCGTGCAGCCATACGTCGCCTGGCAGCGGGCTTTCGATCCTCTGCTTACTTTCGGTGCCCGCAACTACTGGAAGTCGCACAATTTCTCAACACTCGATGACCGCCTGTTCGACGTTGTCATCAATTATGTCGAAAAATTGCCCTCTCCCCAGTGCGAGATTTTCTTCGGAGCCCTGGGCGGCGCCACGGCACGGCCGGCTCCCCATGCCACAGCGTATGCCCATCGCGACGCCCTGTTCGTAATGAATTTCCACGGCAGATGGGAGGACCCTGCCGACGACAGCCGATGCATCGGCTGGGCGCGTGACTTTTTCAATGCCTCCGCGCCCTTTGCCAGCGGCGGCGTTTACGTCAATTTCCTTACCGCCGACGAGACGGATCGCGTACGCGCTGCCTATGGCTCGAACCATGATCGTCTCAGCCTGGTAAAGCGGACGTATGATCCGGAAAACCTGTTCCGCATGAATCAGAATATCAGGCCCGCATGATGCCCCCGCCGGTTGCAGCGGCACTCATGGAAAAAGCAGGAGAGCTGTTCTCTGCACTACCATCCATTGAGAAGCGGAGTCCCCACTATTCGGCGGTATATGCGGACCAGCCTGTCTTACGGCATATTACAGATTAATGACGAAAAACTTTTCGTAGGAGGTATAAACATGGAATCTCGTAATTACGACGTGGTCATACTCGGATCAGGCCCTGCCGGTCTTCAGGCGGCCATCCATGCCGCGAGAAGAAAAGTTTCCGTTCTGGTACTCGGGAAAAAGGACCAAAGCAGTATGTACCATCACCACATAGAAAATTATGCATTTTTATTCAAAACCACCGGTGATGAAATGCTGAAGGTGGGTATGCAGCAGGCGGAGAGTTTCGGTGCCGAGTTTATGGAAGAAGACATTTTAAAAATCACTTCGAATGAATCGAGTTTTGAATTTGTCGCTGAAAGTGGATCTCGTATCGTTGCCAGAACATTTATCATCGCCACGGGAACCAACCGGAAAAGACTCGGGGTGCCCGGCGAAAAGACGCTGATCGGAAAAGGGGTCAGCTATTGCGTGGATTGCGACGGCAATTTTTACAGGGGTGAGGATGTGGCCGTCATCGGCGGCCAGAGTGCAGCGGTGGACGGCGCCTTGATAATGACTGGAATCGCCGGCCAGGTGCACCTCGTTTGCGACGCCCTGCTGGTTCCGGAACCGCTGGCCCGCCGCCTTTCCGAAAGCACGGTCCATGTGCATCAGGGAGTAGAAGTCAGAGAAATCGCCGGAAAGGACCGGGTGGACGGTCTGGTGCTGTCCGACGGAACCGAATTGCCGGTGACGGGCGTGTTTGTGGAACTCGGTGCCAAAGGCCTTCTGGAATTGGCAGGGTCGCTGGGTGTCCAGTTCGACGATGAAATGAAACATGTTCAGACCGATAAGAAACAGGCGACCAATATCCCCGGTATTTATGCGGCGGGGGATATTTGCGGACCTCCCTGGCAGCTTGCCAAGGCCGTGGGAGAAGGGTGCGTGGCGGGTATCGAAGCGGCTGCGTATGCCAAGCGGCATCATCCCATTGACACCTAAGGGCCGCTGGTTCAAACCCAATCGTGCCTACCAGGCAAGCAAAGGGGCTATCGGAATAAATCCGATAGCCCCTTTGGGGTAACGCATTACCAATGCGGACGATTCTGCAATTGCTGCTTCTTGTTAATAATCCGTTTTGATCTTTTTCGGGTAGCCATCTCGGTGAACAAACCCTACTTTAACGCTTTGTCACGCAATATTCCGGGTACCATTCTCGCCCCTAATTCAAGGGGACATTCTCTATCACGCCGGGTGGGACCTCTTCGCAGAAGGGCTGCACGTATTTCTGGTCCATTGCTTCCATCAGAAGATTTCTAAAGGTGGAAAACTTGACATCCAGATTCGTGGATGAGTTGCTGCCGCCCGGAACCGCGAGCTGCATGGATTCAGGTGGCGTTGCAAGGGTCAGCGGTGTCAGATTACGCAGTTGGTCGAAGGTTTGTGCGGTGTAGAACACGCGAACAAGATACTCTTTTGTTTTTGCTACCTGTCGCAGTTCAATCACGAGTGCGCCACCCGGAGCGCAATAGTCCTGTTGATAGCCGTTCAGCATCCAGTGCACGCGAAGAAGGCCCGCCAGTCCGATCACATATCCATCAGAGCTGATAATTACATGCACCCGTGATTTGCTGTTCCCGAATATTCCGGGAAGGGCAAGGTGCTCACCCAATACGGCCTGCTCCAGGGTGCGAAGTACGTGAGAGGCGGCATTCGAGCTTTGTACCTGGTTGAGATAGGGCGCAAGCATTTCAATATTAAAAATAAGGTTGAAAATCCGGGTGTGTTGGGAAAGAGCATCCAATGACAGCCGGCCCCAGGCCACATCCTGGGGCGAGAAGTTATCCGCGTATTGCATGACAAACGGGTCGATCGCTGAATTTGTTAAGTTCAGCCCGCCGATATTGATCACGCCTCCGGTATACAATGTCGATGTACTGGCAGTAAGCGTGATTTGCTGAGAAGTCGGATCAATCGAGCCATTGGGGGCGCCGGGCGTCGGCTGTGTTCCCGGAGGATAGAGCGCGCCGCGGATCAGGGAAAGCTCGCCGCTGTAAGCGGACGCTATGGCTGTCCCGCTACTGTAAATTCCCTGAACTTCGGCTGCGGCGCGGGCAGGGTCAACGGTCGCCACTTTTGCCAGAATGGGATCGAAAACCGGGTCGGGCACGGCAGGCGTGTTGCCGTCGGCAATGCTGTAGGAGTGAACCGGTATTGTTGCACCCGGGATCAACCCCGCACCGAATTTGGCAGCGGTAATATTGGAGCGCTGAATGGAATTGGCGCGAAAATACGCGCGGGACAGATCTGCTTGTGCATCACCCGTCAGAAGCCCTTCTTGAATCAGATAGTCGTGGAAATAGGAGCCAAGCAGGCCGGCTGCCTGCTGCCCGCGGGGGGTCAGGTAGCCTTTCGGGACACCGTTGAAGTCAGGGTAAGGGTTAACCGCATACGGGTCCAGGCTGGATGGGTCATATGTGGATGCTCGAATGCTGTGGCGGCCGAAGATGATGATTTCTTTAAGGATCGTGCCGTCACCAGCATCTTTAATCGACTGCGCCGGGACGGGAAGCGCAATGGTGAGGGTAAGCAACAGACCCATCAGAATAACCTTGCATTTGAACGAATTCACGGTGCACCTCCAGAGGGTAGATAAATTAAAAACAGTAAATATCTGTTATCACTGATTCAGCATTAATCACAAATACACCCGGGACCGGTAACAGACAATACATATCTGTTTATCGGCAGGCTGAAAAAAAACTTGAATAATATTTCGATAAATCCGAAAAAATCGTCCAGAGCCTCGTCACGCTCAACTTTGACGGCTGCAATTCAATCATTGTATCGGATGTTCAAGATTTTATATATCCAACTGATTGATTTGTTGTATATAAATGAACAGGTTTATTGTTATGAACATCATGGAATTCTGTATCGCATTATAAATCAGAATGTTAAAGAAGCCGTAAAAAAGTAGGTTTAATATTTTGAACTTTTTCGGAGGATCGCATGGCCCGATACAAAAAAACATCGATGAAAGACGCGGCGGTATCCGATATAACCAATTGACATACAGGTAAAAAATAAAAAAGAGAGAGAAATGCGTGCAGTTGGCAGGGTGTTTGCATAATGTTAAGTCAAACCTAATAATTTCTTCATCTTTTTCCTCCTTTTAAAAGGCTGGCCGGGAAGTTCCCAGCCAGCCTTTTATTTTTTTCGAAATGTTTTTTCGATGCTTTTCTCCGTTGTTGCGTGCCTTCTTACGTGAATGCTCGGTTTTATTCCGAAGATAGACAATATATAAAGAATTGCGCTGCCCATTACGGCAGGAAAGGAGGTTTTAAATGACAAACGTTCATGAAAAAAGACGCGCGGATCGCTATGCGGTTGAGGCGCCCATTCGCTGCTCCTATTTTAATAAGCCTGTCGGATCCAGTGCCGAGGCCATTAACTATGGTCAGGATGGCATGGATTTTGTTTCAGACATGGCTTTTTATCCCGGCTCCGCAGTCCTCATTCAGGTTAAAAACGGCAGTTGGCATCAGAAAATACCGGAAAACATTACCATGATGCGACAGACGGCACTTGCCGAAGTCAAGTGGTGCAAGACGATCTCGGAAAGTCCGACGCGTTATCAAATAGGGGTTAAATACTATGAATCCTGGTATTGATCATCACATGGATTCCTTTCTGTCATCTTCGATATCCGGTTATTCCCTGGGTGCTGTCCGCCAGCATTAGAAGTATCGGCAGGAAGGAATCAAATCCCGCAATTTCAAATCCTTCCAGACCCTCTTTCCCATCCCTGTCATTGTAAAGATCAGCCTCATTTGTCCAATGTTCGGGGTTTTTGTCCTCCCGTGAACCCGCGTCAATGCCGGGTTGTATTTTTTTATACCGGATAAAAAGATCTCTTTTGCCCGATGTTTTCGGGCCGGCGCTGTTTTGCAAACAAAATTGAAAAATTATGTTATGATGGAGCGCAAGGCAACAAAATGGACGCGTTTACTTCCAGTACCCACTTTGATCATTGCAGCCATTAAAAAAGGAGGCACAAATGAAATTTAACAAGAAGACCTTCTGCGCATTGGTGTTGATTGGCATGCTCGGAATCTCCCCGCTATGCCACGCCCAAACATCAGGCGACAAAACGTCAACAGGCGCGGTTAAGCAAGAAACACAGGATCAGAGGGACGAAGCGGTTCATAAATCAAAAGAGGATCTGGACAATCTGGATAAGCGCATCGATGAACTGGAAGCACATATCGATGAAAGCTGGGATAAAATGAATAAGGCGGCCCGCGAAAATGCGCGTGCCAGCCTGAAAGAGCTACGCAAGCAGCGGACTCAGGTAGCCGAATGGTACGGCAGCTTGAAAAGTAGTGCCGGCGATGTCTGGAAGCGTATGGAAAAAGGTTTTTCGGATGCGGTCAAGTCTTTAAATGACACCTGGGAAAAGACCGAAAAAGAATTTGGCTCCAACAAATAGAATGGCCCTGTAACACGGGTAATGCGGGCAGACACATCGCCCCTTGCAGAGGGTTCCCGCGGCGTGACCGCGGGTCCCTCCCCGAAAAGAAGTTCAATGTCAATTGGTCGGATTAACAAATCCGTTTGCTGTATCCGGCAGCAAATCCTGGTTGAGAAAGGCGGGAAATAACCGCTGGATATCGCGGAGAAAGGTAATGGCGTCCTGCACTTCTTTCAGCGAGCCGATGATCAGATAAACGGTGCGTTTTTGCCATACCCCCGCTTCCATGTAAGCGTCGGTGTCCCACAGATCGATTTTCCGGGTTTTGTCCGAGGCGGACTCCTGGCCGTCGAAATTATACCAACTGATGTATGCGGGAGATGGCGTGAAAAAACCGATGGCATAGCTCAGATCCGAACTGGCAGTAATGATGGCGCCTTCGTCGATGGATCGCGTCACGTAATTACTGTCGGGTGGCTTGGGGATCTCTTCCATCCCTCCTTGGGCCGTATTCATATAAAATCTGTCCGAAACATCCAGATTCAAATAGGCGGTAACCCATTCTCTCAAATAATTCGTGGATTCCGCGGGCTTAAACCCAATGGTGTATCGGATAATTTTATAAGCCGGATGCAACATGAATCTGGCGTTTCTGTCAAATTCTCCGCCATAGAGAACCGGATTGTTTGACCCGCCCCCGTAGCTTCTCGGATCCCATTGAAGGGGCAGGGAGCGGGTGTAAAGACTCTTTGGGGACACCTGCATTTCGGCAACGGGACTCCCCTGGAACATCCTGTCTCCAGCTTCCGTGGGTCCGAACTGGGTATCCGCGAGTCCGGGTTTAAAAAGCGCGGTCTGGATTTCCCTTCCGCAATCATTATGATTCACGAATTGTTTGCCGTTCCACCAGAGTTCATAAATCACACCGCCCCAGGATAGGTCTGCGTTGATCGTGACCCCATTGTAAGCGATCTGCGAAAGAATCGGATTGTGTGTCTTCCCCTCGGCATCCAATTCCCCAAACCTCGGGTACCCATAACCCAGAACCCCGTCATCCGTATAGCCGTCCGGGGTTTCGCCGTGGAAAGCCGTGAGATGATCCATCGGATAGTCCTTTACCATGCTTTTAATGGGGACCGCGGCGTCATATGCGGATACAAAAGAGTTTCCCAGAAAACGTTCCGCCTGATAACCCGGAACGTCCGTACTGTTTGAATCCATATGGTCCATGTCGGAGTTCAGGGAAAGGAGCCTGAAAAGGGGCAGGGTGCTATCTGCGGCATTGGCATTCACATAATAAAGTGTTCCCTGATTCAACGTTCCCTTGGGCAGATTTTCCTTTAAGCCTTTTACCGAGGTCATGTGATCCCCTCCCGAACCGAAACTCGGCATCCAATACCGTATCAAGGGGGTCAGTATCAAGTTCAGGCCTGGCATGTTCTCGATCGCAACCGGGGAGGAAGTGCCTGGAAACAGCGATTCCTCGGGCGGATTCAGTATTATTTCCTGATTGCCGGGGCGGTTGGGCCAGTGGCCCGGGGGGATGATGTCCCCGTATGCCGGCGCGTTGAGGGAAAAAAACAAGCAGAGTGAAACAAGAATCAAACCGAAGCTCATCATGCCAACGTGTGGAAGAAGGCTTTTCGGGGTTTTGAATGCATAAATCGATTGTATTTTCTTCATGGGGTGTTCTGTCTTTCGTTAAATATATCTGTCCGGAAACTTGAAATGGGGTAATAAATTCACGGGATGGACCTGTTTTTTTGTATCTCGGCCCCTGGATCAGGGCATGCGTGGGATGCAAGAATTCACAAATTTCATATAAAATAATCATATCTTAATGCGGAGTCAAGGAAAGCCGAGGGCATTCCACGGTAAATACTTTGCCATCCCAATTTTGACTTTTTACGAGTTAATTAATATTATTTATAGCATGGAAATTATTATCCGGGACAGATGGAAAGCCGAAATTCCACACATTATCAGGACTTGCGGATCGTAAAGGAAAGTATCATGAAAAAAACATGGGTAAGTGCAATCGGCGTTATCATTCTGATGGTTGCGGCATTTGCCGGGGCCGCATCGGTTACTGCCGCCGCCTCCTATACCAGGCTGGATAGCAGCGGCAATCCCGTGCCGGATTCCGCTTCGACATGGGCGATGGTGCGTGACAATGTGACCAGCCTGATCTGGGAGATGAAAGCCAGCATGAATGGGGCCATGAATTATAATGACCTTCATGACGCGGACAATATTTACTCCTGGTGCGACAGCAATCCGAATACCAACGGCGGCAATGCCGGAACACCGGGCAACGGCACGGACACGGAAAGCTTTATTAAAACCCTGAATGATGCGCATTACGGCGGCTACAGCGACTGGAGACTGCCCACCATCAAGGAACTGGAATCTCTTCTCAACAATAACATTCCCTCCCCGGGGCCGACGATAGATACCCGATATTTTCCAAATACGCAGCAAGATTTTTATTGGTCTTCTACCACCGGCACGGCCAGTATATACGGCGTGTTGGGCGTGGATTTTCTAAGCGGCATCGGCTGCTACGGCTATAAGGGCGGCTACGGCTATGTGCGTGCCGTTCGCGAGGGGCAGGCGCCGACATCCGCGTGCATGGCAACCCTGGATGGAAATTTATTGCTCCATATACCCTATCTTTCCTATGTCGATCCAACGACGGGAACCACCGTGTTCTGGACGGATCTTGCATATGTCTTCAATCCGGCGTATCCGACTTTAATCCCTTTTAAATTGACGAATTATGCCGTTATAAACAACCCTTCTTTTTCATGTGCGGCATCCACACTGTCCGCCGATTTAAAAATCCATATTCCGGATGTCCTGTTTCCCGATGGACTGACGCATGTATGGGTGGATTTAATGTATAGCGCGGCGCTTTCCACCGATGGAAATGCATTTTTCGTTGTTTCAAACTATGGTTTTATTTTAAATTGATCATGCGGCATTGTCCAAAACCCTGCGGACCGTGATGGCAAGATCCTTTTTAACCAGGGGTTTCATCAAGAGTGCCCTGGCGCCGATTGTTGCGGCCGTTTCTTCCGTGATTTTCCTGCTGAATCCGGTGCACAGAATCACCGGGATGTCGGAGCGGATTCTGATCAGCTCGCGGATCAGTTGATCTCCGGTCAGATCGGGCATGGTCATGTCCGTCACCACCAGATCGAAGTCATGGGGCCGGCGCCTGAAGAGATCGAGCGCTTGAAGGCTGCTGTTTCTGGTGGTTACCCGGTAACCCAGCCGTTTCAGTATCTCCTCGCCAACTGCTGCAATCTGAATTTCATCATCGATGAACAGGATGTGCTCGTTTCCGCGTGGAAGGGCCGCCAATGACTCGATCTCAATTGCCGATTCGTTTTTCAGAATGGGCAGATAGACCGTAAATGCCGATCCGCTGCCGGGGGTGCTGTCCACAACAATCTCGCCACCACTGCTTTTAATGATCCCATGCGCAACTGAAAGTCCCATCCCCGTCCCTTCGCCGGGTTTTTTGGTGGTGAAAAAGGGATCAAAAATATGATCCAGAATATCCGAAGGTATGCCCGAGCCCGTGTCCAGAACTTCCAATTTCATATAACCGCCAGAATGGAGATCCGGATATGGCATAACAAAGCCTTCATCCAGCATGACATCGGTCAGGCTGATCGTCATGGTTCCGCCGTTATCTTCCATGGCGTATATTGCATTGGTGCAAAGATTCATCAGTACCTGGTGAATCTGAACCGCATCGCCCAGCACCAGGGATTTGCTGCCGATCTTGTGCACGATTTTGATGTTGCTGGGAGTTGCCGATGTCAGGAGCGTGAGCACTTCCCTGACAATCAGGTTCACCTGAATGGGTTTGAGTTCTTTTTTCCGATATGGACCGAAACCGCTCTTCACTTTCCTGCAGACGGCGGCTGCTCTCCTGTTCCGTGGATAACGCCTTGCTGAGACCATTCAGCATCATCGCCGTGGTCAGGGTGACAAAAGTATTCAGAAGTAAAAAATTGGCTGACATGACCAGCCATTTTTCCAGGGCATTGTCATATTGGATCGACCATTGCGGCTTGCCATAAGCCATGAAGATCGCAACGGACAGGAGTGTGACGGCATTCAGCGCCAGTGTCCAGATGGCGGCTTCCATGCCGATGATGGCGCTGATGATGACAGAGGCACCGAACAGCCAGATATAGCCGGCGCCCACCGGACCCAAAATAAACAAGAGGCAGACACCAAGGGCGTATAAGATTAAACAGATGCCGCAGGTTCGGGCTTTTAACGGCCAGTTGCGGCCCATCATGATGACAACGGCGGCAGCATAGGCAGTTGAATCCAGCAGAATGACATTCAACAGCCGTTCTTGATAGGCTATCCAAAGCGACGGGATGAGCGCGATGGGGCCAAGTGCGGTAGCGAGAAAACAAATGACGAACAGTATTTTCTCCCGCCAGAACGTCAGCGGATCGCTGGTCCATACGTATGCGGGCAAGAGCCGTCTTTCCAGCGCGGACCACCGGGTCGTGAATTTTTCACTAATGCCGGTCAGCAAGAATGGACCTCCAGGGTTGAGTGAAGTGAAGGCATTTGAATTTCATTCGGTTCACATTCAAGTATTCTTTATGATCACGGTTTCCCTTGTTGAATGAACCATGTGCCGTCGGTTTCGAATATTGTGAAAAAGCCGGTTATTCGTTTAAGCAATGGTATTATAACATCTATGCAAGATTTGTGCTGTATCCAAATTGAATGATTTTAAAATGGTAATAATCTGAAATGATAAAGAAATCAGGTTGTGGGGGGTAGGGGAGAAATGGATGCGGTGGCGACATGAATGTCGCTACTTTGTTTCAGGCTGGGATGATGACAGGGAAAAATCATTTAAAACTATTTGATATAATTTTATAATTGTATCATGCGACAAAAAAGGCCCGCGCCATGACATAAAGGTCGCGGCTGAGTTTTGAGCTTGACCTGGGCAAGCGTTTTGTGGGATATATGAGAATATTGTTGAGGTATCTGAACTATTTAATAAAATTGTTATAACGGAAGCATGCCCTGACTAGATAGGGACCGTTGGTTCAACCCAATCGTGCCTGCCAAAGAAATAAAAGGGGTTATGATGAAAGTCATAACCCCTTTTTGATTTTTTTTGGCAATTTTTCGCGTCAGCAACGGGGTCCCCAAATCCACATGAAAGGAAAAAACAATGAAAAACCGAAGCCTTAATTTTAAACTTCTTGCGGGCGGCGCATTGTGCGTATTGCTGCCGCTTCTTGCATTTTCGATTTTTTCAAACTTCCGGTTGTCCAAAGATCTGAAGGCGATGAATGAACAGAGCATGGTAAATATCGCCAAAAGCCTGTCCGGTTTAACCCAGATGGTGCTGCAGGAGGAAATCAAAATTGCCAGGGATCTGGCCGTGGGAAACACCACCATCGATGTGGCGGCCAGGGTGACCGAGGTCGGCATTGCCGGTGCACCGGCGGACATTCAGCGACTGGAGCAGAAGCTGATCAATACTATGAAGCAGATCGGCGAAAACTATGAAATCATCTACGTCTGCGATGCGGACGGCACCATTTACGCAGACAGCACGGGCGGCAGTTATAAAGGGATTTCCGTAAAAGAGCGGCCATATTTTCTGGATGCCAAAGTCAACAAGATCAACCTGTCAACTCCGGTAAAATCCAAAAAAACCGGAAACCCGGTGCTTCCCATTTGCATTCCGCTTTTTTCTTCCTCCGGTCAGTTTACGGGCGCCCTGGCAACTGTCCTTAAAATCGATTTTCTGTCTGAAAAAATTCTATCCGTCAAGGTCGGAAAGACCGGATATCCCTTCATGGTGGATCGAAACGGCCTTACCATTGTCCATCCCAATCCCAAACATATTCTTGAACTCGACATGAAAACGATTAAAGAAATGAAATCGATTGTGGATCAAATGATGGCGCATCAGACCGGCGTTGAAGCCTATACCTTCGAAGGCATCGAAAAAACAGCCGGGTTTGCCCCGGTCGATTTGCCCGGATGGAGCATAGGTGTCACCGAGCCCATGGATGAATTGATGGAAATTGTCATTGCCATGCGAAAGACCATGATTTTCATGGCGCTCTTTTTTCTCGGCATAACGATGGTAGCCATCTGGTTTTTCAGCCGCGGCATTTCAAAACCCATTTACAGGATTATTAAAGGACTCAACGAAGGCGCGGACCAGGTGGCCTCGGCCGCCGGCGAAGTGTCTGCCGCCAGCCAGACCCTGGCCGAGGGCTCGTCGGAACAGGCTTCCTCCATCGAGGAAACATCCGCTTCCCTGGAAGAGATGTCTTCGATGACCAAACAGAACGCCGGTAATTCAAGCCAGGCCCATGCCCTGATGAAGGAGGCCACGGCCAGCGTTCAGACAGCCTCGGCGTCCATGTCTGAGCTGACTTCCTCCATGGGCGATATCCTGAAAGCCAGCGATGAAACCTCCAAAATCATCAAGACGATTGACGAAATCGCGTTTCAAACCAATCTTCTGGCCCTGAATGCGGCGGTTGAAGCGGCCAGGGCCGGAGAAGCCGGGGCCGGCTTTGCCGTTGTGGCGGATGAAGTCAGAAACCTGGCGCTTCGGGCAGCCGAAGCCGCCAAAACCACCGCAAACCTGATCGAGGGAACGTCCAAGAAAGTCCGGGAAGGCTCGGAACATGTCAAGCAGAGCAACGCGGTTTTTTCACGCGTTGCGGAGAGTACCTCCAAAATCGGGGATCTGATCGGTGAAATCGCGGCAGCCTCCAGCGAACAGGCCAAGGGCATCGAGGAGGTGAATATCGCCGTTTCCGAAATGGACAAGGTCACCCAGCAAAACGCGGCCACTGCAGAGGAGTCGGCGTCCGCTTCGGAGGAAATGAATGCTCAGGCCGAGCAGATGAAAGGCATGGTCAATGAACTGGTTGTCATCGTGAGTGGGAATGGCACGGGATCGCGCGAACGTTTCAGCGCCGTCAGACGCCCGAGAGCCGCCGTGCATGCCGTTCATTCACAAAAAAAAGAATTGGCCGTTGCCAGACCCGCAAGGGGAAAGGCCCTGTCACATCTGCGGTCCAAAGAAGTCAATCCCAATGACATCATTCCCATGGATGACAGTGATTATAAGGATTTTTAGTTCTCGAAAGAACCGGCGTTTCCCACGGCGCCGGTTATCTGCCGGTGCTTTTTTGTCCGTCCGGTTTCATGTTCCAAATGCATATTGTCCTGATAAAGATTTGTTGACAAAAAAGTTTACTTTGTTAAATATTTTCCTGTTTCATTTGATGCCGGGAGAAATCCGGCGGTGATTGAACGGTTTTAGATCATATTTTAAATATTATTAATATGTTAACCAATTTTTTTAAAGCGCTTCGGAGAGGGGGTGGTTACAGGAATGACGGTATTTTATGATAATTCAAACTGTTGTAGCTTATTAACGACCCGAAACATGCCTGTGTGTTCCGGAAAAAACCATGCCATGCAAGCTGGTTACAGAAAATGCCTTTCCAATATCTTGAATTCGTTTGAAATATTAGGGGTGCCCTCCGAAAGGAATGACCTGATTAGAAGGGATTGAGACCTGAGCTTGTAATTGCCGCTCCAAAACAGCAATAGAATTCTCCGAAAGGAATGACCTGATTAGAAGGGATTGAGACCATTCGCCGAGTGCATCTATCGTTTGTCTATTTGACACTCCGAAAGGAATGACCTGATTAGAAGGGATTGAGACCAGATACATGGGCAAGAGTCAGGCTCAACAGGCTCAACCTCCGAAAGGAATGACCTGATTAGAAGGGATTGAGACTGATCCGCAATCACCTGACCGGCAAGCATACGGTCTCCGAAAGGAATGACCTGATTAGAAGGGATTGAGACTTATGTACCAACCTTTTCCCGTGAACTTTAAACAGCTCTCCGAAAGGAATGACCTGATTAGAAGGGATTGAGACCTGAATGCCCTTTTTTAAACCCAGCTCCTCGCTTATCTCCGAAAGGAATGACCTGATTAGAAGGGATTGAGACAAAATCCTTTGAGCGCAAGCCCGCGGACAGATTGCTCCGAAAGGAATGACCTGATTAGAAGGGATTGAGACGATAAGGGGGTAGCCAGCGTGAGTGTTATTGATGCTCCGAAAGGAATGACCTGATTAGAAGGGATTGAGACCTGCTGTTGTGCTTGCGGTCCAGCAGTGCCGCCGGTACTCCGAAAGGAATGACCTGATTAGAAGGGATTGAGACGCTATTCACCGTGTCCAGGAAGCGCAACATGTTCTCACTCCGAAAGGAATGACCTGATTAGAAGGGATTGAGACGATGATGGTAGAGAATATACGAAAAAACGATCTCCCTCCGAAAGGAATGACCTGATTAGAAGGGATTGAGACTTGATCTCTTGGTAAGCGGTTTGAAGGTCTTTTCTAGTTGCATCCGAAAGGAATGACCTGATTAGAAGGGATTGAGACAAAAGTATCCCAAAACCATCCC
>JACRBZ010000105.1 GCA_016219185.1 Deltaproteobacteria bacterium
AATACGGCGCCGACGTCTGGGTCGACCTGATGGAGGCCGGATTCAGATCCGTGCAACTCTACACGCTCGGCTCCATGAGTTCCGTGGCGATCTCCGCGGAGAAACTGCCCTGACGCCGGGACGCCCTGCCGGCTTGCGCTCTTGAGCCCTCCAACGCAGAATTCCACGGGGCTCATCCGCGGCGCGTCGCTGGAAAGGGGCCGTGAATGCGATCCTGGGTACTGGAACTATGGAAGTACCGCGAGCTCGTCATGAACCTGACGCGCACGTACCTCCTCATCAAGTACCGCGGGTCGCTGCTCGGGTTCCTCTGGTCCCTTCTCAACCCGCTTCTGATGATCGCGATCCTCTCGCTCGCCATGCGCCGCATCATGAACATCGAAGTGGAGAACTACCCTTTCTTCCTCCTGGTCGGTCTCCTGCCGTGGAATTTCTTCGTGACTTCGGTGCAGTCCTCGACAGCGTGCGTCATCAGCAACGGCGGCCTGCTGCAGAAGGTCTACTTCCCCCGAGAGGTCTTTCCACTGTCGACGGTTGCCTTCTTTTTCGTCCAGTTCCTGCTGGCGACGGTCGTGTTCGGCCCCTTCTGCCTGTTCTGGAAGAACTCGTTTCCGTGGTTCACCGCGCTCTACCCCGTGCTCGTGATCCTGTTCCTGCTCTTTACGCTCGGCGTTTCGCTCGCGGTCTCCGCCATCACCGTCTTCTATCGCGACCTGCAGCACTTCACGGAAGTCGCTCTCACGGCAGTGTTCTGGCTCAGCCCGATCGTCTACTTCTTCGAGATGATCCCTGAGCAGCACAGGTTCTGGTTCAAGCTCAATCCGATCGTCCTCTACCTCACCGCGTTCCACGACATCATCTACTGGGAGCGCCTGCCGGGCACGCACACCATGATCGCCGTCGCCGCCTGGCCCTTTGTCGCGCTCCTTGCCGGCGTCCTGATCTTCCGCCGTCTCAGCCCCCGTTTCGCGGAGGAGATATGATGAAGCCGGCCATTTCGTTGCGCTCGGTCTCAAAGCGGTTCCGCCTGAGGTTCAACCGGGGCCAGTCGCTCAAGTCCAGGTTCGTGGGCCTGTTCCATGCGAGATACCGTGAAGAATCGCAGCCTTTCTGGGCATTGAGAGACGTCTCCCTGTCAGTCGAGCCTGGAGAGGCTGTGGGCGTGATCGGCCCGAACGGTTCGGGAAAGACCACACTGGTGAATCTGATCACCCGGTTTGTCAAACCCACTTCCGGAAAAGTCCTGTACAAGGGCAGTCCCATCCACCACCTGCCCCCGCACAAGATCGTCCGGCTCGGCATTGCCAGAACATTTCAGATGGTCCGCCCGTTTTATCAATTGCCGGCGTACAAGAACATGATCATTCCGCTTTATTCGCCCCGGGCCAAGGGACTGGTGGGCGGCCGCTTCGGGGATCGGGACGCCATGGCCCTGGACCTTCTGGAGGAGGTGGGGTTCGAGCGGGATGCTTTTGTGGCTTACAAGCCCGCCGGAGCCCTTCCCCAGGGGTATCTGAAACGGCTGGAACTGGCAAAGGCGATTGCGCTGCAGCCGGATCTGGTGATCCTGGATGAGTTGTTTTCGGGCCTCAGCCTGGCCGAGGTGGCCAGCATCGTTCCGATAATTGAGAAAATGCGCATCCAGGGGAAAACCATCATCATGATCGAGCACCGCCTCAGGGAGCTTTTCCGGATCGCGGATCGGGTGATCGTCATGAACTACGGCAGCAAGATCGCGGACGGGCCCCCCAACTCGGTCATGGAAGATGACGCGGTCAAGTGCGCCTATCTGGGCAGCGAAACGGATTCAGGAGACTGACACATGCTGGAAGCAGAAAATTTAATGGTTTTTTTCGAAAACGCCCTGGCCCTGAACGGATTCAGCATGCAGGTGAAGCCGGGCGAAATCATCGGGGTGATCGGCTCCAACAGCGCAGGCAAGACCACGCTGATGAACACCCTTTCAGGTCTCATCATCGACATGCGAATCAAGGAAAAACGAAAGGGCGGGGAGCGCATCACTGTTTACGGCCGAATCCTGTACAAGGGCAAGGACATTACCGATTATCCGCCCAACGAGCGGGTAAAAATGGGCATTGTGCTGTCCAGGGAGCGCCATCCCATTTTTCCGGAAAGCAGCGTTGCGGAAAACTTCCAGATCGCCGGATATCTGCGCAAAAGGGCCGAAATCAACCAGGTCAGGAAATATGTCTATTCCCTGTTTCCGACCCTGGAAAGTCTCCGGAAGCGTAAAGCCGGATTTTTAAGCGGTGGAGAGCAACAGATGCTGGCCATCGGCATGGCGCTGGTGGTCAAACCGGAACTGCTGCTCCTGGATGAACCACTACTTGGCCTGAGCCCGCTGATGCAAAAAGCCGTGATGGATGCCATCCTGGACCTCAACAAAACAGAAGGGATCACCGTGATCCTGAGCGAGCAGTTCGCCCGCCCGGTCCTGCCCGTCATCAACCGGGGATACGTGGTGGAAAACGGCATGCTCACCCTCACCGGAACCGGGAAAGAGCTGATGAACAATCCCGAAATCAAAGCCGCCTACTTTGGGGTCTAATCCATGACAAGCACACCCTTTCACAATATTTTTCAAGCGTTTGATGCGGTCGCCGAACGTCGCGGCGACCATACGGCCGTCATATATCTGGGAACGCGTTACAGCTATAAAACGGTACGGGAAATGGCCAGGCAGTTTGCCGCGTCTCTCCTGGACCTTGGCGTGACCCCCGGAGAGCGGGTGATGATCTATCTGCCCAACGCCATCCAGTGGGTGGTATCCTGGCTGGGCATTCAGCGCGCCGGGGCGGTCTGCGTTCCCATCACCCCCATTTATACGCCAAGCGATTTAAGCTACATCGCCCGTGACAGCGACAGCACCACCATTATCTGCGCGGATACCAATTTCGGCTATGTGAAGCGGGTACAGTCCGAGACCGGGTTCAAACGGGTCATCGTTGTCCGAATGGCCGATCTGCTGCCCTGGTGGAAGCGCGGATTCGGACATCTCTTTGATATCATTCCCAAGGGAAAAACTGCGACCGGTAAGAATGTTTTTCACCTGAAACAGCTTCTGGACACCCATACCGGCGACAGCCTGCCCGATATTGTCGCGGACGGGCAGGCTGTCGCCGAAATCCTCTACACCGGAGGAACCACCCGCCATCCCAAGGGGGTTCCGCTGAACCATGATCTCTTCCTCAACTCGGCCATGGAACAGATCCGGACCAGCGAGCATCTCATTCCCGTGGAAGAAAACGTGATTCTGGGAAACGCCCCCCTGTTTCACATTCTGGGCCAGACGTGCAGTCTGTCCACCCTGCTGGTTGGCGGCGCCCTTCTGGTGCTGCCGAAAATCAACCTGGATGCAATGTTTGAAGCCATTTACCGGTTTCAGGTCCGTTCCATGATCGGGGTTCCCACCCTCTATCGCATGCTGCTGGAGCACGATCGGCTGGATCAGTATGACCTCAGCTCCGTGAAATACTGGTACAGCGCCGGCGACGTGCTGCCGGTGGAAGTGAGCCGGCGCTGGAAAGAGCGGTTTGGAACGCCGATTTTTCAAGGTTACGGTGCCACCGAGACCTGCGGCGGGGTCGCCATGTGCCCCACCGACATTGACAATCCGCCCAAAAGCGTGGGCCGCATCGTTTCCTCCAAAACGGTCCGCATCGTCAACCCGGCCTTTCTGGAGCCGGTACCCCCGGGCGAACCCGGAGAGCTCATCGTCTCATCGCCGCACATGGTCAGTGCCTATGTGAACAAGCCGGAAGAAACCGCCAGTGCATTCATAAATCTGGATGGCCGCCTCTGGTACCGCACGGCCGATATCATGAGCATGGATGCGGACGGCAATCTCTATTTCGTGGACCGCACCATGGATACCATCAAGCACAAAGGGTACCGGGTATCGGCATCCGAGATCGAGGCGGTCCTTCAGGAACATCCGGCGGTTGTCGGTACCTGCGTTGTCGGCATTCCGGATGAAAAAGTGGGCGAGCGCATCAAGGCTTATGTGGTGCTAAAAGAAGACATCAAGGGGATTACCGGGTACGACTTGATCAAGTGGTGCCGCCAGTCCCTGGTGAGTTATAAAATTCCCCAGTACATCGAGTTCCGGGACATGCTGCCCAAATCCAAGGTCGGAAAGCTGTTGCGACGTGAAATCCGGGATGAGGAAAAGCGGCGGAGTGAAGCGTGAATTTTCCCGGACGGTATACAATCGATTATTGAGTTGACGCATCAAGATAGCAGGGCGGCCTGAAGAATTATCCCGTGAAAGGCAGGAAGATAGAGGGATTGATATGATCCACTACACCGCATGCGCAATAAGGCGTGAAACCGTAATATTGCCTTGATGCTTCCGCGCTTGGGCAAGATCGTATGCGGACTGCAGACGCAACCAGAAATCAGCATCACCACCAAGCGCTTTTTCCAAACGCAACGCCATACCCGGCGTTACGGCGCTTTCGCCTTTGACGACTCGGTAAAGCTGTTGTCGTGTGATACCAATCCCTTTGGCAGCAGCAGCAATGGAAAGGCCCAAAGCCTCGATATCGTCTTTAATTAAGGCTCCAGGATGAGCCGGATTGTTCATTGCCATGATATCCCCCTAATGATAGTCCACAAGATCAACGTCACTGGCGCATTCGTCCGCAAACCGAAAAATAATACGCCAGTTGGCGCGAACTGTTACTGCCCAAAATCCCTGAAAATTGCCCTTCAAAGCATGAAGCCGAAAACTTGGCCGCTCCATCTGTTCAATCGTTTTTGCCTGATCGAGCGCTGTCAATATGATGCGTATCCGTTCCACCATATCAGGTGGCAGACCGCGCAGATCGTCGTTCTCGTAAAATCTCCGAAGCCCTTTATGCCGCAAACTTTCGATCATATCCCCTCAACGATTAGACTATAATGTAACATGTAAAGTTACAATTGTCAATTGTATGAGTAGAATAATCCCAATGCCGATGGAAGCGACGATGCATAGAAGAATTCCGGTTTTTCCCATTAGCCAGAGGCGGTAATCACCATGACCAGAACTATTCCGATATAGCCCTGGTCATGGTCTCTCACGGGTTGCTATCTTGCATTGTAAAGGTCCGGATCGATGACCGGGGCATCGGGGTCGAGCTGTGCCGTCGGATCGCTGGTCGGCTTTCCGGTTGTTTCATCCACCTTCCAATATTTCGGCCTGTTTGGCGAGGTGAGCGTCGTATCGGTGTGTTGCGGCCATGCGTAGTCGGAAACAACGGCCCGCCTCACGTCGATATTGTTCTTTGAGACATTGATGACCATCAGGTCGCTGGCGATCACGACGTTACCCCTCGGGTACCACAGGCGGATGTCGTGCAGCGCGGATTTGATCGTGTCATCCTCGGCCTGAAAATGCGTTCCCACGGCCAGCCGGGGTGCGATATTCGGCTTGACGCCGAGCTGATTCAGAATATAGCCAAAAGCCTTTTGCGGCGTATGGGAGCTGTCCTGGACAGCTTGTGTCCACGCTACGTCTTCCGGCGGCAATCCCATTTTTTCGTTCCAGTCGGCAGCCGGCATGACGATCTCGTGGATCAGGACGTCCACTCCGGATTTGGCCTGATCAATTATATACTGGCTGGGTTTCGTGTCCCCGCTGTAAATCATCGACAGGCCGTTCCACTCCAGCTTGTAGCTGATGGCGCCTTCTCGGGTATGCACGGCCGGAAAATGGGTGATCTTCACGCCGTTGTAGTTGTAGGCAATGTTATCGGCCAAGCCGGTAGCAGGGTCGATGTCACCTTTCTTCGTCCAGTCCAATTCGTGCGTCACGATGTCATAACTGTCCGTTTTGCCCGGTACACCCCAGCCGGGTACCGGGTAATCGGAATAGCCGGTGGCAAGAAAGCTCTGACTCTCATTGTGCCAGACACTCATTTTTGTGAGTGCATCGGTTAAGTCGGCGGTTCCATCGTTAAACGGTCCACGCGTTGTATTATCAGGCGCCGTGAAAGTAAATCCGGACCTGTTGGGTCCCCAGATGTAGAGAGGCCATAACCGGCCGTAGGAAGGCCCAAAACCGTAGATAAACGGCAAATCGCCCATGTGATCCGCGTGAAGATGGGCTATAAAGATCTTGTCCATTTTATCCAAAGTGTGTCCCATCGCAAAGTACTTGGGTACCACCCCTGTCCCGGCATCAAAGACAAAGCTGTCGCCGTTGCCCAGTTCCACAAAGACGCTGACGGCAGTCTGGCTTATCCGTGGAATGCATGAGGTCCCCAGGAACGAAATCCGCATCTCATAGGGGCCCAGGGGTTCCGATCCGGGGCGGTACGGTCTCATCATGGCAAAATAAGTATTTCTGTTGGCGGGGTCATTGAAAATGGTCCCTCCGCCGCTCGCATCGTCTGCCTGAGCGATGTCCGCTCCGGGACCGACCATGGCGTTCCCGATGGCCAGCCCACCCAGGGCCAGCCCGGAAAGCTTCAGCGCGTCTCTCCGGGTGATTCCCTTGGACGGTTTTTTATCAGAAGATTTCATTATTTCCTCCTTTCACTGATTGATTTACACCGTTAATATGCTAAATTTCTTTGGGAAAAGGCCTCTTTTCAATCACCGTTACCAGGTCCTCGATGGTCAACAGGCGAGACGACTCCCCTGACAGCACCAGCATTTTATGGGTCGTCAGGTCAACACCGACAAGCTTGATTTCCGGATGATGGTGCATCAGCGAGACGGCAAAGTGCGCTTTCGCCATCGCCAGATCAAACAAAATCACTTCCGGACGGGCCGTACCCATTTTATTCAAATAATCCTCAAGCGATCCCTCGATCTGTACGACCCGAAATTCCTGCTTTTGCTGCAGGCATGCACCGATAGTCGATAACACCAGGTTACGGCCATAAAGCGCCACTGTCCGCTTTTTCATATGCTTGCCCCCGGAAAAACATTTGTGAGCTTAAAAAGCGTGCTTGTCAGTTAATATATCGGGTTATTTTCGTGGCCGCAATGTACCGAAGGGACAGTCCTGGTACAGTATTGAAGAAAAAAAGTACAGTCACATGGGTTTGGGGACCTGTATTGTGCCCGATATTTATGGCGTGAATGATGGAAATCCGGCGTGGGAATGTAGATGGAATTGATGATTGCTATGTACGATTTATTACCCTTTGAAATTCATTGCCCTGGCATAGTCGATTACCTGACGGCGATTGTCCAGGTGAAGCCGTTCGATAATCTCGCCCATATGATATTTGATAGTCCGTTCGGACAAAAACAGTTTTGACCCGATTTCCTTATAAGTCAGTCCCTGGGAAACCAGCGTCAAAACCTGAATCTGGCGCGACGTCAGGGGCTTGTCTGTTTTTTCCCCGGGTTTGACGGATCCGGCTGCATTTGCTCCTTGGGCGAATTCTCCCAACACGCGGGCGGCAAGTCCAGGAGAGAGCGGCACCTCTCCCCGCATCAACCCCTCCAGGAGCTTGAAGAATTTATCGGTATCCCCGGTCTTTAGCAAATAGCCGCACGCTCCGCTCTTTATCGCGGAGAACAGATCCTCATCGGTTTCCGACATCGTGAGCATCACCACCTTGATATTGGGCTGCTGCGCCTTGATCACCCGCGTTGCGGCCAGTCCGTCGCAACCGGGCATGACAATATCCATCAGGATCACGTCGGGAAGCAGTACGGCAGCCTTTTCAATCGCCTCCCAGCCGTCGCGGGCTGTCCCGACCACGTCGATGCCGCGAATGACAAGAAGGTTCTTGAGCCCCTCGAGGAAAAGAGGATGATCATCCACCAACAAAACTTTCACGCCGTCTCCTTTGGCCATGGCACCTGAACGCTCACCCGAGTGCCTTTGCCGGGTGTTGAACTCACTTCAAAGCCTCCGCCCGCGCTTTCCGCGCGCCCCCGCATCGACCGCAGGCCGAAGGCGTGATGCTTAGCGATGGCTTCGGTATCGAAACCTTGCCCGTCATCTTCAATCGTAATGCTGAGATGATTGTTGCCGGCGGCCAGAAACACTCTTGCCAGGCTGGCCTTTCCGTGCCGCCTCACATTGGTGAGCGCCTCCTGGATGATCGGCTGCAACTGCGCCGCAACGCCCGCATCGACATGCCTGTCCCGCACCTCGGAAGCAACGACCAGTTCGGTGCGGACCTCATACTTCTGGCTGTAGTGCGCGAGGTAGTTTCTCAGCACCTCCAAATAGCTCTTTTCCGCCGGTGAAAGGACCTTGACGCCCACCAGATACGTGCGGACAGACTCCTTGGCTTCCTGAACAATGTCGGACAGGCGCTGCAGGTATAACGCCACCTGGTTCGTCTCCCCCCTGGCAAGAAGCTGGCTTGCGGAACAGATCTGCAGTTGCGCCGCCGCCAGTATCTGACCAATGCCATCGTGCAGCTCGCGCGCCAGCAGTTCACGTTCCTTCAACGTAGCTTCGGTCCGCTGGTGATCCAGGATTTGCTCCTGGATCCGCTTTTGCTCGGTAGTGTCCTGCATCCAGATCAGATGTCCGAGGAGAAAGCCTTGTCGGTCGCTCAGCGGTGAAATGGATACCTGATACCAGCGTGAATGGGGATTTGCGAACGAGATCTCCCGTAGCTTTGTGTGCGAATTGTGGATAATCGCCAATAGTTCGGGAAAATCCTGCAAGGCCGATTCCACCCGGCGACCGATCAACTTCCCCCTGGGAAGGCCAAGCATTGTTTCCGCCGTTTCATTGAGATCGCCAATGTGCTTTTGGGCATCCAGGACGATCATAGCCTCTGTCATCCGATCGATCACCATATTGCGCGCGACCGGCACGACGCCGAACATGTGAAGGCGAAAGAAGGCGAATGCATACAGTAAAAACGTGATGTTCGAGGCCAGGACCACGGGATTGAGCGGCTTGAAGGGATTATTGTCCGAAATATTGAGAAATCCCGCAGCTCTCGTCAACACCACCGAGAGGATAAGTCCGGCAGCGATCCAGCGGTGCCGCGGCGAGCGCAAAAAAAGCCAGATGAGCACGGTCAGTTGCGCCAGGCTCAGGGCGAATCCGTAAGCGATGGCTCCCCAGTGCGCCGGTCCAAAATCAACACGGATTGCGCCGTCATAAAAGATCCGCTTCCAGACAAAATGATGCGTCTCGTTTGTCAAAATCAGAAGTGCAAACGTCAGTGCGACTATTACCAGGAGAATGGTCACCCGCCGGGTCAGCCATTTGCTCAATCCCGCATACGCCATCACAAAGCACAAGCCAGCGCTGGCCATCGGAAGCACCAGAGCCTTATCAAATTTAAACCAGAAGATCCTTGCTGCTTCATCCGTGCTGGATAGCTGCAGGGCATTGGCAATGAGCCATGGGATCGTCAGGGCGATTAGAATGATAAAAGGAGCTGCCCCCGGCACCGTTTTGTTCCGCAAGCAATGAACCCCGAGAAATACTAAAAACAAGAGGGGCGCCAGAATGGTTAGCAAGTAGGGATTGTATTCGTAGGGCCAAGCCATGGTTTGCTCCAGCAGTTGAATCCTCGCCCGGACAGGGGAAATGCATTATATTCAATATTTGATCTTTATATGTCCGGATAGATAAATGCAAGGAAGAATGGAAGTTACAAGCGCCGAAGCTTGGGTGTCATGAACCACCCTTTCCCAAAAAACTGCCGTCACATTGGATTTATTGGAAATGGGAAGAATGGCTTTGGATTCAACATGAAGGGCAACTACCGGAAGAAGCGGGACGGATGGCAGGCCGCCCCGCTGTCAGGTGATAATATCGTTTTCAGATGAAGGGATCACAGGGCAATTCGGGCATCCACCGCAATGATCCGGTCCGAAAAGGCCATGACCGGGTTCAGGTCCATTTCCTGAATTTGGGGAAAATCGGTGACCAGTTGAGACAGGCGCAGGATCACATCGATCACACCCGGCTGATCGATAGCCACTTCACCCCTTGCGCCTTTCAGCAGGGCCGCGGTTTTAAGCGATGAGATCATCTCTGCGGCCTCGACCTCTGTAACCGGCGTAATCTTAAATGCGACGTCTTTGAGGATTTCAACATAGATCCCCCCCAGACCGAACATGATCAGATGCCCGAGTCCTTTTTCCGCTTTGGCCCCGATAATCACTTCCCGGCCGCCCGGCTGAAATTTCTGAACCAAAAACTTCAGATCGGACGCGCCAATTTTGGCGGACATGTCCGAAGCCGCCTTACGTACCGCTTCCCGGGTCCCCAAATTGACGGCAACTCCGCCGACATCGCTTTTGTGAATGACCGATGCGGCATCGGCCTTGATCACGACCGGATACCCGATGGCATCCGCCGCTGCCTCGGCATCGGCGACCGTACCCGCCATTTTCCACGCCGCGCAGGGAATCCGGTAGGCATCCAGTATCGGATACACCTCTCCAGCCGACAACATATCGCGGCCCGAATCAACGGCTTTTTTCAGAATTTCCAAAACACGGGAGGCATCCACATCGGAGAACCGTTTTGCTTCGCCGATGTTTCGCGATCGCAATGCGCCGTATCGGCTCAAAGCCGCCAGTGCCCGTGCGGCCGTACCCGGAAATCCGTAGCAGGGAACGCCGCCGGATTTCAGGATATCCACGGTCCCCATCCACTGCCGGGGATCTGTCATGAGATTGCAGACAATGGGCTTTTTCCGCTGTTTGTTCACTTCGGCGATCTGATGGGCGACTTTTTCCGTATCCACAAAAAACGGGGTGACGAAATTGATATAGAGGCTGTCGATCCGGTCTTCCGCCATCATGACATCCATCGCAGCCCGGAAATGGCCGGCATCGGCGGTCGCCAGAACATCCACCGGATTGCTGAAGGCGGCCTCGGCAAAGAGTTTTCCCTTCAGCTCCAGCATTGCCTTTTCCGACAGTGTGGGGATCTGCATGCCCGCGTCCACCAGAACATCGGTGGCGATCACCGCAGGCCCGCCCGTATTGGTAATGATCCCCACCCGGTTCCCCGCGGGAATGGGCTGGGCAGCGAATGCCGCGGCAGCCTGGCAGAGCTCGCCCTCGTCCCGGAACGTCAGAATGCCCAGTTTTTCAAAAATCAGCTCGATGGCGATATCTGTTTTGGCCAGCCCGCCCGTATGAGACGAGGATGCCTTGGCGCCTTCGGCGGTTCTTCCGGCCTTCATGGCCAGTATGGTTTTTTTGGCTGCCACTTTTCCGGCTACTTCCATGAAGGCCTTGGGATCGGACAGGCTCTCCACATAGAGCGCAATCACGCGGGTTCCCGCGTCATCGCCGAAATATTCCAGGATTTCCGTAATGGATACATCGCTGGCATTGCCGTTGGAAGCATAAATCCGCGTCCCGATGCCCATTTGCGAAAAACCCTGATGAATCAGTTCGCCCACGCCGCCGCTCTGGGCCACGATTGAAATGAATCCCGGCTCGGGTTTGGTAAAGGTAAAATTGCAATAGGCCTTAAGCGACGGATCCGTATTGATGATGCCCTGGCAATTGGGTCCCAGAATCCGAATCCCGTATTTTTTAGCCCGCTCCAGAAAATCTTTCTGCAGGGCCGCGCCTTCCGGACCGATCTCCGTAAATCCGGCGGAATTGATGATAATGGCCTTAATCCCTTTTTTCCCGCAGTCCTCCACCGCATTGGGTACAAATTTCCCCGCAATCACCATATGGGCCAGATCGATCTCGCCGGGCACATCGAATATGGATGGATATGCCTTGACGCCCCTGATTTCATCTGCTTTGGGATTGATGGGATAAATCGCTCCAGTGTATCCGAAATCGATCAGATTTTTGATGATCCGGTTTCCGATCGACAGTTCCTTGGCGGATGCGCCAATTACGGCAACCGATTTAGGTCGAAACAATGCTTCAAGCATGGGATCATTTCTCCTCGAGTTGTTCGATAAAAGCTTCGACATTGGTTTTGGTCTGTTCATCGGATACCAGCCGAAGATCGTTCAGATCCCCGTTGATGGTCAGACTGGGAATGCCCGTCAGCGCCTCGAGCCGCTGGGGCATGCCATAGCGGCAGTTGGAGTTGTTGGGACAGGTTTTGGCATCGTGATAGATGATGCCGTCTACCTTGAAAAATTCCATCATTCGCCGGATATAGGCTTCCTTGGCGTCATCGGCCCGGACAATGAAAAGTTCGGTATAGGCCCTGGCCATGCTATTGAAGGGATCTTCGGGGTCAAATGCTGAAAATATCCAACTGTTGCAGTATGTTGAAGCCAGAACATTCACACCGGCCCTGGCAAACAGATCGGAATGGTCCCGAAGCCGTCCCCACATGGGCATGCCGTCCCAGTAAAGCCGGAAGCGTTCACCTTCAACTGCGGCCACCTTGTTCTGAATCCGGATTTCCAGCTCCGCCAGCAGAAGCTTGTAATAGTCCACGGCCGTCTGGGTGCCCCGAAGCACGACAGCCGGCCCCATGTGAATGGTGCCGTCAAAAAAGGTGATGGGCGAGGGTCTGGCTGAAGCCGTATCCAGAACTTTTTTCCACAGGTCGGAACATTCCCTGGAAAGCGCCAGAACATGGCGAAGCTTATCCATATCAAATTTATTGCCGGAAATGGCTTCGAGCTGAGGAATCAGGGCTTTCATCTGGCTGGAGATCGAGGCGACGTGGGAATCGCCGACATCCTTCACGCCCCGGTGCGTGTGAATTCCCAAAAGCGGCACCTTGAATTCGGCGGCGTACCAAGCAAACCAGTCCTGAACATCACGGCATTGATTGGTGTTATAGACCAGCACATCGGGTCTGGGAACCCTGTCGATTCCCGGATATGCCTTTGAAAGCGGGGTAACGCCTTTCATATAGGCGCCGACATCGGCCGTCAGATAGGAGCAGATCTCCGGCGAATATCCGCTGGCATTGGCGATCGGTATCATATCGGTAGACATTCGGGTTGCACCCAGCATGGCCCCGTGATTCTCCGGAAAATGCACCAGAAACCCCATGGCTCTCAAGATCTCGGCAGGTCCCACGCTGGTGCACCAGGCAATCTTTTGACTGCGTGATTTATCCGCCGCGTTCAGCTCATAAAAATAATCCGACATATAGCGATTCATCTGAACCGTCGCTTCAATTTTCTTTCGAACAACTTTTTTTTCTTCAGTCATATTCGTCACCTTTTGAAGTTAACATATTTTCGTAATATTTTGATGAGGCTCAACTGCCCTCCTTGTTCTCCATTGCGTACAAGGCAGCTCCCAGGGCTCCGGTAAGCTGGGGATATTCCGGAACCAGAATGGGCCTGCCGATCATTTCCTCCATCATCCGAACCAGATAGGCATTGTGCGCCACGACCCCGCCGGTCATCACTACATGCTCGGACAAAGAGTCCATCTCCATGACCCGTTTGATGACCGAATAAAACAGGCCTTTAACGATGTCCGGAACTTTTTTTCCCTGACGGATCTTTTCAAGCACCTCGGTTGCCGAAAAAACCGTGCAGAAACTCCCCAGTTCAACCATGCTCAGGGATTGCCGCGCAAGACCATCCAGGTTCTCAAGGGGGATATCCAGACGCGTGGACATCTCTTCCAGAAACGCCCCGGTTCCGGCAGCGCATTTTCGATTCATCTTGAAGCTCAGGCGTTTTCCGGATTCATCCAGTTTGATGATTTTATTGTCCTGGCCTCCAATATCAATGATTGTGATGGACCGGGGGAAATAATAATAACATCCCCTGGCATGGCAACTGATTTCGGTTTTGGAATCCTGGGAAATGGCCACATTTTTTCTGCCGTAACCCGTTGTCATCGCTTTTGCAATCTGCCCGACTGTACGGCCGGCCATATCCAGGGCCAGGGTCAGACACTGGTGGGAAGCGGCCTCAAAATCCGTACCGGATTTGACAACGGCTCTGCCGATGATTTGCTGCTCGCAATCGAGAATGACGACCTTGGTTCGCGACGCGCCGACATCAATTCCTGCAAATACAGGTTGAGAATCCTTCATGGGATTGAATCCATCTGTTTATAAATAATAATCTTCATCTCATTAAATGATCCCCCCTTTTGGAAAAGGGGGGCCAAAAGATCTCTTGGCCGACGGCAGCATGCGAATAAATCCCCCTCAGTCCCCCTTTTTCAAAGGGGGAAGCAATCGCCTCCGAATCCGGGAGATGAAAACCCGATTCATGACCATCTATTTTTTCGATTCGATTGCCTTGACCAGAGAACGGATCATGATGTTATAAGGCGTTTCGATGCCTGCCTGTGCCCCGTATTCGATGAATTTCCCGTTCATGTAATCGATCTCGGTGCGGCGCTTGTTTTCAATGTCCATCAGCATCGAAGGCTTGTGATCGCCCGCCTTTCGCATGTATTCAATGGCGCCCGGATAAAAATCCCAGCCCAGGTTGATTTCATTGGCCCTTGCCACCTTTACGCATTCCTTGACCAGGGCATCCACAATCTGAAACACGATGGGATCTCCCATTGCCTGGGCCATGGTCAGCCCGGTCACCGCGCAAACCGGGTTCATGCAGGCATTCAGGATTCCTTTTCGCCAGACCATCGAGATAATGCTGTCGGTATGTTGGGTCAAGAGCCCGGTTGTGCTCAGGGCCTCGGCAATGGCAATGGCCGCCGGTTTGGAAGCCGGGTCCAGTTCCTGCAGGTAATGCGGCGGATGGTGAAAGGGCATTTTCACATGAGCCGGCTTGATCAGCCCGCACCCGTAATTGACGACGGCCCGCATGACCGGTTTTCGGCCCAGGACCTTGGCGATTTCAAGTTCCGTGTCTATCCCGTTCTGCCAACTGATGATGTACATGCCTTCCCGGTAAAACCCCTCGATGGCGGAAGATATCAGGGGCAGCACATTGGCTTTGACCGTGATGAAGATCACATCCGGCAGATGATCCGCCAGTTCATCGATATGCGTGCAGACCCGGGTAACGGACTGCTGGAGATTTTCCGCGCCCTCGATCAGAATTCCGGGGCTGATGGCGGGTTCAATCAATGCGGGAATGACGTCACACAGGGTCACCTCATATCCGCCTCTGGCAAGAAAGGCTGCCACGATACATCCTACGGGACCTGCCCCGATGACCGCAAAGGATCGCGGGCAAAACGCCGGTTTTTCATCCATGGAATATCCTCCCCTTTGATATCAAAAAATCAGCTTTCGGTTTCCAGGATGCCGAAGGCTTCGGCATCCAGCAGCTTGATCCCGCTGGCCAGAAGGATCGCGATGGCCCTGTCATTGTCGCTGAAGCGGAAAATCATGACGGCGTTGCTTGAGGACATGCCGATAAACGCATACATGTACATGACGTTGATTCTGGCATCCATGAGCGGCTTCAGCACCTCGGACAACCTTCCGGGTTTGTCTTCGATTTCAACGGCCACCACATCGTCCACCCGGGCCGGCATATGGTTTTCCATCATGATCCGCCGGGTTTTGGCCAGATCGGACACCAGAAGACGCAGCATGCCGAAATCGCCGCTGTCCACCAAATTCAACGCTCGCAGATTGATTCCCGCATCTCCCAGGGCGCGGGTGACTTCATAAAGTCTGCCCGGAGAGTTTTCTATGGAAATGGATATTTGTTTTAATTTCATACGATTGACTCCTTTCTGTTGTGATGGGCTCACCGGAGATCATGAATTATCAAATCAAAAACAGGTTATAATCACATTTTAATCACATTGTAACTTTAATTAGATTAATATGTAGGGCGTGATCATAAGTCAAGAAAAAAATATATTATACAATATGAATTATATTTATAGTTTTAACCAACAAAAATGATAGCGTTTTCATCACACTGATTTTTATTGGCTTGTATATTGCTCCAGAAAAAAATATAGATAACAAAATTTGGATTTAGCTTGTTTCGGTCTCGGGTTGACTTTAGTATGCTGTTTAACTTGTGACAACAATATACGATATGAATGAAAAAAATAATTGATCAGACAGATCATCGGCGGACCGGCATGCGAGATCATCACCAGAATCCGGATAACACGATAGCAAGGATTTCCGGACTGTTCGATCATCCGCTGGCTTTCCCAACCTTGTTGGATGAAATTCCGTTGGGAGTTGCCGTTCTCAACAAAAACCGGCAGATCGTTCTGCTCAATCGGACCCTCGAGGGCCTGACCGGTTATTCCAGGCAGGAAATCAAGGGGATTCCCTGCGCCTACATTCTCCGAAGCAATGTCTGCCTTGAAAATTGTCCGGCCCTTTCCATGCAGGATTCAACCGATGCCGTGTGCATGGAAGCCAATATCATCAACCGGGACCGCCAGAAAATTCCCGTGCGCATCACCTTTTCCGTCATCCGGGACATTGATGGCCGCACGGTGGGATATCTGGAGGCCGTGGAAGATGTCCGGCTCTTAAGATCCCTTAACGGAAAGGCGGATCAGGCTTATGCGTTTGGCCAGGTCATCGGACGAAGTCCTCAAATGGAAAGGATTTTCCGCGTACTTCCGGTGATTGCCCAATCGGATTCCTCCGTGCTGATCACCGGCGAAACCGGCACGGGAAAGGATTTCGTTGCAGAAGCCATCCATCAGGGATCACAGCGGGGAAAGGATCCATTCATCAAGGTCAATTGCGGAGCCCTGCCCGAAACCCTGCTTGAATCGGAACTTTTCGGTCATCAAAAAGGGGCGTTCACCGGAGCGGTTGAAAACAAACCCGGAAGATTCCGTCTGGCTCACAATGGCACCCTGTATCTGACCGAGATTGGCGATCTGCCGCTTTCGCTTCAGGTGAAGCTCCTGACCTTTCTGGACGATAAGGTTGTATTTCCCCTGGGGGGGACCAAAGGATTTCAGGTCAATGTCCGCGTCATTGCCGCCACCCATCGGAATCTGGGGTTGATGGTCAGGGAAGGCCGTTTTCGGGAAGATCTGTTGTTCAGACTGAACGTGGTGCGCCTGCACCTGCCGCCTGTCAGGGAGCGGGGAGATGATATCCGCCTGCTTCTCGATCATTTCATGCGCTCCTATCTGACGCGACTGAAAAAACCCATCAAGGGATTTTCCAGCAAAGCGCTTCGCCTGCTTCTGGACTTCACCTATCCCGGCAACGTGCGGGAGCTTCGGAATATCGTTGAATATGCCGTCAACATCTGCGAGGAAGATCAGATTTTGCTCAAGCACCTGCCCGCCTACCTGACCGATCCCAATGCCAGGGATTGGGATCGGGAGGAAAAAAAAGAATCCCAGGCCCCCTGGGTCCCGGAAACCCAAACCAGAACACCTGAAAAGGATTGGTCTACCGCGGAAAAATCGATGATCATGGATGCGCTGCTAAAGGCCAGGGGACGTCGAAGCAAGGCCGCCGAGATTCTGGGTTGGGGAAGGAGCACCTTGTGGAGAAAGATGAAACATCATGGATTGGCGAACCCTGATTCATGACCATTGCTTTAAGGGTCTTCAACATGCTTAAGAAAGTCCTGATTTGCCTGTATGGAAACGATGTGGCGCCCCGGTTTGATCTGACCACGGAAGTGTTCATTGCATCCGTCGGACCGGATAACAGGATCGAAGATGAAAAATCCGTGGTGCTTCCTCGGGCTTCGGCAGAAGAACTGTGCCATATGATTCTTACCGCGGATATCCAGACGGTCATCTGTGGCGGCATAGAGGAAGAATACTATCAATATCTTATATGGAAACGAATCAATGTGTTCGATTCCGTTATCGGCACCAGCGACCGTGTGCTCAAAGAGTTCACCAGGGGCACACTGAGGTCCGGGGCCATATTGTATGATCCGGAATTGTAAACGGTGAGGCAAAGTGAAAAAATCAAGCGTTCTTCTGGTCGATGATGAAAATGAATTCGTAACCACACTGGCCGAAAGGCTGACCCTCAGGGGAATCGCGGTCAGAACCGCTATCAGCGGGGAAGAGGCGCTGCGCATGATCGAAGCGGAACAACCCCAGGCAGTGGTCCTGGATGTCCGGATGCCGGATATCAGCGGATTGGTTGTGCTCCAGCAGATCAAGTCCCGATATCCCGATGTTCAGGTCCTTTTGCTGAGCGCCCATTGCTCCACCCGGGACGGAATAGAAGGAATGCGCCTGGGAGCACTGGATTACCTGATAAAACCGGTGAACATCGACGAGCTTATTCTGAAACTGTCCAATTTGTAGTCTTTCCCTCCGAGTCCATAAGGTCCCCGCTTTTCGAACACCCCTCTTTACAGAACGCCATTTTTGATGGCCTCGTAAACATTCATGATTTGGCATGATTTGGTTCGGGGCTTCGCATCCGGCAATGAAAAAGATACCTTCCCCCTTTGGAAAAGGGGGATCGAGGGGGATTTCTCTGCAGGATGGTCGTCTTAAATCCCCCCTGCCCCCCCCTTTTCAAAGGGGGGAATTTTCACTGAAACATTTTTAGATTGACACCACTGTTTCATTGCGATATTTAAAAAACCGACTGAGTACTCAGTATCAACATTACAGGGATCTGTCATGAAAAAAAAAGAGATTATTCTTCGCGTTGCCATGCAGCTTTTTGCCAGAAAAGGATTTAAAGACACGTCGATGGCGGAACTGTCCAAAACCACGGGTGCCGCGGAAGGCACGATTTTTTACCATTTCAAAACGAAACAGGGAATTTTTCTGGAAATTTTAAAAAACGCCAAAGAAGACATTCTGTCCGAATTCAACCGGTATATCGAGAACAGAGAATTTGAAACAGGAATTGAAATGATGGAAGGCGCGATATCCTTTTATCTCTATCTGGCCGGATTGAAGGAAGACCTCTTTATGCTCCTTCACCGCAGATATCCTTATGAACTGGCCGAAGTCAATCCGGATTGCCGGGATCATCTGGAGTCCATCTACAACTGTTTTGTGGATATTTTTGAACAGGCGATTCTGTCCGGTCAGGCCGACGGGTCCATCGGCCCCATGCCTGCCAGGAAAACCGCCTTGATCGTATTTACGATGGTGGATGGGCTGGTGCGTTTTAAGCTCTACAATCTTTATGACGCCGGCGCGCTGTTTAATGAACTGATTGCATCCTGCAGGAGGATGCTGGAAAATAAACCCGTTACAGGATAGGTGGAAAGCATGTTAATACGATTTTTTCCTTTTTTGGCCTGGTTTAAAAACTACACTGCATCGGATCTCAGGGTCGATGCGCTTTCCGGATTGACAGTGGCACTCGTATTGATCCCTCAATCCATGGCTTATGCGCAGCTCGCCGGCCTGCCGCCTTATTATGGTCTGTACGCTTCATTTCTCCCGCCCATGATCGCCTCTCTTTTTGGTTCCAGCCGCCAGCTCGCAACCGGACCGGTTGCCGTGGTCTCCCTGATGACATCGGCATCTCTGGCGCCACTGGCCACTGCCGGCAGTGAAGGCTACATCGTCTACGCGATTTTGCTGGCGCTGATGGTGGGCGTTTTTCAGTTCAGCCTCGGGATTCTCAGGCTGGGCCTGGTGGTCAATTTTCTTTCCCACCCGGTGGTCAACGGCTTTACCAATGCCGCTGCCATTATCATTGCAACATCCCAGCTTTCAAAAATGTTCGGCGTGAACGTTGACAATGCCCCCCATCATTATGAAACCATCATCAAAGTCGTGCAGGCAGCCGTTTATTATACCCACTGGCCAACCCTGGCCATGGGGATCCTGGCATTTGCCATCATGTACGGACTGAAACGGATGGCACCCAAAATCCCCAATGTTCTGGTAGCCGTTGTCATTACCACCCTCCTTTCCTGGGCCTTGAATTTCGAGCATGATGTTACGGTAAATATCACGGCCATCAACTCCAAAAGAGCCCTTGAAATGGTGGATAAATTCAATTCGGCAGTCAATTCCATAGCCCCCATTGCCGAGAAGCGGACCGAAATCAACAAACAAATCGAAGACGCCAAACACAGGCATGATCTGCTGGCCACCCTTGAATCCGAACATCAGGATAAAATGCTTTCCACCAAATGCGACCTGATTAATTATGACGCGCAGATTTATCGGGAGGAAATCCGCAATTTTTTATTTGTCGGCGTTAAGCAGGCAGACGGCTCCCTGGTTTTTTCCCCCAAGGACAATGTGCCTCAGGATGCAAAAACCGACGGGCGGATCTGGCGGATCCGTTTGGGAAACAGGCCGCTGAAACTGGATAGCATCCGGATGATCGGCGGCGGTGAAGTTATCGGAACCGTTCCAAAGGGGCTTCCTGCGTTTACCATTCCAACAATCCGCCTGAATATTATCGGCCAGCTCTTTCCCTATGCGGCCATTATTTCCCTGCTTGGTTTTATGGAAGCCATTTCCATTGCCAAGGCCATGGCCGGAAAAACCGGTCAGAGGCTGGACCCCAATCAGGAACTCATTGGTCAGGGACTGGCCAATATCCTGGGGGCGATCGGAAAAAGCTATCCGATATCGGGTTCATTTTCCAGGTCCGCCGTAAACCTTCAGGCAGGTGCCGTATCCGGGCTTTCAAGTGTCTTTACCAGCATTGCGGTGGTGATTGCCCTGCTGTTTTTTACACCCCTTCTCTATCATCTTCCCCAATCCGTACTGGCTGCCGTCATCATGATGGCCGTGATTGGCCTGATCAATATATCCGGTTTTGTCCATGCCTGGAAAGCGCAAAAATATGACGGGGCCATCTCCATCATTTCCTTTATCGTCACCCTGTGGTTTGCGCCGCACCTGGATAAGGGAATCATGGTGGGCGTTACCCTCTCCCTGATGGTTTTTCTCTACAAGAGCATGAGGCCCAACGTTGCCTCCCTTGCCAGAGACGAAGATGATGCACTCCGGTGCGTCACGACGCACGGCTTGAGCGAATGTAAATATATTTCCCTGATCCGGTTTGACGGCCCCTTGTTTTTTGCCAATTCCAGTTACCTGGATGATCAGATTACCGAACTGATGCTGAGCCGGGAAGCCCTTAAACACATTTTAATTGTCTCCAACGGCATTAATGATATTGACGCATCCGGAGAAGAAACGCTATCTTTGCTGATAGACCGAATCCGCAGCGCGGGACTTGACATTTCCCTGAGCGGCGTGAATGAAGCGGTGATGAAAGTGCTGGACCGTACCCACCTGGTTGCAAAAATCGGTATGGATCACTTGTTTCCGACAATGGAAAAAGCCATTCAGACCATTTATGAACCGACACACAGGGATGGCGATGAACCGGTCTGCCCCTTGACGGCCTGCAACCTGGCTTGATTGCCGATGGGAAAAGCATAAAGTACGAAGTTTGAAATTTACACAATTCATCATTCAAAAGATAAGGGGTCTGAAATGCCAATAATTACGATTTTTCCAGGTACGTTTTGCAATGAAGATACCGTTCTTCAGGAACTTATCGCTCATACCGGGCACAAATCGGTTACAGACAGCGACCTGACAGATGATGCAGCAAGACTTTCGGGAATTGATGCCTCCAAAATCAGCCGTGCCTTTGCATCCCGAACATCGATATTCAACAAGTTTACGCATGAAAAAGAGCGTTCGATTGCCTACCTCAAGCTGGCACTGGCTGAAAAGCTGAAGGACGACAACCTGCTGCTGTCCGGTTTCTCGGGCCATTTGATACCCAAGGCGATCAACCATGTCCTCAGGATCTGCCTGATCGCGGACATGAGTTTCAGGATTGCCCTGGCTGCAAAAGCCAAGGGGATTTCCGAAAAAGAAGCGGCAAAATGGATCCACCGGCAGGATGAAGACTGCGCTGCCTGGATCCATGGTTTATTTGATCTGACGGATCCGTGGAGTCCCGATCTTTATGACATGATCCTGCCCATGAACAAGACCAACACCACCGAGGCCATTCAACTGATTCTGGATAATCTGAAAAAGGATGTGCTTCAGCAGACGGAACAATCCCGAAAATCCGTTGACGATTTCCGTCTTTCCGCCCAGGTGGAAGTCGCCCTGATCAACGAAGGCCATCAGGTGGGCGTCGGCGCTGCAAACGGCACGGTTACCCTGACCATCAACAAGCATGTGCTGATGCTGAGCCGCCTGGAGCAGGAGCTCAAATCCATTGCGGGAACGGTTCCGGGCGTAAAAAGCATAGAGACCTGCGTGGGAAAGGATTTTCATCAGTCGGACATTTACCGGAAATTTGATTTTGAAGTTCCTTCCAAGGTTTTGCTCGTGGATGACGAGCGGGAATTTGTTCAAACCCTGTCCGAACGCCTGAGCCTTCGGGATATGGGCTCTGCCGTGGCGTTCGACGGGGAATCCGCCCTGAAGCTGGTTCACGAGGAAGAACCCGAAGTCATGATTCTGGACCTGAAAATGCCGGGCATCGACGGCATCGAAGTCCTTCGAAGGGTCAAGGAAACCCAGCCCGGAATTGAGGTCATTATCCTCACCGGGCATGGATCGGAAACGGACCGGGAAACCTGCATGAATCTGGGAGCCTTTGCCTATCTGCAGAAACCCGTTGACATTGATGTCCTGAGTGATACCTTGAAAAAAGCCAACGAAAAAATTCAAAATCGGAAGCAAAAAATCGGAGTCTCATGAATGAAACCGGCTGCGGGTGACACCGCGAGGAAACCATGATAACAACCCGTTTCAAACCCAAATTCTGGGACCATCAGGATGCTGCCGCGGGGCCTTTCAAATCCCTGTTCAATTTCCGGAGAATCTGGAAACAGGCTGCGTTTCTGACTGCCGGGGTTGCCCTGATCCCCTTGATTTTCATGGCGATAATCGACTACAATGTCACTCAGGACGCCATTGAATCGGAAATTCTGCTCAGAACCTCCCGCCTGGTTTCAAATACCCGGCGGAGCATCTCTTTTTTTCTGGATGAGCGAAAATTTGCCCTGAATTTCATCATTCACGACAACACCCCCGAAAGTCTGAAAAACCCGGACCGCCTGTCCGCGATTCTTGAAAACCTGAAAAAAAGTCTGGGCGGGTTTTCCGATCTGGGCGTGATAGACGAGTCCGGCGTTCAAATCAATTATGTCGGACCCTATGATCTCATCGGTGTGGACTATGGCACCCAGGCCTGGTATCGGGAGGTTCTGGAACGCAATATTTACATCAGCGATGTATTTCTCGGGCTTCGCAATGTCCCCCATTTTGTAATTGCCGTCAAGCACGGTCTGCCGGATGGATCTTTTTTTGTTCTTCGGTCGTCTCTGGACATGGAACGGTTCAAGGAGCTTTTATCGGAACTGGAAGTCGGGGGGATGGGGGATGCGTTTATCATCAACCAGGACGGCATTCTTCAGACGCCTTCCCGATACCAGACCACGGTGCTGGAAAGGATTCCGCTCTCGGTTCCGGAATACTCCTCCAAAACGATCGTTTACCAGACACTGGACAGGGCCGGAAAGATACTGATCGTCGGTTATGCCTATATCACGGATACCCCCTTTGTCCTGATCGTGACCAAGCAGAAAGCCGAGTTGATGAAGCCCTGGTTCAAAACCCGGTCTCAGTTGATCGGGTTTCTGGCTGTCAGCATCATCACCATTCTTGTCGTGGTTATCGGCGTATCCACCTATCTGGTCAACAACATCTTTCTGGCCGATCAGAAGCGGGTGATGACCCTCCATCAGGTCGAATATGCCAACAAGCTGGCCTCCATCGGACGCCTTGCCGCCGGAGTCGCCCATGAGATCAACAATCCCCTGGCCATTATCAATGAAAAAGCCGGGCTGATCAAAGATATTTTCACCTTTCAAAAAAATTATGTTAATGATTCAAAGCTGAACAGTCTGGTCGATTCCATTATTGCATCCGTGGAACGGTGCGGAACCATCACCAAACGGCTGCTCAATTTTGCCCGGCACATCGAAGTGAGCGTCCAGAAGCTCAGCGTAAAATCCATCATTCAGGATGTGCTGGGGTTCATGGGCAAGGAAGCTGAATATAAAAGCATCACGATTTCGGTTGATATCCCCGATGACATTCCCGATTTTGAAAGCGACCGGGGAAAGCTTCAGCAGATTTTTCTGAATCTGATCAACAACGCCTTTGCCGCCATGGCCGATGGCGGCAGGCTGGAAATCAGGGTATCAAGGCGCGGTGAGGACGCGATCTCCATAGAGGTTGCGGATGACGGGTGCGGGATTTCAGAATCGGATATTAAACGGGTTTTTGAACCATTTTTTACAACCAAAAGCCGAAGCGGCGGTACCGGACTGGGCCTGTCCATCACGTATGGGCTGGTGCAGGAAATCGGCGGAAAAATTCAGGTTCAAAGCGCGGTCGGCAAGGGCACCCGCTTTACGATCATGATGCCGTTGAACTATACAAAGAAAAAAGGAGAGGGGTATGCGCGTATTGCTGGTTGATGATGAAGAGCAGTTGGTTTCAACACTGGCCGAACGCCTGGCTCTCAGGGGGATTGAAGCCAGATGGGTCACCAGCAGCATGGATGCCCTGGAACTGGTTAAAACCGAGACTTTTGACCTTGCAATCCTCGACGTCAAGCTTCCAAAAATGAACGGCCTGGAGTTGAAGAAACGGCTTCAGACCCTGCATCCGGAAATGAAATTCCTGTTTCTGACCGGACACGGTTCTGAAGATGATTTTAAAATCGGGGCCGCGGAAGCCGGGGAAGATTTTTATCTGGTCAAACCGGTAAAAATTGAATCCCTGCTTGACAAAATGAATGAGGCGATGCAGCGACAAGGAGGATGCCGATGAGCGCTTACCAGGAATCCATTGGAGACTGCGGACTTCACTGTTTTGGTTCCATATCCGCATCGATTTCGCATGAGCTGAAAAATACCCTGGCCATCATCAACGAGAACGCCGGGCTTCTGGAAGATCTGTCTTTAATGGCGGAAAAAGGACGGCCCCTCGATCCTGTCAGGTTGAAAAGTCTGGCCGCCAACATCGGCAAACAGATTCAGCGTGCCGACGGGATTATCCGAAATATGAACCGGTTTGCCCACAGCACCGATGAACCGGTTAATTGCATCGATCTGGGAGATACCCTGGCCCTGACCGTCGCGCTTTCTTCCCGCTTTGCCGCCATGAAGAGCATCACGCTGAATTTCATACCGCCTCCACAACCCGTTTTCGTGACAACCCGTCTGTTCTATATAGAAAATCTCATCTGGTTGTGCCTCAAGGAAATCTTTGAAAGAGCCGGCGTGGAAAAAGAAATTACCCTATCTCTACGATCTCGAGCGGAAGGGGCAGCCGTCATTTTTTCTCCCGTTGATGCTCCGGTTACAAATAGCAGCACCATTAATCTGCTTGACTACATGAAGGCCGCGCAGTCCGCTGATTCGCAAGACCGGGAGCTGACCATCATGCTCCCGGCCGACATGACTGTCTGTTGAACGAAAAGAAGGGGGTAATTATGACGGAAAAAGTATTGCTGGTTGACGATGAAATGGATTTTCTGAGCATCATGTCCGAACGGATGCAGACCCGGGGCATGGCCGTATCCACCGCCGCTTCCGCCAGGGAAGCGATTCAATTGACCGAAGCAGAATCGTTCGATGCCATTATCCTGGATTTGCAGATGCCGGAAATGAATGGACTGGAAGCCCTTAAAGTGTTGAAAGCCAAAAAACCGGAACTTCAGGTGATTCTTCTGACCGGACATGCGACGATTGAAAACGGCATTGAGGCAATGAAGCTGGGGGCGATGGATTTGATGGAAAAACCGGCGGATTTGAAAATTCTGGCCGAGAAAATCAAAAAAGCCCGGGCAAGGAAAATGATTCTGGTAGAAAAACAGTCCGAGGAAAAAATCAAGCACATCATCGGCGGAAAAGGCTGGTAACAGTCCCCCCCAGCAATGCCTGAAAAGCCTTCTCTTCATCAGACATGACGGCGCATCCTGAAGCCGAACAATATCAGAATGCGCCCGCGCATACCCTTTCATACCGTGTTCCGGCCCTTACGAACGCATCATAATATGCAGATTTGCCAGTATGGCGCTTAACGCCCATGGCTCCCTCACCTTTATTTCAAGCCCCTTAAAATAGATCATCAACAACCGAATCCGATGATTCTTTCAATATGATTCATTATGTCTCATTTTGTGCTGTTGATATTGTATCATTATGTTTCATATTGACACAATAAGGCATTTCAACCGCGCCATATTATTTTATCCTATTGTTATTACAAAATATTTAAATATGGCATATTCCTTGCTGATAGTCAGACAAAAATATCGCACTAACCCATACATCCTTTCAAGGGATGTTCTAAGGCGCATGGAATTGTGACGCGCCTGTTGCATGGAGCCCTGGTTTTGCCGGATTCATTAACGAAATTGTTGATTGTTGAAATTGACGATGCCTTTCGCCGGCATCTGGCTGAGCGCCTGCGTACGGAAAATTTCAAGGTCTACGAGGCTTGCCAGGAAACAGAAGCCAGACAAATCCTTAAACGCAAAATCATCGATGTGGTGCTTCTGGGAATACGGGAATTCAAGCAAGGGGGATTGATGCTGCTGAAAGCCATCAAAGAAATGAAGCCCCTTACCGAAGTGATTCTCATGACACCCGCCGAGGGCACCTCGCTCTTTGCCTCCATCCAGGCCATGAAACTGGGTGCATTCGATGAACTTCATATTCCATTTGACATGAAAAAATTGATAGAGCGGATCACCGCCGCAAGGCAGAGAAAATCTGAAAGTGAAAAAGCCAAAAAGATAACCATTCAGGATAAACCGCAGGATTCGGATGCGTGACAATAACCGTTTTGAATATCAACAAATTAAGGAGATGAATGAATGAAGATACGCGTGTTGCTGGTAGACGACGAAAAGGATTTCATCGACGTGCTTTCCGAGCGCCTGGAGGCCAGAGATTTTACCACCTCCAAAGCGTACTCCGGAGATGAGGCGCTGAAACTGGTCAGGGAGAAAGACGTGGATGTCGTTCTCCTGGATGTCCAGATGCCCGTAAAAGACGGCGTGACCGTGCTTCGTGAAATCAAAGCGCTCAACCCCCTGGTGGAAGTCATCATGCTCACCGGCCATTCCACCGTGGAATCCGCCGTGGAAGGCATGAAGATCGGCGCCTATGACTATCTCTTGAAACCGACGGAAACCAAGGACCTTGTTGAAAAAATCGTGCTTGCCTACAAACGGAAGTCAGAGCAGGAAAATCGCATCCGGCAGGCGGAAATCGAACGGATACTTGCCCGAAAGGGCTGGGCCTGATTTTTAACAGATATTGATATGAGAGGGAATATGCAATCGACGAAAGTTAAGGAATTGATGGTGCCTCTTGCCGAGTACGCAACGGTTTTAGAGGATGCCACCCTGAATGAGGCGATCATGGCGCTGGAAGAAGCCCAGAAAATGGTGGAACAGGACCGTGAAAAACACCGGGCCATTCTGGTTCTCGATAATAATCGGCGTGTGGTGGGAAAGTTGACCCAGTGGGATGTGAGCGCCGGAATCGAGCCCAAATACCGGGCCATCGAAAACATCACCGAAACATCGCGCTTCGGGTTCAGTCCGGAATATATCCGTTCGATGATGGCAGACTACGGACTCTGGCGAAAGCCGCTGGAAGATCTCTGCCGCAAGGCCTCGGAGATACTGGTCAAAGACATCATGAGCAAACCCACGCCAGGGGAATATATCGAGGAAGACGCTTCGCTGGATGAGGCCATTCACCTGCTGGTCATGGGGCGTCATCAGTCGCTGATCGTCAAAAAAGGCGACAGCATTTCCGGAATCCTGCGAATGAGCGATGTGTTCAAGGGAATTTGCGACAAGGTTAAAACCTGCACAATCTAAACGGGAAATTTCTTTGTAAGCCGATAAGGGGTTTCTGGTTATGACAACCAGGCCCTGCACATCTACGAAGAATTATTTAACTGGAATCACCATGGGCATCGGATGATCCGTACCTGCAATACGTGAAAGGAGTTGGCTGCTATGGCAGAAGAAATTAGAAACATACCGGTGGGAGCGAATCTGGCTGATATCTCCGATGAGATCGTCAGCGCCTCCAGAAAACTGGTTATCGACTGGAAAAGAATATTTTTTATCGTTCTGGGGCTTGCATTTTTTTTCACCTTCTATTTTATGAGCGACCTGCCGGATGCTATCGATCCAGCCGGCAAGCACTTTCCGCTGCCTTCACAGGGCAGGATGGCAGTGGGGCTTTTCCTGATGGCAGCCGTGTGGTGGATTTTCGAGGTGATGCCCATCGGCGCCACCGCCATCGCCATCGGTTTTTTTCAGGTCGTTTTTTCGATCCGGCCCGCTGATGCGGCCCTGAAGGATTTCTTTGACCCCTCCGTCTGGTTTATCTTCGGCTCCGTCGTCATGGGGCTTGCCTTTGCCCACTCCGGCCTCACCAAACGCATGGCATACAAAATGCTGGGGATCGTGGGCGAGAACACCAATTTTATCCTGCTCGGCACCTTTCTCATTGTGGCCGGCATGACCCTTCTGATGGCCCACACCGCGGGGGCCGCTGCCATGTTCCCGCTGCTCATGGCCATCAACTCCCTCTACAGCGAATCCGACAAGCCGACCCGGTTTGGCAAGGGTCTGTTTATCGGCATGGCCTGGACCGCTGGCGCGGGCTCGGTCATCACCTTCCTGGGCTCGGCCCGGGCCGTGGCCGGGGCCGGCATGTTCAAAAAATTCACCGGAGGCACTGAAATCGGCTTCTTCGAGCTCACCTGGTACATGCTCCCCCTGGGCGCGCTCATGGTCTTTCTCATCTGGCTCGTCGTGATCTTTTGCTTCAAACCGGAAAAAGCCCGCATCGACGGGTTGCGGGACCGGGTTAACGGCCTGGCCAGGGAACTGGGACCCATGAACATCAAGGAAATATTTGTTCTGGTCATGGTTGCGGTGGTACTGGGCCTCTTCATGCTCAAGTCCTTTTCCCCCATTCCCTTTTTCAAGGACATGGACCGGGCAGCCATCATGCTGGTGCCTGTTCTGGCTTTCTTTCTTGCCAGAATTCTCGGCGTTGAAGAAATGGAATCCATTCCCTGGAATATTCTGCTGCTGTTCGGCGGCGCCATGAGCATCGGTTACTGCCTCTACGAGACCAAGGCCGCGGAATGGATGGCCGTCAGTTGGGTCACCTGGTTTCAGACAGCTCCCTGGCTGGTCTTTGTTCTGGCCATCGCCTTTCTGGTTCTGTGTCTGACCAATTTCATCATGAACGTGGCGGCCATCGCCATTGCGCTTCCCATCTCCCTGGTCATTGCCGGTTATTTGGGCGTGGCGCCCCACGTCATTTTCTTCGCATCCCTGGCCACCGCCGGCATGCCCTTCAATCTTCTGATCGGCGCCGCGCCCAACGCCATCGCTTACGAGAGCAAACAGTTCACCGCCGGGGATTTTTTCCTCTATGGCTGCATTCCCAGCGCGATCCTCATGACCTTGCTGGCGCTCTTCTGTTACTTCATCTGGCCGCTCATGGGCATGCCGGTCCTGCTCAAATAAACCGAACCAGGGGGTTGAATTTTTGAACATACCGCAAAGATCATTTGCAATAGACAGGGTTCAATGTCATTGACATTAAGACACCAATCCCCCCCTTTATAAAAGGGGGGCCAGGGGGGATTTCAACAACCACTGCCCCCAACTGACATAGATTAAAAGAAAGGACTTTTCCGATGACAAAAAGCAAATTGATTACCGGCGCGCTCCTGCTCTGGCTGATAGCCATGGGGATGACCCCCATGACCGTGGCGCATGCCGGCAGCAACCCGTCCGATATCCTGGTGGTGTCCGGAACCATTACCAACGACCAGGGAAAACCGCTGAAAGAGGTAAGTCTCCAGTTTTTTTTAAATGGCAAGAAAATAGCTACCGAAGAGGAAGTGACCACTTCAAAATCCGGCGGGTACGAAGCCGAGCTGACCTTTGCCAAGGGCGCGCTGACCGGAGCAAGGGTGGAGATGGATGCGGAAAAACCTTCCTTTAAAAGCACGGGGCATGTTGTACTGCAAAACATTGTCCGGGAAAAAGACGATGTAAACGGCGTGGGATACTTCCTGGCCCATCACAATTTCAGCCTGAGCCGGGTCATCACCCCTGCTTTCTGGATCGCCACCCTCGTTTTGGTTGCGGTCTACGCACTGATTGCATTCGAGCTCATGCACCGGACCCTGGCGGCTTTTCTAGGCGCATCGGTTCTTCTGACCATCACCTACACCGCGGGATCGTTCAATCCGAATTATGTCATCCTGACGTTTGAAGACGCCATGCACGCCATCGACATGAACGTGATCTTTCTTTTGATGGCCATGATGATCATCGTCGGGGTCATGAAAAAAACCGGCGTTTTCCAGTGGATGGCCTATAAATCCTATCAGATCGCCAAAGGCAACGTCTATGTCCTGGCGGGGATTCTCATGTTTGTCACCGCCGTGACATCGGCGTTTCTCGACAATGTCACGACCATGCTCCTGATCATTCCGGTAACCATCGAAATCGCACTGACACTGAAGATCAACCCGGTTTCCCTGCTGCTGCCCGAGGCTTTTGCCTCCAACGTCGGCGGCACCGCCACCCTGATCGGTGATCCGCCCAACATCATGATCGGATCATACGCCAAACTGTCTTTTGTCGATTTTGCAAGACATTTGTCGGTGATCAATTTTATTTGCCTGATTGTTATCATCGTCTATTTCCTGTACTGGTATAAAAAAGACTACATGAAGGCCCATGTGGGTGACGTGGGAAAGATGATCGAAAAACTTCGGGAAGAATACAAGATCACCAACAAAGGCCTTTTGATCCAGGGCGGAATCATTCTGGGGATCGTGATCTTTCTTTTCATCGTTCACGGCGTGCTGCACATGGAACCCAGCATTGCCGCCATGATCGGAGCAGCGATATTGATGGTGATCAGCAAGGTGGATATCGTCGAAATGCTTGAAAAAGAAATCGAGTGGCCCACGCTGATTTTTTTCATCATGCTCTTTATGGTCGTTGCCGGGGCCGAAGAGGCCGGTCTGATCCAGATCATTGCCAGTTGGGTCAAGGATATCTCACAAGGCAATCTCGTGATAGCCATTCTCATGATCCTGTGGGTGTCCGCCCTGGCTTCCGCCATTATCGACAACATCCCGTTTACCGCCACCATGCTGCCGATTGTGGGATATCTGACAACCGTTATCCCCGGAGCCCAGAGCGGGGTATTGTGGTGGGCACTGTCCCTGGGAGCCTGCCTGGGCGGGAACGGCACCATGATCGGGGCCAGCGCCAATGTGGTCACCGTGGGCATGGCCGAGCGGGCCGGGTATCCCATCTCCTTCATGGCTTACTTAAAGGCGGCCTTTATCCCGATGATCATCACCATCATCATGTGTTCCGGATGGTTGCTGCTGGTGGAAATGTAAAAGACGATACGGCTCGGACGCACTGAAGACAGATCGCCTGAGCCGTCATAATCATAAAGGAGTCAATATGGGTTACACAACGATCGTATGCGGAGTGACAGGATCACTGCATTCACAGAAAGCGGCGCTCGAAGCTGCAATTATGGCCAGTAAATCTCAGGCCGGACTGGTTTACGTCTATGTGGTGGATGTATCTTTTTTAAAACGGGGCAGCGGTTTCATCACCTCCGGAGCGGTGGCGGATTCGCTGGACCGCCTGGGAGAGCAGTTCCTGGAATTTGCCGAAGAGCTCGCCAAAACCCAGGGCGTTACGGCCAGGAAAATTCTCAGAAAAGGGTTGGTTCTGGATGAGTTGATACAGGTGGTTCAGGAGGAAAAAGCCGATCTTCTGTTGCTGGGTCATGAACCCCGGACTTTTTTCGAAAAAGCCCTTTTCAATGGAAGCGTCGAAGATCATCTGGAAGAACTGAAAAAACAAACCGGCGCCGAAGTAATGGTTATCCGCTGAATCACCGAGGGGGAGCTATATGGAGACTCAACCCTATTACCGGGCATTGATGCGAAACATGATGCTGATCGTCATCCTGGTGTCGTTCGCTCCCCTTCTTTTGATCAGCGCCCTCAATGAATACCGGTTTGAAAACTCATACCGCGAAAAAGTGATCGCCCACCTGATGGAGGTGGTTCAAAAACACCAGCAGGGCATCACGATGTTTTTGAATGATAAACTGGCCTATGTGGTGAATCTGGCCAACTCGGTCTCTTATGACCAGATAAAAAACGAAACGTATCTGGATCAGAAGCTGGCCATCCTGCAAAAATCCTATGGGGGTGTTTTTGTTGATCTGGGGGTTGTGGATGACCGGGGCGTTCAGGTGGCCTACGCCGGAGCCTTCAAACTTGAAAAGGCCGATTATGGCCAAACCGAATGGTTCAAAAAAGCCATTCATCAGAATTATTTCATCAGCGACGTGTTTTTGGGCCTTCGCAGGCAACCCCATTTTATCATCACGGTCAAGCAGAAACATGAAGGAAAAGACTGGATACTTCGGGCCACAATTGATTTCGAGGTATTCAACGCTCTGGTGGAAAGTGTGCATATCGGCCAAACCGGCTCCGCCTTCATCATCAACAAGGAGGGGGAATTTCAGACCAAACCCCGTCTGGGACCCAAGTTAAGCCAGGAGTTTCAGCATAAATTTATCAGCGGTCAACAGAAACATGATGCATCAGAGGTGAACAGGCCCGTAGAACTCGATGACGTCGGAATGGACACGGCACAGGGAAAACCCCTTGGAGACAAGGGGATATCTGTAGGCAAGGTCAATTATGCGGGCAGGGACCTGATTTATCTGACAACGCCGCTGAAAGATGAAGAATGGATTCTGGTTTACCAGCAGGAGGACGCGGATGCTTTTTTTGATCTCAATCAAACGCGGAACCTGTCCATTATCATCCTGGTTATCGGCGGCATCGGTATTATCGTCATGGCCTTTCTGCTTTCCAGAAAAATGATTGCGTATATCAAAAAAGCCGATCAGGGCAAGGAGATGATGAACGAGCAGGTAATCGAAGCCGGAAAGCTGGCGTCCGTGGGAGAGCTTGCCTCGGGCATTGCCCATGAAATCAACAATCCCATTGCCATCATGGTTGAAGAAGCCGGTTGGATCGGCGATCTATTGGACGAAGAAGACCTGGGAAAGTGTCAGAATCTGGAAGAATTCCGCCGTGCCCTGAATCAGATTAAAACCCAGGGCGGAAGATGCAAGGAAATTACCCACAAACTGCTCAGTTTTGCCAGAAAAACCGATTCCAGAGTGCGTGAAGTGGTGATCAACGACATCATCGAAGAAATCGTCAGCATCTCGGAACAGGGAGCAAAATACAACAACGTCAAGATCGTCACGCATTTGGATCCGGAACTTCCGAAGGTGGGAGCATCACCTTCTGAAATGCAGCAGGTGTTGCTGAATCTTATCAACAACGCCATCTATGCCATTGGAACCGGAGGCGGAATCATCGAAATCACCAGCAGACGCAATGGCGAGTTTGTAACAATCGATGTGGCCGATACCGGACAGGGAATTCCCCAGGCAATGATGAATCGCATTTTCGATCCCTTCTTTACCACCAAACCCGTCGGAAAGGGAACAGGCCTGGGGTTGTCGATCTGTTATGGAATCATCAAAAAAATGGGTGGCGATATCACCCTTAACAGCAGCGTGGGAATGGGCACCACTTTTCATGTTCATCTTCCAGCGCCAAAGAGCGAAAAGCAAATTCAACAATAACTGATCAAAATAACAGGAGAGTTCCGAATGAAAACAGTTGTCTTGTTAGTGGATGATGAAGTACCTTTTGTGGAAACCATGACCAAAAGGCTGGCAAAGCGGGATTTAACCGTTATTTCAGCGCACAGCGGATCTGAGGCATTGGCAAAACTCGGCCATGAGGACCACGTGGACGTGGTGATCCTTGACGTCAAGATGCCGGGAATGGACGGCATAGAAACCTTGAAAGAAATCAAGAAAGCCCATCCCCTGACCGAAGTGATCATGCTGACCGGCCATGCCACCATCGAAACCGGCATCGAAGGCATGAAACTGGGAGCATTCGATTATCTCATGAAGCCCTGTGATATCGATAATCTTATGCAGAAGGTCCAGGAAGCCAAGGCCAAGAAAGACAAGCATAATGAAAAGATTGCCCAGGCGCGGATTCAGGAAATTGCACTCCGGCATGGGGTATGATTTGATTCCCCCCTTTCCAAAGGGGAGAAATTCATACCCCCCCCTTTGGAAAGGGGGGCCAGGGGGGATTTCAGTGGCTATCCTGCCAATAAATCCCCCTCGATTCCCCTTTGACAAAGGGGGAGGGTATCTTTTTCATATTTGCGGGCGGACAGCCATCTCCATGTGCTTACGCTAAGATCAATAGAGGGACAGATGATGCCTGACACAGGTATGGATTATAATAATCCGATCAAACTGCTTCTTGTGGATGACGAACCCGACTACATCAGTGTGCTCGCCAAGCGAATGGCAAAAAGAAACATTGATGCGATCACCGCCACCAACGGGAACGAGGCCATCCAGACCCTGCGAAACCATCGTTTTGACTGCGCTGTCCTGGATCTTAAAATGGAAGACATGGATGGCATTGAGGTATTGAAGATATTTAAAAAAATGGATCCGGCCATGCCGGTCATCATGCTGACCGGCCATGGATCCGAGACCGCCGCACGTGAAGGCGTCAAATTCGGGGCCTTTGATTATCTCACCAAGCCATGCGATCTCGACGATCTGATCCGTATCATCTGTAACGCCTGTAAAAGGGAAGCACGCTGAAGGAAGAAGCTGGTTGTTTTGAGTAGACAAAACAGAGTGGTTATGATAGTCAATCAAAAATTGAATTTTCTTCGGGGTCTGGGAAAGTAGTATTCTCAGAGGGAGTAATGATGGTCGGGCCGCTATCACGATGGATTCGTGGTTAGCGGCTTTTTTTATTTGGAACAGTGTTCAATGAAGTGCAACGAAAGACGTGTGGCTCTTAATCAGTTTTATGCAAAGGAAAAATGAAAGGAAATAGATTATATGAGAAACTCTTTGTGCACTGACTGAGACTTCTTATTCAACAGGTAAAAATTAAATTTTCTTCGGGTCTGAGGACGTAGTGTTCTCAGAGGTATAATGATGGTCGGGCCGCTATCACGATTAATTCGTGGTTAGCGGCTTTTTTTATTTGGAACAGTGTTCAATGAAGCGCAACGAAAGACGTGTGGCTCTTAATCAGTTTTATGCAAAGGAGAAAATGACATGATGAAAAAGATTCTGAATACCGTGGATAAAGGCCTGACGTTATTTGAAGAATGGAGCATTTTTCTGATGGTTATGACGGGGCTATTGGCTTTATTTGCAAATGTGGTTCTGCGATATGCCTTCAATTACACCCTGGCCTGGTCTGAAGAATACATAAAACTGGTGCTCATCTATACGACTTTTATCGGTTTAAGCGTCTCGGTCAAAAACAAGTCCATGGTCAAGGTGGACGTGTTGATTCAATTCTTTCCCAAAACCCGGTTTCCCTTGATTGTTTTCAGCAATCTGGCGACCATCGTATTTTCGCTGCTCATGCTGGTTTACGGGTGGAAGATGGCCATTCAGCAGGCAAGTACCGGCCAGACAACCATCATTATGCAGATTCCGATGGTCTGTCTTTATGCCTTGATACCGCTGATGGGCGGCTTGACGCTGATACGGACCCTTCAGGTGCTATACCAGGATATTGCCGCAGAAAAGGCCAAAAAATCATAGTGTTGAAACCAACAGATATGAAACGGTTCTTGGTTTTCTGTTTTTTTGCCGACTGAAATGGAGCAATATGATTCCATAGAATTAGAGAAAGGATGATTTTCCGATGACAAAAAGCAAATTGATTTTTTGGACGCTCCTGCTCTGGCTGATAGCCATGGGGATCGCCCCCATGACCCCGGCGCAGGGCGGCAGCAGCCCGTCTGATATCCTGGTGGTGTCCGGAACCATTACCAACGATCAGGGAAAACCGCTGAAAGAAGTAAGTCTCCAGTTTTTTTTAAATGGCAAAAAAATTGATATCAAAGAGGAAGTGACCACTTCAAAATCCGGCGGATATGAAGCCGAATTGACTTGCCCAAGGGCGCTCCGCCCGGAGCAAGAGTGGAAATGGATGCGGAAAAGCCTTCCTTTAAAAACTCGGGACATATTGTTCTGGAAAACATCGTTCGGGAAAAAGCCGATATGAATGGGGTGGGTTACTTCCTGGCCCATCACAATTTTACTCTGGTCCGGGTCATCACCCCTGCTTTCTGGATCGCCAGCCTCGTATTAATTGCCGTCTATACGCTGATCGCATTTGAGCTCATGCACCGGACGCTTGCGGCTTTTCTGGGCGCATCGGTCCTTCTCACCATCACCTACACCGCGGGATCGTTCAATCCGAATTTTGTCATCCTGACGTATGAAGAAGCCATACGCGCCATCGACATGAACGTGATCTTTCTTTTGATGGCCATGATGATCATTGTCGGGGTCATGAAAAAAACCGGGGTTTTCCAGTGGATGGCTTATAAATCCTATCAGATCGCCAAAGGCAATGTCTTTGTCCTGGCCGCCATTCTCATGTTTGTCACCGCGGTGACATCGGCGTTTCTCGACAATGTCACGACCATGCTCCTGATCATTCCGGTGACCATCGAAATCGCACTGACCTTAAAGATCAACCCGATTTCCCTGCTGATGCCAGAAGTTTTCGCCTCCAACGTCGGCGGCGCCGCCACCTTGATCGGGGACCCGCCCAACATCATGATCGGATCCTACGCCAAACTGTCTTTTGTCGATTTTATCAAGAATATGTCCCTGATCAATATGATCTGTCTTGTATTTGTAATTATCTATTTCCTTTACTGGTATAAAAAAGACTACCTGAAGGCTCAGGTGGGAGATGTGGGAAAGATGATCGAAAAGCTTCGGGGTGAATATAAAATCACCAACAAGAGCCTGCTGATTCAATGTGGGACAATTCTGGGGATCGTCATCTTTCTTTTCATCATTCACGGCGTCCTGCACATGGAGCCCAGCATCGCGGCCATGATCGGAGCGGCCATATTGATGGCGATCAGCAAGGTGGATATCGTTGAAATGCTTGAAAAAGAGATCGAGTGGCCCACACTGATTTTTTTCATCATGCTCTTCATGGTTGTAGCCGGAGCCGAGGAAACCGGCCTTATTCAGATCATCGCCGGCTGGGTCAAGGATATTTCCCAGGGAAACCTTGTGGTGGCTGTTCTCATGATCCTGTGGGTGTCTGCAATAGCATCCGCAATCATCGATAACATCCCATTCACCGCTACCATGTTGCCGATTGTGGGGTATCTGACAACCGCCATCCCTGGAGCCCAGGGCGGTATCTTGTGGTGGGCACTGGCTTTGGGCGCGTGTCTGGGCGGAAACGGCACCATGATCGGGGCCAGCGCCAATGTGGTCACCGTGGGCATGGCCGAGCGGGCCGGCTATCCCATCTCCTTCATGGCTTACCTGAAGGCGGCCTTTATCCCGATGATCATCACCATCATCCTGTGTTCCGGATGGTTGCTGCTGGTGGAAATGTAAAAAAAATACGGCTCAGGCGCATTGAAGGCAGATCCCGCCTGAGCCGTCATAACCAAAAACATAGGAGTCAATATGGGTTACACAAAGATTGTATGCGGAGTGACAGGGTCCCTGCATTCCCAGAAAGCGGCGCTCGAAGCCGCGGTTTTGGCCAACCAATCTCATGCCGAACTGATTTATGTCTATGTAGTGGACGTATCTTTTTTAAGAAGGGGCAGCGGTTCCATCACTTCCGGAGCGGTGGCCGATTCCCTGGACCGTTTGGGAGATCAGTTCCTGGAAGTTGCCGAAGAAATCGCAAAAACACAGGGTGTGGTTCCAAAAAAAATTCTCAGAAAAGGGCCGGTTCTGGATGAGTTGATACAGGTGGCTCAGGAGGAAAAAGCCGATCTTCTGGTACTGGGTCATGAACCCCGGACTTTTTTCGAAAAAGCCCTTTTTAATGGAAGCGTCGAAGATCATCTGGAAGAGCTGAAAAAACAAACCGGCGCCGAAGTAATGGTTATCCGCTGAATCTATAAAGGGGGAGCAGATGGAAACACAACCCTATTACCGGGCATTGATGCGAAACATGATGCTGATCGTCATCCTGGTGTCGTTTGCTCCCCTTCTTTTGATCAGCACCCTCAATGAATACCGGTTCGAAACATCATACCGCGAAAAAGTGATCGCACACCTGATGGAGGTGGTTCAAAAACACCAGCAGGGCATTACGATGTTTTTAAACGATAAACTGGCCTATGCTGTGAATCTGGCCAACTCGGTCTCTTACGACCAGGTAAAAGACGAAACGTATCTGAACCAGAAACTGGCCATTCTGCAAAAATCATACGGGGGCGTTTTTGTCGATCTGGGAGTGGTGGATGACCAGGGTGTCCAGGTGTCCTACGCCGGAGCGTTCAAACTTGAAAAAGCCGATTATGGCCAGACGGAATGGTTCAAAAAGGCCATCCATCAGAATTATTACATCAGCGACGTGTTTCTGGGCCTTCGCAGACAACCCCATTTTATCATCACGGTCAGGCAGAAACATGAAGGAAAAAACTGGATTTTACGGGCCACCATCGATTTCGAGGTATTCAATGCGCTGGTGGAAAGCGTGCACATCGGGGAAACCGGTTCCGCCTTCATCATCAACAAAGAAGGGGAATTTCAGACCAAACCCCGTCTGGATCCCAAACTGAGCCAGGAATTTCAGCAGAAATTTATCAGTAGTCACCATTTTTTCAATGCATCAGAAACGAACAAACCCATTGAGCCCGATGATATCGGAATGGATACCGTCCTGGGGAAACCCATCGGTGACAGAGGAATATCGGTGGGCAATGTCAATTACTCGGGCAGGAATCTCCTTTATCTGACAACGCCCCTGAAAGACAAGGAGTGGATTCTGGTTTACCAGCAGGAAGATGCGGATGCATTTTCCGATCTGAATCAAACGCGGAATTTATCCATCATCATCCTGGTTATCGGCGGCGTCGGTATCGTCGTCATGGCGTTTCTACTCTCCAGGAAAATGGTCAAATATATAAAAAATGCCGATCAGGGCAAGGAGATGATGAACGAGCAGGTGATCGAAGCCGGAAAGCTGGCGTCCGTGGGAGAACTTGCTTCGGGCATTGCCCATGAGATCAACAACCCCATTGCCATCATGGTGGAAGAAGCCGGCTGGATCGGAGACCTGCTGGATGAAGAAGATCTGGGAAAATGCCAGAATCTGGAAGAATTCCGCCGGGCGCTGAACCAGATTAGAACCCAGGGCGGAAGATGCAAGGAAATCACGCACAAACTGCTCAGTTTCGCCAGAAAAACCGATTCCAGGGTGCGCGAAGTGCTGATCAACGAAATTATCGAGGAAATCGTCAGCATCTCGGGACAGGGAGCCAAATACAGCAACGTGAAAATCATCATGCATCTGGACCCGGAACTTCCGAAAGTGGCTGCATCTCCCTCGGAAATGCAGCAGGTGCTTCTGAATCTCATCAACAACGCCATCGACGCCATTGGATCCGGAGGCGGAAGCATCGAAATCACCAGCAGACACAATGGTGAGTTTGTGACAATCGATGTGGCCGATACCGGGCAGGGGATTCCGCAGGCGATGATGAATCGTATTTTCGATCCCTTCTTTACCACCAAGCCTGTCGGGAAGGGTACGGGTCTGGGACTGTCGATCTGTTACGGAATCATCAAAAAAATGGGCGGCGATATCACCCTTAACAGCAGTGTGGGAGTGGGCACCACTTTTCATATTCATCTGCCGGCGCCAAAGGGCGAAAATCAAAGTCATCAATAAAATTTTAAATAACAGGAGAGTTCCAAATGAAAACTGTCGTCTTGTTAGTGGATGACGAAATACCTTTTGTGGAAACCATGACCAAAAGGTTGTCCAAGCGGGATCTGACCATTGTTTCGGCGCACAGCGGACCGGAAGCATTGACAAAACTCGACAAGGAGGATCATATGGATGTGGTGATCCTCGATGTCAAGATGCCGGGAATGGATGGCATTGAAGCCCTGAAAGAAATCAAGAAAGCACATCCCCTGACGGAGGTGATCATGCTGACCGGTCATGCCACCATCGAAACCGGCATAGAAGGCATGAAACTGGGGGCATTTGACTATCTCATGAAACCCTGTGATATCGATATGCTTTTGCAGAAGGTCCAGGAAGCAAAAGCCAAGAAAGACAAGCATAATGAAAAGATCACCCAGGCGCGAATTCAGGAGATTGCACTGCGGCATGGGGTATGAAATAATTCCTCCCCCTTTTCAAAGGGAGAAAATATTCATACCCCCCTTTGAAAAGGGGGGCCAGGGGGGATTTCAGTGACTATCCTGCCAATAAATCCCCCTCGATCCCCCTTTGACAAAGGGGGAGGGTATCTTTTTCATATTTGCGGGCGGACAGCCATCTCCATGTGCTTACGCTAAGATCAATAGAGGGACAGATGACGCCTGACACAGGTATGGATGATAACAATCCGATCAAACTGCTTCTTGTGGATGACGAGCCAGGCTATGTCAGCGTGCTCGCAAAGCGAATGGCCAAAAGAAACATCGATGCGGTCACCGCCACCAATGGAAATGAGGCCATTCAGACCCTTCGCAGCATTCGCTTCGACTGCGCTGTCCTGGATCTTAAAATGGAAGACATGGATGGCATCGAGGTACTGAAGATATTCAAAAAAATGGATCCGGACATGCCGGTCATCATGCTGACCGGCCATGGATCCGAGACCGCCGCACGGGAAGGCGTCAAATTCGGGGCTTTTGATTACCTCACCAAACCATGCGATCTCGACGATTTGATCCGTATCATCTGTGACGCCTGTAAACGGGAGGCATCCTGAAAGCCAGCACCACTATGCCGGCAATGTCCGGTTTGATCACCGAAAGGATTCAATTATTGAAGAATATTTCATGGAAACTGGTAGCCAGCATAGTCGTGGTTCTGGCCGCAGTTGTCGGCGGTGTTCTGGTTGTTCAGCGCAAAATCAAACAGTTGAATATCTGAAAGGACATTTTTATGGAATTTATCAAACCCAATATCGATATCGATTTTGTCGGCAAACGAAAAATTGCCTACGCCGTATCGCTTTCGATGATCCTGATCAGCATTCTCAGTCTCATTTTCCATGGCGGCCCCAAATACGGCATTGATTTTGTCGGCGGCACGGTCATTCAGGTCAAGTTTCCGGGCGCTGTCACCATCAATGACATCAAGGCCGGCCTGGCGGAAATGGGGCTGGAAAATTCAACCATTCAGACCTTTGGAAACGAAGCAGATCATGATTATCTGATCCGCACCGAGTCTCCGTTTCAGACCGATGATAATTTTTCCCAGAAAATAAAGGCCGCTGTTCAAAAGACAACCGGCGCCGAACCGGACATCCGCAGGGTGGAAATGGTCGGTCCCCAGGTGGGCAAGGATTTGCAGGAAAAGGCCATGTTCGCCATTTTTTACGCCATGCTCTTTATCGCCATTTACATCTCCGGCAGATTTGAATTCAAATGGGTGGCCTGTGCGACGCTGGCAGGTGCCTTGATGGGCGGCGTATACCTGCTGAGCCTCCTGCACATCAGCATGACCCTTCTGACCGTTCTGGCCCTGATCCTGGCACTGGTGCTGTTCTGGATACTGAAACTGAAATATGCGATGGGTGCGGTGATTTCCCTGATCCATGATGTGATCATCACCATCGGGCTGTTTTCGCTCTTTGACAAGGAGTTCTCGCTTCCCATCATTGCCGCGATCCTTTCCATCATGGGTTATTCCCTGAACGATACGATCATTGTTTTTGACCGGATTCGGGAGAATCTGAAGAAACACCCGAAGAATCCGTTTATATCCACCATCAACAAAAGCGTGAACGAAACCCTCAGTCGAACGATATTGACATCGTCAACGTCACTGGTTGCCGTGCTGGCACTGTTTATCCTAGGAGGCGGGATCATTCATGATTTTGCCTTTGCCATGCTGGTGGGGATTCTTACCGGGACGTACTCTTCGGTATATGTGGCCAGCCCCATCCTTCTGGCCTGGCAAGATGTCGCTAAAAGAAGCAAGTGAATGAATGAGCACTACTAAGATCATGTCATTTAACAAGCCTGTTGGAACCCTTTATACCCTGCTGTCCCCCAGAAGAAAAATCCTCTTCGGCGTGACATTGCTGGTCGTTGTGTTGGGCGCGCTTGCCATGGCCTTTACGAATATCCATGAAGACATCCAGTTCATGATTCCGGATAGGGACGCTGCCGTGGGTGAGGAGTTTTCCTTGCTTCAGGATTCTCCATTTGCCAAAAAAGTGGTGATCAATCTTCGGGGGGAGGCTGACCTTGGCCGGTTGATGGCTGCGGCGGATGCGCTTGCCGGATCCATGAAACCTCCATATTTCACCCGCGTATCAACAGGTCCCGGCAATCTGTTCGGCGCCGAGTTTTTTTCCTGGATGCTTTCGACCATTCCCAGCCTCCTTGCAGACGACAATTTTGAAAAGCTCGCCACAAAAGTCGAACCGGAGCAGATTCGGGAGCGCATGAGATCGATGTACCAGGAACTCATCACGCCTGAAGGATGGATGAAAAAAGAGCTTTTCCGAAATGATCCCTTGAATCTTTCCGGCCTGTTGTTTGAACAACTGAAATTTGCCAACCTCTTGTCCGGGATGCGCATCGAAAATCAGCACTTTGTCAGCCAGGATAGAAAAAATGTTCTGATCATCGCCGAAACTCCGATAAATGGGACCGATTCACGGGGAAGTGCGGAATTGATATCCCAATTGGATGGACTGATCCGGGCTTCGGTCCCAAAGCCCATGGAAGCCTTTGTCATGGCCGCACATCGCTATACCGCCACCAATGCGAACGCGGTCAAACAGGATGTGTTTGTGGTGATGTGCACCTCATTTCTGGGCATCGTCCTTATAATCGCCTTGTTTCTTCTCAGTTGGGCTGGCCTGTTTGTCTTGCTTGTCCCGGTCTTGGCCCTGAGCGTTGCAGGTTTTGTGGGGCTGTTCTACGATCATTTCTCGGCGATCACCATTGGGTTTGGCTCCGTGCTTCTCGGGGTAACCATTGACTTTGCCGTCCATGTTTATTTTGCACTTCCGGATGACGAGAGCAAAAAGGCTGCAGTTTTAGATGAAGTGACCATTCCCATCGTCTTTGGCGCCCTGACCACCGTGGCCTGTTTTGTCGTTCTTCTCTTCTCACCGCTTCCGGGCATGCGCCAGGTATCCTCATTCTCGATCGTGGGGATATGCGCCGCGCTTCTCATCTCCCTGATAACCTTTCCGCACTTTATCAGGGTTTCATCCAGAAAGGGAGTTTTCCAAAATCAGACATGGAAAACCCGTCCACAAAAATCCGGAATTGTTATTATCATTTTCTGGTCATGTCTCATGTTGATGTGTATCTGGAAAGCACAAGGGATTACTTTTGATGGCGACATGCGATCTCTGAATCTGACGACTCCGGACCTCAAGGCAGATGAAGCTTATTTTGAGAAGACCTGGGGCGGGGGAGGAACGGCCATGCTTTTTGCAGAAGGACTGGATCTGGATCAGGCGCTTGAGGTAAATGATCGCCTATTTGGCCAGTTGATAAGCCGCCTTCCTGCGGATCAGATCGTCAGCATTTCTCCTCTGCTGCCTTCTGTCTCCAAACAACAAATGCGGCAAGCACGCTGGCTGGATTTCTGGTCCGCGGAAAGAGTTTCCCGGCTTAAATCCCTTATGGAGCAAGAGGGCGGAGATGCGGGCTTTTCCCAGGAAGCCTTCACACCTTTTTTTGATGGCATCGGCCGGCAGTTGCCTCTCGTGACGGCGGACCTTCTGAGATCCAAGGGGCTCGGAGATATGATAGATGGCATGATCATCCAAAAGGAAGGGGTTATGCGGGTACTCACGCTGGTTCCCGACAATGCGCAAGTGTCCGGCCTTTTTCAGTCGAATCTGAAAAACATCCAGGGCGTGCGTTTTGTTTCCCAAACCCATTTTGGAGACCAACTGAGCCATATCATGGGAAAAGATCTCTACTGGATGATCCTGGGGGCTGTGGTTCTTAATTTCGCGTTGCTTTATCTTCTTTACAGAAATATCATAAACTCCCTGCTCGCCATGGTCCCGGGAATTACGGGGATGTTTGTGGTGATGGGCTTCATGGGATTGAAGGGTATTCCCTTAAACATATTTCATATTTTATCCGCAATTTTGATTGTGGGCCTATCCGTTGACTATGGGATATTTATCGTTTGCAAGCTGACCGGAGGGTATACCCACGAAACAGAGAAAGCCGTGGTGGTGTCCGGCTTTACAACCATGGCCGGTTTTGGCGCCCTGGTGCTGGCCCGCCATCCGGCCATGCACTCCATCGGCATTGCCGTGATGTTGGGCATTGGCGCTGCGATACCCGCCACCCTGTTTGTGATCCCGGCCCTTTTCGGATGGATACAAGCACACAGGCTGAAGGCTGAATAGTTAGGGTTGAAACACCCTCGATAGGAGGAAATTATGTTTGGTATGGGCATGCAGGAATTGATCCTGGTTCTGGTTGTCGCTCTCATCATTCTCGGCCCGAAAAAGCTGCCGGATGTGGCCAAGTCCCTGGGAAAGGCGCTGAATGAGTTCAAGCGGGCCACCAGTGACATCAAGGAATCTCTGGAAGTGAATCACAACCCGGATATCGTTAATAAATCACATGACGCCCTGAACGACAGCCAGCCTGAGACAGGCACCACCATCGCGTCCACTTCAGAGGCCACCCCTTCCATTACCTTCTCCTGAAGAAACCGCCTCAAGATCCATGAGCATCCCCGTGCCACCAAGTGACAGGACTCTCCCATGAATGATGAAGAGAAAATTCCTTTCACATCCCATCTGGAAGAGCTGAGAAAGCGCCTGATCACCTGTTTTATCGCTATCGGCATCGGATTTGTTCTGGCTTACTGCGTTAAGGAATGGTTGTTTCACAGACACTTATGGCCATTCCCATGTTGGCGTTATATGAAATCGGCATTTTCGGCGCCAGAATCTTTGTCCGCAAAAAACCTCAGGACGAGGATCTGGTCAAGTAATAACGGACACATTTCGCCGGATTACCATTGCACTGGTCAATCGTCTTGTCATATGCTCAATGACTATTTCCATTCACCTCCAACATAGGGAAACTCATGCCAAAAACATTCACAGGAGCATTTATCCGAAACTTCCTGGGAAACGCGCCAGGCTGGTATAAACTGGCGATATTCGCCTTTCTGATCGCCAACCCCGTCCTGCTGTATACGGCAGGACCATTTATCACCGGATGTGTGCTCATCGGAGAGTTTATCTTTACCCTGGCCATGGCACTGAAGTGCTATCCGCTGCCGGCCGGTGGTCTATTGGCCTTTCAGGCAGTGGCCATCGGCATGGCACGTCCGGAAACGGTCTATAAAGAGGCCCTCAGTAATTTCGAAGTCATCCTGCTGCTGATCTTCATGGTGGCCGGCATCTTCTTTATGAAAGACTTCCTGCAGTTCACCTTCACCCGCATCCTGGTCCGTGTTCGGTCGAAAATTTTGATTTCCCTCCTTTTTTGCTTCCTCAGCGCCTTTCTCTCGGCATTTCTGGATGCCTTGACAGTGACGGCCGTGATCATCGCCGTGGCCTATGCTTTTTACAACATCTACCACCGTTTCACATCCGACATGGATATGCAGAGCCCTCATGACCTGACCTGCGACCAGACACTCAAAGAGGTTCAGCGGCAGGAACTAAAAGAATTCCGGGCTTTTCTCAGAAACCTGATGATGCATGGCGCGGTGGGCACCGCCCTGGGAGGTGTCTGTACACTGGTCGGCGAACCCCAGAATCTGCTCATCGCCAGTGAGATGGGCTGGCAGTTTATATCATTTTTTCTTTATGTAGCCCCGGTTTCGATGCCGGTGCTGGCCGTCGGCCTGCTGACCTGTATCACGGTCGAAAAATTGAAAATATTTGGCTATGGCGCAAAAATGCCCGGCAATATCCGTTCCCATCTCCTTGAAACTGCAATGATAATGGAGTCCAAGCGGGGCAGGCAGGGTCAGGCCAAGCTGATCATTCAGGGTTTGACAGGAATCTGGCTGATTCTGGCCCTGGCTTTTCATCTGGCTGCGGTCGGCATGATCGGCCTGTCCGTCATTGTCCTTCTGACCGCTCTGAACGGTATTATCGAAGAACATCAACTGGGACACGCTTTCGTGGAAGCACTGCCTTTCACGGCCCTTCTGGTAGTCTTTTTCACCATCGTGGCTGTAATTCACGATCAGCACCTGTTTGGGCCTGTAATCAGCTATGTCTTCAGCCTCAAGGGTAATACGCAACTGGCGGCCTATTATATCGCCAACGGCCTGCTGTCGATGATCTCTGACAATGTCTTTGTAGCCACGGTCTATATCTCCGAAACCAAGATGCACATCACAGACGCACTGGGCCTTATTCCCGATATCGGAATGAGCGGAGCGCAACTCATGGACAAATTGACCGCTCCACATACGGCCCGCTCCGAAGTGATTGCAGCCCTGCCCCAGAATTCTGCGATTCAGGTCAAGGCAATCATGGATCAATTCGACAAGCTGGCAGTGGCGATCAACGCCGGCACCAACATCCCTAGCATCGCTACACCCAACGGTCAGGCTGCATTTCTCTTTCTGCTGACCTCGGCTCTGGCTCCTGTCATCCGCTTGAGCTATGGCCGAATGGTCATACTGGCCCTGCCGTACACCATCACCATGAGTATCACCGGCCTGCTGGCCACCTATTTCTTCCTGTGATTGGAGAGCCGCTGTATAACCGTTAACCGCAAGCGTTATTCGGCATAGCATTGGTTTTGGCTTGATAAAATATTCTTAATCATCGGCTTTAGGCGGCGTGATCTGTCTGTCCGGGCAGTCTCTGCCGACCCCGTCCACTATGTCCATACCGCTGGCGGCACTCTGACTTATCCAGGGAATCACGTTCAAAAATGAGACTCCAACAACCATTGCTGAACAGTCAGGACGCGAATCCACCGTGGGATATCCAATCCCGGCTCAATGGAATCAACCAGTAGCAACCCTTCCGCTTCACCAATGAACTGTCTTCCGGCAACCAGCCCTTTCAATTCCCGCCCGATGTTGTCTCCGCCCAGCCGATCCGTTACCTGTAGGAGCTGCGCTGAACGGCCATGCGAAAAAACAACGAAGTCGCATTCCCAACCGTTCCTGGCAAAAAAGATATCTTCGGTACGTGCCCGAAGGTGTCTGAAAACAACGTTCTCCAGGCGTTTGCCGCGACCCTCTGAAAAGGAATAGTGCATGGCCGCCGCAAAACCGTTATCATAAAGATACACCTTCTTGTTGCTCATTTCCCGCCTGATCACAGCCGGATCATATCTCTCGATACTGGCAAGCATATAGATTGCAAATATCTCTTCCATCATTCGGTAGAGCGTATCCTTGCCGATGGAAAACCCCCTTGACTTGAGGTCGTTGTAAAGTTTATTCACGGAAAATTCTTTGGTGAACGATCCGATCAACCTTTTGAGAAGGTATTTCAGGATGGCCACGTCCCTGATTTCATAGCGCTCCACCAGGTCACGATACAGCATGACATTGAAATACTCTTGCAGCATCTGGGCCTTGAAGCGTTCATCAATACCAATTACCTCCGGAAATCCTCCCCACAGACAATACTGCTCAAAGGCATTTCCGATCAGCGCCCTGTTTTGGCTGGACACCAGATCGCCCGCGGGAATATCCCGAAAGGCCAGATACTCCGTAAAAGAAAGGGGCAGGATTTCAAACGCAAGACTGCGGCCCCTCAGAGACGATGCGATTTCACGGGAAAGAAGCCTGGCATTGGAACCAGTCAGGAAAACATGTTTTGAAATGCTGTCGGATACCCGCCGTACAAATTTTTCCCAATCAGACAATTCCTGGATCTCATCGAAAAACAGATAGACCTGAGCAAGATCCTGGTCTGGGTAAAGTTCCCGATACGCATCGAAAATCAAATCATTGTCGCCATCAAGAACAAGGCGCTCGTCTTCAAAATTGAGATAGAGCATCTGATGTCTGGCAATGCCCCGCTTTTCCAGTTCCCCCATGATCTGGTAAAGATAATAAGTCTTGCCTGCGCGCCGCGGCCCAATAATGGTAATGATCTTCTCAAGATTCAGGGGTAGCTCAAGTTCCCTGCGCCGGAAAACAGGCAAGGAGATTTGATGGAAATCGGCGATGATTCGCTTCAGGATTGTTTTCATTATGCAGAAGTTACAATATTTATTTCCTTATCACAAGGAAAATATGAGCAGCAATATACCTGTGTAAAGGATACAACCGGCGACATGGGATATGTCAATATTATCTGTAACGCCTGTAAACGGGAAGCTGTCCATACGCATCCTCAAACTGAAGACCGAATGCCGTCGTGATGATAAAGAAGGAATCTAACCTTCTCTTCGGATATGGATAAGGCGTGTAAAATGTCTTTGAGGAACCAGATAATTGCATTCCCCTCGTGCAAGTTTTCAAACTCTTCCAGAACAAGCTTAACGAACTTGTCATGATCCTCTTCGGGCACTGACGAAGAAACAGCAGCCATCACCGTCTTTTTAGTGGGAGCTTGCTGTTGAAGAATAATTGCCTTTATTGTCTCGCTGAGCGTCTGCCGGTATCGTAAACGGAAGGTATCCGGCGGCACCAGTTCCCGGCGTACCGCCGGATACAAGATACTCTTATTGGCGCAATATGTCATTTATTGAGCCAATAAAATGGCGCGATAACGATCTGTGAGCCAAAAGGAGTGACGCAATTCATGAAGATGAAATGACCACTTTAAAATACGGCGGATATGAAGCCGAACTGATCTTGCCGAAAGGCGCATTGGCAGGGGCAAAGATGGAGGAGCGGGAAAGCCGATGAATCAAGAAGGGGGGCGAGCAAACGGTACAGACGCCCCAGGCAGCATATTTGCTCCCTTTTGCTGCTTGGGGCGTTGATCGGCTCGATCATTTCCTGTAGCGTACCCGAGCACTTTAAGGACTAACCCCGTCCATGAAGCGCCGATGCAGAAGGATTCGAAAGTAACGCGCTGATTTACCTATATTCCTTTTCCCTGAATCGTTGGGTCATGCTGCAACCTTTCCTGAATTCCCTTGCCGATCTGGTAGGTTCGGCTGAAATCGGACCAGAACGCCATGTCCTTTTCTTTCCAGTCCTTTCCAAACCGTTCATCAAAGTATTTTCCCAGCTTATCAAACAAGAGGCGCCAGGGCGGCTGTCCCTGAGATCTGGCGTCCAGAAGTTCATTCAACAGGGTATCCAGTTCCGACAGCACTTCCTTGGGAAGATAGGAAATGGCCCCTTTGCGGATGGAAGTCATAAGGGCTTCCGGATTGACGGCATGGGCGGTCAACATGACCGTGGGGATCCCTTTGGCTACGGTTTCCTCAAGAAGCTGCAGCCCGTTCACCCCCATGATATCGAGTATGGCCAGATCATAGATGTTGTCCTGGATTTTTCGGGAAGCGGTATCGTAATCCCTGGCGCGATCCACGACCGCCCCTTCCAGAATATCTTCGATGGTTTCCAGAACATCTTCTTCATCATCAACTGCCAGAATATGCTTGCCTTTGATATAAGAATCGGAATCTCCCATTACTGCAATCTCCTTAATGATAAAATAGGGGCTATCCATTTGAATGGCGCCATACGTTCAGAATGCCTTCAGTTCTCGTGCTGAGTGATCCCGGAATCAGTTGCCGCCGCCGACGGTCGCAACTCCGGTTTCAAAACCAAAGAGCCTGGGCAGCCACATGATCAGTTCCGGGAAAAAGGTGATCAGGAACAGAATTGAAATCTGAATGACGAGAAAAGGGAACGCCGATTTGGTGACAAACACAATATCGCGCTTGGCGATGGCTCCCGCAATATAGAGACTGACCCCCACCGGCGGCGTGCAGTACCCGATGGCCAGGTTGACCGTCATGATCAGGCCGAAGTGGATGGGATCGATGCCAAAGGCAATCAGCAGCGGAATACAGATCGGACCGATGATCAGCGTGGCCGAAATGATATCCATCAGCATGCCGACCACCAGAAGCACCAGGTTGATCACCAGAAGGAAGACCATCGGCGAATGAATGCCGGCGGTCACGGCCTCGGTTATTTTCGCCGGAATGGATTCAAGGGTCAGGTACCTGCCGAAACACGTGGCGCCGCCCACGATGATCAGAAGCGAGGCCGACGTAACGGCGGATCCAACGACCACTTTTTTGACCTGCTCGAATTTCATGGATTTATGGATAAAGAGTTCCACGATAAAGGCATAGACGCATGAAATGACCGCAGCCTCGTTGGCGGTGAATATTCCGGTGTAAATGCCGACAAAAATCACCACGGGCAGCATCAAGGCCCAGAAACAATCCTTGAACGTCACCCAGACTTCATCAAACTTCGGCACCGGCATCCGGACGATCGTCTTATCTTTCCAGAAGACAAAATAAGTGTAGATGCAGGTTACAACCGTAATCATGACGCCGGGAACAAATCCGGTTAAAAATAGCCCCTGCAGCGAGCAGTTGCTGATCATGCTGAAAAGAATCATACCGATACTGGGTGGAATGATCACCCCCAGATTCCCGGCAGTTGTCATGAGCCCGACACTATAATTTTCCGGATACCCATTGGCCAGCAGCGCCGGGATCATAAACCCGCCCAGGGCCACGACCGTTGCAACGGTTGAGCCGGAAATCGCGCCGAATATGGCGCAGGCAATGACGCCGGCCATCCCCAATCCGCCGGGCAGCCAGCTCACCAGCACATTGGTGAATTTGATCAGTTTTTCAACGATGGTACCGGTGGTCATGATATTGCCGCAGAGAACAAAAAACAGCACCACGACCAGGGCAAAATTGTCCATGCTTTTAAAAATACTCTGAACCAGAAGGATGATGGGGTAATCGGTAAACGCCAGAACGCAAAGCAAAGAAGTATAGAACAGGCACATGAACACGGGAATAAAAGTGGCCATGGTACCCAGCAGAATCAACAGGGGAATTATATAGCTCCATTCCATAAACCAGATATCTCCATTTCAGTCGGTAAAAAGCAGAAAGCCGAATGCGAATCGTTCAGTTTTCTGTTGATTTCAAGCTGTTGTTTTTTTAGCCATTTCCGCGATAAAATCCTGAACCAGCACCTGAAGGGATCGGATCAGCATCAAGCCCCCCATCAGCGGCATCAAGGCGTAAAGATAAACCATCGGAATCAGCATGATGATGGTTGTCTGACCGGTGGTAGCCTGCTGAGCGGCCATCTTCCACCCGTAGACCAGCATGATCAGCGAAAAAACGATGATCGCCAGATGGCTGAAAACAATCAGGGGCAACCGGGTTTTTGGAACGAGCTGCAGCAGCACGTCCACCTTGATGATGGACCGGTTTTTGATCGAGGCGCTGCAACCGATAAAAGTCGTATAGATGATCACAATTTTGACGAGTTCTTCAGACCAGGCCAGGGTGTAATTGAAGCCATACCGCAGAATCACATTGGCGAATAAGGCTAAAAGCGCCGCCATTACCGTCAGAAACAGGGTCCAGTCTTCAAATAATGTCAAGCCTTTATCCACGGTATTCATTATCTGTTTCAGCATAAATCTTATCCTTGATCGATTAATGAAATGAAGGACGGGTCTGTTCCGGACGGCTCAGGCGCTTTCCGGAACAGATCCAAATGAAACGCAGGCTTAAGCTTGAAGGATTGAACGTGGCACATCGGATGCCGTTTTTTTCTTCAGTCTTCAGCTTTAATGACTCCATCCCGGGCTCAGGGCTGATATCCCATGAAGTCCTGAACTTCTTTCAGGTAATTGACCGGACGGTATTTATCGCCATCGTAGAGTTTGTTGATTTCTTCGGCATACTGTTTATGGGCAACATCGCCTTGCTTGTCCAGAATCTTCATTTCATCGTCCGAAAGTTTGAAGAATTCAATGCCGGCGGCCTTGGCTTTTGCAATCTCGTCTGTTTCCTGCTGGCGGGTTTCCTGCCGGATCTTTGCGGCAATTTCTTTTGCGGTTTCCTTGAAGGTTTTCTGCAGATCGGCGGGAAGGCTGTTGAACCACGCCTTGTTCACGACCCAGATAAACAGGCCCTGGGCATAATTTATCTGGGTAAAGTACTTGGCATCCTCAAATTTTTTAGTGATGTTGCACACCATCGGCGTGTGATCCAGTCCGTCAATAACTCCCTGTTTCAGGGCAATGGAGACATCCGGCCAGGGCATGACCACGGGATTGAATCCCCAGGCTTTGTAAAGAAGCTGATTCACCGCTGCTTCGGCAATTCGTATTTTGAGCTTTTTGGCATCCGCGATGGTCTTGCACGGCGTCACCGTTGCCCAGCCGTAATTGCCGTAACCGGTGATATCCAGGCCCATGATGCCCTGATGATCCATGGCATTCATGAAATGGGAAAAGAGTTTTTCATTACCGACAAATTTGTCGAGCTTGTCAAAGGAGTCGATCAAAAACGGCAGATTTACCACGCCGAACCGGGGTCCCAGATTGGTGGAAGCCACGGAGCTGACGCCCATTCCCTGAAGAGCGCCCATCTGGAGCTGATTTAACACTTCAACTTCGCCGCCCAGCATCGAAAAGGGTTTGTAATCGATGAAGATCTGGCCATTGGTGCGCTTCCATAACTCATCCCTCAGGGCAAACCCGAAATACACCCCGCGAATCGCCGGATGCGAGACATTTGAAAACGTGGCTTTATACTTGGCTGTTGAAGGATCAAAAGCAGGCTTCCATTGATCCAGGGGTGGTCCCGCGGCTGCCGCGAAACCGACCATCAAAAACAGACTGAGTGCCCCCAAGATTAAAACGCTAGTCAATTTTTTACGTGTCATGCTTGCCTCCTTTACTCTTTGTTAGATCCTAAATTAATAAATCTTGTTCATTTGCCAAAGGTTGTTTAAAAGCTATATTTCAGCTATTCATTTCTTTGTCAAGCATAATTTGTCCGGCCGAAAATTACTTAAATACTCCAATCGATTTTTCGGAATATTTAAGTGTGAACTGGTCATGATTGATTGTTTATCAAGATGTTATCAAACGCGTTGAATAAATCTTCAGCATGTGAAATATGGATTGCAGTTTTCCGGTATTAAACGCCTCGAATAAGCGGCCCTGTCATGAGCCGATGCGCCTGCTGCATCAGCCCCGGATCAGGGCGCAACGGATCTGGCTGAAGTGGACGGGAAGGTTTCCCGGATAAAACAGCAGGCCAGCATCGCGATGCAAGCGCTGATCAGCAGAGAATTAAACATCTGCTGATACCCGGCAAGCGTAAAAGCCCCGTCCACGCTGCCGGATCTCTCCAGCAAATAGCCGGTAAAGGGCTGGAATATGGCTCCACCTGCAAAAGGAAACAGGTTGACCAGACCGGTGGCGGTTCCGGCGATCCGCACCGGAAACAGCTCCTTTGTCGCTGTGAATCCGATGACCACGACGGCGCTGGCAAACATTCCCAGCCCCAGACATATCAGGTAGAGACCGAACACGGGGATGCGATCGGCGGCAAAAGACAGCGTTGCCGTAATCGCCACTAAAATGAATGTTGAGATAAGAAGAACGGGCTTTCGGGCGTGAAATACCCGGTTCGATAAAAAACCGTGAAGCGGACCGCCGATGACAATACCGACAGCCAGCATCGAAAGGATATAACCGGCCTGGGATTTGGACAAATGGTAAACCTGCATGAAATACGGCCCACCCCACAGCCCACCGAATGTAAAAAAAACAGCGCAGTCGAAAAAAAACCAGATGGCCAGGGGCCAGAAATGCGGGCAGGAAACGACCGTACGAAAGCCTGCCATCAGGCCGATGGCAGGGGATGATGCTTTTGAAGAGGCATTCGGGGACACGCAGCCCATGTCCTCGGGGCAATCCCGGACAAATATCCATACCAGCAGGGAAAGAACCAGGGTGAGCCCTCCCACGGCAACAAAGGACATCCGCCATCCGATCGCGCCGGACAGCAGAACCAGGGGAGTTGCGGCCGACAGTGATCCAATGCCGCCCATGGCCATCAGAATCCCGCTCATGGGCGCAAACTCGACGGGCGTGAACCATTCAGACAGGATTTTCAAGGTCGGCACAAAAAGCATGGCCACCCCAACCCCGACCAGCAGCCGTCCGGCAATGGCCATCACCACGGATGACGCAAAGCCCAAAAGGACCGATCCGACAAACGCCACCAGAAAAAATACCGTGATCGTGTTGCGCGGACCCCAGGAATCGGATAGGAGCCCTGCCGGAAGCTGCATGGCCGCGTATGAATAGAAATAAGCAGCCGACAAAAAGCCGGTCAAGCCGCCGCCGGTCCGAAGGTCCTTCATCATATCGACGGCAACCACGGCCGGACAAAGCCTGTGAAAATACACCAGGATGTATCCAAAGGCCAGAACCCAGAAGATGATCCAACGATGTCGGCGGGTTTTAGGGTCAGGTGTCATTTCATTTCTACTTGCTTGTCCAAAATCCATCCGGATCGAACCGTCGAAGGGTGGAAAGTTCCTCCAAACTCGGCGCTGGCGTCCGGGACAGTGCCGCTGAAATGCGAACCGGCCAGCCGGTTTGTTCTTGGACCATTTCAACCGTAGCCCCGGGATGAATCGAAGTCAACACCATTTCACGGGTTTCCGGATCAAATGCGAATATCCCCAGCGTGGTAATAACCGCGGATGGCCCGCCGCGAACCAGGCCGACAGACTCGCGCCAGCCCTTTCCTTCTCCGTATCCCGGAGAGGTGATATAATCCACCCTGGGTACAAACCGGCGCTTCTCGTGAACCATGATGATGATATGGCGGTGCGCCAGACAGGCCAGATCACAGGCCCCCCCGCTTCCCGGAAGCCGGGTTTTGATGTTTTCGGCGCTTCCTGTCAGCGTGGTGTTCAGGTTCCCGAATCGGTCCACCTGAGCGCCACCAATAAAACTGACGTCCACAAGCCCCTGCTGGAGCAGCGACATGGTGTCCCGAGTATCCGCCAGCCACTGCGACCGGTATAGATTCGGCAGATCCCCCATCGTCAGTATGGGTTCCGGAGCCACCGTATCGCGTATGATTCCCAGTTCGTAAACACCGACGGCATTCGGGGCCCGAAGGCTTTTTGCCAGCAGAAAGCCCAAAAGCGGAAGCCGCATGCCAACGAAAACGACTTCCCCATCTGCGATTTCACGGGATGCTGCTGCGACCATCAGCTCGGATCGGGTATAGTGCGTATCAGTATCCATAATCAACTGGCTCCGAATAAGCATGACGGGTTATTGACAGACGCGATAGGCTATCATTCCCCAACGTCTCGACATACTGATGAATCGAAGAAATGGAGCGTACCCATTGATTCATCCATAATGCAAACAGCTCCGGGGTCCGGCTTTGCGTCTGGTAGTCCAGAAAAACCGCGTGATCCCGGTTGTAATATCCCGGCATCGGAGAAGGGTGCGCTCCCCAGGGGGCATGAACAACGGCACCGACTTTGAATCCGGGTGTCAGAATTCGGTTGGGATCACGGGTGATCAATTCGGTGGAAACGATTTCTTCCGCGGTTAAAAGCACATTCCGGCTGGCCAGGCAGGCCTCACGGGTAATCCCCATGTTTCCCCACGCATGAGCGTTGCCATAAGGGTCCGATCTTTGAACATGAACAATGGCCACATCCGGAACAATTGCGGCTACGGCAGCATGTTTTTGACCGGTAAACGGGCAAGTAACTGACTTTAACCCCGGATTTGTCGCAAACAGATCGCTGCCAAGGGCCGTTCGGGATGGCAGGAAAGACACGCCCATGGATCCGGCCTGCAGAGCCATCGATATGGTAAGATTCGAATGATCCTCGACATCAATCCGTCCCTGTTCCACGGCCCTGCGAAAATTATAGCCCACACCGGTGATCACGTTACCCACCCAGGCAGCCTGAACCCGCTGCACACATCCTGCGCCGATCAACTGATCAAACAGCATATCGGATATCGGTCCAATCAGCGTCAGCCCCTTCTTCCCCTGGCGAATGATCTCATGCCCTGCTGCAAAAGGAATGGCGGTTTCCAGAGTTGTGCCCATAGCAACGGATGATCCATCCACCACCCATCGGGATATGGCCTCCGACATGTTCATCACTTTTGAAGTCGTCACCTCATGTAATCCTTTTCAAAGGCGGAAAAATAGCCGGTTGTTGCGGCTAAAGTGAACAAAACTTACCGTAAGGCAGCGTCAACCCCTTCATGATCTTACGGCCATTCAGGCATTGACGTGTTAACTGTATAATAAATTATCGTTTATTGTCAAAAGTAATTATGGTTTAATGGGAAATATCCCAAGAACTGCTTAATATATTGATTTAACATCATTTTAAATATTTGCTTCCCTGATCAATAAAAAAGGACCCTGAGCTAAAAATGCTCAGGGTCCTTTTTAAAATTCAACGTATGGACAAATCTGAATAAAAAGAATTACAGATAATTCAACATATCACACAAGTGATTTTTTATGCATTTTCAGTTTGTGTCTCAGGAGCTACGGGAGCCGGCTTTTCTGAGGATGCCTCTTTTGATTTTTCGGCTATTTTCTTGGCCTCGGATGCCGTCTTGGCAACTTTTCGAGATCGCGGCTGAAGCGGCTTGCTTTTTTCTCTGGCAACCAGCTCGACAATGGAAATGGGAGCCGCATCGCCCGGACGGTTTCCAATTTTTGCGATGATCGTATAGCCACCTTGAATATCGCCATAGCGATCGGCAGCCTCATTAAACAGTTTATAGGCAACTTCTTTTTCAGTGATGATCGCAAGTGCCTGGCGCTGGGCATGAAGATCGCCACGTTTTGCAAGGGTGATCAGATCATCGGCCCATCGTTTAAGTTCTTTTGCTTTAACATCCGTTGTCGTAATGCGGTCATACTTAAACAAGGATGTGACCATATTTCTGAACATCGCCTTACGATGGCTGCTTGAACGTCCTATTTTTAATCCGGCTTTTCCATGTCTCATAGCCCTGTTTACTCTCCTTGCTGTATATCATCCTCAGGAGGATTAAAACCATCCAGCTTCATCCCCAAAGATAGTTTCATTTCACCAAGAACCGCTTTAATTTCATTTAAAGATTTGCGTCCAAAGTTTTTTGTCTTCAGCATTTCACCTTCGGTTTTACTGACAAGCTGATAAATTTTAAAAATATCGGCATTTTTCAAACAATTGGCGCTACGAACGGAAAGCTCGAGTTCTTCGACACTCCTGAACAGATTATCGTTAAACAACGGCTTCAGATTATCCATAACCTCGTCTTCAGGTTTTGGGATCAAATGTTCATCGAAATTAACAAATTTAGACAACTGCTCCTTCATGATCTTGGCGGCATAAGATACGGCATCCTCGGGAAGAACACTTCCATCCGTCCAGACCTCAAGCGTCAATTTGTCATAGTCGGTTCGCTGACCGACCCGGGCATTTCCGACGACGTAAACCACTTTGTTGATCGGTGAAAACACGGAATCAATCGGAATGGTCCCAACTGGCTCATTCATGTCCTTATTGGCCTCGGACAAAGCATAACCCTTCCCAAGCTTTACAGTCATGGTCATATTCAGCGTCGCTTTTTCGGATAAGGTCGCAATATGCAAGTCCGGATTCAGAATTTCGCAGCGGCCATCATCGCTGATGATATCGCCGGCTTTAACCACGCATTCTCCGGAGCGCTGAATACGAATCGTATGAGGACCGGCTTCCTTGACCTTGATCCGCACGGATTTAAGATTCAAAATAATCTCGGAAACATCTTCCAGAACACCGGGAATGACGCTGAATTCGTGCATCACTTCTTCAAATTTTACCGAAACAATGGCAGCGCCGTGCAAAGAAGAGAGTAATATACGTCGAAGGGTATTCCCGATTGTGATTCCAAATCCTCTTTCGAGAGGCTCGCAAACAAACTTGCCGTAAACCGGCGAGCTTGTAACATGAACCTTTTCCGGCATAACCAAATTCTGCCAGTTGATTGTCATAAGTTCATTGGTTGGCATTATGATTTCTCCAGACTGTTTTCAGAGGATTTTCGAATATCGCTTATTGATGGGTATAGCACGAATTTTGATAGACTCCGGCAAGTACGCTTATTTTGAATAAAGCTCGACAATAAGCTGTTCCTGAATTGGCATGGTCAAATCCTCGCGGACCGGCAGACCTTTAACGTTGCCTGTAAATACGTCTTTTTTCAATTCAAGCCACTGCGGTACGCCTCTTCTGACTACAGCCTCAAGCGAATCATTGATCGCCTTGATTTCTCTACTGGACTCCCGAAGTTCAATCACATCCCCTGGTTTAATCAAAAACGATGGAATGTCGACCCGTTTTCCATTGACCAGAAAATGGGCATGTCTGACAAAATGCCTTCCCTGAGTTCTTGAATTCGTAAAACCAAGTCGATAAATAACGTTATCCAGGCGTCTTTCCAACATGATCAGCAGATTCGATCCGGTAATACCTTTCTGATGTTCGGCCCTTTCAAAAAACAGATGAAATTGTTTTTCTGAAAGTCCATACATGCGCTTGACTTTTTGTTTTTCACGAAGCTGGATACCGTAGTCTGAGACTTTTCTGCCTCTTCGCTGCCCATGTTGACCGGGGGGGAAACTGCGGCGATCGAAAGCACATTTGTCTGAATAGCACCGATCCCCTTTCAAAAAGAGTTTTAAATTTTCGCGTCGGCATAGCCGGCATACCGAACCAATATATCTTGCCAAGTCATCCTCCTTTATATCCAGTTGACTCTAAAGTCAAAATTACACAAAACTAAACGCGTCGCCTTTTAGGTGGTCGGCAGCCATTATGCGGAATTGGCGTAACATCCTTGATCGAAACAATATTAAATCCAGCGGCCTGCAAAGATCGCAGAGCGGACTCACGTCCAGCACCGGGGCCTTTAACAAATACTTCAACTGTCTTCATACCATATTCAAGTGCCTTTTTAACGGCATCCTCCGCAGCCAGTTGCGCGGCAAAAGGGGTACTCTTTCGAGAACCCTTAAAGCCCTGGACCCCGGAGCTGGACCATGACAGAACGTTGCCGACCGGATCGGTAATCGTTACGATCGTATTGTTAAAAGTGGACTGAATATGAACAACCCCACTGGATATATTCTTTTTTTCTTTTTTCTTGATACGGGTTCTTTTTGCCATTGATTAAAGCCCCTGTCTCCTATGGTTCCCTATTTTTTAGCTGCGACCTTCTTTTTGACAGCAGCCCGCTTAGGTCCTTTACGGGTACGCGCATTGGTCTTTGTCCGTTGCCCTCGTACCGGAAGCGATTTTCGATGACGAAGCCCGCGATAGCATCCTAAATCCATCAATCTTTTAATACTCATGGATATTTGGGTCCGGAGTTCACCCTCAACTTTTAAATCGCTGTCAATTATTTTTCGGATATTGTTGACATCTATATCTGAAAGCTGATCTACTTTTGTGTCCGGGTTAATGTTCAGTCTGTTCAGGATGCTTTTTGATGTGGTCGGCCCGATTCCATATATATAGGTGAGCCCAACTTCAATCCGTTTACGCTTCGGTAAATCTACACCAGCAATTCTAGCCAAAGCTAAATCCTCCTCTATCCCTGCCTTTGTTTGTGTCGCTTATTTTCACAAATGACGCGCAAAACCTGTTTACGACGGATTATTTTACACTTGCTGCATATTTTTTTGATTGATGCCCTTACTTTCATTAAGTTTCGCTCCTGTTCCCTGCGGCTTATCCCTATAAGCATAGCACATAATGACGATGATTTCCAGTGCCCCAGAGGGATATTAATTATTTGGATCGGTAAGTGATTCTGCCCCGGGTAAGGTCATAGGGAGAAAGTTCGACCGTCACTTTATCTCCAGGCAGAATTTTGATGAAATGCATTCGCATTTTCCCGGAAATATGTGCGAGTATCTGATGTTTGTTCTCCAACTCGACTTTAAACATGGCATTCGGAAGGGTTTCAAGCACCTTTCCTTCAACTTTGATCGCTTCTTCCTTAGGCATACACATTAACTCCGCTAACGCTTATAATTAAGTTCTTCCCTTTAATCGACCGCCGCCTTTTTTCAAGAATCCTTCATAATGACGGGTCAGCATGTGGGATTCCATCTGCGACATCGTATCAATAGCCACGCCGACCACGATCATCAATGCCGTACCGCCAAAATAAAACGGAACATTAAAATTTGAAATGAGAATTGAGGGAAGAACGCATACAGCAGCCACATAAGAAGCACCACCCAATGTCAAGCGGGTCAGAACCCGGTCGATATAATCCGCGGTCCTCTTTCCCGGTCGTATTCCGGGAATAAATCCACCATGTTTTTTCATGTTCTCCGCGACATCAACGGGATTAAACGTAACGGCCGTATAAAAATAGCAGAAGAAAAATATAAACCCGACAAACAGCAGTTCATAGTAAAGATTCCCGGGTTTAATGGCCGCGGCCACACTCTGAATCCAATCCACCTTGATAAAGCTGGCCAGAGTTGCGGGAAACATGATAATGGAAGAGGCAAATATGGGCGGTATCACGCCTGAAGTATTTATCTTAAGCGGCAGATGCGTGCTTTGGCCCCCGTAAAGCTTTCTGCCGATCACCCGTTTGGCATATTGTACCGGAATTCGTCGCTGCCCTTGTTCGATAAAGACAATAAAACCGACCACGCCAACCATCAGCGCTATCAAAATGAGCACGGGGAAAATACTGAGTTCACCGGTTGACAGGAGTCTGAATGTATTGGAGATCGCATTGGGAATTCGTACCACGATTCCGGAAAATATGATCAGTGAAATACCGTTTCCGATTCCTCTTTCCGTGATCTGTTCCCCCAACCACATGATGAAAGCGGTTCCGGATGTAAGAGTGATCATGGTCAGCAAGCGAAACCCCCAGCCGGGAACAATGACGACCGGAGCACCGCCGGGAGCCATCATGCTCTCCAAACCGACGCTGATACCGAATCCCTGAATGATACTCAGAACAACCGTGCCATAACGCGTGTATTGCGTGATCTTTTTCCGCCCCTGCTCGCCTTCTTTGGACAGGCGTTCCAGGTGGGGAACGACAACGGTCAGCAGTTGAAGAATAATGGATGCGCTGATATAGGGCATGATACCCAGAGCAAATACGGACAATCGTTCCAGCGCACCTCCGGAGAACATGTCAAAAAGACCCAGTATCGTGCCCTTGGCTTTGGCAAAAAAACTGGCCAGCGCCACGGCATCGATTCCTGGAACCGGCACATGAACCCCGATCCGGTACACAATAAGAAGACCCAGGGTAAAAAATACGCGCTTTTTCAGTTCGGGAATTTTAAAAAGATTCTGAAACCCGCCACCAATCATGCTGTTACCTCGACGGTTCCGCCCGCAGCTTCAATTTTTACCTTCGCGCTAGTACTGATATGCCCTATCTTGAGGGTGATCGAAGAGGTAATTTCGCCATTTGCCAGAACCTTGATAGCATCGAATTTTCCCTTAACAATTCCACGCTCAATCAAACTGGCTTCGTCCACGATTGTACCAGCCTCAAACACGGCAAGTTCATTCAGATTGACGATGGCATAAACTTTTTTAAATATATTGGTAAATCCTCGTTTAGGCAGTCTGCGATGGATCGGCATCTGGCCGCCTTCAAATCCGGGTCTCACACCGCCGCCGGAGCGGGCTTTCTGTCCTTTGGCCCCTTTTCCGGAGGTTTTACCCGTGCCAGAGGCCATGCCTCTTCCCAATCTTTTACGATTTTTTCTGGCTCCAATCGCTGGCGACAATTCATTTAAGCTCATCTACTTCTCCTCGGCTTTTACCAGGTGCGACACGGTATTGATCATTCCCCTGATTGAAGGGGTATCCGCATGTTCTTTTGCCTGGTTTAGTTTTGTCAGTCCCAGGCTTCTCAGCACTTTTCTGTGTTTTTCTGGCCTGCCAATCATACTTTTAATCAGTTTAACCGTAAGAATACCGGACATCGCATTTTCCCTTCAATAGAGTTCTTCTACCCGTTTACCACGTCTTGCTGCTACCTGCTCGCGACTCTGGAGTTTTCTAAGGCCATCAACAGTTGCCTTGACCACATTGTGAGGATTATTGGATCCCATGCACTTGGTCAGAATATTCTGTACTCCGACAGCTTCAAGCACTGCCCGAACCGCGCCACCGGCAATCAATCCGGTACCATCAGCAGCAGGTTTCAAAAAAACCTTGCCCGCGCCGAATTTCCCGATGATTTCATAAGGGATCGTGCCTTCGATTAAAGGAACGTTGCACATGTTCTTCTTGGCCTGCTCGACGCCCTTGCGAATCGCCTCGGGCACTTCCCCGGCTTTGCCCAGACCGTATCCGACACTGCCATTCCCATCTCCCACGACAACAATTGCGCTGAAGCTGAACCTGCGTCCGCCTTTCACGACTTTTGCAACCCGGTTGATGTGAACGACCTTGTCAATCAGTTGATTATCGACATTATCTTGTTTGAACAAGTGTAATCCTCCTTCGATCAGAAATCCAAACCGGCTTCGCGGGCGCCGTCGCTGACAGCCTTTACCCGACCATGATACAGAAACCCGTTGCGATCAAAAACGACTTTTTTAATTCCCATAGTTACGGCTTTTTGTCCAAGAAGTTTTCCAATAAATACCGCTTTTGCAACTTTATTGTCGAACTTGCCCTGGTCTTTTACAGCCGGATCAAGGGTAGAAATGGCCACCATCGTTTGCCCCCTCGAATCATCTATGATCTGGGCGTAGATATGTTTTGCGCTACGAAAAACGCAGAGCCTCGGGCGCTCGGGGGTGCCGGAAAGTTTTTTTCGAATGCGCTGTTTTCGTTTCAAGCGCGCTTGTTTTTTTTCATCAACTGAACTCATCCTGTTTTATTCCTTTATCAGATTGAAAATTTGTTCAGCAGGTCGTTCAAGAAACTGCACTCTCAATCACTTCCTATTTAGTCCCTGTCTTTCCAGCTTTTCGTTGAATATGCTCTTCCGCGTATTTAATCCCCTTGCCTTTATACGGCTCCGGCGATCTGAGTTTTCTGATCTTTGCAGCGGTTTGGCCGAGCAGTTCCTTGTCGATACCGGAAAGCGTGATCACATTGCTCTTGTCAACCGTCGCACTGATACCGTCTGGCAGGTCATAATTGACCGGATGAGAATATCCAAGACTCAGGGCCAGCACGCTGCCGCTCACCGATGCGCGGTAGCCGATTCCGTTTACTTCCAGATTCCGTTGAAAACCGGTATGGACACCGATGACCATATTGGCAATCAGGTTTCGCGTCAGGCCTTGGAACGCATCCGTTTTTTTATCTTCAGCTTTCTTTATTACCGTAACGACCCCGCCCTCAATCCGCACTTCAATGGATGGATGAAGGAAGCGGGTCAATTTCCCTTTCTCGCCCTGGACCGTTATCAGATTGTCTGCAAGGGAAAGTTTGACTTTATCGGGAATCGGGATCGGCTTTTTACCTATTCTGGACATGTATCACTCCTCATCCTACCATATTTTACAGAGAATTTCCCCACCGACATTTTCGCTTCTGGCTTGTCGGTCGGTTAATATCCCCTTTGAAGTCGAAAGAATGGAAATGCCCAGTCCATTCAGAACAGGCTTGATATCCTTGCCTTTTGTATAGATTCGCCTGCTGGGCTTACTCACGCGCTCCAGACCATAGATCACGCTGGTATTTCCCTGAGCATATTTCAAGTAAACCCTCAATATTCCCTGTTTTTCATCTTTGACGAATTTATAGTTTCGAATGTAGCCCTCGTTTTTTAAAACCTTGGCCAGCTCGATTTTCAGCTTCGAACCCGGAATATCCACACTGGTGAATTTTGCTTTTCCCGCGTTTCGAATCCTTGTCATCATATCCGCAATTGGGTCACTAATCGCCATTGCTTTCTCCCATGCCGTATTTCAATATTTAATTTTCATAATCCCTGAACTGTTACCAGCTCGATTTGGTTATGCCGGGAAGAGAGCCTTGAGAGGCTAAATTCCGAAAACAAATCCGGCAGATCCCGACCATTCGAATAAATCCTCTGGGCCTTCCACACATTGGACACCGGTTATACGCTCTAACCCCGAACTTAGGGGCTCTCAATGCTTTATTCATCAGCGATTTCTTTGCCAATTCATCCTCCCCTTATAAACTACTTATCAATAAGCCTATTATCAGCCGGCATCATTTTAATTTCGAAACGGCATGCCTAAAAGTTTGAGAAGTTCTTTGCCTTCTTTATCGGTTTTTGCGGTAGTGACAACCGTAACATTCAGCCCCTTGATCACATCAATCGTGTCATAACTCAATTCGGGGAAAATGGTGTTCTCTTTAATGCCGAGGGTATAATTGCCCCTGCCGTCAAAGGCTTTTCCGGAAATGCCTTTAAAATCCCGAACTCGCGCAAGCGCCACATTTACCAATTTATAAAAGAAGTCGTACATTCGGTCTTGACGCAATGTTACCATGCATCCGATGGGCATTCCTTCTCTGAGCTTAAAAGCGGCAATGGATTTTTTAGATCGGGTAATGACCGGCTTCTGACCGGAAATCGCTTTCATTTCCTCAACAGCGGAATCCATAATCTTGATATTGTGAATGGCTTCACCCAAGCCCATATTCAGGACGATTTTATCCAGTTTTGGAATTTCCATCCTGTTTTTATATTGGAAGGTGTCGACCAGCTTTGGGACAACTTCCGTTCCGTAATATTCTTTCAATTGAGACATGATATTCCTCCGGCGATCGATCCTATTTATCAATGAATTCGTTGCACTTTCGACACACCCGAATTTTTTTGCCATCGTCAAGGCTTTTGATTTTCAGCCGGACCGGTGCCATACACTTATTACACATCAACAGAACATTCGACCAATGGATCGGCGCTTCGCTTTCAACGATGCCGCCCTGTCTGTTTTTTGCGCTCTGCTTGGTATGCCGTTTCACGACATTTACGCTTTCAATCAAAACACGACATTTTTTACGATTAACTTTCAATACCTTACTGACCTTACCAGAATCTTTGCCGGTAATTACCTTAACTTTATCATCTTTTTTCAAATGACATATATTTCTTATCATGAGCCGTTCTCCGACAGGCAGTATAGGACCCTATAGGATCCTATGTTTCTAAAGGACTTCTGGTGCCAGTGAAATAATTTTCATGAACCGTTTTAACCGAAGCTCCCTGGCCACCGGGCCAAAAATACGTGTTCCGATCGGTTCCTGGTTGGCATTAATCAGTACGGCAGAATTATCATCGAATCTGATAAACGAGCCATCCGGTCTTCTGATTTCTTTTTTTGTACGAACGACAACAGCCTTTAATACTTCCCCTTTTTTTACCTTGGCGTTGGGGATGGCTTCCTTAACAGATACGACGATAATATCGCCGACACTCGCATACCGTCTTCTGGAGCCGCCTAATACTTTTAAACAGTAAACAGTCTTGGCTCCAGAATTATCTGCCACTGTTAATTGGGTCTCTGTCTGAATCATCTTCTTTGCCTTCCTTTATCATCAAATGGCTTTTTCGACGATTTCACTGACGCGCCATCTTTTGGTTTTACTGATGGGTCTGGACTCAGTAATCAATACCTTATCGCCAATACTACAGGCATTGGTTTCGTCATGGGCGGCAAATTTTGCACGGCGTTTTACATATTTATGATACACCTTGTGCTTTACAAGCCTTTCAACCTGAACAACAATGGATTTGTCCATTTTGTTGCTGATGACTTTTCCAACCATCTGCCTTCTCATTCCTCGAGTTTTCATGTCTGCTGTTCTCTTTTGAGTTCCTGGGTTAGCTGTCTTATGACATCCTGGGTTCGTTCTTTATGGTCATCAATCTTGCGATATCCCGTTTGAGAAACATGAGTTTCTTGGGATTTTCAAGCTGGCCAATTTTATGCTGGAATCGCAGATTGAACAATTCCTGCTGCAGACTGGCGACTTTCTGTTCCATTTCTTCAGGAGTCAACTTTCTGATTTCACCGGCCTTCATTGCACCTCGCTCCTCTCGATAAATCGCGTTTTTATGGGAAGCTTGTGGGATGCAAGTCTGAGTGCTTCCACAGCAAGCTCTTTGGAAATGCCTTCCATTTCATAGAGGATTCTGCCAGGGCGAATCACGGCAACCCAACCTTCCGGCGCGCCTTTACCTTTACCCATGCGAACTTCAGCAGGTTTTTTTGTAAAAGGCTTATCCGGGAAAATCCGAATCCATAACTTCCCGCCACGTTTGACGTGTCGGGTCATGGCAATTCGCGCGGCCTCGATCTGCTTTGAGCTGATCGCGCCGCATTCTACCGCCTGCAAACCAAAATCTCCGTAATTTAACGTGGCCCCGCGTTTGGACAACCCCCTCATGCGTCCACGTTGCTGTTTTCGAAATTTAACCTTTTTGGGACTCAGCATGCCCTGTATCTCCTATCCGTTACTAGCTGACTTCAACCGCATCTTTTTTCAGAATTTCGCCCTTGAAAATAAAAACCTTGATCCCGACAATCCCGTAGGTCGTATTGGCCTCTGAAAATCCATAATCAATATCGGCTCTAAGGGTATGCAGGGGAACCCTTCCTTCACGATACAGTTCAGTTCTGGCCATTTCAGCGCCGCCAAGTCTGCCAGCGCATATCACTTTCACGCCTTGAGCGCCGAATCGCATCGCCGACTGAATCCCTCTTTTCATTGCACGCCTGAAAGCCACTCTCCGTACAATTTGAAGGGCAATATTTTCCGCCACCAGTTGGGCATCCAATTCCGGTTTTCTGATTTCCTGTATATCAATAATCACATCCTGGGAAATCATTTTTTCAATATCCTGCTTGAGCTGAACGATCTCTGCGCCTTTTTTTCCAATAATGATTCCGGGTCGGGATGTGAATATGCGTAGTCTCACGCGCTTGGATGATCTTTCGACCTCAATCTTGGAAACTCCAGCGTGACCTAGCTTTTTTTTCAGATATTTTCGGATATTGAAATCCTCAAGAATATAATCCGAATATTTTTTACTTGCAAACCAACGTGACTCCCAAGTTTTGACAATTCCCAATCTCAACCCAATTGGATTTACTTTCTGGCCCAAGCGATATCCTCCTTTTTAGAACGATTTTTCTGCTAACGTTACCGTGATATGTGAGGTTCTTTTGATGATTTGAGTTCCACGGCCTCTGGCTCTGGCACTGAAGCGTTTCAGAGTGGGCCCCTGATCAGCGGTGATATTCTTGATAATCAGCGCATCCACATCAACACCCGCGCGCAGCTCGGCATTGGCAACAGCGGACCGGACGATTTTCTCCACGATTGCAGCTGCTTTCTGCGGCATAAATTTCAGAATATTCATGCCCTTTTCGACCGGCTTCCCTTTTACGGCATCGACAAGTATTTGGACTTTGCGAGGAGAAATTCGCACAAATCTTAACACAGCTTTCACATCTAACTCAGCCATTTCTTGCTCCAATATTACTTCTTGACTTTGGTTTTTTTATCTCCGGTATGGCCGTAAAATGTCCTTGTCGGCGAAAATTCTCCAAGCTTGTGGCCTACCATGTCTTCTGAAACGAATACGGGCACAAATTTTTTGCCATTGTGTACGGCCATCGTAATGCCAACCATTTCTGGTACAATAGTAGAACGACGCGACCATGTTTTCACCACACGATTGCTTCGAGTTTCCTGGGCAATCACAACTTTTTTCAACAAAAATGAATCGATGTATGGACCTTTTTTTAGCGACCGTGGCATAACTTCTCCTGAGTTTTGTCAGTTCAGATTCTATCCGTCAACCAACAAATTGCTGCATATTTATTTCACCCGTTTTTTAACAATGAATTTTGTCGTCTGTTTGTTTTTCCGGGTCTTGTACCCCTTTGACGGAGTGCCCCACGGAGAGCAAGGATGTCTTCCGCCGGAAGACCTGCCTTCACCGCCGCCCATCGGGTGATCAACCGGGTTCATGGCAACGCCTCTGACCTTCGGGCGTTTTCCCAGCCAGCGCTTCCGACCGGCTTTTCCCAAAGACAGTTTTTCATGAATGACATTACCGACCTGGCCGATCGTCGCCTGGCAGGTTAAAAGCACCATCCGAACTTCGCCTGATGGCAGTTTAAGGAGTGCATAGCGATCCTCTTTGGCCATCAACTGTGCAAACGTGCCAGCGCTTCGGACAATCTGCCCGCCTTTTCCTTTTTTCAGCTCGATATTGTGGATCTGGGTTCCCAGTGGAATATTTATCAGTGGCAGATTATTGCCGGGTTTGATATCCGCTGTCGGGCCAGACATGACCGTATCGCCGACGGAGAGATTCACGGGAGCCAGGATATATCGCTTTTCGCCATCTGCATAGTGCAGCAGCGCGATTCTCGATGAACGATTCGGATCATATTCAATGCTGGCAACCTTGGCCGGCACGCCGGTTTTATCCCGCTTGAAATCAATGACCCGGTAATGCTGTTTATGCCCCCCGCCGATATGCCGGCTGGTGATTCGGCCATAGGAATTTCGCCCCCCCGTATTTTTTGAAACCCTAACGAGGCTTTTTTCGGGCGTTGATCGCGTGATTTCTTCAAATGTGGAATACACTTGAAATCTGCGTCCTGGTGATGTTGGTTTTACCTTCTTAACAGCCATGATTATTTCCCCGGTTTATATCCCTTCAAAGAATTCTATACGTTCACCTGGTTTCAGCGTGACGATTGCTTTTTTCCAGTCTCTACGTTTTCCGATAATTCGACCGCGTTGCTTGTATTTGCCTTTGATTTGCAGTGTCCGGACCGCATCCACCTGAACACTGAACAGGCTTTGTATGGCCTTTTTAATCTCAATCCGATTGGCTTTTCGATCCACCTCAAAAGAAAGCTGGTTTGAAACTTCTTTTTGCATGGTTGATTTTTCGCTGACTACCGGTCGTTTGATGATGGCATGATAATTCATTTCAGCAGTCTCCCTTCAATGGCTTTTATCGAAGGCTCAACCAGCAGCAGGTGTTTATATTTCATAATATCGTAAACATTGAGGCCTTCAGGTTTCAGTACCTTGACATGCGGAAGATTTCTGCAGGATAACTTCAGAAATTCATCTCCCGTGTCGGCAATGATCAGTGCCTTTTCAACTTTCAGGGCATTCAGAATCTGGACAACCTGACGGGTTTTGATTTGTTCAAGATCAAACTTGTCCAGAACCAGAAGGGATTGGCTTTGCGCCTTGGTGCTTAAAGCCATTTTTAAGGCAAGTCGCCTGACTTTCTTGGGAACTTTATAAGCATAAGATCTTGGATGAGGCCCAAAAATTGAGCCCCCTCCACGCAAAAGCGGGCTTTTGATATCCCCTCTACGGGCGCGCCCGGTCCCTTTTTGTTTAAAAAGTTTTCTGGTGCTGCCCTGCACATCTGATCGGGTTTTTACAGATGCTGTGCCTGCACGTCGATTGGCTAACTGCATGGTTACGACTTCGTGCAGAACACAGGACTTCACCTCGACATTATAAATGTCCTCCACCAGTTCCACCTGTGTAACCTTTTCTGCTTTACAATTGAATACATCTACAACAGCCATATATCCCCTCGCATTCGTTGGCCCTGTATACCCTTCACCATCGAATCATCAATGCTTCTTTTATGCACTGGCCTTCTTGATGGTTTTTGTTTTTTTAATGGTGACAATTCCGGATTCAGCTCCTGGAACTGCTCCTTTTAACAGAATAATCTGCTCTTCCGGCCGTATATCCACAATCATCAAGTTTTTTATGGTTTTATGGACATTTCCAAACTGGCCGGGCAGTTTCTTTCCTTTGACAACACGTGAAGGCCAAGCACTGCATCCAATGGAACCGGGAATTCTAAGGCAGTGGCTGCCGTGCGTAATTCTGCCGCCGCTGAACCCGTGGCGTCGAATCACACCAGAAAAGCCCCTTCCGATACTTACTCCTGAAACATCGACCAGATCACCGATGGCAAACATATCTATCGGAATCGTCTGCCCCAGAGTATATTCAGCGGGATTGTCCACGGGAAACTCCATGACATGTGCATAGACTTCGCTGCCGGATTTGCCAAAATGGCCCAGCATCGGCTTGTTGACATGCGTTTTCTTTTTGGAGCCAAAGGCCAGTTGCAATGAATTGTATCCATCTGTTGCCACAGTTTTAATCTGTGTCACAACGCAAGGCCCTACTTGAAGAACCGTTACCGGTATATGTCGTCCATCTGGAGAGAAAACGCCTGTCATCCCCAGTTTTTTTCCTATCAATCCTTTGCACATCGCGTTTTTGTTCCCCTACAGTTTAATTTCAACATCGACGCCTGGAGAAAGATCCAGCTTCATTAGCGCATCAACCGTCTGTTGCGTTGGCTCCAGAATATCAACCAGTCGTTTATGCGTCCGCATTTCAAATTGCTCACGGGACTTTTTATCAACGTGTGGAGAGCGCAGTACGCAAATTTTATTGATCGTGGTCGGCAGCGGAATCGGACCAATGACTTTTGCCCCTGTTTTGTTGGCGGTATCCACAATATCGGATGCCGATTGATCCAGCAGTTTATGGTCGTATGCCTTAAGTCTGATTCGGATTTTACTGTTCATAATCATGGTTTTCGTCTCTCTTCTTATTCCAGAATTTCGCTGACAACGCCCGCGCCCACGGTTCGGCCGCCTTCACGAATCGCAAACCGAAGCTCTTTTTCCATGGCAATCGGTGTGATCAACTCTGCCGTTATCGCCACATTGTCTCCGGGCATCACCATCTC
>JACRBZ010000106.1 GCA_016219185.1 Deltaproteobacteria bacterium
GTGATCAAAAAGATTGCCCAAAAGGGCCAAAAGCGTGATCGATCGCCCTGAAAAGTATTTTTGGGTCGGAAAACCATGCAAAAATAGCCGTTTTGAAGCGTCTATTCGAAGCTTACAGGATATGTTTGTCCAAAGTCCAAACATCTGAAATTAATAAGTAAGGTGCTCTATATCTTTATAAACTTATATATTTATGTGCATCCCATCCACTCATGCATATTTTAAGGCATCTGAAATCTCCAGCGGCTCATCTCTTTTTGAAAAAACTCGAATCAAATAGAGATAATTGAATAGGTTTTATAGGTTTTTCTTTAGTATGTTGGGGTGGTTCGATGCTTTTTTCTACCGGTTCCTGCTTGCGTTTGGGAAAAATCAACATAAGTTTTTCCAGGAAGCCTTTTTGGCCTTTCAGTATTTTTCCCATTGCAGAGTCTATGATAAACCATTCTGCACGATCCACCTCTGGAAACTCTTGCATTCTTCCTGATTTAGGAGGCCATTCTATTGAGAAAGTATTACTCTTAATCGATCTGGCATCGCAGTTGCCTTCCAGTGCCCATGCAGTAACAACCTTTCCGCTGGGCTGCTTTATTTCCCCTAATGCTATAAACTCTCCGTCTACCGTATAACCCGTCTCTTCTTTGAATTCACGTTTAGCGACTTCGAACGCATTTTCGTTCTCTTCATACTCCCCTTTAGCGATTGACCAAGAACCCAGATCTTTATTTGCCCAGAAAGGTCCACCTGGATGAACAAGAAAGACTTCCATGAGATTGTTATTGTAACGAAACAATAGAATTCCAGCGCTTCTCTTTGGCATACTATCATCCTCGAAATATAATGAAAAAAATGCAGCTATAGTGTATACTGCAGGAACACATAATTATTCTTGCCAATGGTAGTCATTTTTTGGGCTTGGTTTGCTTTCTATTCTTAGGTTTGCTTGTCTCTTTGAGATCCTTCTCCGAAACCAACTTCCCATCTCTTAGCAGTTCTTCGTAGCCGGTGGCAATGGTTGCATAAAGCCCATCTATTCCCGTTGGCGCAACCTCGAACGCAAAACTCCGACGTAAAGCGGCTTTGTACGGTTTGGTTTCAATTTGAATTCGTCCATGAGCATCTTTGTGGTCAATCATAATTGCGCTGCCAAACGGTATCGAATTGTGTAAGTGCACTGAAAACCGCTCTTGCGAAGAGGACGAGAGGCTTTTTTGAAATTCAAGAAGATTCCCAATCGTCTCTTTGATACTATCGGAAAGGTACTTGGATTCCTTTCCTAAAGACGGACCGAGCGTACTCATAAGGTCATCACGATAAGGATTCAGTAAAGATATAACAACCTGGAACTTCCCATTCGTGTCTTCTAATTTTCTCCTCAGAATGGTGCATAGGTCATCAAATTGCATGCCAGTCATTAAATTGATACTTACCATAACAACACTGTTGCGTGCAGTAGCAACATACTTATCTATGGAAGAAGCACTCTTGCCTCGGAGCATATAATGATCCCGAGATGGGTAAAACCCCGTTAAGCCAGTTGCTGCTATCAAGTGACGGGATACAAGTTGATCTTCTGTTACTGCCATTTGGTCAACAGATTCATTGGATGAATGAGAGTCACTCATATCACTCAACAAAAACATATTTTTTATTGTCTCCAAATTGCGTTGCGCCTGTTCTTCTGCATATGCTGGGAGCTTGGTAAGTGCCTTTTCAACTTCATCCAAAGAAACCACTTGATCAAGTGACGCATTTATCCGAAGAAAGTTGTGGCTCCCCAATATTTCTTGAGCGTGATGATCGGCAAAGCTGGCTTGACAGGAAAACATTATTTCAAAGATGGCACGAATAGCATCTGGACTATAGGGCCGTAATGATTCAAGTTGAGCTTGTGTCATGCCGTTGGGAAACTCCCCAGTTCCAACGGACAGGAGTCGTATCGATTCGAATGGAAATTTCAAATAACGATGAGCCCAAGCAATGGCTAATGATGAAGGAGAATTTGCCCACAAGCCCCCATCAATGTATGTACGCTCTTGACCAGCAGGCTTAACGGGAGAGAAGTACGTTGGTGCTGCAGAGCTACATAAGACAACATCAACTGCAGATAAGTTTAAATCTGCTGTGCCTTGAGTAGGTATTGTGGAGAAAACACGATGCTGAAATTGATCCAGGCAAGAAGCTGTTACCAAAACGTGTGTCTTGGTGTCAGCTAATTTCTTGTTACTAAATACTTGTTTAAGATACTTACTAAGGTGTTTTTGATCATACTTGGGGCCACGGCGCACATTCGCCATAAAACGCTTATCAAAGATCACATAAGAATGGGTTTTATAGAATTCTTCTATCCTATTGGTGTCAATTCCCAACGCTATGCCCATTCCGATAATGGAACCGGTGGAGGTGCCAGCAATTAGATCAAAAAGCTTCCAAAGTGGTACATTGAGCGTTTCTCCGATACATCGAAGAAAAACAGCTTGAAAGATGCCACGAACTCCCCCTCCGCTTAGACTTAATATTCTAAAAGGACGCTTTTGCATAGAAAGCTCACTTACCGGGATGCGCATGTGATTCGCACTGCTTGAGCAACGTCTTGCTGCCGTATGGAACTGAAGCCCAAGAATAATAGGTTAACCCGCAAAATACGGCGTAAGAATTCAATCCGATAGCATGTCAACCCGTTTATGTTCAATTGGTTACTGCCTGTTCAGCAGTTTATCACGACATTAAATGTGAATCAGTGTGGAACCAAATGTTATTATTCAAATTCTCCTGCAGGACTTGTTAAAGACTTCATGGTTTATACCCTGCCTTTATCGCCTCACCCTCCCCTTGTTCCTTCCACTGCCAAATCATCATTCCAACGCACAATTCATTCCAGTCGAGTTCGGTTGGTTCAGCGCCAAAGTCAGGGCATCGCTCAGCAGGAAAAATCCCCTTTCTCATTTTCTGACTCTTTTTACTGTTGCAATCATATCTGCTGTCCTCACGACAAATATTTTCCGGTCGGCATATTCTGTGTCATCCAGGTCAAGCACGATGATTGCCCCTTGAACGATGGTTGGCTTCATGGAGTCACCGCTGACTCTGAGTGCTCGCAGATCATGGCGTGCGTGTTCCTGAAGTTCGGGTTTGTAAATAATCACGGTTGATGCCGGATCTTCGTAGGATCGAATACCAGGTCATTGGTCCTACTCAGCCTTCCAGATTCATACAAAGGAATGCCCCGGGACTCGTTGATATCGTTTAAGCGACCTTTTTCGGTCCGTGAATTGACCTGGATGACAAGGTTGTGGTCGGAGGATGAATTGAACTGTGGGGACAGACCAATCATGCCCTCATAGGGAAGTCCGATTTTACGAGCGGCTAATCGGTGCCATCCTTCTTCTGTTTTTCGTCTTCCGCTGAGAACATTCGATCGTTGAGCGACCGAAGAGCCGTGATCCCTGGCAAGAACGGGCAAGAATCCGGTGGGTCTGTTCGGACGATTTTTTATCCACTCAGAGAAAGATTTGTCGAAAACGTCTTTTATCGGAGGAACGGCTTGAATATTTCTCATACCACCTCTTTACGGACAAGATTTTCATTGTGAATAACATATGCTCATCAAAAAGAAAACACCCATAAATCAGATTGCGAAAACGGCCGGATGGAATAAAAGCATAAATACCTTGACAGCTACATTGTAGCCTAGTAATTATGAGAAACCTTGCAAAAAGGGATCGGGTAACCCGGAAGGATGCCGGCAAAAAATCAAAAAGGGGTTATGACTTTCGTCACAACCCCTTGAATTTGCTGGTGGGCGGTAAAGGATTTGAACCTTCGACTTCTACCGTGTGAAGGTAGCACTCTCCCGCTGAGTTAACCGCCCTGATGTTGGCCTTTAAATAACGACATTGTGGCCCTGAAGTCAAGAGTTTTCATCGGGAGGGGGAATAAAATTATCGGGGGATGTCATGTCCGGGGCGTCAACGGCCGGTTTGCCCAGATCCGAGATGTCCTTGGGTGCCGGAAGATCTTTGATATCCCGCAGACCGAATATTTCCAGGAAATGCCGTGTGGTGGCATAAATCAGGGGCCTTCCGGGGATTTCTTTTCTTCCCAGGATTTTGATCAGCTTTCTGTCCAGAAGCATCCGGATAATGCCGCCGGCATCGACCCCGCGAATGTGTTCGATATCGCTTCGCATGATCGGCTGCTTGTAGGCGATGATCGCAAGGGTTTCCAGGGCAGCCGGGCTCAGGCGCTGGGCCGAGGGTTGGATGATTTTCCGGACCCATTCGGCATATTCCGGACGGGTCCGAAGCTGGTATCCGCCGGCGACTTCGACCAGACAGATGCCGCCTTCGCGATGCTCGTATTCGTCCCTGAGCGTCTGAAGTGCCTCTTTAATGGCTTTGGCGTCGGTGGATGGAAGCGCCGACTTCATTTTCTCAAGGGTCAGCGGATCTTCCGAGACAAAGAGAAAGCTTTCAATAATGAACTTCAGTTCCGGCATGGGGTCTTTCATTCAGATACAAGGTGATGTTGCCGGTATCGGCGTGCTGGATGACGCCGGCAACATTTCGTTTAACCATTTCCAGTATGGCCAGAAAGGTAATGATGATCTCGGCCTTTCCGGCGGAGCTTGAGATCAGTTCCTGAAAGATCAGAGAGCCTTTATCTTTCAGCAGCCCGATGAGCTCAGTTACGCGATCCTGTATGGACAGCTTGTCAGAGATCATATTCAGGGTAAGATTCGGGGACAGGTTGTCCATGATTCGCTGAAAAGCCTGAATCAGATCAAAGAGATCCACCCGGATTTCGCGTTCCGGAAGTTTTGCGGGATCGGATGTTTCCGGCGGGGATCTGATGAATGTATGTTCCCCCAGCAGCTCTCTATCGTTTAGCTGCTGGGCAGCCGATTTCATTTGAAGGTATTCCAGAAGGGGTCTTGCGATTTCCTGGCGGGGGTCTTCTTCATCGGAATCGTCATGAACCGGAAGGAGCATCCGGGATTTGATCTGGATAAGGGTTGCGGCCATGACCAGAAAATCTCCGGCAATATCGACATTCATGGATTTCATCCATTCGATATAATCCAGATAGCGGTCGGTAATCAGCGAAATCGGGATGTCGCAGATATTGACTTCGTTTTTTCGGATCAGATAGACGAGAAGATCCATGGGACCTTCAAAAATATTTTCCAGTTGAACTTTATAAATGTCGCTGCACATGGGATGATTTGCCGATCTGAAATGTTTCATTGATCATTACGAGACCGGCATTTAAAAGTCAACCGTAACGACCCGGGTAAAGGGCTGAAGACTTAAAAGGATGATGGTTGCAGGGAAAAGGCTGAAGGTATATAGGGATCAACCATGGATGATCACACAAAACTTCGAGCCGGAATTTTCTCAATTTATTTGTACAGGCCGGTAATTGCGATGGTGCTGGCGGCCATTCTGTCCGGATGCGGCGGGCATGCGCCGATGCGGCCTTCTCCGCCTCCATTGCCGACTGAAAAACGGTTGCAGCGAATGGGCTATACCATCCAGATCGGTGCATTCGCCGTTGCGGAAAACGCGGCCAGGCTCTCCGATATCCTCTCCGGGAAGGGGCTGGACGCCACCTATTTCAGGGCCGAGGATGGCCTGTTCAAGGTGCGATTCGGGGACTATGCCACCAAGGAGGCGGCCCGGAAAGAAGCCGAGCGATTAAAGGCATCCGGAGTCATTGAAGTATTTTATATCGTCAGCCCCAGCGAATATGCAGTGGACCGGCAATCCCGCCTGGGAGATGCTTATCTGCGGGATGAGTTGGTGAAAACCACGATGCGGTTCATTGATACGCCGTATCTGTGGGGAGGAAGCTCGGCCGATACGGGGTTTGACTGCAGCGGACTGACCATGACGGTTTATCAACTGAACGGTCTGAAACTTCCCCGTAACTCTAAACGCCAGTTTGAAACGGGGTACCCGGTTCACCGCGACAATCTGCTGAAAGGGGATCTCGTTTTTTTCTCGAACAATAAATGGGGAACAGTTACCCATGTAGGGGTTTATGCCGGGGACGGCAAGTTTATTCATGCGCCGGGAACGGGTAAAAAAATCCGCGTGGATTCGCTCTCGGCCCGGTATTACAATCAGCGGTATGTCGGCGCCAGATCGTATCTGTAAGGAAAGAAGGTCCATTTTTATACAAATTGATAAGGGGAGGTAGTGATGGCCTGCTGGATGAATCTTGGACAGAATCTTAAAATAAATGCCAGTAAATTTCCAAACACCGTTGCGCTTAAAGATAGTAACAGAAGCTTTACCTATCCGGAACTGAACCGGCGCGTGAACCGGCTGGCCAATGGCCTGACGTCCCTTGGCCTGAACAAGGGAGACAAGGTGGCTGTTTTTATGGAGAACAGCATCGAAATCGTCGAGATATTTCTGGCAACGGCCAAAACCGGCATCGTGATGGTGCCCATCAATTTTCGGCTGGTCGGAAAGGAAGTGGCCTATATCGTCGATAATTCCGATGCCAGGGCACTGATAGTGGATGATGAATTTGCGCCGGTGATTCAGGAGATCAAGGCTGATCTCCAGCATATTCCGGCTGAAAACTTCATCGTTGTTGGAAAAGCGGTTTCCGGTTTCAGGTCCTACGATCAGGTGATGGCATCCGCATCCGACCATGAACCGGATGCCGTGGTCAACCCCGAAGACACCTGGATTCTGATCTATACATCGGGTACGACCGGAAAACCCAAGGGGGTGATTCGATCCCACGAATCCCATATCGCGTTTTACCTGATCAATGCCATTGATTTCGGGTTCAGCCATCATGACGTCTGCATGAATGTCATGCCGCTTTGCCATATCAATTCCACATTTTTTACCTTCACGTTTCTCTATATCGGCGGATCGGTCTATATCCACCCGGCCAGATCGTTTCGGGCCGAAGAAATTCTTCAGATCATTGAAAGGGAAAAAATATCCTTTATCTCCCTGATTCCCACGCATTACAACCTGATCCTAAGCGTCTGTGATACCGCCGGAACCTGTGATGTCAGTTCCATTAAAAAACTGCTCTGCTCTTCGGCGCCGGTTCGAAAAAGCGTTAAAAAAGCCATCATGGACTTTTTCCCCGGAGTGGCGCTTTATGAGGGCTATGGTTCCACCGAAGCCGGCATCGTCACGGTTTTAAAGCCCGAAGATCAGCTCCGGAAGCTGGGCTCCATCGGATACGAGTCCCTGGGAACGGATTTTATTCGGATCCTGGATGAACACGGCCAGGAAGTGGAACAGGGGCAGGTCGGCGAACTTTTCTCGAAAGGCCCCATGCTTTTTGACAGATATTATAAGCTTCCGGAAAAAACCGCCAGCGCCTTTCAAAACGGATGGTTCAGCGCGGGCGACATGGCCAGGCGGGATGAAGACGGATTTTACGAGATCGTGGACCGGAAAGACAACATGATCATTACCGGCGGTGAACACGTCTATCCCAGCGAGATCGAGGAAATTATCGGCAACCACCCGGATGTTTTCGATGTGGCGGTCATCAGCGTGCCGGATGATAAATGGGGAGAGCTGGTCATGGCCGTTGTGATTCCCCGAAACCCGATTGATGAAAAGGTAATTATGAACTGGTGCAAGGAGAAAATGGCCGGCTATAAACGTCCCAAGAAAATCGCTTTCATCACGCCGGAAGACATGCCCCGAACCGGCACCGGGAAAATTCTCCATCGGGTTCTCAGGGAACGTTACTCATAATTTTATATAGAACAGAAAGACTTAACGACAAGATTACCCATAACCTATAGAAGGAGGCAGAAAGTTCATGTTAAGCAAAGCGTATATTCCGTACAAGGGCTATTACAGCTCCCCGTTTGCCAGATGGCAGGGAAGCATGGCCAACGAACATTCCATCGTTCTTGCGGCAGATACTTCCAAACGATGGCTGGCTGAAAAAAAATGGGACCCCGCGATGTTTGATTATTTGTTTCTGGGAATCACCATCGGGCAACCCCAGTGGTTTTACGGCAGCCCCTGGGCCGCGGCCATGATCGGCGCTGTCAGCACGCCGGGAATGCTGATCAGCCAGGCCTGCACCACCTCAACCACCTGTATTTTTCAGGCGGCTTCGGGCATTGAAACCGGACTGTATAAAAATGTCTACTGCCTGATGACGGACCGGTGCTCCAACGGCCCCCATACCATCTGGCCGAACCCCAATGGTCCGGGCGGTGAAGTCATTTCCGAAAACTGGATGATGGACAATTTCGGCAAAGATCCGTGGGCAAAGGGCGCCATGATTCAGACCGCGGAAAATGTGGCCAAGGAAGTCGGGATCACCCGCGAGCAGTGCGATGCCGTGGCCCTGAGGCGTTATGAACAGTACATGGACGCATCGGCAAATGACAAGGCGTTTAAAAAACGCTACATGTTTCCGGTTGAGGTCAAGATTTCCAAGAAAAAAACCCTTCTGGTTGAAGATGATGAAGGCATCACCCCCACAACAAAAGAAGGGCTTATGGCATTAAGACCCGTCCTTCCGGATGGGAGCCATACCTTTGGCGCACAAACCCATCCCGCGGATGGTCACTGCGCCGTAACCGTGACCAGCCGCGAAAAAGCAAAAGAACTCAGCGCGGACGCCGGCATTGAAATTCAGGTTGTTTCCTATGGGTTTTCAAGGGCTAAAAAAGGATTCATGGCAATGGCCGTTACCCCGGCCGTCAAAATGGCCCTTGAAAAAGCCGGCATCGGCATCAAGGATGTCAAAGCCATCAAAACCCACAACCCGTTTGCCGCCAATGACATCCACATGGCCAATCTGATGGGAATCGATGTCATGAGTTTCAATAATTATGGAAGCTCCCTGGTTTACGGCCATCCCCAGGCCCCGACAGCCGGACGGTGCATCATCGAAGGCATCGAGGAAGTGGCCATGGCCGGCGGCGGTTATCTGCTCTGGGGCGGCTGCGCCGCAGGGGATACCGGGGCTGCGATGGTCCTGAAAATCGGATAAATCGCTATAAATCGCGATGTATTTTCTCCCATTCATGGGATTCATTTATCGCCGTATTCAATGATCTGAGAGCGTGATGTTTTCAGATCATTGAATATCCTGATGGCTTCGTACCGGCGTTCCGCTTCATCAATATCCAGTCCGCATGTATTTTCCCTGTTGACATCCCTTGTTTCATAGCCATATTTTCCATGGCACTTCTTTAACGATTCGCATTTTAAACGTGGTTAACCTGTTTTTTAATAATGGAGGAAAGAACCGATGGATTATATTACAAAAGGTGGGTGCCCATCATCCGCAAAGAAAAAAGATCAACATGCCGAACAGGATGCTTCCGTCAAGGGGGCTCTGGGCAAGATCAAACATAAATTCATTGTCATGAGCGGCAAGGGCGGGGTCGGAAAATCAAGCACGTCGGTTAACCTGGCGGTTGCGCTGGCCGGCAAGGGCTATCGGGTCGGCCTCATGGATGTGGACCTGCATGGTCCGGATATTCCCCGCATGCTGGGCATCAAAGGGATGCTCGGGATGACGGAACATCAAAAACTCAGCCCCATGAAATACTCGGACAACCTGAAAGTGGTTTCCATTGAATCCCTGATGGCCGGAAAAGATGATGCCATTATCTGGCGAGGTCCGGTCAAATATTCCGCCATCAAGCAGTTCATCGGAGATGTGGATTGGGGGGAACTGGATTATTTGATCATTGATTCACCGCCGGGCACGGGCGATGAACCCCTGACCATTGCCCAGACCATTTCGGATGCACAGGCCATTATCGTAACCACGCCCCAGGAAGTATCGCTGGCCGATGTTCGAAAATCCATCAGCTTCTGTAAAACCGTTAAAATGGATATTTTCGGTCTGATTGAAAACATGAGCGGGTATTCATGCCCGCATTGCGGGGAACATATCGACCTGTTCGGCGCCGGCGGCGGGGAAAAAACCGCAAGTGATGCGGGCATCCTGTTTTTGGGAAAGATTCCGTTTGATCAGAAAGTGGTGGCCTGCGGCGATTCCGGATGCGCCTTTCAGGAAACGTACAAGGATTCACCGGTAACTCTGGCATTTAACAAGATTGCCGATAGAATGGCAGCCCTGAGTTAATCTCTCGTGAGTCAGGAGACGGAATCATGGTCAGGTGGCTGGTGTCGTAACCTGATTGATCCGTCTCTTGTGCAAGCTTCTGGGAAGAATCTGGAGGTTGGCTTAAGCGGCCAGCCAGTCGCTGTTTCCTTTTTTCTGCAGAAACCAGATCGGGCAGGCGGAACGGAATTTGCAATAAATCTCTGAATCCTGACAACGCAGACACGCTTCGCACAAAGAAATTTCATGTTTCATGCACCGGTAACGGGTTTCCCTGTCTGAATGATTGATACACGTATCCACCAATATTCTCTTCCTCCTTCAGTATCTCCTGGAAAGACCTTATGAACACCAAGCTGTCTCTTTATGTTGACCCGGACCATATCGATTCTCCCCGGGCAATTCTTGATCTCATTCGAAAACAGCTTAACCTGCCCGTTGATGCGGACCCGGAGTATGTGATCCGCCGGAAGTCCATTGACTCCAGAAAAAAACGGCCCCGGTTTTTACTGGATATTGAGGTGTTTTCTCCGGAAACGTTACAGAAAAAAGCGCTGCTTCAGGAAAATTTCAAACCCCTGTCCCCGGATCACCGGGTGGTGATCGTCGGGGCCGGGCCCGCCGGGTATTTTGCGGCCCTGGAGCTGCTAGAGCAAGGCATCCGCCCGATTCTTCTGGAAAGGGGAAAAGATGTCACATCCCGGCGCAAGGACATCCAGCAGATTCATTCCAAGGGCATTGTAAATCCGCACTCCAATTACTGTTTCGGCGAAGGCGGGGCAGGTGCCTATTCGGATGGCAAGCTCTATACTCGCTCCCATAAACGGGGGGACATCGGCAAGATATTATCCCTGCTGGTGGCTCATGGCGCTCCGGAGGATATTTTGATGGATGCCCATCCCCATATCGGATCCAACCGGCTTCCGCGCGTGGTCAAATCCATCCGGGAAACCATCCTGTCTCATGGCGGCAAAATCCACTTTGAATCGTGGGTAACGGATTTGATCATTGATGGCGGCAGGGCCGCGGGCGTATGGGTGGAGGGAAAAGGAAAAATACCGGCGGATGCCGTGATTCTGGCAACCGGCCATTCAGCCCGTGATATCTTTGAGCTGCTCAATCGGAAAAACATACGCATTGAACCCAAGCCCTTTGCCATGGGCGTGCGGGTGGAACATCCCCAGTCCCTGATTGATCGGATTCAATATCATCACAGCCCGAGGCACTCCAAATTGCCGGCCGCCAGTTACCGGCTGGTCGAGCAAATTGAAGGCAGGGGCGTGTTTTCGTTTTGCATGTGCCCGGGCGGTTTCATTGTTCCGGCATCCACGGCACCGGGGGAGCTTGTCATCAATGGGATGAGTCTTGCGGCCCGGGACGCCCCTTTTTCCAATTCGGGAGTGGTGGTGGAAATCCGCCTCGAGGATATCGATGCGGCTTCGGAAAAAGGACCGCTGGCTGCAATGGAATTTCAGAAAAAACTGGAGCAGCGGGCTTTCCAGGCAGGCGGCAGCGGGCTGCTGGCTCCGGCACAGCGCATGACGGATTTTACGGCAGGCAGGCTGTCCGCGTCCCTGCCGAACTCCTCGTATAAACCCGGCATTGTCTCCGCACCGGTGCATGAACTGCTTCCGGAAGGCATTTGCCGGCGATTACAGGCGGCTTTTCAGGCGTTTGACAGAAAGATGAAGGGGTATTTCACCGGGGAAGCGCTGGTCCTTGCCATTGAATCCCGAACCAGCTCTCCGGTACGGATTCCGCGGGATGAAAACACCCTGATGCACCCGCAGATTGAGCAGTTGTATCCTTGCTCGGAAGGGGCCGGATATGCCGGCGGGATCGTGTCGGCGGCCCTCGATGGCCAGCGGGTCGCCCGTAAAATATCCGAAAAAATAAGGGGTCTGTAATCAGTAGGAACACACGGACCCAGGCAGTTAAGCACAGTTGCACCTTTAGGGAGTTGGATACTTCCGAAATACCGTTTGATAGACCGACTCGGTTTTGAAAACCGAGCCGGTCTGGCTCTTGTAAACGGTCCGTTGGATTCTTCCAAGACCCTTAGACTTCGGTTTTCTGTCCTCCGCCTGTTTTATAATACCTTGATAGCCACTCCTTCCGGAACGCCTCGAAACGATGATCCGAAATGGCCTGCCGCATATCCTTCATCAGATCCTGATACAGCGTCAGGTTGTGGATGGTGGCCAGTGTTTCTGCCAGAGGATCGCGGGTAAAAAACAGGTACCGGAGCACCATGCGGGAATAAGTCTGGCAGGTATAACACGAACAGTGGGTATCGATCGGATATTTATCCTTTCGGAAGGTCTTGTCCATGATCCGGAGTTTTCCCAGGCGGGTAAAAAACGTTCCCTGCCTGGCATACCGGGTGGGGATCACGCAGTCGAACATGTCCATGCCAAGAGATACCGCGGCCAGAAGGTCTTCGGGAAGGCCGACGCCCATCAGATACCGCGGAAGATGCTCCGGCAACAGCGGGGCCGCGTGCCTTACAACCGTCTGCATCAGATCGAATCCTTCTCCGACGCTGACCCCGCCAACGGCAAATCCGTCAAAAGGGATGGCGGTGATCTCCCTGGCGCTCAGTTCCCGAAGATGCGGATATACCCCGCCCTGTATGATGCCGAACAAAAACTGATGGGGCTGAAGGGAAACTTCCCGGCACCGGGCGGCCCACCTTGTGGTGCGCTTCAAAGAGTTTTCCACGTAAGCTTCGGATGCCGGATATTCCACACATTCGTCAAAGGCCATGACAATGTCGGCTCCCAGATCCCGCTGGATTTCCATGGATCGCTCCGGACCCAGGAAAAGCCTTTCCCCGTTTTCCTCGTAGGCAAAGCTGACGCCTGCTTCGGTAATTTCCTTCTGGGGCAGTGAGAATACCTGAAATCCGCCGGAGTCGGTCAGAATGGTCTGGTTCCATCCCATGAAACGATGCAGTCCGCCCATGCGCTGAACCGTTGCCAGTCGCTCGCTGAGCGATAGATGGTAAGTATTGGCCAGAACGACCTGAGCCCCGGTTTCGGCCACATCTTTTGGCATGGTGGATCGCACGAAACCGGCCGTGCCCACCGGCATGAACGCCGGGGTCTGAACCGTTCCGTGCTCGGTGGTAAACTCGGCCCGTCTGGCCCCGCAGGGATCAACGGTATGAAGTTGGAACCGGATGTCTTTTAGCGGCATGTAATGTCTTTCGAATAAATGACTTTATCATCGCCGTCAGCGTAAAAATCTTTCAGAACAGCTTCTGTCCGATACGCGCGGGCATGATAAAACCGGTGGGTGGGTTCGTAGATTTTTCTGGAAGATGTTTCAACATAAATCCGTTGGCCGTTCATTTCCCGGACCCGTAATTCCGTAAGCTCCATGAGCTGCTTTCCGATTCCGGTTCCCTGAAGGTTTTTGAGAACGGCAATCCAGTAAAGATCAAAACGATTGCTTGTCATGGGGATGGGGCCAAAGCAGGTATAACCGACCACCGCGTCATCTTGCTGCGCAAACAGAAAATAATAACCGCTGGCCGTTCCCTTGACCAGATGCTCCTCGACCAGTTCACGGGCTACGACGATTTCTTCCGGATAAAACAGGTCGCAGGATGCTGTCAGGCGATAAATGCGCTGCGGGTCCGCGGGATCGACGGTTTCCCGGAAAGTGGTATTCGGGGTAGGGCTATTCATTGACGGCGATTTTCCATGGCAGCCCGTCGGATGCGGCATGAAGCCGGTCCATGATCTGGACCAGCGGTTCATGAAGGATGCGCTCGATGACGTGTTTAAAGCTCAGGTCCGCTTGATGGGCCGCTGCCACGAATCCGCTGTCCGGTGCGATACAGGGATTGGTATTGACTTCCAGGACCCAGGGATTGCCGCTGGCATCCACCCGGAAATCCACGCGGGCATATCCTTTTAAATTGAACAGGTTCCAGCATTGCCTGGCAATTTTTTCGATCCTGTCCAGAAGAGGCCTGTCCTGATCCGGAAAGTCAAACGCGCGGACGGTATGCTGGTACTCAAAGGATTCCGATTCCCATTTGGCCTTGTAATCCACGATTTTATGTCTGTCCTCGGGATAGTTTTCAAAACGGATTTCAGCAGGCGGCAGCACCTGGGGGATGCCGTTGCCGTTTTTGGCCAGAAGCGAAAGGTTGAATTCCCGTCCTTCAATGAAGGCTTCGGTAAAACATGCTCCGCCTAGCTGGTCCTTGCGGCGGTCCATCTCCCGAAGAAGCTGATCGCGGGTTTTGGGGAACACCACCGAATCATAACCAATTCCCACGGACCCGTGTTCCCACACGGACTTGATGATGCCGGGATTGCAGATCGGCGATTTGTGCTGCCCGGCATTTTCCGGGGTCACAAAAACAGGTGTCGGAATTCCGGCTCCCCGCAGGATTTGTTTGGCCAAAATCTTGTTGGATGTGGTATAAATTGCATCGGTGCCGGCGCCGGTGTAGGCCATATTCATGGCATCCAGAATGGACGGCGCCAGGTGAATCAGCCGCCCCTGCCCATCGATGGATTCCACGAGATTAAATACCAGGGCCGGATTGATTTCGGCGATTTTCTTCAGGGTTTCTTTAACATCCAGGGAAAAACTGACCGGAACCGGGTCATGGTTCAGCTCCGACAGAGCCTTGGAAACGGAATCAACCTGAACCAGTCCATCCTGCTCATCTTTTGAGGTATTCTCGGACATGCTTCCATACAAAACAGCAATTCTCATCGGGCGGTTTCCTTAAAAAAACCAATTGGACTCAGAGATCTTTAGCCGGGTTGATCGCGAATACATCTTAAAACACGGGATGGGTATCAGTGCCGTGGCGGACCGGAAAAGCGGCGCCGCTTGAGTTTTCCTGAATCGATAAAATGGAGAGTGATAGATTCATCCTTGAAGTTTTTCTTTGTAATTTTGAGGTGCACTATAACCGAAAAAAGCATAAGTGCAACAAAAATATCATGCATTCGAATAATTTCGCTTTTGATATTTTCTTGAATGTAATATCAAGGCGTTATATACATGAGTTAGAAGTCCGAAGATGCAGTTATCCCTGTTACAGGAAAAGACAGCCATGCGGTTTAAATCCGTCAATATCACCACCAAGTTAATCGTGCCGGTTCTGCTGTGTATTTTGGGAATAAACGGCGCTCTTATTGCCTATACCACCACGTACCAAAGAAACCATGCGGTTTCTTTGGTACGGGATCACGCGCTGACCATTGCCGGAGATTCTTCGGGTTTTGTCAAGCTGGTCCCCGCTGAAGTCATTCTCGCAGAAGCAGGATCGGATATGTGGACGGAAATCATCATCAGCACCATCCTTACGATCCTCGGTGTCTTTGCGATTGCCTTTATTATCCACTGGCAGATCCGTCCGCTGAGACAAATTGCCGCGGCAGCGGAAAAAGTGGCACTGGGCAATCTGGACTATGATGCGATCAAAACCACGGACGATGAAGTCGGCAAGGTCAACGCCAGTTTTAAAAATATGGTGATGTCTCTTCGGGAGATCACAACCACTTGCCAGGCCCTGGCGATTGGGGATTTCAGTCAACGGGTTACCTTGAAAAGCAGCGAAGATGTTTTGGGGGAAGCCGTGAATCTGATGGTTGAAAACATCCGGAAAATCGTCAAACAGCTCAAAGAGATCACCAAAGGGGGCTATTCCACCGATTTCCAGCCTTTTTCAGACAAGGACCAGCTCGGGGTTGCCCTTACCGAGTTGATCGGGGCGCTTCGAAAAATGACAGCGGAAAACGATCGGCAGAATATCCTGAAAACCGGTCAGATGGAACTGCATTCCCAGATGCGGGGGGAACAGGACATGACGGCCCTTTCCAAAAACGTCATTGCTTATCTATGTGAGTATCTGAATGCACCCATCGGCGCTTTTTATGTGATGGATGAAGAAGAAGGGGTTTTGTCCCTGGCTGGAAGCTTTGCCTATCAAAGCCGCAAACAACTCTCCAACCACTTTCTTCCCGGAGAAGGGCTGGTGGGACAGGCAGCCATGGAAAAACAGCGACTGCAGATAACCGATATCCCCGAGGATTACATCCGGATCCAGTCGGGCCTGGGAAATGCAACGCCTCGCAGCATCGTGGTTTGTCCCCTCATCTTTGAAAACACGGTTAAGGGAGTCGTCGAGCTGGGAGCATTCCAGGATTTCTCGGATACCCATCTGGCGTTCCTGGATCAGGTCTCAAGCACCATTGCCATCGCCCTTAATTCCGCTCAGGCCCGGACCCGGACGAAGATTTTGCTGGAACAAACCCAAAAACAGGCCGATCTGCTTCAACACCAGCAGGAAGCGCTCCGCAAATCCAATCTCGAGCTGGGACAGCAGGCTTCAGCCCTTAAACAGTCCGAATCCAGGCTTCAGACCCAGCAGGAGGAACTGCGTCAGACCAATGAAGAACTTCAGGAACAGACCCAGCTTCTGGAGGAACAAAAAGAAGATATCCAGAAGAAAAACCTGGAGCTGGAAATGGCCGGAAAACTGATCGAGGAAAAAGCCAGGGCACTTGAAAGAACCAGCAGATACAAGTCCGAGTTTCTGGCCAACATGTCTCATGAGCTGAGGACCCCGCTGAACAGCATTCTCCTCTTGTCCAAGCTCGTTTCGGACAATAAGGATGGCAATCTTACGGAAAAACAAATCGAATTTGCCAGGACAATCCATGCTTCGGGTTCAGACCTGTTGATCCTGATCAATGAAGTTCTGGACCTTTCAAAGGTTGAATCCGGGAAAATGGAGCTGCATCTGGAACCCGTTGCGCTGAATGATCTGGCTGAAGTCATGAAACGCAATTTTCAGCCCATTGCCCAGAAAAAGGGTCTCGATTTTGTGGTTGACCTGCATGACAATCTGCCCACATCCATTGTAACGGACAGACAACGAACCGAACAGATCATCAAGAATTTTCTTTCCAACGCGTTTAAATTCACATCCAGCGGCCGGGTTTCTTTTACGATATGTCCCGCCGAAGACATTCGGGCCTCGCTGAAAAATTTAACATCCGCTGCCGCCATTGCTTTTGTGGTTTCAGATACCGGTATCGGCATTCCTAGGGACAAGCAACAATTGGTGTTTGAAGCCTTTAAGCAGGCGGATGGGACAACCAACAGAAAATACGGCGGAACGGGTCTTGGCCTTTCCATTTCCGTTGAGCTGGCTAAATATCTTGGCGGAGAAATCAAGCTTGAAAGCCAGGAAGGAAAAGGCAGCGCCTTTATTCTTCTGCTGCCCTCATCTTTGGATCAACCCGTGTATCCGGAAAAAGCCCAGCCGGTTTTGGAGAAAAAATCCGGTCCTCAATCGCCGAAAGCCGAATATCTCCCGCCAGGGATCGAGGCGTTGCGGGATGACCGCAAGAATCTCTCCCCGGAAGATAAATCCGTTCTGATAATTGAAGATGATCCGCATGTTGCCAATATTTTAAGCGACCTTTCCCATGCAAAGGCGTTTAAGGTGCTTCTGGCGGATAACGGTGAAACCGGCCTTCATTTTTCCGATTACCACAAGCCCGCGGCCATCATTTTGAAAGCGGATTTGCCGGGCATGGACGGATGGGGGGTGCTGAACCGGCTGAAGCAGCTCCCCGGAACCCGATATATTCCGGTTTTTCTTTACACGGAAAAGGAGTTGACGTCCCAGCAGGAGATGGTGGCCAGGCAGTATTTGGACGCGGTCATCCTGAAGCGCGCCGGTGCCCCGGAAAAACTTGCGGATGAAGTTGCGATTTTTCTCCAACGAATGGATGCAGGGGCTTCGCCGGGAAATCAAACAGCCTCCGATATCGTTCATGATAAGGATGCGACGCTTAAAAACAAACGGATCCTTCTGGTGGATGATGACATGCGAAACGTTTATGCCATCACCAATATCCTGGAAGAAAAAGGCATGAAAGTCATTGTCGGAAAAAACGGGAAAGAAGGCATCGACCGCCTGGACAAGGAGCCCCATATCGATCTGGTTCTGATGGATATCATGATGCCGGTCATGGATGGATACGAGGCCATGAAGGAGATTCGAAAACAGAAACAATTTGAAAAACTCCCCATCATCGCACTTACCGCCAAAGCCATGAAAGGCGACCGGGCATTATGCATCGAAGCAGGCGCCAATGACTATCTGGCCAAGCCGTTTGAGACGGAAAAACTGCTTTCAATGCTGCGCGTGTGGCTGTATTAATTGACGCATGGACGGAGAGATGAATGGATAACGACGCTGAAAATCAAATGATCGAGATTCAGCTTTTACTGGATGCCGTTTATTTAAAATATGGTTATGATTTCCGCGGCTATGCAGAAGCTTCCCTCAAGCGGCGGATATTGAGAAACCTTGATTTTTCCGGTTATCGGAACATTTCGGAATTGCTGCACCATGTCCTGAATGATAAATCCTGTTTCGAAAAACTGCTTCTGGATCTGTCCATCAATGTCACGGATATGTTCAGAGATCCCCTGTTTTATAAGGCGATTCGGGATCATGTGCTTCCGGATCTCAAAAAGCTTCCGTTCATAAAGGTCTGGCATGCGGGCTGTGCATCGGGCGAAGAAGTCTATTCAATGGCCATCCTCTTTTTCGAGGAAGGGCTTGACCAGAAGACACGGGTGTATGCAACGGATTTTAACGAAAAGATATTGATCGCTGCCAGGGAAGGGATTTATTCCCTGGAGAAAATGAAAGCATATACCGCCAATTATCATCAGTCCGGCGGAAAAGCATCTTTCGGGGATTACTATGCAGCCAGGCATGACCATGCGGCAATTCATGAATCTTTTAAAAAAAATATCGTATTTGCCCATCACAATCTGGTTTCGGATGGCCCGTTTGGGGAGATGGATTTGATTTTTTGCCGGAATGTCCTGATTTACTTTAACCGAAATCTTCAAAACAGGGTGTTTCACCTGTTTAATGACAGCCTCGGCGAGGGTGGATATCTCTGCCTGGGGTCCAAGGAAAGCCCGCGGTATTCCACCTGTTCCGATGATTTTGAAGATGTTGTTCCCAAAGAGAAAATCTACCGGAAAAAAATGGGTCTGCCCGTATGATCGATGCCGTTGTTATCGGGGTTTCCGCAGGGGGGATGACCGCGCTGGGGATTTTGTTGCCCTGTTTGCCCGCGCATTATAAAGTGCCGGTTATCATCGTTCAGCATTCCCACCCGGGTGCGGATGATTTTCTGGTGCGATACCTGAATGATCGATGCAGCCTGATGGTGAAGCAGGCAGAAGAAAAAGAGGCGGTTCTGCCGGGGGTCATCTATTTTGCCCCTCCGAATTATCATCTGCTGATTGAAATGGATCGTTCGTTTTCGCTGTCCGTGGAAGAGCCCGTCAATTTTGCCAGGCCCTCGATCGATGTGCTGTTTGAAACAGCCGCGGAAGTGTACGGATCAAAGCTGGTGGGCGTCATACTCACCGGTGCCAGCGCGGACGGCGCGAGCGGTCTGATGAAAATAAAGGCTGCCGGGGGAATTACGGTTGTTCAGGACCCCCGCACGGCGGAAGCGGAAATCATGCCGAAATCCGCCATATCAGCAGGTGATGTGGATTTTATTTTGCCGCTTGAAGCAATTGGAAAATTTCTTGGCAGACTCTCCGATGGAGTCATATGGTGAAGCAAACGGAACCCGTCCATATTTTACTGGTTGATGACAAGCCCGCCAATTTGCTGGCGCTGGAAAGCCTTCTGGAAAGCCCCGAAGTCGTGATCATCAAGGCGACATCCGGAAATGAAGCACTGGGCCTGCTTCTGGAATACGATTTTGCCCTTGTCCTTCTGGATGTCCAGATGCCGGATATGGATGGATTTGAAACCGCCGAGCTGATGCGCTCCAATGAAAAAACCCGGGACATCCCCATTATTTTCGTCACTGCCATCAGTAAGGAAAAGCAGCACATCTTCAAAGGCTATGAATCCGGCGCCGTGGATTATTTGTTTAAGCCGCTTGATCCCCATATTCTGATCAGCAAGGTCAAGGTATTCATGGATCTTCACCGTCAGCGGCTATGGATTGAAAAAACCAGACGGAAATTGGAAGCAACCGTCGGGAAATTAAAACAGGCGAACCGAAAAATTCTTGAGCAGCAAAAAGCGGTCATTGAAGAAGAACGTCTTAAGGTGCTGCTCCAGATGGCCGGCGCAACGGCGCATGAGTTGAATCAGCCGTTGACCGGACTTTTGGGAACCATCGAGCTGCTCCAGATGGACCGAAAGGCTCCGGATAAACTGGATGCCCATATTGCGCGAATCGCGGAGGCGGGAAGGCGCATTGCCGGCATTGTCAAGAAAATTCAGGTCATTCAACTTGCCGATATTCAGCCTTACCAGATCGCTGCTGAGCATGCAAATGCCGATATTCCTCCGCTGAGAACGCTTTCGATAGAAGATTCGGATAAGGATTTTCATGTCGTTGAAAGCCTTGTAAAAGCCTTTGGAAATCTGGTTCTCCTGCGAAGTAAAACCCTTGCGGACGGCCTGGCCCTGCTGAAAAGCAATCCCGTGGATCTGGTGCTGGCGGGCTTTTATCTTCCGGATGGCACGGGTCTGGATCTGTTGCAGAGAATGCACGCCGAAGGCATTGAAACTCCAGTGATCGTTATTACCGGAAAAGGGGATGAAATGATTGCAGCCCAGGTGATACAGGCAGGGGCCTATGATTATCTGCCCAAGGATCAGCTCAGCGAAAGAAGCCTGGGGCAGGCCATCAACAACAGCCTGACAAAATCGCGGTTGAAAAAAGAATCCCGGAAGGTCATGCACCAGATTGCGGAAATGTCCATCCGGGATGTTTTGACGGGGCTATATAATCGGCGGTATTTTTATGAATCCCTGGATCGCGAAATATCCCGTGCCGGCAGAACCCGGTCGGATATGTCGTTTTGCATGATGGATCTGGATCATTTTAAAAGCATCAATGATACCATGGGGCATCTTGCCGGGGACATGGTTCTGGCGGAGTTCGGAAACCTTCTGAAGGAATGGATCCGGCAAAGCGATCTGGCCTGCAGGTATGGCGGAGAGGAGTTTGCGGTTATTCTCTCGGACACCGACATCCATCAGGCTGTCGGCGTATGCGAGCGTTTCAGGGAAACGCTCGGCCAGCGAACATTTTATTACAACCAGACCCCTTTTCACGTCACCGTCAGTATCGGCATTTCATCTCTGGCTGCATTGACCACCACATCCGGTGAAATGCTGGTCCGTGCAGCCGATGAAGCCCTGTACCAGGCCAAAAAACTGGGCCGGAACCGGATCGTTATGTGTCAATAGGCGGGAAGTGATCCGCATCTATTCCAAGTCGATGGATTTTTTGGTTTTTTCTCTTCTCTTGGATTCCTTGCCGGCATATTCGTTCATGCAACCGTCGTTTTTGCCTTTAACCAGAGAACACTCCAGGTATTCGGCAATTTCCATGATGCAGGCCCGGATGGCTTTTCCCGTGGGGGTTTTTTCGTATTTTCCCAAATTTCCGGAGACGCTGCCCACACTGGCTCCCACGGCCACCCCAAATGAGGAGGAACTGGCTTCAACCGTACGGGCGTCGACGATTTCCCCGGTCGTGGTATCGATGACCTTCAGGTCAACCGCCATATACGCCTTGTCGTTTTTGCCGCCGACGGAAAAACCCATGACGGAAATGCCGCCGCCACCACCGCTGGTCTGCTCTTCAAAGGAGGATACTGTTCCGGCAACCAGGTATCTGGCGCCTTTGATTTTTCCGATTTTTGCCCTGGTCTGGGGATCGACCCTTCCGGAAGCGCCCAAATCCTGCTCACCCAGAACCGCGTCGATCTCTTTTCTTTCCAGCACCTGGAAGGCGCCGATACTCGACAATTCCGCCGCCAGCATGTCCTGAAGTTCGGAGCCCATGCTGCCGCTCCACCATCCCGCCGAGGTATGATTGGTGAAGCGCAGGACCCCGAGCCTGGGTTTTTCGGAAGCCATGCTCAAGGAGAAAAGGGAAAGCATTAAACCCAGGGTTAAAAGAAAAGTGATTTTTTTCATGTTTCCTCCTGCTTTTTGGGTTGAGAGGGTCTACTTGACCCGTTCCACATATTGACCGGTTCGCGTATCGATCCGGATGATTTCGCCTTCATCGACAAATGGCGGAATCTGAAGCACATAACCGGTTTCAAGGGTAGCCGGCTTGCTGTCGCCCGAGGCCGTATCCCCTTTTGCCCAGGGGTCGGCCCGGACGATTTTCAGCTCCACAAAAATCGGCAGGGTCACGCCGATGGCCCTGTCCTGAAAAAACAAAACACTGCACAGGGTATTTTCCTTCAGCAACTGGACGCCTTCACCCACCTGCTCGGCGGTTAAATACTCCTGCTCGTAATTCTTGGTGTTCATGAAGCAATACCGGTCGCCTTCCGCATACAGGTATTCCATTTCGATCTCTTCCATCTGCGCTTCATTGAATTTTTCTCCGGATCGGTACGTCCGGTCGAATTGCGCGCCGGTCAGCATGTTTTTGAGCCGGCACTTGTACAGGGCCTGTCCTTTGCCGGGCTTGACGAATTCAAACTGCGTCACGATATAAGGGGCACCGTCTATCTCGATTTTAAGACCTTTTCTCAGGTCGGCACTTTCAAGCATGGTTAAAAAAATCCTCCTGGTTAAGTAGTTGCAGCCTGTCTGGCTGCCGCAACAAGGCGTTTGACCTTGTTCATATCCTTCTGGAAACGGATCGGCCGGTCCCGGTGATCTCGGGCATTGGTGCCGGTGCAACTGTCAATGCCGGCGGGGCGGACCCGCAGTATGCCTTCCGCAACATTATCCGGTGTGATGCCGCCCGCCAGTATGACCGGAATGGTGGTTGCGGCAACCAGCTCTTCTGCAAGGTCCCAGTCGCAAGTTACCCCGGTAATGCCGACAAACCCGCTGACCGGCTGAGGCTGGGCCGCCTGGCTGTGTGCCGGAAGATCATTTGAAACCATCAGGGTATCGGTCAGAAAATAGTCACTGACGGGTTCAAAAAGCCGGGCATCATCCAGCACCGAAGATCCATGGTGGCAAGGCACTTGGGGAATCGGAAGGGTCCGCATCACATCGATTTGCGGAAAGGCTTCCTTGATGCGCCGCTGCCGGTCAAGCATCCTGTCAAACGCCTCCGGTTGATGGCGCCTGTCGGGAAGCATTTCGCAAAAATGAACGATATCCGGCTGATAATATTCAAGCGTCAGACGGATGACATCCATATCGCTGAACAGCGGAATCAGGCTGCTGCGAGCGCCCATCTCAGCGACCGTCCGGATCATATCCTTTAAAACAGGATTCTTCCAGGTGTCTGCGCTCAGGATGACGCTGCCGATATGATCGACTCCCAGCGAAATCAACTGGTCGGCTTCGCTTTGTGTTTGAACCTCATACACCTGAATGATCATAAGCAGCCGGGCTGTCCTTAAAAAGGCAAAATACTGTTTGGCCAAAAGCCGAACACGGCTAAGGCGGTAAAATACCATTGACTTTTTTACCCGTGTCTAACATATTCGGAAATGATTCGCAAATTCTTAATCCAATAATCCGTAATAAGGAACTTCCATGATACTCATCATTGATTTTGGCTCTCAGTACAATCAGCTCATTGCCCGGCGTGTCCGGGAATGTCACGTTTACTGCCGGGTTGAACCCCCGACACTGGATATCGATCGCATTCGATCCCTGAAACCCGAAGGCATTATTCTGTCCGGCGGGCCTTCCAGCATTTACGAAAAGGGAAGTCCGGTGGTGGATGCCGCCATCCTCACCCTGGGGATTCCGGTTCTGGGGATCTGTTATGGCATGCAGTTCATGGTGCATGCCCTGGGCGGGAAAGTGGCTCACGCTGAAAAGCGGGAATATGGTTTTGCGGAACTGGGGGTTAAAGCATCCGATGGGCTCTTCAATGATGTTGAGGCCCGGACCCGTTGCTGGATGAGCCATGGGGATTCCATTGTCAGTCTTCCGGACGGGTTCGAAATTACGGCCTCTACCGCCAATACGCCCATTGCGGCAATGGTTCATCATGAAAAACGGCTCTACGGTCTTCAGTTTCACCCCGAAGTCGAACATACCCCCATGGGCAAAACCATGCTCGCCAATTTTTTGTTCAAGGTATGCGGTTGCAAGAAAAGCTGGACCATGAAATCGTTTGCCAGAGAAGCCGTTGAGCAGATCCGGGAGACGGTCCGGAACAAAAAAGTCATTCTGGGCCTCAGCGGCGGCGTGGATTCATCCGTCACCGCCTTGTTGATCCACAAGGCCATCGGTAAAAACCTGACCTGTATTTTTGTGGATAACGGGCTGCTCAGAAAAAACGAAGGGGAAAAACTCAAAGTCATTTTAAAGCAGAATCTGGACATCAATATCCGTTTCATCAATGCAAAAAGCAAATTTTTAACCCCGCTTGCCGGGGTTACCGACCCCGAGAAAAAGCGGAAAATCATCGGAAAAGTCTTTATGGAGGTTTTTGAAGCCGAGGCTGCCAGGATCAAGGGCGCCGAATTTCTGGCCCAGGGAACCCTGTATCCCGATGTGATTGAATCCCAGTCGGCATTCGGCGGCCCTTCATGCGTCATCAAATCCCACCACAATGTCGGGGGGCTGCCCAAAAACATGAAATTGAAACTGGTTGAACCGCTGCGGTATCTGTTCAAGGACGAAGCCCGTGCGTTGGGCGCTGAAATCGGCCTGCCCGAAGAGATGATCTGGCGCCAGCCCTTTCCGGGGCCCGGGCTTGCGATCCGGGTTATCGGGGAAATCACCCCCAAACGGCTTTTGATTTTGCGGGAAGCCGATGATCTTTTGCTTGAAGAAATCAAGAAGGCTGGCTATTATAGAAAGTTATGGCAATCATTTGCCGTATTGCTGCCGATCAAAAGCGTCGGGGTGATGGGAGATAAGCGCACATATGAAAACATCGTGGCGATCCGGGCCGTGACCAGCCAGGATGCCATGACCGCGGACTGGGCAAAGCTCCCCCATCAACTCCTGGGAACCATATCCAATAAAATCATTAATCAGGTCAAAGGGGTGAACCGGGTGGTCTATGACATCAGCTCAAAACCGCCGGGTACGATCGAGTGGGAATAACAGATCCATGATATATCGGAATTCTTCAAAATTTAAAATCCGGGCCGCGGATGAAGATCCTCTCGCGGATTCACTGGTTACGGAGCAGATTGAGTATCAGCGGTTTGAGAAACTGAATCAGCGGGTAACGATCATTACCATCCTCATCCCGATTTTAATCGGCATCATGATATTCGTCGGATACCGGAGTATCCGGGAAATGGTCAGCGAGACCCAGGACATGGGAGCAAAGGAGCTGACCAGCCTGGCTCAGAGCCTGGAGTCAACCATCTCAAATATTTCAGTCAAACAGGCCAAACTGGAGGAAACATTGGCCGGCAAGGTTGCGGACCAGGAAAAAGTGGAAGCAGCCGTTCAGGACAGTATCAAAAAAATGGATGCTGCTGTTCAGGACAGCATCAAGAAAATGGAAGCAACCGTTCAGAACAGCATTAAAAAAACCGAAACATCCCTGACTGAAATTCAAACCGGAAAGGCGGACAAGAAAGAGATCGCAGGGGAGATCTCCGGCCTGGACAATAAACTGGCCGGGGTACAGAAAGACCTGAAGTCCGGTCTGGAGAAACTCAATGCCGATATCAAGTCCATTGACAAAAAAGTCTCGGATGAATTCGCCAAATCCGCTGAAATCGTCAATAAGGTGACCACCAGTGTTGCAGAATGTCAGGCGGATATCGGACTGCTTTCGGCTGAAAAAGAGGATAAAAAAGCCACTGAAGTTATTTTGAAAAATCAAGAAAAGCGTCTTCAGGATCAGACGGCCCAGTTGCTTCGAAACCTGGAAAGCAAAATGGAAACCCTGAATGCCGGTATCAAGGAATTGGAAAAAATAAAATCCGCCATGGAAAAAACTTCCCCGGCACCCAGGAAATCGCAGCCCGGATCGCATCCTGCCGGCACCGGCTCCAAGGGCCCGGGTAAACCGGAATCCGGAACCGTTCACGAAGAGAGCATTCAGGAATAATTTTCAAAAACCCTTCGGAGAAAACGATTCATGACGCAAATAAGCAATCATGATTCAATCGGTTTTACTCCGTAATCCGGGATTGATCCATAATTAGATTTGCGGGTTTTGAATCCGCTGGATATCCTCCGGGACATCCACCTCGGGCGAATCATGTTCCGTGACAACCACGCGGATGCGATACCCGTATTCCATGGCGCGGAGTTGTTCAAGTTTTTCGATATTCTCAAGCGTTCCATCCGGAAGACTTCGGAATACATCCAAAAAGCCACGGGTATATGCGTAAATGCCCAGGTGTTTATGCGTGTTGAAAACAGCGTTCGGATCTCTTCCAAAAGGTATGGGGGACCGTGAAAAATAGAGGGCATCGCCTCTTGTGTCAAAGGTTACCTTCACATCCTTGGGATTGGTGATTTCTTCGGGATTGATGATTTTAAAGGCGAGCGTACTCATCTGAATATCCGAATGATCAATCAGCGGGACCGAAACCTCCCGAATGCAGGATGGATGGATGCGGGGCTGATCCCCTTGAATATTGACGACGATATCGTTTTCCGAAAGGTTCATCCGCTCAGCGGCTTCGGCAACCCGGTCCGTGCCCGATCTGTTTTCGGCGGCCGTCATGATTGCCTTTCCGCCGAAACCGGTCACCGCGGAAAAAATCCGCCTGTCATCGGTTGCCACCACTACCTCGTCCACCATTTCAGCTTGGACTGCCCGTTCATAAACGCACTGAATCATGGGTTTTCCGGAAATAAGCGCCAGGGGTTTACCCTCGAAACGGGTCGATCCATATCTGGAAGGGATGATCACCACGATTTTCATGTTGTATCCCCTATCGAATCCATCCGCCGATCAGATGCAGATGCAGATGAAACACCATCTGGCCGCCGCCGCGCTCGACATTGAAAAGCAGCTTGTAACCCGATTCCTTGACCCCGACCTCGATTGCCATGTTTTTGGCAGCCACGATCAGCTCCGATACCAGCGGCAGGTCGGCCGGGGTCAGGTCATTAATGCCGCGGATATGCTGTTTGGGGACAATCAGCAGGTGAACCGGCGCATGGGGTTTGATGTCTTTGAAGACCACCAGGTTCTGGTTCTTGTATAGCAGTTCCGTGGACGTTTTTTCCTGGGCAATGTTGCAGAAGATACAACCGGTCTCCATAAAACCTCCTCTTTTAAGTTGAATGCGTTAATATAAGATTATAATTCGATGTGCTGCAATAATTTTTTTTTGCATTCCTCTTTTTCAAAGAGGGGGAAATTGCCCGGCATCCCATTTGCCTTTTCGGGTGGGCGATTTTAATGCCAGTTTCAATTCAGCCATGAACTGCTTTCTGGAGATTTCCCTTGCACCCAGCCGGACGAGGTGCGGCGTGGTCACCTGGCAGTCAATGAAGTTGAAAGACCATTTTCGAAGAAAATGCACCAGGGTCACCAGTCCGACTTTGGAGGCGTTGTTTTTACGGGCAAACATGGATTCCCCGAAAAAGCATTTCCCCAACGAGACGCCGTACAGGCCGCCGGCCAGCTCTGACTGGTTCCAGACTTCAACCGAATGGGCAAAGCCGGCCTCATGAAGGCGGCAATAGGCATCCATCATCTCGGCGGTGATCCAGGTTCCGGGCTGATTATCCCGAGGCACACCGGCGCATGCAGCGATCACCCGGGCAAAATCCTGATCCAGAGTGACGGCAAAACGGCCCTGTTTAAGGGTTTTCGTCAGGCTTCGGGAAACGTGAAGCGTGTCGGGATACAAAACGAGCCTGGGGTCCGGCGACCACCAGAGAATGGGATCTTCCTTAGCATACCAGGGAAAAATTCCCATGCGGTAGGCCAGGATGAGGCGCTCGATGCTCAGATCGCCTCCTACAGCCAGAAGTCCGTCTTCCCGGGATAATTCCGGTTCCGGGAAAATGATTTGATCTGACAAACGGAATACCGGCATGTTTATTATCTGCAGCGACTCGGGGGTTTCAGTCTATCCGCCTGATTTTTATCAGCGCGTATCAAATTTCAGTTTATCGCCATCCAGTCCGACCTGCACGGTTCCGCCTTTTTCAAGATTGCCGAAAAGAATGCGGTCGGCGAGCACATCCTTGATTTGATTTTGAATCAGGCGGGATAAGGGCCTGGCGCCATACTGGGGATCATATCCTTTTTTGGCCAGCCAGATTCTGGCTTCGGGTAAAAGCTGGATGTGTATCTTTCTGGCTGCAAGCTGGGCATTGATTTCAGCCATGAACTTGTCAACGACTTTTCCCATGATTTCGATGCTGAGTGATTGAAAAGAGACGATGGCATCCAGACGGTTGCGGAATTCCGGGCTGAAACATTTTTCAACCGCCTTCATTCCCTTGTTCAGGGAATCGGATCTCACGTCCCCGAATCCGATGGTCTGCGTGTTCATCTCCCGGCTTCCGGCATTGGATGTCATGATGACGATCGTATTTCTGAAGTCCGCTTTTTTCCCGTTGTTGTCGGTCAGGGTGGCGTAATCCAGAACCTGAAGCAGGATATTGAAGATATCCGGATGCGCTTTTTCAATTTCATCCAGAAGCAGCACGCCATGCGGGTGTTTTCGAATGTCATCGGTCAAAAGTCCGCCCTGGTCAAACCCGACATAGCCGGGAGGTGCGCCGATTAGCCTGGCAACCGTATGCTTTTCCATGTATTCGCTCATGTCATACCGTGAAAACGATATGCTCAAAGCCGCTGCAACCTGCCTGGCCATTTCGGTTTTACCCACGCCGGTGGGTCCGGTAAACAGAAAAGAGCCCACGGGCCGATCGGGCGCGCCCAATCCGGCACGGGATCGTTTGATTGCGGTCACCATGGCGCCAATGGCATCATCCTGGCCATACACCACCTGCTTCAGCCGATCTTCGAGGGTCTCAAGCCGCATGCGGTCGGATGTGGTCACCCGGATCTCCGGAATTCTGGCAATTTTGGCAACGATTTTTTCAATGTCCGCGGGCTGGATTTTTTTTCGATTGGGTTGTCCGGAAAGCCTGACCCATGCCCCTGCCTCGTCCATGACATCGATGGCCTTGTCCGGAAGGAACCGGTCATTGATGTGTTTGGCGGACAGTCTGGCTGCCGCCTTCAGCGCGGCATCGGTATACACGATTTGGTGGTGGGCTTCATAACGGGATCTGAGGCCTTTTAGAATTTCGATGGTTTCGGAAACCGACGGCTCGATAATGTCGATTTTTTCAAACCGGCGGGACAGGGCCCGGTCTTTCTGAAAATAATTTTTGTATTCTTCATACGTGGTCGAGCCGATGCAACGAAATTCTCCGCTGGCAAGAGCGGGTTTCAGAATATTGGAGGCGTCCATGGAGCCGCCGCTGGTGGCTCCCGCGCCCACAACGGTATGAATCTCATCGATAAAGAGAACGGCATCTTTCTGATTGCAGAGGGCGTCGATCACCCCTTTCAGCCGCTGTTCAAAATCCCCCCGGAACCGGGTTCCCGCCAGAAGCGCTCCCATATCCAGAGAAAAAAGCTTCAGCCCCTTGATGGGTTCGGGAACTTTTCCCTCGAAAATTTTCAGCGCCAGGCCCTCGGCCATGGCGGTTTTCCCGACTCCCGGATCTCCCACATAGATGGGATTGTTTTTTCGCCTGCGGCAGAGGATCTGGATGGTTCTTTCAATTTCGATTTCCCGGCCGATGAGCGGATCGATCTTGCCATCGGCCGCGGCACGTGCCAGGTTCAGGGTGTACAGCTCAATGGGGTCTGATTTTTTGGGCTTGTCCGGTTTTTCGGTCTTTGTTCCGGGGTCCGGGATCAGCGGGGAAGGGACGGCATCATGCGAAATATAACTTAAAATATCCAGTCTGCTGATTCCCTGTTCATTGAGGAAAAAAGCCGCGAAAGAATCCTTTTCCAGAAAAATCGAGGCCAGAATGTCGCTGACGGCCACTTCCTGCTTTTCGGCGGATCGCACATGATTGACGGCGCGTTGAATGACCCGCTGAAAGGCAAGGGTTTGCTGAAGCACATATTCCCGGTCCTCGGCAATCTGTTCCATCCGTTCTTCGAAAAATTTCTCCAGGGAGCCCATCAGGCCCTGTATGTTCCCCCCGCAGTTTTCGATGATTTCAATGCCGCTGCTGTCATGCAATACCGCAAATAGAATATGCTCGACCGATACATATTCATGCCGGCGTCTCTTGGCTTCCCGTACGGCAAACCCGAGGGTTTCACTGAGTTCCTTACTGATCATGGTTCACACTTCCTCCAGGGTGCATCGCAGCGGAAACCCCCTTTCCTTTGCAAGGGAATGGACGGCTTCGACCTTGGTTTCAGCGATTTCAAGGGGATAAACCCCGCAAACCCCGATTCCTTTATGATGAACATTCAACATGATTTCCGTGGCCGCTTCAAGCGATTTGGCGAATACATGCATCAGGACTTCGACGACAAACTCCATTGTGGTATAATCGTCATTCAGGAGAAGCACCTTGAACATCGAAGGTTCTTTGACATTTTCCTGAACGTCCTCATTAATGCCGCCTTCAATTTCCGGGTTAAATGGATCCATTCCAGCGAGATCCCTCCTGGCAGTTATAGGTGAAGCGAAGACTTTTCATCGTCATTAAAATACATTCTTGTTATGGGCTGCAGCTCACTTTCCGCAGCATTTTTTAAATTTTTTTCCGCTACCACAGGGACAGGGGTCGTTTCGGCCCGTTTTTTCATTTGCCCGGCGAACCGGCTTCTTTTTCTGCGCTTCGCCGTCGGAACCTGAAAAAATCAGATTCTGCTCTTTGGGCTTGTGAATTTCTTCTATTCTTTCTGGTTCAGCCGGCTGAATGCGAAAAAGAATGGAAAGGGTTTGCTCCTGAATTCGGGATATCATGTCCTGAAACATCTCAAATCCCTCTTTTTTATACACGATCAGCGGATTCTGCTGGGCATATCCCCTGAGCCCGATGCCTTCCTTCAGGTGATCCATGGACAGCAGGTGATCCTTCCAGAGGGTGTCGACCGTGTTGAGCATCACATAGCGTTCCAGTTGTCTGAAATTCTCCTCGCCGATTTCGCCTTCCTTTTTCGCATACAACTCAAAAGCAGAGGCTGAGATGGCTTCCGCCAGACCTCCAGGGTTGAGCCCATCCAGCAGGTCTTCCGAGAAGTTCATGTGGAAATTGTACTGATTGAATACGGCTTCATCAATGCCTTTGAGATTCCATTCCTCGGGCGCGATTTTCTCGTTCGCATAGGTTTCGGCAATTTCTTCCGCCTTATCCTGAATCATGTCTTCGATGGCCGGTTTCAGGCTTTTCCCATTCAGGGCTTCGCGGCGCTGTCTGTAAATGACTTCCCGCTGCTGGTTCATCACGTCATCGTATTCGATCAGGTGTTTTCGAATATCAAAATTGTGAGCTTCCACCTTGGACTGGGCATTCTCAATGGCTCTGCTGATCAGGCCGTGCTCAATGGGCTCGCCTTCCTCCATGCCCAGCCGCTCCATGATACTGGACATTCTCTCGCCCCCGAAGATCCGCAGCAGATCGTCTTCCAGGGCCAGATAAAATCGGGAAGATCCCGGATCTCCCTGTCTTCCGGATCGGCCCCGAAGCTGATTGTCGATGCGCCGGCTCTCGTGGCGTTCCGTGCCGATGATGCGAAGTCCGCCAAGCTCGGTCACCCCTTCTCCCAGCACGATGTCCGTACCCCGGCCCGCCATGTTGGTGGATATGGTCACGGCCCCTTTCTGGCCGGCCATGGACACGATTTCAGCCTCTTTCTCGTGGTTTTTGGCATTCAAAACCGTGTGGGGAATTCCCTTTTTTTTCAGTTTCTGGCTGAGGTCCTCGGACACATCAATGGAGATGGTGCCGACCAGGACGGGCTGGCCTTTTTGGTGAAGCTCGGCAATATCATTCATGACCGCTTCAAATTTTTCTTTTTTGGTTTTATAGATCATATCCGGAAAATCATGCCGGATCATGGGTTTGTGGGTGGGGATCACCGAAACATCCAGGTTGTATATTTTTTTAAACTCTGCTGCTTCGGTATCGGCCGTACCGGTCATGCCGGCCAGCTTATCATACATTCTAAAATAATTCTGAAATGTTATCGTGGCAAGGGTTTGATTTTCATTTTCGATTTTAACGGCTTCCTTGGCCTCCAGGGCCTGGTGAAGGCCTTCGCTGTAACGCCGACCGGGCATGAGACGGCCGGTGAATTCATCCACGATGATGACCTCACCCTCCTTGACGATATAGTCCACATCCCGTTTGAACAGGGTGTGGGCCTTCAGTGCCTGATTGATGTGGTGAAGCGTTTCGATGTTGCGGGGATCGTAGAGGTTTTCCACCTTGATCAGTTTCTCTGCCCTGGCGACGCCTTCTTCGGTGAGAACGGCGGACCGGGCTTTTTCATCGATGACGTAATCCGCGTCACGGGAAAGGCGGGGGATGAGGGTGTTGACTTCATAATAGAGGTTGGTGGATTTTTCCGCCTGGCCGGAGATGATCAGAGGGGTTCTGGCCTCGTCGACAAGAATGCTGTCCACTTCATCCACGATGGCGTAATTGAGCTCCCCCTGAACGATGCTATCCTTGTAGAATTTCATGTTGTCTCTCAGATAATCAAACCCGAACTCATTATTGGTTCCGTAAGTGATATCCGAGTGGTAAGCCACCTGGCGTTCCCGGTCATCCAGGCCATGAAGAATGCATCCGACCGAAAGACCCAGAAAATTGTAGATCGTTCCCATCCATTCGGTGTCGCGTCTGGCCAGATAGTCGTTAACGGTAATGATGTGGACCCCTTTGCCGGTCAGGGAATTCAGATAGGCCGGAAGGGTGGCGGCAAGGGTTTTGCCTTCGCCGGTTTTCATCTCCGCGATTTTCCCCTGATGAAGCACCATGCCGCCGATCAACTGAGCATCGAAGTGGCGCATGTTCAGGGTGCGAACCGATGCCTCCCGTACCACGGCAAATGCTTCCGGGAGCAGCTCATCCAGGGTTTCGCCTTTTTCAATCCGTTCCTTGAAATGCGCGGTCCGGGCTTTAAGTTCATCATCACTGAAGGCTTTCATGGAGGGTTCAAGAGAATTGATCTTATCAACCACGGGCCAGAGTTTTTTTAATTCCCGTTCGTTTTGACTTCCGAATATTTTTGTTAACCAGTCGAAAAACATTGAAATATGAATTCCTTTAAAAAGAAGTCGGAAGACAGCAGGCTGTCTTCCGTAGTGTTACAGCCGTTGGTTATTTGCTCAGGGCGCCGCCCTGGTTCAGTGCAGTCCCTCAGCCCTTGATGGAACAGGCCTCGGGGGGGTCGGTCAGGTTTTCGACATTATCGCCAAAGGGTCGGGAAGCCAGTTCGGTTTTATCCGACAGGATCAATTCAGCGGCAATCTTTGCGGATTCGGTAATGATCTCCCGGCAGTGCAGGGCATGTTCGCGGCAAAGCCAGGTTTCCTTCCAGGGTTGGGCGATGTCCCGGCAAAGGGTGCTTCCGAATTTTTCCTTGATCCGGTTGGGAATCTGATTAAAGAGCCGATACAGGCCGGGTTTGCCATAAAGCTGATGGGCAGCCATTTTTGATGCTTCCCTGGGCTCGCCTTCCGGAAGCGAGCTTCTGCCATGGACGGCCCCGACCGCCAGGACCGCTCCGGCAATGGCGCCGCAGGTGTCTCCATACAGCCCGACGCCCCCGCCAAAGCCTGTTGCCAGTTTCTGAATATCCCTGGGAAGGCCGGTCTCCACCAGGTTAACAACAGCTTCCACCACGCATTCCGCGCAGTTGAATCCTTTTGAAAAATTCTTTCGGGCCCGTTGTCTGATAGCCTCGATTTGTTCTTCCTGCGTCATGTAAGTTTCCTTTCAGTCTTCATGCTTCAGTCTGTTGCATTAAGGGGAAAACATATTTCCTGGGCCCGGTCCGGGCCACGGTTCGAAACTGTAAGCTATTTTTGAAAAGATGCGCATCACTGAGCAAAATATCAATGGCATCTTTATCAATTCCTTCGAAAACACCATAATTTTTACGGCCATCAGATAGTCCCGGCGATAATGCCGGAGTCGTTCGGGCTGTCAATGGCAATCCGGTGAATATTGCCGACGCCGGCCCCGGCCAGCATGTCGCTGAGCTGCTGTTCGGAATAGGCCTGACCGGATGCGGTGCCAAGAAGCATGTTCAGCGAAAAGAGGGCGGGAAACAGCGGGCCGCTCATCTCGTTGTTGAGAATAAATTCGTGGATCAGGATCATGCCGCCCGGAGAAAGGGCGGCAACTGCCTTTTGAATGATTCTTTGACAGTCTTCGGGTCCTTCCCCGTGCAGGATATGGGAAAGCCAGGCCACATCATAGCTTCCTTCAACCGGGTCTTCCAGATAACTGCCGCTCTGAAACCGTATTCTGTCCGACAGGCCGAATTTTCCGATCGTGGCTTCGGCAAAGGGCCGGGTGGTCGGCAGATCAAACACGACGGCTTGCAGCTCCGAATGTTTCAGACAGAATTGAATGGCGTAGGTTCCCGGTCCTCCCCCCAAGTCCAGAAATGATCTGCGGCTTGAAAGATCAATTTTGGGAACGATCCTGGGCGCAAGGTTCATTGCCATATTGAACATGCCCATCAGAAAGCTTTCTCTGGCGTCGTCGTTTTTGTCCCACATGCGACTCCGAATCGGACCGCCTGTCTGAACCGCCTGATCGAGCTGGCTCCAGGATGCTACCAGGTGATGATGGTGTTTGATGATATATCCGATATAGGCCGTGGATTTCCTGGAGAGAAACCGGGCAGCCTCCGGCGTATTGGCGTAAAGGCCGCCTGACTTATCCAGAAGGTTCATGGCGGTCAGGGCATTCAGCAGCATGGCCAGAGCCCTGGGGTCAGCCTTAAGTCTTTCGGCAACAGCCTCTGCCGAAAGCCGCTGATCTTCCATCACCGTAAAGACATCCAGTTGGACCGCGGCATGCAGGGCGCAGGCTTTCCAGTATCCCCCGGATGTTTCTAAAAGCGTCCCCGGATGCCATTCATCATGTTTCATAGCATTCTCCTTTACAGACGTTGTCGAAAAAACTTGACAATAATCATGCTTCATTCACCGATTCATTCCGGTATCATTTCTTCCGCCGGCAGAGTCTCCTGTGAAAACGGTATGGTCAGCTCGTAAACTCCGCTGGAAATGTTGGCCTTGATAACCTGTCCGCCTTTTTCAAACACCCGCATCATGGACTTGTTGGAAGTCAGCACATCCGCGGTAAAGCCCTGAAGGCCGCGCTCCTTTGCCAGCCGGATCAGAATCGTGTAAAGATAACTGGCGATTCCCAGCCCCTGGTATTTTTCATCGACGACAAAGGCCACTTCGGCGTAAGGCTTCCCCTGAAGTTTCACGAACCTGGCCTCCGCGATGATCTGGCCCTCGCCCGTATCCCCGATGAGTCCCACGATGGACAGGGTTTCACGGAAATCCACATTGACGTATTGCTGCATCTTGGCATGGGGCATGGTTTTAATGGGCGAAAAATACCGGTAATACACCGCCTTGTCGGAAAACCGGTAAAACAGGCGGCGCATTTCTTCTTCATCCGATGGCCGAATGGCGCGAAAGCGGACGGTCGTTCCCCCTTTGAAGGTATGGCGGGTTGAAATTTCGGAAGGGTAGAGATGCGCGCTTTCGGCAATATAAATCTGATCCGGATACAGGATATTTTCCGCTTTGGCCTGTTCGATCAGGCCGGGCCGGTCATCGGGGTGGGCGATTTCTATTAGGGCCTGTGCCCGTTCCCTCAGGGTCCGGCCTTTCAGGGACGCCACGCCATATTCGGTAACCACCAGACTCACCGATTCCCGAATTCCGAATTCATTGGGGAAATGTTCGACCGACAGCAGAATATTGGGTTCGTTTTTCAGGTTCCGGCTGGGAAGGGCAAATACGGTGTAGCCGCCTCTGGAGATTTCAGCCCCGTTTAAAAAATCCATGGCCTCGCCAGGGCCCGCGGATACATTTCCCTTGCCGATATGAAAGGCGATTCGGCCGGAAATATCGACCTTTCTGGCCGGCAGAATCGCAACGAATCGGGGGTTTCGTCCGATCAGTATGGGATTGATCACCCGGTCGATGCCCTGAAACTCCACCAGCGGATTGCGGTCCAGCCAGGAGAGCATTTTTTGGGTTCCGAATCCGTAGCAGGCCAGGGATTTGCCCCGAAACGTGTGTTTGTAACGATTGGTGACAGCTCCGCTTTTCACCAGATCCATGAGCGCGTCGGTAAAAATGGCCGTGTGAATGCCAAGATGATGCTTGCGGGACAGATGGGGGCTGAGGGCTTCGAACAAGGACCCGATGGAATAGGCCGTACAACTGCCGTCTTCAATGACGGATGCCACATTTTCAGCAACCCGGTCAATGATTTCATTCACCGGCCACCGGTCAAAATAGAGGGGAGGGTCCGTTGAATGAATCAGAAAATGAAAATCCGAAACCGGAACAAAGGTATCTCCAAAGGTCTCGGGAATCTGGGAGTTGATTTCCCCGATAACAAGCGATGCCCGCTCCATGACCTGCCTGGATACATCCCCGGCGATTCCGAGGCTGCAGTATCCGGCTTCATTCGGCGGCGTAATCTGAATAAAGGCCGCATCCACCGGCAGTTGGCCCGATTCGATGAGCATGGGGATATCCGAAAACCGGCTGGGAATCAGATCCACCCGGCCCGTGGCAATGGCTTCGCTGGCCACCCATCCCGAAAAAAAAGTTTTCAGCCGGTACCTGTGGGACTGAAACGATTTAAGGGAAATGGCATCGCCGAAACTGACGATCTGGATCAGTTCCAGATCCATCAGATTGCCGGCCCCGGATGCCATCAGGTGCTTGACCAGGGTTCTCGGCTCTCCAACACCGGTTCCCAGGAATATGCTCATTCCCGGCTCAATCTGCTCCAGGGCCTTTTCCGGGGAAACCACCCGGCTCTGCCAGTCTGTTATCATTGATGTCACCTGATCCATGGCTATCAAATATGGTAAACTTATTCCCCGGTCTATCGTTCATCGATCCGGCGTTCATCGATCCGGGTCAGTCCGGCTTCCAGAGCGTACTGAAGCGCCCTGGCGTGTTCCTTTGGCGTTATCTGCCTGCGAAGCGACTTCATGCTTCCGATATCACCGCTGGGGTGATACTGGGGCATGATGTTGACATAGGTGTCAACGGAAATTTTGGTTGCAATAAATTTCATGATTTCAAGTGTTTCCGACAGGCCATCGGGCATGACCAGGTGGCGGATCAAAAGCCCCCGCCGTGCCAGCCCGGATGCATCCATGACCAGATCCCCGACCTGGCGGTGCATTTCCAGAATGGCCTTTCTGGCCACATCGGGGTAATCGGGTGCGCCGCAGGTGATGTCCGAAGTGCGCGGGTCCCAGAACTTGAAATCCGGCATGTAAATATCCACAACGCCGTCCAGGATGCGTAGCGTTTCCACGCTGTCATAAGCGCTGGTGTTATAGATCAATGGGAGCGTGAGCCCGCTTTCCGCTGCCAGCTTCACCGCGGCGAGAATCCGGGGAACGACATGAGAAGGGGTGACAAAATTGATGTTGTGGCAGCCTTCTTTTTGCAGTTCCAGCATCATATCCGCCAGTTCCGCATTCGAAACCGGTTTTCCAACGCCCTTATGGCTGATCTCAAAATTCTGGCAGAAATTGCACTTTAAATTGCAATGGGTAAAAAAAATGGTTCCGGAGCCGTGTCGGCCCACCAGCGGGGCTTCTTCGCCGAAATGGGCATGGTATCCGTAAACCATGGCCTGATCCGTTGTCCGGCAAATGCCTTTTTCGCCCGCTTGCCGGTTGACCCGGCATTTTCTGGGGCATAGCGTGCACGATTGAAGGATTTCCGCCGCCTGTTGAACCTTTTCCTGTAACAGGCCATTTCCCATGGTTTGAATGTAACAAGGCTTATCGGAGTTCATATGGGTTTGTCCTGCAATGCTGACAGGCATAATAAATTGCCACGATTCTAGTTGATATTTTTGAAAGAAAAAACTTCGGTCTGCCTGTCTATCCGACTGAGTATCTATCCAATAATAAAGATATCATGCAAAGTCAACAAGGGGAACTGACCACGCAGGCGAAACACGGCGGATATCTCGGTTTTGGCGAATAAATTTATCGCTTTTTCAGGGGACTTCGGGTAATGAAATAAAGTGCACAATCCGAGGAGGGTGTTCAGCAATGTTGCGTGTTTTTCGAAATGATCTGTTTGATCCCGATCAGTTTATCGTTACGCTGGAGCTGGTGCCGGGCCGTGAGCACGGCGGAAAATCCGTCGACACGGTCATGCGAATTGCATCCGATGCCTTTTCAGATGGTCGCATCTCGGCCGTGTCCATGACGGACAATCCCGGCGGAAACCCCTCGCTCAGCCCCGATGTCCTGGGATCCGAGATCTTCAAGCTCGGCATGGATGTGATCGTCCACTTTACCTGCCGGGACATGAATCGAGTCGGACTGGAAAGCCGGGCCCTTCAGCTTGCCATGATGGGCATGAAAAATATCCTGTCCCTGACTGGAGACTATGCGGGGCAGGGCTTTGCCGGCCAGGGCGCACCGGTATTCGACCTGGATTCCGTCAGCCTTCAATGCCTGATGGCCATGCTGAGCGAGCGCATCATGGCAGCCGGTGATCCGGACGGTTTTTTGAGCGGCTGCGCCATATCCCCATTTAAATATACCGAAGGGGAGAGTTTTGCCCAATACGCCAAGCTGTGCCGAAAGGCAAAGGCCGGCGCGCAGTTTATCATCACCCAGTTAGGGTATGATGCGCGAAAATTCCAGGAACTGATGCAGATGCAAAAGCTCATGGGGCTCGATCTGCCGACCCTGGGATCGGTATATATCCTGACGCCGAATGTCGCAAGCCTCATGAACCAGGGAAAAATCCCCGGTGCTGTCGTGCCGGATCAGCTTCTGAAAAAGGTCCGGGACGAGTGGGCGGATCCGGCCAGGGGCCGGGCAGCCGGCATTGAGCGGGCAGCGAGGCTGGGAGCGGTATTAAAAGGCCTGGGATATCGGGGCATTCATATCGGCGGTGTTCACAAACACTTTGAGTCCGTGACCCGGATTCTGAACCGCATGGCAGAAATCGAAAACCGCTGGCCGGATTTTCTTTCGGATTTTGATTTTTCTCCCACCGGTGGATTCCATGCTTTTGCGGAACCCGCCGCCTTGTCGCATGACTACGGCCGGAAACCGATACGCTTGCCGTTTTGGGGAAAGCTCCATTTCCGCCTGCTTGAACTGGCCCACACGCTTTTTTTTAACTCCGACGCCTCTCTTGCCCCCCTGTATCAGCGATTGAGTCGATGGTTCGATGGCACCCCCCCGGCGCGAGCGATTCTGCATTTTGCCGAAAATGTAGGGAAACAGATGATGCTGGACTGCAGGATGTGCGGGGACTGCGCCATTCAGCATCTGGCGTTCCAGTGCCCGGAATCGGGCTGTCCCAAGCACATCCGTAACGGCGCCTGCGGCGGCAGCCGCAACGGTCGTTGTGAAGTGTATCCGGACAGATGGTGCATCTGGCATCAAACCTATCTGCGCTGGGCTCATGTCGGGAAATCCAATGAAATGTTTCAAGGCTGTATCTCCCCGCGCAAGTGGGAACTGGACCGCACGTCTTCCTGGTTGAATTTCCACCTGGGAAGGGATCATCAGGGGGCCTCTGAGGAGTTTGCCCGCTTCTGCTGCTCGCGCGCTTCCTGCGGCCCTTCCGACACCGGCAGGCATAAAGGGACGGAGTAAAGAACGCATTGCATTAAAACACTTAATTTTTATATAAATATACGCTAACTATCCTGAAAAAATAATCCATCTCAAAAAGGCAATAACATGTCGGAAAAATCAACCATTCAGGCTTTGGAGCAACGGGTCAGGGATTTGGAAGCGGAGATCGCCCGCATCAAAAATACCGAAAAAAAACTTAGGATCAGCGAGGAGCTGTTCCGCCTGGCATTTCGAACCAGTCCTGACTCCATTAATCTCAATCGCGCTTCAGATGGCATGTACATCGATATTAATGAGGGATTTACGAAGATCATGGGTTATACGCGGGATGAGGTTATCGGAAAATCCTCCATGGAACTGAATATCTGGGAAGATTCGAATGACCGGAAACGTTTGGTGAACGGGCTCAGTGCCGCGGGTTATGTGGAAAATCTGGAAGCCGGATTTGTCGGAAAGGATGGAACCGGCAAGATCGGCCTGATGTCGGCGCGCATTCTTAACGCCAATGAAGAAGCCGTCATTCTTTCGGTAACCCGGGATATTACCGACCGGAAGCGGGCCGAGGAAGCACTGCGGGAATCCGAAGAACGGTTGAAATTTATACTGGATGGCAGTCAACTGGGGACCTGGGACTGGGACATCGATACGGGCGAAGTGAAGCGAAACGCGCGCTGGGCGGAAATGATCGGTTACACACTGCCGGAGATCGAGCACAGCGTCAGCCAGTGTACGAATCTCATCCATCCGGACGATCGGGCCGCTGCCAGGCAGTCCATTCAGGATCATCTGGCGGGCAAGACGCCGATGCATGAAATCGAATATCGCATGTGTGCCAAGGACGGGCAGTACAAGTGGATACTGGACAGGTCCAAGGTGGTCAAGCGCGATTCAAAAGGGCGCCCGATCCGTATGAGCGGCACGCATGCCGATACCACGAATATTAAACAGGCGGAAGCGGATCGCCTGAAACTGGAACGGCAGATTCAGCAGACCCAGAAGCTGGAGAGCCTGGGGGTGCTTGCCGGAGGCATTGCCCATGATTTCAACAATATCCTGATGGCGGTGCTCGGTCATGCCGAACTGGCCCTGGATGAAATTTCGCCCATGTCCGCGGCAAGAGAAAGTATTCTGCAGATCACCATCGCCGCCCGCCGGGCCGCGGAGCTGTGCCGTCAGATGGTGGCTTATTCCGGCAGGGCCACGTTTACCCTGGAAAAGGTGAACCTGCGCGAACTGATCGAGGAAATGGCGCATTTGCTCAAAACATCCATCTCGAAAAAAGCGGTCCTGAATCTGAGCCTGGAGCGCGGTCTTCCTGCCATTCATGTGGATGCGAGCCAGGTTCGCCAGATTGTGATGAATCTGATCATCAACGCCTCGGAGGCTGTCGACGATCGAAGCGGGGTGATTACGGTTGCTGCCGGTGCCACGCGCTGTGACGTGGATTACCTGACAAAAACCGAGTTGCATGATAGCCTGACGCCGGGGCTCTATGTGCATCTCGAGGTGACGGATACGGGCTGCGGCATGGATGCCGAAACCCGGGGCCGTATTTTTGAGCCCTTTTTTACCACCAAGTTTACGGGCCGGGGACTGGGGCTGGCCGCTGTGCTGGGCATTGTCCGGGCACACAAGGGAGCGATCAAGGTATACAGCGAGCCGGGCAAGGGAACGACGTTCAAGGTCCTCTTCCCGGCACTCGAGGTGGAGGAAAAGACGGTTTCGTCCCGGGTGCCGTCCCCTTCGGACAACTGGCAAGGGAAGGGAACGATTCTTCTGGCGGATGATGAGGAAAGCCTGCGGGCACTGGGGGCCGTGATGCTCGAGCGGCTGGGTTTTACGGTGCTGACGGCCGTAGATGGCAGGGATGCGCTGGAATTATTCCGCAAGCGGCAGAGCGAGATCTGTCTGGTGGTGCTGGATCTGACCATGCCCCACATGGACGGGGCCCAGGCCTTTGGTGAGCTGCGCCGGATCAATCCGGACATTCGCGTGATTCTGGCCAGCGGCTACAGTCAAGAGGATGTGGCCGCACGTTTTGCCGGAAAACGCCTGTCCGGAGTGCTCCAGAAACCTTACAGTCTGGGCAAGCTGCGGGAACTGCTGATGAAAGTCAGTATGACTTGATGCGTCGATTTACTCCCTATTGGCGCTGGAATATCATTTTAAATGTAAAATGGAATTAGAAGCCAATGGGAAAGGGGGATTGGTTGATCGAAAATCACGAAAAAAGGTGAGCATGCACGGACTTCTTATTCTCTCTCAGTATGCCGATGAATATCTTCGGCTGATTCGGGCCGCCAATCCGCCCGGCCTGAGCATAATGGCGACATCGGCCCCTGAAGAAGGCGTGACCTTCGGTCCGGACTGCGATATCGTCCTGGGCGAGCCTTCCCTCGTAAGCAGGGTGCTGCATCGGCTTCCCGATTTGTGCTGGGTGCAATCCATCTGGGCGGGGGTAGAGCCGCTTCTGGACCCCGGCCTGCGCCGGGATTACGTTCTGACCAATGCCAGGGGTGTTTTCGGCGAACTCATGTCCGAGTATGTTTTTGCATACCTGCTGGCGCACGAACGGCGGATATTCCCTCGCCATGCAGCGCAGGCGGTCTGCCAATGGGACGACACCCCGACCGGAACACTGCGGGGCAAGAAAATCGGCCTGATGGGCGTCGGATCAATCGGTGCCTGTCTGGCGCGGACAGCCAGATATTTCGGCATGACGGTCAGGGGATATACCCGGGCCAGCGAAACCTGCGCGGATGTGGACGCCTATTATCACGGCACGGGCCTGATGGCCTTTGTCTCGGATCTCGATTATCTGGTGAGCGTTCTTCCCAATACCGCGGATACCCGCTGCATCGTGGATGCCGCGCTTCTTGCCGCCCTGCCGCCGCGGGCCGTATTCGTCAATGTCGGACGCGGCAGCGGAGTGGACGAAGCCGCGCTGGCCAAGGCCCTGCAAACCGGGCGAATCGCCGGTGCCGTACTGGATGTTTTCCAGGAGGAGCCGCTTCCGCCCGGGCATTTTCTATGGCACACGCCGAATGTGTTGATCACTTCTCATACCGCTGCCCCGAGTGTTCCGGAAGATATCGTCCGGATCTTTCTGGAAAATTATCAGCGCCTGCTGCAAGGCGAGGCGCTACGCTTCCGGGTTGATTTTGAGCGTGGATATTAAGGCATCCCAGGTGCCGGTGCGCCCCGCGTTTTTATAATAAGTCCTGAGCACTTGTTCCGTTTTCATTTAAACACGATTGGATATACGGGCTTAACTGAATCCCGCGATCTATGAGAGCCCGGGTGCCGAATCGCGTATTGAATTCCAGTAAATAAAAATGGCCGTCCACATCGGCCACATCGAATCCCGCATGGTTGATTCCGGTTTGTTGGGCGAAGGTTTCGACCAGCCGGACAGCCCCCAAGGGAATGTCTTCAAAGCTCACGGTGCCCCCGCGGGACACGTTGTTGTGAAACTGTCCGGGCGCGGCTTTTCGCCAGTAACCCGCCACCACCTTGTTTCCCACCAGGACCAGCCGCAGATCCCGGCGGATGGGCAGGTATTCCTGAACATAAAGCACGGCATTGCTTTTGGCGTAATCCAGAAAATCCTTTCGGGTTTCGATGAGGAAAACCCCCTGGCCCATGGAATTTCTCACCTCCTTGGCCACAAAGGGAAAACAGAACGCATCCATGACCTGTTCGATGGCCGTTTCCGTATGGGCAAGGATTTGTGTAAAGGGCGTATTTTCTGGGCAGACGGCCTGAAATACCCGGGTCATCTCCACCTTGTCATGGCCCAGATGAAAGCTGCTGATGCTGGGAAAGATCCGTTTTTTCCAGCCGTAAACCAGGGTGTTGACCTGCCAGTATTCCGGAAAAAGAATCCAGTCCGCAGCTTGAACGATATCCTGGCGACTCAGCCACTGCTCGGGTTTCAGCGGGATGACGCCCGGAATATTCAAGGTCCGGAGGGGATCAAACGAAACCAGGCGTCCTGTCATGAAAGCCGGTTCCGGTAGTCGGAATAGCCGAATTTCCGAACCAGGCGAAACTCGCCCCCGGCGGTCAGGATGCCGATGGACGGCAGCCGGACGCCGTTAAAGGTGTTGTTTTTCACCATCGTGTAATGGGCCATATCCTGAAACACCAGGCGATCTCCCACGCTAAGGGGAGCTGGAAACGAGAAATCGCCGATCACATCTCCAGCCAGACATGTCAGGCCGGCCAGCCGGTAGGTGAACGGATATTCTCCGGGCATTCCGGCCCCTTCGATGACCGGACGATACGGCATTTCCAGCACATCGGGCATGTGGGCCGAGGCGGATGTGTCCAGAATGGCGATGTCCATGTTGTTATGGAAAACATCCAGCACGGAGGCGATTAAAACGCCGGTGTTCAGCGCAACGGCTTCGCCCGGCTCCAGATAAACCTCGATGGGATATCTGTTTTTGAATCCGGTGATCAGTTCACACAAGAGATTTACATCATAATCGCTTCGGGTGATGTGATGCCCGCCGCCGAAATTCACCCATTCCATGTTCTTTAAAAAAGCGCCGAATTTGTCTTCGAATGCGGGAAGGGTTCGAGCCAGGGCATCGGCATTGAGCTCGCAGAGGGTGTGAAAGTGAAGTCCGGAAATCCCTTCCAGATTTTGGGGTTCAAAATTGACGCGGGTCACGCCCAGTCGGGAGCACGGCCCGCAGGGGTCGTAGATCGGCACGCTGACTTCGGAATGCTCGGGATTTACCCGGATGCCGCATCGGACGAGCTTTTGAGCGCCCATGATTTTGGATTTATACCGGTTCCAGAATGAAAAGGAATTAAACACCAGGTGGTTGCAGCAGGAAAGGATTTCATTAAAATCGGCATCCGGGAATGCCGGCGCGCAGAAGTGAACTTCCTTGCCGAACTCCTCGTGACCCAGCCTGGCCTCATCCACGGAGCTTGCGGAAATGCCGCAAAGATATTCCCGGATGACCGAAAACAGGCTGAACATGGCAAAGCCCTTGAGAGCCAGCAGAATCCTGCAGCCGGTTTGCCGCTGAACCGAATCCAGAATTTTCAGATTTTTGATCAGGGCCGCTTCATCCACGACATAACAAGGCGTTGGAATCCGGGCATCCAAAAAGCGTTCCCGCATGAATCTTACTCCGATAAACAGTCATGAATCACTCGGGCATTTACACCCGGATATGAAAATAATACCTTCCCCCTTTGGAAAAGGGGGATCGAGGGGGATTTGTTTTTATAAAAAGGTTTCGGTCCATGGCAGTCCGCAGCGGTTCAGCGCATCCATGAACGGATCCGGGTCGAATTCCTCGACATTGAAAACCCCTTTTCCCTTCCATTTTCCGGTCAGCATCATCATGGCCGCGATCATGGTCGGAACCCCGGTGGTGTAGGATATGGCCTGGGCCTTAATTTCCTTGAAGCATTCGGCGTGATCGCAGACGTTGTAGATATAGTATTTTAAGGGTTTCCCGTTTTTGATGCCTTCAATCATGCAGCCGATGCAGGTCTTGCCGGTATAGCCTTCGGCAAGAGAAGAAGGTTCGGGAAGCAGGGCCTTTAAAAACTGAAGCGGCACGATGTCGATTCCCTGATACTTCACCGGATCGATTCGAGTCATGCCGACATTTTGAAGCACCCGCAGATGGGTGAGATATTCCTGGCCAAACGTCATCCAAAAGCGCATCCGTTTGATTCCTGGGATGTTTTTTACCAGGGATTCCATCTCTTCGTGATACATCAGATACATTTCCCGCTCGCCGATCCGGGGAAAATCAAAGGGCTTGTGGATGGACAGGGGATCGGTTTCGAACCAGTTTCCGTTTTCATAGTATTTACCCCTGGCCGTGACTTCCCGGATGTTGATTTCCGGGTTGAAATTGGTGGCAAAGGGCTGGCCATGATCGCCGGCATTGCAGTCCATGATATCAACGGTATGGATTTCATCAAAATGATGTTTTAAGGCATGGGCGCAGAAAACATTGGTCACGCCGGGATCAAAACCGCACCCCAGAAGGGCCATGATGCCTTTTTTTTGAAACCGCTCCTGATAATCCCACTGCCATTTGTAACAGAATTTGGCTTCGTCCGGGGGCTCGTAATTGGCCGTATCCAGGTAATCGACCCCGGTCTCCAGGCAGGCATCCATGATGCTGAGGTCCTGATAGGGCAGGGCGACGTTGAGGACCAGATCCGGCGATACTCTGCGGATCAGGGCCGAGACTTCATGGGAATGGTCGGCATCCACCCGTGCGATTTCAATCGGCCTGGAAACTTGTTTTTGAATGGCTTCGCATTTGGCCAGGGTTCGGCTGGCAAGGACGATTTCGGAAAACACTTCGGGATTCTGCGCGCATTTATGGGTGACAACGGCACCGACCCCTCCGGCGCCGATGATCAGAACTTTACTCATGGATGGATTCCTTTAAATGACAAATTGATATGATCCTTGTCATGGTCAGCAACAGAACTGACACATGGGTCGGTAAAACTATAGGAAGATAGCGGCGTGATGTCAATCAAGAAAGATGGGACAATGAGCGGAAAAACGCATTTGCCGTTACGTCGGGCTGGACAATAGGGCTGGTTACGAAGTGATATCTTTCCAGAGCAATTCCGTCTCGCCCTTGATTTTATGTGAAGGGATCTGGGTAGGGCAGCAGGTGCAACTCCTTAATAAATCGATAGTCCCGCTGGTTTTTACTTACAAGTTTGGCATTGTGAACAATGGCGGTCGCGGCAATGAGCGCGTCGGCAATCAGCAGGCCATGGCTCAAGCGGTAACGTTTCAGCATCTTGATTGCCATACCGGAAATATGCCTATCAAGTTCGATTATTTGAAATCTGTCGAAAAAAGCTTCCAGCAAGTGAAGTTCATCTTTGTTACGGCACCCGATGATCATTTCCATTTGCGTGACAGCGCTGATGGAAACAGGCATCAGTCGTTCAACCGAGCTTAAGCAGCTAATGGCCTCTTCAACGCCGCGGCCGGTATCAATCAGCACATCTGTATCGACAACGATTCTGTCAGACAATCGGCTCTCCCCATTCGGTTTTTCTTTTATTTCTCAGCCAGTTGTCGCTGTCTTCCATATCTTCCCGGTCTTTCCATATACCAACAAAGGATTCTTTGGATAAGCTGGGAATTTTTTTCAGACTTTTTTCAGACTTCTTTTTGTATCGTACGCTAAGAAAGGCGATAAAGTCCTTCACCTGTCTTTGTGCTTCCGGTGGTAAATTTGAAATTTCGCGAGAAATTTTTTCTGCCTCCACTGCTCCCCCTTTATTGTGAAGCCTGAGTCCAGTGTTTTTAGCCATGCTGGAGCAATAATTGATCAATCGATTATAATATAGCACCTTTTTCATCGGAGGCCAACTTTGATATGGGTTCACCGGGGATGGACTGTACAACGGCTTGAGGTTCTTATCTGAAGTCAGAACGGGGAAGACTTCTCGTCTCTCAGGAAAGGTGTTTGTGATAGGGCGTAAAACGTTAAGCGTAATCTCGCTATCTGATGAAGTCGTTGCCGAAAAATCAAACCGCCAGATATTTTTTCTTGATCTCGGTGTTCAGGTTCAATTCGGTAATGGTTCCCTGATATTTAATGATGCCGTTGTCCACGATATAGGCGCGGTCGGCATGTTTCAGGGCAAATTTCAGGTTTTGTTCACAGAGAAGGACGGTCATGCCTTCTTGTTTGATCACTTCGATAAAATCCGCAAGCATCTTGACGATAAGAGGGGCCAGGCCTTCGGTGGGTTCGTCCAGAAGCAGCAGATCCGGGTCTCCCATCAAGGTGCGGGCAATGGTCAGCATCTGGCGCTGTCCGCCGGAAAGATCTCCGCCCGGCTTGTTACTGAAATCCTTCAGGACCGGAAAGAGTTTGTAGATCCGATCAAGCGTCCATTTTGACTTCCTGGCGCCCAGGCTTTTTCGGCCGACATCCAGGTTGGCATAGACCGTGAGGTCGGGGAATATGAGCCGGTCTTCGGGAACAAAGCCGATTCCCATTCGGGCGATTTTATAAGGCGCAAGGCCCTTAATCTCCCGGCCCTGGTATCGGATCGCGCCGGTCTTGGGAGCGTTCAGTCCCATGATGCTTAAAAGGGTCGTGGTTTTTCCCGCGCCGTTTCTTCCCAGAAGCACCACCACTTCACCCTTGTCGATGTTCAGGGAAACATCAAACAAAATATGGCTCAGTCCATAACAGGTGTTGATTTTATCGACCTCAAGCAGCATGTTTAATCGCCTTCCCCAAGATAGACTTCGATGACTTTCGGGTTGTGTGATATTTCATCCGGTGTGCCCTCCGCGATCAGAACGCCGTAGCACAGCACCCGGACCTTCTGGGAAATGCCGAAAACGATATCCATATCATGCTCGATAAACAGCATCGTGATATTCAGGCGTTCCCACAGGTTTTTGATAAGGGTTACGGTGTCCCGCCGCTCCTCGGGGCTCATGCCGGCAGTGGGTTCATCCAGAAGCAGGAGTTTTGGCGAAAGGGCCAGGGACAGGGCGATGTCGAGCCGTTTCTGGTTGCCGTGAGCCAGCGTGCCGCTCAGACAATGGGCGAAATTCGTGAGCCCCACACTGTCCAGAAGCTCCTCGGCCCGTTCGTGAATCGGCGCAAGCTTGGACAGAGGGGTGATGAAATCCAGGTTTTTATTGCGATGGGTGATGACCGCGGCCAGAATGTTTTCCCATACGGTCAGTCGCGGGAAAATGCTGGTAATCTGGAAGGCCTTGGCAATCCCCAATGGGACGATTTGATAGGGCTGAAGGCCGACGATATTCCGGCCATCGAAAGTGATGCTCCCCTTGTTGGCGGGATGCAGGCCGGTAATGACATTAAACAGCGTGGTCTTACCCGCGCCGTTCGGGCCGATGATGGAAGAAATCTCGCCTTCCGGAACACTGAACGAGACGCCGTTTAAAATCGCACTACGGCCAAAGCTTTTATGAAGATTGTCGACTTCCAGAATGGCCCGGTTCACTGTTGACGCCTCCTCTGACAGCGGATTTTCTCGTATACCCCCACGATTCCTTCCGGCGCAAAAAGCACCATCCCCAAAAGAATCACCCCGAGGATGATGGCCCAGATTTCAACCAGACCCTGGTGAATCTGCTGAATGATGATTTTCAGGAAAATCAAAACCGTGGAGCCGATCGCAGGTCCGATCAGGGAGTACATCCCGCCGACCAGGCTGGCAAAGATGGGCTCTGCGGATTTGCTCCAGTGGAGATACTCGGTTTGCGCAAAGCGATTCAGTTCGGCAAAAAGTCCTCCCGCCAGACCCGCGAAGGCGCTTGCGATGATAAAATTGATGAGCTGATAGCGTTTTACGTTGATCCCCAGGAATTTGGCCCGCTCCGGGTTTTCACGAGTCATACGGATGGTTAGCCCGAACGGCGATTTGGTCAGAAGCCGCATCAGCCAAAAGCTGCCCGCAACAAGGGCCAGGCACACCAGATAGTAGGATAGCGGGGTCAGCATCTCCGGCCGGGGAATGCCATGAATGCCGTCATCGCCGCCGGTAAAGGCGTAAAGCTGAAGCGTGATCATGAAAAGAAGCTGCCCGAAAGCAAGCGTGAGTATGGAAAAATACAGTCCCACCCGGCGCACGCAGAACCAGCCGATGACCCCGGCAACAAGGGCTGAAGCCAGGGGAGCGGCAACCATGGCCGGCAGAAAACCAACTCCTGCCTTTTTCATCAGGAGAGCTACGGTATAGGCGCCGACGCCAAAAAACGCGGCATGCCCGAAACTGACCATGCCCCCAAACCCCAGGATGAGATTCAGGCTCAGAGAAAAAAGCGACATGATGACCATTTCCGTGGCCACCCAGAGCCAGTACTCGCCGGTTCGCCCCAACTGGTTGAGAACAAAGGGCAAGAGCGTCAGGACGGCCATTACCGTACCGGCGATCAGCCAGGAATTGCGCATGGGTTGATTGGATTGTAAGGCAGAAGGCATTTTACCTCTCATCGCTCGGGCTTGCCGAACAGTCCCCAGGGCCTGATGATCAGAACAAGCGCCATGATGACATAGGGGAAGACCAGGGCCATCCGGCTGAAATAGATTTGAATGAAAGCAACGCCGACCCCGATGATGAGGGATCCCAGCATCGCGCCGCCCACGCTGCCGAGCCCGCCGATCACCACCACGGCAAAGCATTCAATGATCCGCTCCATGCCGATGCTGAGATCGATATTGGCCAGAGCAGACATGAATACCCCGCCAAGCCCTGCCAGAAAACATCCCAGCATGAAAGTCCAGGTCATGACCCTGGGAACATTGACCCCCAGGGCACCCAGCATTGCCGGGAAGGTGACCGCAGCCCGAATATAGTTGCCGGCCCGGCTGCGATACAGCAGATACCAGAGCCCCGCGGCAAGCAGAGGCCCCACGATCAGCAGGAACAGGTTATAAGACGGAAAATACAGGCCGAATAAATCCAGGGAGCCGGCCAGGACTTCCGGGCGGGGAACGTTTCGGATCTGCCCGCCCCAGATGAGCCGCGTCAAACCATCCAGAATCAGCACCAGGGAATAGGTCAGGAGAAGCTGGAGCAGGTGTTCCTTGTGGTAAATGCGCCTGAAAAGGCTAACTTCCAGCCCCAACCCGAGGATGGCGACGCCGGGGGGAACCAGCAGCATCAGCATCAAAAAGGCGAACAGCGTTTTCCCCGCAAAGAGGCTGCTCAGTGAAAACGCCATAAAGGCCCCGATCATGTACAGCGAGCCGTGCGCAAAATTGATGACCCGCAGCACGCCAAATACCAGCGAAAGCCCGGATGCGATAATAAACAGCACCATGCCCTGGCTGAGGCCGTTGATCAGGATAAACAACATAAATTGCAGATTCATGGATATTGCCGCCTGTTCCTCGGATCCGATAATTGGAGCGCGGATTTTATGAGAATTGCCGTGAAAATATCTCGGGAGGCGGGATGCCCGCGCTCCCGGGAATTTTCATTTACGAGCGCTTTTTTTATTATGACCATTTACTGTGGATTCTTGGCCCTGAGCGCTTTGATCTCATCGACCGACATCCAGACTTTTTCAGCCGGAACTTCCACGACGTCCTTCAAGACCAGAAAATCCTTGAATTTTGGATCTTTTGCGGTCACACCCACATAAATCCCCACATTGGCCATGTGGTCTTCAGCGCGAAGGTAGCGCTCGCCGCGAAGCGATTCCCATTTAAGGCCATCCAGGGCCTTGGATACTTTCTCGCTATCGGTGCTGCCGGCGGTATCCACCGCTTTTTTCAACACGAGAAGCCCGTCATAAGCCATGATGGCCCAGTCGGCCGGCCAGTCCTTGAATTTTTTGTTGTATTTGTCCACAAATGCCTTCATTTGCGGCGTGTCCACGGCATAGAACGGACAGCGCGTATATCCCAAAAGGTTTTCAGGCATTTCCTGCCCCAAGGCTCTCAGCATGTCCAGATCGTACAGCGAGCTGAGCGTTGTCTTTTTGAACAGGCCATAGGGCACGGCCTGCTTGATGAAAGTGCTCAGGGCGCCTCCCCAGAGGCTGGAATAAATGACTTCAGGGTTCTGGGCCATGAGAGTGGGGATATAAGACCCGTAATTGCTTTCCCCGGTTTTGGGCCATACCTCAACCGTGATTTTGGCGTTTGGATTGGACTTCAGCAGCGATTCCTTGAAGGCGTCGTGCTGGTCATGGCCATAAGCATAATCCAGGCCGATATAGCCATAGTTTTTATAGGGTTTCTGGGCCAGAAAGTAAGCGATTCCCCGGCCCTCGATACCCGTATTGGGCACCACCTGAAACATGTAGGGATGAAAATCCGTTGTGGTCAGTTTCTCGGTATTGGAAGTATGGAAAAAAATGATTTTTTTGAATTCCTTGGCCACTTTGGTGGCTGCCAGAGCCACGGCGCTGGAAGTGGGGCCGATCAGATATTCACATTTTTCGTTGAGGATCAGCTCTCGGGCAAGATTGGCGCCCACATCGGGCTTGAGATCCGCATCGCGAGTGACCAGCTCCAGCTTCTTTCCCATAAAACCGCCTGAAGCGTTGGTTTCCTCGATGAACATTTCGATGCCTTCTTTCTGGGACTTGTAGAAACTGGCGCCGATGCCGCCCATGTCCGCAATCCATCCGATTTTAATCACTTCAGCCGCCCGAACCTGTTCTGCCGACATGATTCCCATAAAAGCAATGATCACGGCAGCAATCCCGAACAAACGTATTGCCATTTTTTTCATCGTTTTTCTCCTTGCGATTGAGTTGCAGTTTATGTTGATCATATTTGATGCATTCATAAAAAGTCGAAATTGGGATGACTTTGTAAAAAGATCCAGATGCGAGGCGCGCAAATCCTGAGGAGTGAGGCGTATGATGCATACGGCGTAATCGAAGGATGCCGCGCAACGACCGGCGTTCCGCCTGCTGGACTTTTTACGAAGTCATCAATCTTCTTTTTTGTCTTCGCCGTATGTAAGAACCATGCCGCCGTCAAAAAGCATATCTCCGCCCACCAGGTATTTCCCGTATGAGGAAAAGCCGAAGATAAAGAGATTGGCCACATCAACCGGGGCCATCATTTCTTTCACCCGTGAAAATCCCATCATCACATCCCGGACGACCGCCTCCTGGCTGATGCCGCGCTGCTGGGCCTGGGCGGGAATCTGCTTGAGCGCCAGGGCGGTTTTGACAAAACCCGTACTGACGGTAAAGGCGCGGATTTTTCCCTTGCCCTCCGCGGCAATGGACTGGGTCAACCCCCGAAGTCCGAATTTGACGATATTGTAGGCTGGCTTATTCAGGGTGCAGATATGGGCATGGACAGATGCCATGTTGGCGATGACGCCGCAGCCATCGGGGCTTTTTTTCATGTGGGGGATGGTCAACTGCGAAAGTAAAAGCGGGGCTCTGAGCATGAGCCGATGCATGAAATCATAGCGGTCCATGGGAAATTTATCGATGGGGTCGATATGCTGAATGCCGGCGATGTTGGCCACATATTTGATCTGACCCAGTTTGGTTGCTTCGCCAACGGCCAGGATGACGTCTTCATCCCGGGTGAGATCGGTTCGGATAAAAACCATCTGACCGCCCATGTCCCTGGCGAGCTTTTCGGTTTCATGTCCGCCTTTATCGTCTACATCCAGTCCGATGGTAAATAACTGGTTGGCCGCTGCCGCAATGGCCGTGGCGCGGCCGATTCCACTGGCCACGCCGGTGACAATGCAGACATTGCCGCAATTGAAATTGGGGTCCGAAAGAATCAGAATTTGTTCCCGTGAAATGACGGGTTCCGAAATGTCAATGGTCATGGCGCAATATCCTTCAGTTGCTGGTTTATATTCATTTAATTTGATAAACAGCAACGATTGTGCCAGAATCGCCTTAATATCATCGATTGATGGCAAAGATTCATCCCTTTGAAAAGGATATGTCATGGATTTATTGCAACCATCCGTAATCATGTATGTAAAAAACTATTATGAACGCGGGGAAATTCCTGAAGGTTTCCCATGTTCAACGGAAATCTGTCTGAAAAACGCTTGAAAACACCGCTGTTTGCAAGGGTAAAGCAAATTATGTATCGAAATGGATACGTATCTGCCAATCAACATGTATCAAAATATCTACATATCGGGGGAATATGAATCCATCGGGTGATCTGGATATCAGCGACTTGGCTACGTCCACGACGGATACGGCGATAAACGAGATAAGTAACCTGAAGCGGAAACTGGAGATGTTTGAGCTCATCCTGGACAGCATCCATAACGGGGTGATCGTCACCGATCCCGATGGGATCGTCACACATTTCAATAAACCTTACGGATGGTTTCTGGAAGTGGATCCCGAGGCGCAGATCGGCAGGCATTGCACGGAAGTGGTGGAAAACACGCGGATGCATATCGTGGCAAAAACCGGTATTCCGGAAATCAATCAGGCACACCATATCAAGGGCCAGGACATGGTGGTGCAGCGGATTCCCATCAAAAAAGATGGTCGGGTCATTGCCGTCTTCGGGCAGGTGATGTTCAAGCATGTCCGCGATGTTCGCATGCTGGCGGGACGGCTTTCCATGCTGGAATCCCAGGTGGCGCTCTACGAACAGGAACTGGCCAAACTGCGTGCAACCCGATACACATTTGAAAGCATTGTCGGCGTAACCAACCAAATCCATGCATTAAAGAAAGAGGCTCTGCGCGCGGCAGCCACCCATTTGCCCGTGTTGATCACCGGCGAGTCGGGCACGGGAAAGGAACTTTTCGCACAGGCCATCCATAATGCCGGAAACCGGCGTTTAAAGCCCTTTGTCCGGATCAATTGCGCGACCATTCCCAAGGATCTGCTCGAGTCGGAGCTGTTCGGATATGAAAAAGGCGCTTTTACCGGGGCTTCTTCAACGGGAAAGCTCGGAAAATTCGAGCTGGCGCATCAGGGAACGATATTACTGGATGAGATCGGCGACCTGCCGCTGGAGATGCAGCCCAAACTCTTAAGGGTACTTGAAGAAAAAGAATTTGAACGCATTGGCGGAACCCTTCCCATCAAAAGCGACTTTCGGCTGATAGCCGCCACCAATCAGGATCTGGGCGCCATGATCGCGGAAGGACGGTTCCGAAAAGACCTGTTTTATCGCCTCGGCGTGATTCCTCTGCATATCCCGCCGCTTCGCGAGCGCCGTGAGGACATCCTCCCGATTGCCGAAAACATTCTGAGGCAACTGGCCGTGGATGCCGCCCTGCCAGAAATCGCCATGGACCTGCAGGCCGGGCGGATTCTTAATCAATATGACTGGCCGGGAAATGTCCGCGAACTCTCCAATGTCCTGGAAAGAACCGTGGCTTCCCTGGAAGGCGCCGTCATCTTCCCGCGTCATCTGCCTTTTTTCTTGCAGCGGCAGATCGACGCGCTTTCTGATGGCCCTTCTTCACCCATCAAGCAGGTTCAGTCAAAAGCCGAAATCGAGGCGATTTGTTTTGCCCTGAAGCAGGCGTTGGGAAACAAGGCCAGGGCCGCTAGGCTTCTTGGCATCCACCGCACGCTGCTCTATAAAAAAATGCAGAAATACGGACTGGATTCAAAAGCTGCTGTTTCCAATTGACAGGTTTCCCATTTAGGACATCCCTGTTGCCGTCTTTTCAGACCGGGGCGGCTGAACAGTATAAAAGCGAAACCATTTTTCATAGAGCGGATGCAAGTCAGTCGGAACCGCCTTGTTTCGCAAAAGCGAATCAAATTCTCTTTGCATCTGCAACTAGATGCTGTCCATGAAAAATATCCGGAAACTGCTATATCTATTTTTGTTGCGTGATATACAGAAAAATAAATAAAGTGTCAGAAATGTCTTGTTAAGTATTATTCCATAATATATTGAAAGGTTGTAATGAAATATGCAGTTAGAATAAAAATCTCTGAAATCACAAGTAGTTCAGAGAACATTCACTGGCTGGAAAGATATCCAGAAACAATAGAATTACTTGTTCGGCAGCATAAGGAAGACCGATGATTCGAGCCTACAGAGAAGCCGATTGGAATCAGGTTTCCGCCATCTATGATTTGGCGAAACCAGACGAAATGAAGGGATTTGTTGATGCGCAAGCCATCACGCCTCTCGCCCAAGATGGTCCAATGCTCCGCTATTTCTCTGATTCGGAGCTTTGGGTTTACGAAGAAAACGGGTACGTTCATGGTTTCATTGGGCTCAAGAAGGACGTTGTCTCCTGGCTCTTTGTGCATCCTGACCATAGACGGAAGGGGATTGCTCGAAGTTTGTTGAATGAACTCATAAATATCCACCAAGGCTCATTGAGGTTGAACATAGCAAAGAGCAATCAACCGGCAATGACACTGTATGAAAGTTTTGGTTTTGAGGCTTTTGAGGAGTTTGAGGGCAATATGTACGGATGCCCAATTCCTGCAGTGAGAATGAGACTGTGAAACGAAGGCCGAACCCATCACTGGTGCCCGACCCAAAAAGCCGGGCGGCACAGTTCAACCGTTATATGAAGGTTTGCAGAGCGTGAAACCAATGAAGACAGTTATAGAATTGATAAAACTGGTATTACCTCAAAAGCCTGCGGTGCTGTTGGGATTAGGAATTTTCGCTTTGTCTTTTCTTGTTTTTCTTGGCTTTAACGGCAGTTCTATATCTAAAATCTTGATCTTACTTTGGGGCCTCTTGTTTCTTTCTTGTTCACTACTGATCGGGCATTGCACTATTTGGATCTTCTCCAATATTAGGCGATGGGAAAGAATATATCGAAACAACAAAATGTTGATAGATTCTAATGCATTAGGCATCTTGGCTGGTATAAGAGATGAAGGCAATCGAATCGCTAACGATCCATTATTTAGCAGTGGTTTGGTTTCACCAGTGGATATTGGGAAAATAGCAAGTGATCTAAATGTGTCGTTTGATCAAGCAAGACATTTTGCAATTCGTTTTCGTGAAGCAAACTGGCTGATATACTCAGTAGATGGCGAAATTTACGGGATATCCGATTATGGTATTAAAGTCTTGCGGAAAAAGGGATTGATATAGTTTTCATATAACCACACCATGCACTGGATTCGCAGGGTCGGCCCGCGTTTTGCTCAACCGTAGTTTGGTGTTAACGTGCCTTTTGCAAAGTCATTATACCCTGCTCGCCAGTGATGGTGGACGTTAGCTTTTATAGGAGAAACAATGTCGGAATTTATGAATGCAACAAAAGATAGAACTCCTCCTGACGCAGTAGTAAAAAGTGGCACTATCGCAGTAGGTGCATTCATAGAGGAAACAAATCACATTTGGAGGCTTGTTGCAGGCGTGTACAGTTCTGTATTGAATAACGTTAAGAATGATAAAGAAGTTCTTGCTGACGACCTAAATGAAGATTTCTATCAAAAACTCGACAAGCACTCGGTAAGTAATGATTTAACCAACAAGATTGTAACTGAGCTTATCATTTGCAGGATAGTTGATAATTTCCAGTGCTATATATCACAACTACTTGAGTTTGTGTTTAGGAATAAAAAGGAAACTCTACTGGCTGCTACGGGAGATGGAAAAAGCCCTAAGACAGTTGAAATTGACTTAAAAACGCTGTTTAGCTTCAACACAATGGATGAGTTATTTAATTACTTAGTTGAAAAAAAGATTTCATCACTTTCATACAAAAGTATAGATGAGTTCTCATCATTTTTTAGTGACAAGCTTGGATTTAGTCTTTTCAATGACAATATTGAAAAATCTGTTTTAAACAAAGCTATTCAAGCCAGAAATATTATCGTCCACAATCGCGCAATAATTGATAGGCAATTTATTTCCAAAGCTGGTGGAACTGACGCAGAAATTGGAGCCCAGCTTCATCTTAATGCTTCTGACATTATCAGAATGCACCTGTTTATAGCAAATGTTGCAAAGTCTACAGATATTAGGGCTGTAGATAAGTTTAAATTGCCCACGATAGAATTCAAAGCTAACAAGGGCATCCAGGCCGACGCGGCTGATGCCCGGCGTTCGGCTGGAGAAAAAGCATGGTGCACGAATTCGACGGCAAAAAATATGAAAAAGCATCTGCTCACCAAAATGAATGGGGAGTGAAGCTCATCAAAGAACTCGGTTTAGAAGGAACTGAGAAAATTCTTGATCTTGGGTGTGGAGATGGGACACTCACGATTAAACTTGCAGAACTGCTTCCTGAAGGAAATGTTGTCGGCATTGATGCGTCACAGGGCATGATAGATACTGCTCTCCCGAAGACCATGAGAAACGCAAAGTTTCTTTTGATGGATATTAATGATCTCGATTTCGAAGAGGAATTCGATATCGTTTTTTCGAACGCAACGCTTCAGTGGGTCAAACACCACCAGAACATGCTTAAAAATGTCTATCTTGCCTTTCGTAAGGGCGGACGTATTCGTTTCAACTTTGCGGGAGACGGTAATTGTTCCCATTTTTTCATAGTTATCCGGGAAGCTATGTCGATGAACGAGTTCGCCACCCACTTTGCCGAGTTCGAGTGGCCGTGGTACATGCCTTCTGTTGATGAATATTCGAAACTGATCAAAGCCAGCGAATTTAAGGATGCACGAGTCTGGGGTGAAAATGCGGGCAGGTATTTTCCCGATGAAAAAGCGATGATACGGTGGCTGAATCAACCAAGCCTCGTCCCTTTTCTCGCTCATTTACCCATCACCAAAAAAGATGCCTTCCGTATGTTTGTTGTGAAAAGGATGATTGAGGAAACAAAACAAAACGACGGAAGATGCTTTGAGACATTTCGGCGCATCAACCTGGCGGCAATAAAATGACGAGTAACGAACAATTCATTCATCGTGCCAAGATAAATCCAAAGCCTTGGGATTCCCGCGAGGCGGGATGAAATAGACTGTTGTTACCCAGTGGGTGCGAGCCAGAAGGTTCAAGTCCCACCTGCCTAAAGCTTAGCCAGCCGGGCAGTAGTGAAATCTGAGGGCAAACCCGGTAACGGGAGTCCGAAGCCAGATGGATCAAGGACGCAGGCTCTGTATTGAGCCCCGAAAAATGTATAGTTGTGGACCGAGAGGATAAGCTTTCAGGAAACTGGGAGTGAAAGCCGACAGTTTTGAGTGGCTGGAAGGCTGTAGACCTGTAAGCGTCATGGCGAGTGTACTGGTCACCACCGGGGTCTTAGACCAGGGCATGTGTTCATGGGGGTAGCTTGGGAACTTGGGAGAGCCAACTGTCTCCTTGCACAACTACGGTCGAGGGATATTCCGTACCCCAAATCCCCGGCGTCTCGGGAGGAAGTCCCGCCCCTTGGACGAAATCCGTGGTAACGGATGACACAAATAAAAGAAGGACAATGCAAGGTATCGGAGGAGGATAGCGAAAAGCGAACGAATCCGAGATGGGCTTTTGGCAGTCTTAGCGGATCATAGTACCGATGATTCTGTGTAAATTGCGGAATCGGCAAGGTGGGGAACCGTTGCCCACGGGACCCACTGCAGGGAAGGTGAAGCAGGGTATAACGTTTATCTGGCAGGAAAGATGGAAGATACTCAGAGATCACAACCCATATCAACGCAATGCCAGGCAATTGCAGAGCAAGCAGTTCAAGGAACCGGAAAGGAGTGTTTTGATCCGGTAAAGGCCGGCGGCCCTCCGATACTCATTGGGGAGTCGTCGCTTCGCCGGATCAAGGAATTGGCCAGAGTGCCGGGGTGGACAAGGTGACGGCGAAGGAGTATGCCGAAAACCTTGACGTGAACCTCTATAATCTACATCAACGGCTGCGGAGAGGTCAGTACGTTGCACAGCCGGTGAAACGGATCTGGATTGAGAAGGAAGGCGGGAAGAAAAGGCCTATCGGTATCTCCGCTCTGGAGGACAAGATTGTCCAGAAAGCGGCGGCGACGATACTGAATGTGGTCTATGATGGGATATTCCATCCTTTTTCCCATGGATTTCGAGATGGACATAGCCAGCACAAGGCGTTAATCGAGCTGCGTGAGCTGTGTCGGAAGATGAATATCAACTGGATAGTCGATGCGGATGTCACCGGCTTTTTCGATAACATTTCCAAAAAGATGCTTCAAGATGTCGTCAAGCAACGGGTGAATGATGGAGGGATGTTGCGGCTGATCGGCAAGTGGTTGAATGCTGGAGTCGTGGAGGATGACGAGGTGAGCTACCCTGAAAAGGGAACGCCTCAAGGAGCGGTAATCTCCCCGACGCTCAGCAATATTTTTCTGCATACCGTGCTGGATGACTGGTTTGTGAAGGAGCTTAAGCCCCGTCTGAAGCGCAGGTGCTTTCTGGTTCGCTGGGCGGATGATTTTATCATCGGTTGCGAACTTGAAGCAGATGCCCGCAAGGCGTTGGAGTTGCTCAAGGAACGATTTGAGCAATTCGAGCTAAGCCTCCACCCGGAGAAAACGAAACTGATACCGTTCGGGAAACCGGCCAGTAGGGTTTTGGTCGATAGAAGGAACGGGACATTTGATTTTCTGGGATTCACGTTCCACTGGTCGAGAGCGCGGGAAGGTTATTGGGTGATCAAGAAGAAGACAATTGGGAAACGCCTGCGTCGATTTATGAAAGGCCTTTGGGAATGGTGCAGGGACAATCGTCATGAACCGCTAAAAGAACAGCACGGAGATCTCTGCGCCAAGTTGCGCGGGTACTATCAGTACTATGGGGTCCGCGGGAATTACAAGCCGCTCGAAGTGGTGTTTGAGTATGCGGAAAAAGCATGGCGGTACTGGCTGAGTCGTCGGTCGCATAAAGGCGGCATCAGTTGGCAGAAGTTCGAGAAGATCCGAGCAACGTTTTCCTTACCAACTCCCAGGATAATCCACAACTTTTAGCAACTGGACTGTGAGCAGGGCAGCAAAGTTATGCGCCAACCGGGGTGTCGCCTGGTTGGTTCGTCATGGGCGTAAAGCTTTTGATGACCGACGAACCGGATGAGGGAAACCTTCAAGTCCGGGTCTGTGGGGGGAGCGCCGGGCAACCGGTGCTCCTACCTGGAACCGGACTGCGCGTCCATGGGGCTATGGACAGTATTTGTTTTCTCTCAAAATCCCTGCTGCTTCGGCGCAGCCGGTTAATTCTGTGTTGGGCAGGTTTACAAGAGAGGAGGATAAAAAGTGAAAATTATTGGCTTGGAAGAAGAATTTCACACTCAGCGTTCACTCGGGCTCGTAGAGGAAGAACTGCAAATCTACAGATTCACAATGGAAACATCGAAGGAACTCATACAAAGTGATGTTGGAGAAGAAATACTGGATTTGGGCGAGAGACGTGTCGCCGCAATGGATGAGGCTGGCATCGACATGCAGGTGCTTTCGTTTATCGGCCCTCAGGTTGCGGACCCCTCGGAGTCGCTTGAAATGATGAGGGAGGGCAATGAGAAAGCAGCCGAGGCCATACAAAGGTATCCTTCAAGGTTTTCCGCCTTTGCATCCCTTCCTCTTGCAGATCCCAAGGTGGCCGTTACCGAATTTGACCGGGCGCTCAACACTCCCGGATTTGTGGGTGGATTTGTGTGTGGGTCGATCAACGGGGAGTTTCTTGACGATATGAAATACTGGCCTGTTCTGGAGTTGGCCGAGTCCCGCAATGTCCCTATCTATATACATCCCGACTTTCCGTTATCTCAAATGAAACAGGCATACTTCAAGGGAAGAGAAGAGCTTTCAGGCCCTGAATGGGGTTTTATGATTGATGCCAGTTGCCATTTCATGAGACTGCTCACGGCCGGCGTGTTTGACCAGTTTCCCAAACTCACTATAATTCTCGGACATCTTGGAGAATCCATCCCTTATAACCTGGACAGGATAAACAATCGCTTAAGGGCTTATGCGCGGGACAAAGGACTGAAGAGGTCACCTGCCGAGTATATGAGAGAAAACATGGTGGTCACAACAAGTGGTAATTTTTCATACCCTTCGTTTCTTTGTGCTTCAGGAGCCCTGGGAATAGACAATGTTTTGTTCTCAGTAGATTGGCCGTTTGAATCGAACAAAGTTGCCGTTGATTTCTTGAAGCATCTGCCGGTCAACCAGCCGGATATCGAAAAGGTTGCATATAAGAATGCGGCAAGGGTCCTGAACCTGAAAGATTTCTGAGCATATTATGGTATTCGTGAGTGCCTGTTCAAGCAATAAAGAGGGAAGGACTAAGGCTTGGGTTCCGGCTCAGTAGGCATTTATGCGACTATTTTTCCGACCCGCGCGCTGTAAAATCAATCGGTTATCCGATGATGCCGTCCGTTTTTGCTCAAAAACTGTAGGCACACGACTTTGCACAAATAGCTTTA
>JACRBZ010000107.1 GCA_016219185.1 Deltaproteobacteria bacterium
AAAATAATGTGGTGAAATTGTATCCATCAACAAAACACATGATAAGCCGCGACTATGGAAAGTTCGAAGCTTCACCCTCGTTGAAGCACCGGTGCGTGGCATGACTCGAAACCCATGTCACAAAAAACTTGAACATCGAGTGGAACAAATTTAATTAACAACTTATATACAAGATTAATTAGACCAAGAAGTGTCGCTAGCCCAAAATGGGCTCTGAATGCTGTAGCAGAGAATTTATTTAGAGGTAGAGACCCAAAAAACGCACCGGCCGGTAGGCATCATTTATTACCGCGGGTACTCCATGATAACTTTAGTAAAAAAAGAAATAAAGAAGACTTATTGCTTTTAGAAGGCAGTTTAAGTGTTTTTTTTGCAGCGCTTAAGGATATTCTTCCTTACGCATATATTTCATCATTACCATACGGAAATGAATCTCTCATTACGCCAGAAGCTGAAAATGTTAAAGACCTTTCAATAAAAATAATTAATTGGCTAAAATCAAATCCAATGCCAATATTATTAGAGGATAGGCCTTCAGAACTTAGACGACTTTATGATGCCATAAGTTTAGATGGCGAATTCGTAAAAGGTTTCAACGCTATTTTTCAAGTAGATGTTAATTATATAAAGAATTATTTAGAAAAAGAAAGATCAGAAAAAGATGTTAATAATGAATTAGAATTTGTATTTGACGCTGATCTTAAAATATTAAATAGTACAGTTTTATGCTATATAAATAGTCTGCTCAATATCTTGGTGAATCACACAATAGATCCGATGGGGAATAATAATGCCGTGCATAAAAGTAAAATATTTGTATACAGAAATAATAATAAAGACGATCTATCAGAAATGATGGTTTTCCGTTTGTCGACAAATTTCGACTCACTTGAGGAAACTAATAGAAAAATATTTGAGACTAAGCGTGGATTGAGAGAGTTGAAGAATATCGAAATATTTGGGGCTATAATACATAATAAAGAGTGGTTTGTTCCCAACGATTGCGAGTCAAGCGAAGGATTTACAGCTTCTTGGGAAATTTTGATACCAACTGGATATCTATCAAAAGGGGAATAGTAATGCCGATAAAAATTCTTTATGTTGAAAATAATAGTCGAGACTATAAAGAATTGAAAGACGCCGCTGATGAATTCAATAAAATAGAATCAAATGATCAACTTTTAATATATCGTGCGTTGGATCCAGACGAAATGAAAGGTCTATTAGGCCCTCAGTTCAACGTTATTCTTGCAGATGTGTATTTCAATGATCCTAATAACGGCGATGAGGATACTATTAATAGATTAAGTGATATCATCAAATATGTAAATGAATGGTGTGAAACCCAAAGTAAGGGAGCCCTCATCCCAGTTATCGCATATACAGGAAGGGCTTCTTTAGACCAGTGCTTAGTTGAACAAGAAAATTTGTATGACATATGGGATAAAAACACTACCAATACGAAATATGTTATTTGGAGATTATCTAACTTATCACTTGATGTGTCAAGGTATCACCCTGATGCCTTTTTACAAAATCTTATCAGAAATATGAAAACTGGTTCTAAATGGCATGATAAAGTTAAAGAAATGACGGCCGAATATGATTCGGCATTAACTGAGTATGATCAGATTAGTAAAGTTGATGATACAATAGGCCTGATCGCGAACAATTTTGATACTGAAAATATATGCTCTGAAATGTGGGAAGTTATGGAAAGGTCTGAAGCAATAACTAGAGCATTGAGTAAAAATGTTCGCGGTCACGCAAGGCATGCTATTAATGTTTATTGGTTTGGTTATTTCATATTAAATTCTGCTAATGTTTCATCTTTTGCTGAAAATTATTGGAAATCTTTATTGATTAATCGCCCAAATATGGCCCATGTTAACAATGAAAATTATGTTGATGCCTTAAATAATATTTGGTTTTACGCTGGGCTATTTCACGACATAGGAATAAATGTCGAGAAATCTGACATGCAATATGAACATCAATTATTGTTGAAGAAACATTTTGATAACTACGCTTTGCCACTTCCCAATTTAGAAGAATTTCCTTTAAAAACTTTGTCCCATGAAATATGTAATTTAATTAATGAGATTGACGGAAAAGAAATCGGAAAAAATTTAACTCAAGTTTTCCTTAATAGCATGAAGGATAATAAGCCAGATCATGGTCTTGTAGCTGCAACTTATTTCTTAAATAACATTAATGCTAATGAAGTGCAAAAAATTTATGCGAAAGAAGCTGCTAGATCAACCCTGCTACATAATATTATATCAAAAGAAGAGTTTAAGGATATGCGATTTATATCCTGGGATAATGATTTCATTACCTGTTTATTAATGCTATGCGATCAATTGCAAACTTGGGATAGAGAACGCGGCGATACAAGGTTAATTGACGAGGATAAACCTGAACGAGCAGAATTAAAAAATCTATTCTTTGTAGAAGAGAATGGGAAGTGTAAATTATCTATCTTTATTAATTATATTGCTCCTGCTCATGTAGTTAGACATCCTTACTATAATCGAAAGCTTTTAAAAAATTTAAATAAAGTTATATTAACAAAACTTAATAAAGCACTTAAGAGAATAAAACAACCTTGGCCCTTTGAAGTATACGTGAATTTGTCTTTGGGCAGAAAAAGCTTTTATGAGTATACTTATAAATAAATATTATAAAGTCCGCTTCAAGGAGGGGAACACATGGCCGAATTTCAATGGACGATAGACGTTGCCAACCCATCACCATACAGTAGAAGTGACTACGTTGAAAGCGATTTAGAGGCCATTGGTGTAGATGCTTCTTTAGATGTTAACTCATTGCAGTTGTTTCAAAAGCAAGGCAACAATCTTATACGAATTCCATTTCAGGTTGATTACATGTTGGGAAAAGCTTCTCATAAAAGGTCACTCAGCTTTTTCTGCGAGGACATCCCTTCACAAAAAGATGACTATAGTCAGGTGTCAGCTACGTATCTTTTGGGGAAAGGGGTATCGAATGAGCCAATGACAGTCATGTGTAATAAGTCACTTCATGTTGATTATTACTATGACCCAATTGATCCTTCGTCGGGTGACCACCAGAAAGATGGTTTCAATGACAAGTGGGACCCGGAGAGGACTGTGTATGGCGTGAAACTAAGGAATAGCGAGCTCGAAATCTATGTTTCATTGGTGCATAGTCCTTTGTTACATACAGACTTAGATTATACTGGTTCTGTAACGAGCGTGTTGCTTCGGAAGGCTCCTCACAACACTATAGGAAATCCTGACAATATGTTATCTCCTCAAGAGTGGTGTGCAAATAAACGATGGGGTCAAATCACAAAACTTGTGTTTTACCCTCCGCCTTGGGAAATAAAATGGTATTTTGAAAGATCATTATTGAATACTGAATATACTCTCGTTTACTCTAACGCAGGTCCCATACGTGCGATGGTGATCCTGCGGTCTCAACCTTTTACACTCTCCTTTTCAGGAAAGCCACTTTTTGATCAAGATAAAGTAGAAATATCCTGTAATCTTTTTAGGACTATATCCCTATATCCTGATAAGCCATTTTATAATGAAGAGCTATTTGTATTGTCCGCCGCGGGTCAACCTCTTTCATTCCGGCCGTATTTTTTGTCCAAGCTTCAATTTCCCTCCAGCGTATTTTCTAACTTTGCACGAATGGAACATATTCCAGATTATTTCGCACTTTGGAAAAACTTCCATCCAAAAATATACCACGGTTATGGATTTGCATCGAATTCTCATGTGCGTAACTTGGAACTGAACGATGCTTATATACAGTGGAGACTGCAACTTAATTTTTTCCATAAAGCTGTGCATTATTTTATGTTTAATGATATTTTTGATTTTGATGAGAAAAAGGATTTCTTCCACGTGATCGGGCACTTCGGATGGTATGAACAGATCTATAAGCCGCTTGAAGTACTTCCAGTTAGACATTTTCATCATGCAAAACGATATACGTGATATGACATCATTGTCGTTGGCGCAATACATTGTTTCTGTACTCAAGCCTGCGTGTGATACATGTGCAAATGATAAGTTGATTCAGTATAATCTCAGGAGAAAACGATGGTTTTAAATTGCAATGGAAGGAACCGTATGTCGAAATGGCATGACAAGTATAAGTCTTGTGTATGGTGGAAGCTTCTGTTCGATAAGAAGAGGTTAAACTTGCAAGATGATGTTCTTGAGCATATCCGGGATAAACAGAAAGAGAAGCAAAACAGGGAATACGTTATCCAAAACCTTTTTTACGCAGCCAAGGCAATGCAGTCATTTCCAGGTGAAACGTCTGATTTCACACAATTACACCATACTGCTAGCAGTCTTCTTCTGCTCGAAAGCTCTCGAGAAAGGGTTTACGCGACCCTGGATTGGATTGAGGAAAAAATACTTAAGAGTAATAATAATTCAAAAGGGATACAGGCTACTGAAGTTGTCACAATTGCGATGTTATATTATCTAATATTAGATGCAGAAAATATGTGCGATAGTGATAAAGAACAACTTGGATTGATAGAAGATCTGCATAGAAGACTTGATCAGAGGAATTGGTGTATAGGGGTGGATAATATGAAAGCGCTCAATATCATCACGTTGGATCAGTCTTATTCTAAAATGTAAATTGGGCAACTAACGTAACATACAGAAAGGTGTCTTATGAGGTACAAAGTATTCATCAGTTATTCTAAGGGCTTAAATTTTGATGCCTATATGCTGCAAGGAGCCCTTGAACTAGCAGGATCAGATGTGTTCCTGGATATGCTGGCGATTGATCACGGACAGGACTTTGAACAAAGAATTCTCGAGAACTTGAAAAACTGTGATGAACTGTGGGTGCTCCTGACACCAACGCTTCAATCAACAGAGCTAAATGAACCGATTTATGGATCAACTCATCGTCCATATATTTGGCTTGAAACAGGTGTTGCATGGTCTAGAGGAATACCTATAATTCCAGTTCTGAAACACATGTCAAAATCAAACCTTGCAAGCAATGAGGATATTCCCGTTTTGATTAAGATGAGAAAGGCTGTTGAATTAGGCAATATTCACGAGTATGAAGAATTACTGGCATCAGTAAAAAGTAGAGCATCCAATAAACAGAAATGGGAAAGAATTTCTGACCGTATATCCGTAAAACTACCCCTTGAAGTGATATGTGGAGACGATGACATATGCAGGACAGCTATTTTAACCGAGCTTTCAAAAGATGGCAGCGGCTGCTTTGTGTCGGCTGAAATTCCGACAGAGGTTCAAACGATTAATTGTTCTTTCGACGTTGACATCATACACAGATGCCAGCGAGAATGTGGTGGGGTAAACGTTAGTGGTGTAGGTGGGAAGCTACAATGCAGAAATGAAATGCATATTCTTTGAAAACCTAAATCTAAGATTGGGCAATTAGCAGAACGCTATTCTCTATTGTCTGCAGGCAATGTGACTGAGGAATGGATAGATACATGGCAACTTTCAGCAGAGGAACTTTTTCAATTAATTTAGGAGTCGTAAGATTGGATGGGCAACTTTCCGATGATGATCGCCAGTGTGCTTGGGAGCTATACGTAGAGCTTTCCACCCGTGTTGCGGTTACCGGAAAACAATCAGATCCTGAATGCAAAGATTTTTCCGGAGAGCTTTATATCGAGAGCTTGAATTCACTTCATGCTTTCTTCCAAGAAGCTCGCAATATTATGCGTAGATTTCCGGTTGGCAAAATCGCAGGTGACCATCATCAACATCTCGGCGTAATGATAAGCAATGTAATGTCAGATGTTTTAAGACCCTTTCTTGAGAAATGGCAGATTCGGTACAGACACTGGTGGGAGGATCAAAGTAACCCGCGACTATGTCCAATGGAAAGACAAAAGGCGTTTCCTGAACATGATCTCTTTATTAATGACTGGTGCTCAGTCCGTTGGCTCATGCGTTCACTACAGAATGAAATAGTCAAAGTTTACTCCCTTGTTGATGTTGGAGGACAGCAGATGTGAACTTCGTCTGTCGGATTACCGACGATGAATTAATCGCTGTTCATCACCGCCATGGGGGGCTGGGGACGTTGATAAAATAATAAGTTGATATTGGAAAACCATGCGATTTAAGAGAGTATATGACATGAAAAACACGGATGGTGCTTAATCTGGGAAAATTGGAAACATCCGGGGGGAGGAAGGCAAGAACCGGCGGGTCGGGTGGATTGCTCAGACAACCGGAAAGGAGTCGGCATGGAAAAGAAACTGTTCAATGAGGAGTTCAAACTCAGAGGGCTGGAATTGTTTCAGACGCTGGAGGAAGAGGTGAAGGCCATCCGGGGGAATCAGGCTGGCCAGAATGCCTGTATGAAATTTATCGATGAGGGACGAGATCTGTTTGCTAATGGAAAGTTCGCTGAGGCCCTTGATCGGTACATGGAGGTGGGAAAAAGGATCGAGAAAGTCAAAAACATTCCCGATACCCGGGGAAAAAACTGGAGCAAGGAGCATGTTTTCGATTCGGTTATCGATAATCCGGGCAGCATCGTCATAGTGATCTTCTCGGCAATCATTGGGTTGGCGATCTGGAAAGGTTTTCCGGTCATCGACAAACTGTCCGAGCCTGCATTTGCCCGAGGGCTGATCACGTTTGTGATTTGCATGGCCACTGTCGGGCTGGCCTTCATGCTCGTTTGCTACGCCTTTGCGGAATCCTCGGATGAGCGGTTCAAACGGGCGCGGGAAATCTTTGCAGGCCTGCTGGGCATTTTGGGAACAATCGTCGGGTTTTACTTCGGTGCAGCCTCGACCGGCCCAGTGCCCATTTCGATTGCCGATATCCTGGTGAGCGGGGCTGAGGTTGCCACATACGTCACGGGCGGGGTACCGCCATATCAGAGTGCGATCAAGGCGACAGGGAAATTCAGCGAAAAAGATGAATCCGTGACAGCCCCTAAAGAGCCGCGCCTCGTCTCTCAGAATGGCTGGGTCAGGTATGTCTTCGCCAAGCCCATCAAAGAGGCTGCCATTGAAATCGACATCAAGGACAGTCAAAACCGCTCTGCATCGAAAAAGGTGGACTTCAGGGTGCAGGAGCCTGCTAAGGTACAGCCGTAAAGTGAGGACATATTCAAATCACATGGCAACTTTCATTTCTGATATAAAGGCTGCGCCTCAAGTAAACAACATCGATCAAATGCTGAATTATTGACATTTTGTGGGAGCTTTTTGGGTCTTATTGCCGACATCATCGTTCTTCCAGCAATCAATGGTTTTGAGCGCAATCTTTTTCCCCTTAAAATTGGACCGCACGTGTTTATCGCCGCCCCAAGTATCTTTATTGGTATATCTGCATCGAAATTTGTTTTGGGCCTGATAAAGCAGAAATAATACCATGTTCTTATCGTACCAAGAGTGAAGACGGGGATTGGAAGGTTTCATTCACATGTTGAAAGGAATACGAAGATGCAAATAACACGGCTGAAGAACATTCCTACTTTGCTTTCGTCGCTGCTCGCACTTGCCGGCTGCGCTTCATTCAGGCAAAATGCGGACGAGGTGTTGATTCGTGATCCAAGCATCGGCAGTTACTCAACTCCGTCGGCAGCACAATCCACTGCGAAACTGCATTGGGAATATGCGGCTATGAGCGAGAATGCCTATCAGGAAGGACGCGCATCCGCTGCCGCAAAGCGAACAGAATTTACACGAACCCAGCAGTATTCGGATGACTTCTCCGAGAAAGCATTTGCCGACGCATGCGCCGATGAACGCAAAGGGATACCGCTGAGAGGCTGGGGAAGGTGGGATTTCCCGAGCAAGAACCTTCAGGCGCGAATGCTGAAAGAGGGGATGTATCTCGAAGTTCTTGAGCGCGAAGAAGAACCTCATACTATCGTTGTCGTGTTCGAAGGGACCAATTTCACGGAATTGCCGGACTGGAAAGCAAACTTCCGCTGGTTTCTTCGGTTCATTCCCGGTTTCAAGGATCAGTACACCCTCGTGGCTCAAGACGTGGCAAAGGAGTTTTTCGACGCGATCTCGTCAACGCCCGAAAAGTACCGGATCGATCTTTCGTCCGGCAAGCTTGTATCCAAAACCGGCGAACCCATTCGCATTGTCGCTACGGGACATTCCCTTGGAGGTGGCCTCGCGCAGAATTTCGCGTACGCCTTCAAACAGGATCCGATAGAATCTCGGGGACCCAAAGTATCTGAAGTCTTTGCGTTTGACCCGTCTCCTGTTACTGGATGGTTCTCTGTTCCCGATCCTCCGCGTAGTTACAACGCCGAAGATCTGGTAGTGAATCGCGTCTTTGAACATGGCGAGGTATTATCGTACATCCGCTTGCTCACCAGTCGCTTCGCCGTAAGCAGTAAAAACCCCGCCATCTGGGAATACCGATACAATTTTGATATCGATGCCAATATCATTGGGAATCACTCGATGCGCCGTCTTGCTTGCGGACTTACTCGACTTGCACAGCCGTGGCTCCAAGAGTAGAAAGCATGTAGCCGAGTAATGGCATGAGTCGGGAAATAAAACTGCGGAACACCCTATGGGATTGTCGTTGAAATGCAAAAGAACACAGAATCTATCAAATACGACATTCAGTTTAAACCGAGAGCATCAAAAGACATTGAGGTCCTGTCACGCCCCATTCAAACTCGGATTCTTGCAAAGATCGAGCAGATGAGTAATAATCTCAAGGGAGACGTCAAACAACTCACGGATTTCACGCCCGAATATCGTTTGCGTGTCGGAGATTACAGGGTTCTGTTCGAAATAGAAGGAAGAACGATTATAATTTATCGAGTTCGACACCGGAAAGAAGCGTACCGATAGATAATGGGAGGTCGATACCATGATTGTTTTGAATGCCCAAATAATAAAGAAAAACGGGAAGAAGGAATACGTTGTTTTACCTTACGAAGAATTCCTAAATATCCGGGAACTTCTTGATGATTATGAGGATCTTCGTAGTCTCAGGGAAGCAAAAGAATTGGAGAGCTGTGCCCCAACCATTGGAATTGCGGAATTGAAGAAAAAAATTGGAATTCTGGGGAAGGAGGAAGTAGGGGATTGACAGTGAAAAACTTGTGTTATTCGGGTGAGATCATACTTAATTCCTTCTTGAACTTCCGTGGTTTCGACTACTTGTGGCTGTGTTTTCCATCGGAGAAGCTGGTATCCGCTACGCATATGGGCCAAGAAACCTTTCTCCATTGAAATGAATCAGATGGGTCGGCGATTCCGCGATCCAGACTTCAGTTTCCCAAGAGATGTCGGTCAGATAGCGTGCCATATCGACCCGCGTGGGAAAGGCGGTCACATATACCGCTCCGGCTGTGGATGCGGCGAAAAGTTGCGCCAATTCTTCGCGCCGCTTGGCGTTGATCGGTCCATGGCTCGTGACTGTCTCGATGAGGAGAATCCAGTTTTTCGCGGGATAATGGATGACAACATCCGACATCTTGCCGTGCATGTCCATTTTCACGCCGAGTGCCGCAAGACCCGCTTCGTCGAAATATCCCCACTTATCGCCGGTATCGCCCACATACAGAATCTTGCTTGCCGGTACAAAATGCGGAATGAATTCCTCGATAAGAACCTTGATGAGACGGTAATGCTTCCCTGCCTTCAGTTGTATGGTCACGCCTCCATCGGCTGTAATCGATGCCATGCTCTTTTGACCTCCTATGGTGAATTTTCGCTTCCTGTCCAGTTTCCCGTTGGCCTGATGGAGCAGATCGTCAGCCACATCCGTCAAAGGAGCTTTGGGAAAGGAATCAAGAATTTTTTGCGCTCTGTTTGACATGGTTACTTTTCAGTATCTTTTCATGGCGGTCATTGTTGGGACGGCGGAGCCGAAAACAGACGACGTGCATCTTTTAGTAAAAGCAGGAGCTGTTGTTCGCGAATCGGTGAAGGGAAAAAACCAAAACGAAGATAGAAACGGGATGCATTTTCATCGATTGGGTGAGTCAGCAAGGCGCGGATTCCAGCTTGTTCAGCTATCACGAGGGTGCGTCGAACAGCATCCTGGAGGAGACCTCTTCCAATGCCGCGTCCCTGATGTTGCAGAGAAACGGCAAGCCGGGCAAGCAGAACCACGGGAACAGGATGAGGCCCCATGCCCTTGCGGATTCGTATCGGTGCTTCAATGGAGTCCACCTGTCCGACGGTCAGGCTATAGTATCCGACGATTTCATCACTGTCGGATACAACAAATGTCCTGGCAGAACCGCTTGACTGAGCCTGGCTGGCATGACGGATCAACCATTCATTCAGTGCCGGCTTGCCGCAATCAAAATGCGAAATGACATGGCTGCTGTTCAGCAATTGGGGTGCGTTCAGGGGCATTACTGATCCCAGGGCGCGGATTTGGAAAACAGATCTTGCAGCCCGATATTATCTTCAGCCGGGCGATCCAACAGATCCAGAAAATTTTCATATCGACTGCCGGAAACCGTGAACAAACGCTGATTCAATAGTGTCTGCTCGGCGGCATGATAGGCACTGTCCAGGATGAATTCCGTCAACGTCTTGTGACACAACTCTGCCGCCCGACGCAGAACGATCTCCTGTTCCGGAGTGGTTCGAAGACCAAATCGAGATGATTTCGCGGTTCGTTTTATAACAGCTTGTGTGGTTGCCATGGATCTTCTCCTCGTCTGGAATTGATGTGTGAATATGTTAGTACATTTGACACACGATTTCAATACCATAAGTACGACAAAAAGGAAGATGCGGGGAAAGGTGTCAAGCAGTTCAATGGCGGGTGAACAGCCGTTGATTCAGCAGTGTCTGTTTGACGGCATGATAGGCATGGTTTTAGTTGGATTCTGTGTCATAATATTTGACACATGTTATCATAATTGCTAACATTCTTCCATGAATTATTCCATCGAATATTTCCACTCCCGTGTCCAAGCTGAAATCGAATCCTGGCCAGACGGCATTCTTGCCGATTTTGCCCGGATTCTCGAACTGTTGATGGAGTTTGGGCCAAACTTGCGAATGCCACACACACGGGCAATGGGCGGTGGTATCTTCGAGGTGCGCCCACGTGGACGAGAGGGTGTGGGACGAGCATTTTATTGTAATGAACGAGGTGTAAAATGACTGATTTTAAATATATACCGGTAACTCATGACCGTAATGCATTTCTTGATAAAGCCAGGAAACGGGAAAGTTTCAAGAAAGCATACGAAGATTTGGAAGCGGAATACGCTCTTGCCAGGGAGATGCTTGCCGCCCGTGCGCGAGTCGGCCTTTCACAGGAAGCTGTTGCTGAGATTATGGGAACGACAAAAAGCGCTATCTCAAGGCTTGAAGCAGCCGGAAAGCATTCCCCTTCCATGACGACACTTAAAAAATATGCACATGCAGTTGGCTGTCATCTTGAAATCAAACTGGTTCCAGATTTAAGTTGTTATTAGTTTGGAATGGAAGAAATCCAAAGGAGGAAAAAATGATTACCACAGATAGTATTTTCAAAGAGGCATTAACCCTTAGCCCCTCCGAAATGGCACAGCTCATCGATAAACTGATTTCCACACTTGATAGGTCTGACAAGGAACTTGATGAATTATGGGAAAGAGAGGCTGAGGATAGGATTGATGCCTATGATCAAGGGAAAATCAAGGCGATATCTTTAGAAAATGTTCTCCGGAAATACAGGTAGAATAAATATGAAGATAAATTTTCTGGAGATTGCTCAAATTGAACTGGATGATGCGATCGAGTATTACAATTACGAGGTTCCTGGTCTTGGAGATGCCTTTCTGACTGAGGTGTTAAATGCTTTGGAAAGGGTTGGCGAATTTCCTGAAGCATGGCACCCATGCTCAAAACGAACAAGGCGATGTCAAACTCGACGTTTTCCATATGGAGTTATTTACCAAATACGAGAACAGGAAATCCTGGTTGTGGCAGTTGCAAATCTTCACAGGAAGCCTGATTACTGGAAGGACCGAGCATAAAATCGCCAGAGAATTCAGGAGCCACCTTACTCAATTTCCGTTTGATGGGGATGTCCTTTATACCGAACCGGCGAAATGACTACCGCCCACGGCGGCCGAGACCGATTCGGTTTTTAAAGAAAAAACGCCAAGCCGCTGAATTTATCAACTGACAAGGCGTTTCATTCATTGGGCCCTCTGGATACGACAGTGCCCTGGCAGGCTACTGGGTTTGCGCTTGTGTTTGCGGCGCGATTTTGATCTCCACTCTCCTGTTCTTTTGACGTCCCGCTTCTGTGTCGTTGGTAGCTTCATGGCAACTTTACTACTGATCATCATTGATTTGACGTTCATCAGTCTGGGACTGCCCGATGCCTTACTGGGCGGCGGATGGCCCGTCATTCAGGCCGAATTCGGGGTTCATTATGGTTTCGCCGGTCTGGTCTCCATGATCATCACGGGGGGGACGATCCTCTCAAGCATTTTCAGCAGCCGGGTCCTCAAGCAGTTCGGGACGGGATGGGTCACTCTCATCAGCGTTGCCATGACCGCCCTGGCCCTGTTCGGTTTTGCGCAGGCGCCATCGTTTGCGTGGCTCATCCTCGCCGCGCTCCCTCTGGGGCTGGGCGGCGGGGCGGTCGACGCAGGGCTCAACACCTTTATCGCGGGGCATTATGAATCCCGGCACATGAGCTGGCTCCACTGTTTCTGGGGCATCGGAGCGCTGTCCGGACCGCTTCTTCTTTCCGCAATCCTGGCCCGGGGAGGAACCTGGAGGTCCTGCTACCTGCTGATTGCTTCGGCCCAGGTGGTTTTGGTAACAGCACTGCTCTTTTCACTCCCATTATGGACCCGGATCAGCCGGCGTCTGATTGCCGCGGTCGCCCCGGTTGTGACCGGCCATCCGCCCCTGTTCTTCCCCTTAAAAATCCGGGGGGTTAAAACTGCGTTCCTCGTCTATTTCTGCTACTGCGGCATCGAGGCCACCATGGGGCTGTGGGGTGGCAGCTATCTCTATATGACAAGGGGCTTGAATCCGGCATCGGCGGCAGCGTGGGTTTCGCTGTTCTATGTAAGCCTGACACTGGGCCGTTTCCTCACCGGATTCATTACCTACAAAGTCGCCAATAAAAACCTGATCCGCGCCGGATGCCTGGTAATCCTGTCCGGGGTGAGCCTCATGCTCTTTCACCTGCCCCTTTTCTTCACGCTGTCCGGTTTTTTGCTGACGGGCCTGGGCTGCGCGCCGATTTTCCCCTGCATGCTCCACGAAACCCCGGATCGTTTCGGTGCTGCGAATGCCCAGGCGATCATGGGCTTCCAGATGGCGGTGGCCTACATTGGCGCGGCCATCCTGCCACCCGCATTCGGATTCATTGCATCTGCCATATCGCTGGATCTGCTGCCGTTTTTCCTGCTGGGTTGTGTCACACTGCTGCTGTTTGGCTCGGAAGCCCTTCGGAATGTTTTCGACCATTAAGTTCAAGATCAAGGCGCGCGCACCGGAGCTTTTGGCGACAATCCTGAGGACCAGCGTTCCGCCTGCCGTACTTTTGGGTACGCCGCAATGACGAAGGATGAAGCGCAACGCGAAGGTATCATGAGCAAGGACGCACGTGCCATAGTCGAGACTGTCCTGGAGAAACAAGGGTTCTTGCAGAAAAAGAATGCCGAACTATCTGTTTGATATTTGCCTTGACATTAAAATGATATGTAATTACAATGTGTGCACTTTTTAGGAGGTTGCACAATGAGGGCGCGGATAATAAAAATTGGTAATTCACATGGGTTGCGTATTCCAAAGCCTCTCCTGGTACAAACAGGAATTATGGACGATGTTGAAATAGAGGTTGAAAAAAATCAAATCATCATTCGGCCTGTTAAAAATGCCCGGGAGGGATGGGATAAAGCTTTTAAAATGATGGGTGAAAAGGGCGCTGACGAGCCATTTATCGATGAAAAAAGCATTTCACATTCCTGGGATGAGGAAGAATGGCAATGGTAGTAAAACGCTTTGACGTTTGCCTGGTGAGTCTCGACCCCACTGTTGGTTCGGAAATTCAAAAAACCAGACCATGCCTGGTTGTCTCACCTGATGAAATGAATCAAAATATTCAAACCGTCATCGTCGCGCCAATGACTTCTACAAGTAAAGATTACCCCACCCGTGTACCTTGTGTATTCAGAAAGAAGCAAGGTCATATCGTATTGGATCAGATGCGTACGATAGATAAAACACGACTGATGAAAAGGCTTGGAACGATTGATTCAAAGGCTCAATTAGACGTTATTTCCGTATTGCAGAAGATGTTTGCATTTTAAAGACCGTGCAATCCGCCATTCAAGCCGACGCAAAGGACCGCGCGGCTCCCGCCGCCCTGGACTGGCGAAATCTTTAGAAAAAAAGGAACACACCCGCGAGGAACTTGTCGAGACGCTTCGTGTGACCCTCCAGGAAGCCATCGTGGCCCTGAAATCCGATGCCATAAGGCTGCATCGCTGTTCATGAAGATGCGTCGGGGCGGATATGAATTGACAAGTGATTCTGAAGTGATCATACAGGATCACTTGTCAATTAAATTCAGCTCACACTCGTCTCATATCGACCCGCGTGGGAAAGGCGGTCACATATACCGCTCCGGCTGTGGAGGCGGCGAAAAGTTGCGCCAATTCTTCGCGCCTCCTGGCGTTGACCGGTCCATGGCTCGTAGTTTTAGCCGATCCGCTTCATGGGCTGCTCCACGCATTTTTTAGCCAGATCCAGATAGACCTGTTTACCGTAGGTCCATAACTCCCGGTCCTGGTCACTGATCTCCCGGATCACGGCAGCAGGGTTGCCCACCGCCACAACCCTGCCCGGGATCTTCTGGTTGGCCCGGACCACGGCCCCTTCCCCCACAATGGTCCATTCCCCGGTTTCAGAAAAAATACTCAATATGGCGCCCATGCCGATTACGGAAAAATCCCCGACTGCATTGCCGTGCAGGATGGCGCCATGTCCAAGGGTCACACTGTTGCCGATCCGGTTCAGGCCTCCAGGCGGAGCATGTATGATTACTCCCTCTTCAACCGCCGTGCCACTGCCGATCTCAATACGGCCGTAATCCCCCCTGAGGATGGCGCCGTGTCCCACATAACAATTGTCGCCGATGATCACGTTCCCGATGACTTGGGCGGTTTCGCTCACGTATGTCCCCCTGCCCATGCCAGGCCGGTTCCCATCAAATTCAAACAGCATGATTCCCTCCGATTTCGACCTTCAGAAACCTGAAGCCTTGGCTATGATTTCACTCATGACTTCGCTTGCTCCGCCACCGATGGAGATGAGCCTGGAATCCCTGAACCGGCGGGAGATACGCATCTCGTTCATGAAGCCCATACCCCCGAACATCTGGAGGCAGCCTGTGGTTACGTCGTTGAGAAGATTGCCGGCCAGGAGTTTACCCATGCTGATCTCCCGGGTCACATCCTGGCCTGCCATCTTCATGCGAACGATATGGTAGGTCAACTGCTGGATGGTTTCTGCTTCAGCCAGCCAGTGGGCCAGGCGGTGGCGTAGTACCTGCCTGCTGATGAGGGGTTTTCCGAAAACCACACGGCCCCGCAGGTATTCAATTGTCTCCTTGATCGTCTCTTGGACGCCGATATAGGAGAGGGGGAGGACCGCGAACCGCTCGTGCTGGAACTGCTTCATCTGCTGGATAAAGCCCTCGTTTTCCCGGCCGATGAGATTTTCCATGGGGATCTTCATGTTGTCAAAATAAAGTTCAGCCGTATCCGAGCTGCGCATGCCCAGCTTGTCCAGTTTCTTGGACACGGCAAACCCCTTGATATCCGTGGGCACGACAAACAGGCTGAAACTGTGGTAACCGGGCGCATCGGACGTGCGGGCCAGAAGGGTGAGGAAATCGGCCTGGAGCCCGTTGGTTATATAGGTCTTGGAGCCGTTGAGGAGGTAATGATCCCCGTTCCGGCGGGCCGTGGTTTTCAGGGCGGCCACGTCAGAGCCGGCATCCGGCTCGGTCACGGCGATGGCCGCCACCTTCTCCCCTTTGAGTGCCGGTTTCAGATAGGTCTGTTTGATATGGTCCGAGCCGAATTCCTCAAGGGCCGGAGTGGCCATGCAGGACTGGACCGAAATGGCCATTGGGACGCCGCCGCAATGGATCCGGGCACATTCTTCCAGTACAATGGTTTCATACCAGTAATCCAGGCCTTCCCCGCCATCGGATTCATCGTAACGGATCCCGAGGAATCCAAGTTCCCCCATTTTCCTGAACAGATCGTGAAGGGGGATCATTCCTGCCTCCTCCCACGCATCCACGTGGGGGTTGATCTCCTTATTGACAAAATCCCGCACCGACTTGCGAACCAGATCATGGTCCCTGGTAAAATAGATCTCGCTGCCCATGGCATTTATCCTTTATATTATTCTGAATATATCACAGTACCTTGAGATTTTTCAAAAGAGAGGCGGGCGCCTCTATGATCCTGGCCCGGAGATATTCCCCCAGGGTCTTTGCCTGGGGATCGCTTCGAACCGATGCGGCCACCCCGTGACCCAGGAGCCCGCGGACGTAAAAATTCACGGCCAGGAGGTTTGGCAGTTCATAGCGCTGCATCTCATAGGTCGCCAGGTCGGGCAACAGGGTTTTCAGCCGCTCGCAGGTCAGGAACCCGGACAGGAATTCAAAGGATCTAATATCCCTGGCCCAGACCCCGAGATTGGCATTGCCGCCCTTGTCCCCGGACCGTGTGGCAAAGAGGCGGCCGAAATGGACGGGCCGGGTCTCTTCTGTTTCAAAGCCAGGCACATCCCCGGATCCGGCCGGGGGAAGCCCTGAATTATCGACTTCCCGGGCACCGGAGACTGCCGGTACCGGGCCGACTTCCAGGGTCTGGCCATTGACATGGACCTGCTGCCGTATCAGATCCGAACTGACCAGGGCCGGCCAGTGGCGGATGGCCGGATCCCCCTGGGACGGTGGGCCGGTCAGGGTAAAGCCTGGAATGCTGGCCAGGGCCAGTTCCACCACCTTGGCTGAAAAGAGCCTGCCTGCCTTTTTGGCGTCCGGATCCATGACCGTAATGCGCAGGTGGGCAAAGGCCAGATCGTTGTGATCGGGATTTTCCCGGTCAGAGCGGATGAGCTGGACATGGGTTTCGGCAAAATTTTTTCGGCCGCCAAGATTCTGGAACAGGGTTTCCTCCACAATGGCCGCCTTTTTCTCGATATCCAGTCCGGTCAGCACAACCGTCATGGTGTTTTTATGGCCCCAGAGAGTATTGATGCACACCTTGGTTTTGCCGGTGGGCGGCTCTCCCCGGGTGCCGGTGACCCGGACCCGGTCCTCTCCAATCTCAGTCACCGTAAGGGTGTCGAACCGGACCGTGACATCCGGTGTCCGGTAGGCCGGGGATTCGATTTCATAGAGGAGCTGGGCCGTGACCGTGCCTCTGGACACCCGGCCGCCCGTGCCCGGGTGCTTGGTGATGACAAAGGAGCCGTCGGCATGCATTTCCGCAATGGGAAAACCCATGTTCCGGTAGGAGGGGATCTCGTCCATGAAGGCGTAATTGCCGCCCGTGGCCTGGGTGCCGCACTCGATGATGTGGCCGGCTGCATAGGCTCCGGCCAGGCAGTTCCAGTCCGTGGGTTGCCAGTTGAATTTCCAGGCGCAGGGGCCGGCCACCAGGGCTGCATCGGCAATCCTTCCCCCCACCACGATGTCGGCCCCCTGTTCCAGCGCTTTGGCAATCCCCCAACCCCCCAGATAGGCATTGGCGGTGATGGGGCTGCCCGCAGCTCCGGCCAGGTCCATACCCGAGTCCAGATGGGTGAACGCCTCCCCCCGGGCCTGGAGGTCGGGCAGGCGGGCCAGCAGATCATCTCCGGTGACCGCAGCCACAGCCGGATGCAGCCCCAGCTCCCTGGCAACGGTTTCCAGGGCCGCAACCAGCCCCAGGGGATTGAGGCCTCCGGCGTTGGCCACCACCTTGATGCCCCTGTCCAGGCAGGGCCCCATGACCGCTTCCATCTGCTTGAGGAAGGGTACGGCAAAGCCCTGGTCCGGGGATTTCATCTTCATGCGGAACAGCAGGGCCATGGTCAGTTCCGCCAGGTAGTCACCGGTGAGCACGTGGATGGGGCCGCCTTCCACCATCTCCCGGGCGGCCGAGAACCTGTCCCCTAAGAAACCGCTGCAATTGCCGATTATCAGTGTATCGCTCATTTCCCTTATTCTCCTTTGAATACCGGCTGACGTTTTTCCTTAAAGGCCAGGATGCCTTCGGCTGCATCCCGTGTTGCGGCAACAGCCTGGAGACTTTTTGCCAGGCTGGCCAGTGCCGGCTCCAGCGCCATGCCTTCCACGGCATTGAAGGCCTGTTTGCCCAGCCTCAGCCCGATGGGGCTCTTGGCGGTCAGGGCCGCCAGGACAGCATCGATTTCCCGGTCAAAACTTGCTTCAGAACAGATCCGGGTGACCATGCCCATGTCCCGGGCCTGCGCAGCCGAAAGCTTCTCGCCCAGCAGGATCATCTCCATGGCTTTTTTTCTGAGCACATTCCGGAAAATCAGTGCCCCGATCATCATGGGGAACAGCCCCACATTGACCTCGGGCGTACCGAACAGGACATCGTCACGGGCAATGACAAGATCGCAGGCCAGCATGAACCCGGTGCCCCCGGCCAGGCAGTGGCCGTTGACCCTGGCCAGGGTGGGCTTGGGAAAATGGGAGATTCGGGCCAGAAGGCCGGCGTATCCGGCGAAGAGAGCGGCCTTTTCTTCGGGCTCGGCCTGCATGGCCCCGCCCAGGTCCGCTCCGGAACAGAAAACCCGGTTGCCTCGGGCCGTGATGCAGACGGCTCTGATCTTCGGGTCGGCTTCGGCCCGGTCCAGGTAATCCAGGAAAAGGCCGATGACCTCCGGGCTGATGGTATTGCCCTGTTTTTCCCGGTCAATGGCAATCCAGGCAACCGGCCCCTTTATCGTATATTCCAGCTCCGTCATGATATTTCTCCTTCCGTCGGTGTTTTGGCTTCGATGTCCACCAGAATATCCCCGGGCATGACCTTGTCCCCTTCGTTCACCGTGACACGGGTAATCCTGCCGCTATGAGGCGCCTTGAGGGAGGTCTCCATCTTCATGGCCGATATCACGATCACGATCTGGCCTTTTTCCACCCAGTCCCCTTCGGCCACGGGCACCAGGACTACAATGGCGGGCATGGGGGGGGTTACGGCCGAAGGTTCCTGTCCCGGCCCGGCGCTGCGGGTCCGGGGCCTGTCCTGCGGGTGCCTGTCCCGGATCCGGTACCGCTCCCCGTCCAGGATAATGATCTTTCCGCCGGATTCTTTTTCCACCCAGGCATTGACCTGGCTGCCGTTGACCGTCATCCGGATCCGGTTGGCGGACACCCGGGCGTACCGGATCTCAAAGGACGCTTCCCCGATACGGGCCGATGCCCGGCCCGGCTTCTCCGGATGAAAGGCCACGGAAAGGGTCCTGTCACCTGTCTCAAATTCATACTCCATGGATTGACTCCTTTGTCCTTATAATGTCCATCGGCCCAGGGTCTGGAAAGGGCCCGGAACGCGCGTGTCCCCGGGCCTGTCTTCCGGGGCGGACACCCGGCACAGCTCATCCGCAATAAAGGCCAGGCAGGCCAGATCCGCCTTTTCCCTGCGGGGCCGCCAGTTTGAAAAATGCGTATCGATGAAATCGGTAAACACTATACCTGCCCGGAAGTCTGCCGAATCCAGGACATCGGCCATAAAGTCCACGGGAGTGCGGACTCCCAGGACAATATAGGATTTCAGGGCCTGGATCATCCGGGCAATGGCCTGGTCCCGGGTTTCGGCATGGACCGACAGCTTGGACAGGATGGGATCGTACTCCACGGGCACGGCGGCATTGGCATGGATTCCGCTGTCATTGCGGATACCGGGTCCTGTTGGTTCCTGGTAACAGGTTATCCGGCCGGGGCAGGGGAAAAACCCGTTTTCCGGGTCTTCGGCGTAGATCCGGCATTCAATGGCATGTCCGCGGGCCGAGATGTCGTCCTGGGACAGGGCCAGTGGCAGACCTGCCGCCAGCAGGATCTGCTGGCGCACCAGGTCGATTCCGGTGACCAGCTCCGTAATCGGGTGCTCCACCTGGAGCCGGGTGTTCATTTCCATGAAATAGAAGCGGCCCTGGTCGTCCAGGAGAAAGTCCACGGTCCCGGCATTGACATAACCTGCGGCCTTGGCGGCGGCACAGGCCGCCTCGCCCATTTCAGCCCGCAGGCCGGGGCTGAGCGCAAGGGACGGGGTCTCTTCGATGATTTTCTGGTGGCGCCGCTGGACAGAGCATTCCCTTTCCAGAATGTGGATGGTCCGGCCGGCCTGGTCGGCCAGGATCTGGAATTCGATGTGACGGGCCCGGGTGAAGCATTTTTCCAGGTAAACCCGGCCGTCGCCAAAGGCTTTGAGCGCCTCCCGCGAAGCTGACGCGAAGGCGGATTCCATCTCTTCCGGCGAATCGACCCTGCGGATCCCCTTACCCCCGCCTCCGGCACTGGCCTTGATCAGCACCGGATAGCCGACCTGCCGGGCGGTTTTCATCATGTCTTCCAGGGTGTGCTCCGTACCGGACAGGCCGGGAACCACCGGAACACCGGCACGGATCATAATCCGCCGTGCCGTCAGTTTGTCCCCCATGTCCCGGATGACCCGGGCCGGAGGCCCGATAAAGACGATGCCTGCCCGGTGGCAGCAGTCGGCAAACTCGGGGTTTTCCGACAGGAATCCGTATCCCGGGTGGATGGCCTGGGAACCGGTGGACCTTGCCGCTTCAATGATCCTGTCCATGTTGAGATAGCTTTGGGCCGGATCCGAAGCTCCGATACAGACCGCCTGGTCCGCCTCCAGCCGGTGCAGCGCCCGCCGGTCCGCTTCGGAATAAACGGCAACGGTTCCGATGCCCATATCCTTGCAGGTCCGGATGACCCGGACAGCGATTTCCCCCCGGTTTGCAATGAGAATTTTTTGAAACATGGTATGTCCCTCCCGATGAAACTGCCGATCCCTACATTCTGAAGACCCCGTAGCCGTAAGCATCATCCCGCAAGGGGCCGTTTAAGGCCGCTGAGATCCCCAGGCCCAGAACATCCCGGGTTTTAACCGGATCGATGATCCCGTCGTCCCAGAGCTGGGCCGTGCTGTAATAGGGGCTGCCCTCCCTGAGGGCATTGGCAATGACCGGCTCCCGGATGGCTGCCTTTTCGGCGTCGGACAGGACGGGCTGTCCCGTGCGCCGGCGCTGGTCGTCGGTAATGGTGATCAGGACATCGGCGGCCTGGGGCCCGCCCATGACCCCGACCTGGGCATTGGGCCACATCCAGAGCATCCGGGGAGAATAGGCACGGCCGCACATGGCATAATTGCCGGCCCCGAAAGAGGCGCCCACGATCATGGTGAACTTGGGCACGGTACAATTGGTTACGGCGTTAACCATCTTGTGGCCGTCCTTGGTGATCCCCCCTTTTTCGTAGGCTTTGCCCACGATGAACCCGTTGATGTTCTGAACAAATACCAGGGGGATTTTCCGGCGGTCGCAGAGCTGGATAAACTGGGTGCCTTTCCGGGCACTTTCGGAAAACAGGATTCCGTTGTTTGCCAGGATGCCCACCGGATACCCGTGGATATAAGCCCATCCCGTGACCAGGGTGGGGCCGAACATCTCCTTGAATTCCAGAAACTGGCTGCCGTCTACGATCCGGGCCAGCACTTCGCGGATATCATAGGGCCTGGACAAATCCGGACTGACAATGCCGTAGAGCTCCCCGGGATCATAGACCGGGGGCTTGGGCGGACGGGTCGACAGCGTGGATTTTCCGTTGGCCGGCAGCCCCTTCACGATCTTACGGATAATCGAGATGGCATGGCCATCATCTTCGGCAAAATAATCGGACACCCCGGAATCCCGGCAATGAACCAGGGCGCCGCCCAGTTCATCCGCCGACACCTCATCTCCGGTGGCGGCTCTGACCAGGGGCGGGCCGCCCAGAAAAATGGCCCCGTGGTCCTTGACATGGACGATCTCGTCACACATGGCCACGCCATAGGCCCCGCCGGCCGTACACAATCCCATGACCCCGACGATCTGGGGAATCCCCATCTTGGACATCCGGGCCTGGTTGTAAAAGATCCGCCCGCCGTCGTCCAGGTCGGGAAAGATCTCCGACTGCATGGGAAGGAAAGCGCCGGCGGAGTCCATGAGATTGATAAACGGTAGACGGTTTTCCATGGCAATGGTCTGGCATCGCAAGGTCTTTTTCACGGCCATGGGATACATGGATCCGCCCTTGATGGTGGCATCGTTGATGGTGATCATGCATTCCCTGCCCGACACCATGCCGATGCCGCAAACAAGGCCTGCCTTGTGAATTTCACCATCATACAAGCCGCGGGCCGCCAGGGGAGCTATCTCCAGAAAAGGGGTGTTCCTGTCCAGGAGGAGTTCCAGTTTTTCGGCTGCAGGCAGCTTGCCCGATTCCCTGTGCCGCTGCAGGGCCTTGGGGAAGCGTTCATTCATGGCCCGGTCCAGCTCCCGGTTCAGTTCGTCCACAAGGCCGGTCATTTCCTCGTAATTTTTGCGATATTCCGCTGAATTGATATTTATCCGGGTTTCAATCACATCCATGATAGTGTTCCCTCTGTATGGTCAACATTTTCAGGCTCTCTCCGTTTTCACGCAGAACGTTTTTACGTATCTTTCCCGTTGGGGTAAGGGGAAGGCTTTCCATAAATATCACTTGCTTGGGAACTTCAAATTTCCCCAGTTCCCCTTTGCATAACCCGATAATATCCTCCTCGGTCACGTTACTTCCTTTGACCGGGACAACAAAGGCGGTCACGGCCTCGGTCCACCGCTCGTCCGGAAGGCCCACCACAGCTACCTGCTCCACGCGACTGTCCCCGAGAATGACTCGCTCCACCTTGATGGAGGCTACGTTTTCTCCGCCGGTTTTGATCATATCCTTTTTCCGGTCCACGAACAGAAGCTGACCGTCCCTGTCAAAGGCACCCAGATCACCGGAATGGTGCCAGCCGAATTGCCGGCTTTTGGCCGAAGCTTCCTCATCCTTGTAATAACCGGCCATGACCACCGGACCCCGCCAGACGATTTCCCCGACCTGGCCTTGTTCAAGGAGGTTACCCGCGTCGTCCATGACCACCGTGTCCACAGCCATGTTGGATTCTCCCCAGTAGTTGCCCTGCTTGTCCAGGTGCTGGCTGGCCCTGAACACATTGGTGGGCGGAAAGCATTCGGTCTGCCCCGTGCCGAGCATGAATTCCGCCTGGAAAATGTCCATGCCCTTCTGCAAAGTGGCCTGGTCCATGGGAGCCATGGCAAAGACACAGGTCTTGAGATCGTTCCACTTGTGCTCAAGAATACGGGGGTGATGGATCATGGCCCGGTACATGACGGGCAGGCCAAACATCAGGTTCAGCCTGTCGTTTTCAACAATATCCATGACATTGCCCGGATCAAACTGCCGGATGATGGAGACCGAGCCGCCCACGTTCAATGTGGACAGGGTAACGGCCTGCTGGGCGCAATGAAACATGGGCAGCATCATGGTGGAGTTGTAGCCCGGCCGCAGACCGAATTCAATGGCCGTGGACAGGGCCGATATATAGACCCCCAGATGCGTGACCAGAACCCCTTTGGGGCGTCCCGTGGTTCCGCTGGTATAGAGAATCTCAAAAATATCCCGCTCCTGAATAACCGTATCCAAGATCTCGCCGGGCGAGCCCTGGCCCAGGAAATCGTCGAACAGGACGGCGTTTTCCGAAACCGGCTCACTGCCCGTGGGAATGATGATGACCTGCCTGATCCCGGGCACTCGATCTCGGATCCTGTCCACCAGGGGTGCCAGGAGACTGTCCGCAACCAGACAGGATGCCCCGGAATGGTTGAGCACATAAATCAGGTCTTCCGCTGCAATGCCCGGATTGATCGGAACAGCCGTCAAGCCTGCCTTTGCAGAACCGTAGAGCGAGATGACATACTCGGCGGAGTTGAGCCCGAGAAGGGCTATCCGGCCGCCTTTTTCCAGACCGCTGCTCCTTGCTGCACTGGCGAACCGGTTCATTGCCTGATTCAGTTCTTTGAAGGTAACCGTCTGCTGTATGCCGGTTTTGTAATCCCGCAATGCCACCCGATCCGGTGTATGGGCCGCGCGTCTCCTGAAGATGTCGCCCAGGGCGACCCGTTGAATGATATTTTTCTCCAGTTCAAGATTCATGTTTCCTCCTTAATGTTGACGCCTTCGTAAAAAGTCCGGATGCTGCGTTGCCTGGTAACATGCTCAACTATCGAGCGCATTGCAGCGTACCCATAAGTACGCTGCAATGACGAAGAATTTGCGCGCCTTGCCTGCGGACTTTTTACAAAGTCGTCAGGAAATATGACTTTTTACGATTTCATCAATGTTGGGTAGTCGGATGAGCTGTATGCAGAACAACCCTGTTTAACCCCTAAGCAATACGGATACCACGATTTGTGCCGCAATGCTGATTATTTGGTAACACGATGAATACACAGTTAAAAATAAACTCTGTGTTTTCTTGACATCGTTTCATTGCTGAAATAGAATGTTTCATTACTGCAATAGTGTTTCATAGAAACAACAATGGGGAACTTATTAACCATGACGACCGATCCCATGGGAATTCATATTCCGGATTATTCAGACATGAAGCGGATGCTGGATTATTTGAGAATCAGCTACTGGCTGACGGACCTTGATTTTGTGATGATAGATGTAAACGAAACATTTTTGGCCTTTACCGACGGCCGCCGGGAAAAATTGGTTGGACGGAATATGCTGACCCTCGTTAATCCCGAAGAGGCTGCATACATCAGGGAATCGGCTAAAAAACTCTACTTGACCGAGTCTGCCGTTCAACTCGAATTTTACGTTTACGGCAAAAAAAACAGGGCCAAATTGCCCGTACTGTTTCATCTGACGGCCAATCGGGATCATGCCGGTCATCCGGTTTCCTTTAACATGCTGCTTGCGGATATCAGCGACCAGAAAAACCTGGAAGAAAAAGAGAAGGAGCTTTTCCACATTCGGCGCCAAATCCGCGGGGAATCGTTGCAAACCCGAATGATTGGAAGCAGCAAGGCCATGGAGAAGGTTTTTCACGCTATTATCCGCTGTGCGGAGGTGGATTCTCCGGTTCTGATCACTGGGGAAACCGGTGTGGGCAAGGAGGTAGCCGCCCGGGCCATTCATTCCCAAAGCGTCCGCAACAAAAAGCCGTTTGTGGCGGTCAATTGCGGCGCTTTGCCCGCCAGTTTACTGGAGTCGGAATTGTTCGGTCATGTAAAAGGAGCGTTTACCGGAGCGATTTCAAACCGGCCGGGTCTTTTTCGGGAGGCCGATGACGGCACGTTGTTTCTGGATGAAATCGGCGATATGGAAAAACGGTTGCAGGTAAAATTGCTGCGGGCGATTCAGGAAAACGAGATCAGGCCGGTTGGAGAAGATAAGAGCTACAAGATTAACCTTCGCATCATCTGCGCAACCAATCAAGACCTGAAACTTCTGGCCGAATCCGGTGATTTCAGGTTGGATCTGTATTACCGCATTTCCGTTGTGCCGATTCATATCCCCCCTTTACGAGAAAGGCCAGAGGATATCATCTCCCTTGCCGAGCATTTCATCCAAAAACATCCAGGCAACAAACGCTTCACCGCCATCTCCACGGAGGCCCGCCGGCTGCTGTGCCGTTATCCCTGGCCCGGTAATATCCGGGAATTGCAAAACGCCATAGAACACGCCATGGTCATGAGCCAGGAAAAAATTCTCAGGCCGGAATCCCTGCCGGAACAGATCGCGAATCAGACTGCAAATCACACGGATTCGTTCGTGAGCATGCCGCCCATACGGATGGAAAAGTCTAAAGAAATTGTTAATGATGCGGAAAAAAGAGCCATCGTTTACGCGCTTAAGAAGCACCATGGCAATCAGACTGCTGCTGCCGGAGAACTCGGTATGTCCCGGGTGACACTCTGGCGAAAAAAGATAAAATATCAAATCGGGGGGGAAGCGGGGGGAGGGTAGCGGTAACGCCCTTTATATATTTATATTTGATCCGGCAAGCTTGTATCCGAAACCAGCGAAATGATCACCGCCCACGACGGCCGAGACGGAGTCGGTTTTTAAAGAAAAAACGCCAGGCCGCTGAATTTATCAACGGACAAGGCGTTTCATTCATTGGGTCCCACGGGATACGACAGGGCCTTGGCAGGCTACTGGGTTTGCGCTTGCGGCGCGATTTTGATCTCCACTCTCCTGTTCTTTTGACGTCCCGCCTCTGTGTCGTTGGTAGCTACGGGCAGAGTTTCCCCATAGCCGACCTCCTCGATGCGGCTTTGCGCTACACCGCGCTGAATCAGCAGTCTTTTGACGGCATCGGCCCGCCGGAGAGAAAGGTCCATGTTGTATTCGCTGGAACCTTTGCTGTCGGTATGCCCTTCCACTCGGATCATGTTTTGCGGGTATTGTGTCAGCACGCCTGCAACGCGATCGATTTCCGAATACAGGCCCGGCCTGATTTCCGCTGAATTCGTATCGAATGTAACATCACCTTTGAAAGTCACCGCCAGAAGGTTGCCTTCCCTGGAGACGGCAGCCGCATCCGATGCAGCCAAAGCGTTACGCATGTCTTTTTCCTGATTATCCATCATTCGTCCGATTCCGGCACCTCCAAGCCCTCCGATCGCCGCCCCGATGGCCGCCCCGATCAGGGTGCCCCTTGTATCGTGGCTGATGACCTGGCCGATCACCGCTCCGGCCGCGGCTCCGCCTGCAGTCCCATAAACAGCGCCTTTCTGGGTCTTTGTCTGAGGCGCCGCGCAGCCTGCCAAAAACAATACGCAGAGAAAAACAGATATTCTTTTTGTATTCATTTTTTTGTTCCTTTCCATCATTGAATTTCAACGCCCGTGATCCTTTGAAAAAAGAATAATCACGATGGTTATTATATCATAATTCATGAGGGAAACAATAATGATTGAATGCTGCACACGTCAATCGAAGCGCACTGTCTGGCTCGGAAGCCCTTCGGCAATGTTGCGGAATGTTGGCCTGCATGCCTTTGACAAGTGCTTTCATGTCGATTGTCTCCTTATTTTATAATGACATCGTCTGAGAATAATGTCATAATGTTAAAAACATAGTATCCATCAATTGGAAAATTGGTATGATAACAATTTTGCTCGACCATTCACTATCATTCAGGAGATAGGTATGCCTCGCGTAAAACAATCAAAAGGAAAATGTACTCATTGCGGGCTTGAAATCGCCAAGGGTGGTGTTACCCGGCATCTTTCGGCTTGTGCCGCATGGAAAGAGCTTTTGTCAAAATCCGAAAGCAAAAAGGGTAGCAGCCAAACGTTATATCATCTTCGAATACAGGCAGTGGGGCAGCCGCAATTCTGGCTGGATGTGGAGATGCGCGGGAGCTCAACCCTGAACCATTTGGATCAGTACCTCCGGGCGATATGGCTGGAGTGCTGCGGGCATATGAGTCAGTTTGTTTTCGGCAGCCGCCGGGGCGAAGAGATCTCCATGCAGCGACGCATTGAGGAAGTCTTTGAACCGGGGATTGAATTAACCCATATCTATGATTTTGGAACATCGTCGGAGACGTTGATCAAGGCAGTCGGTTTCCGAGAAGGAAAACCCGTGATTTCGCATCCGATTACGCTTCTGGTCCGCAATGTGATGCCGGAGTCGGAATGCATCGAATGCGATCTGCCTGCCGCTTGGCTGTGCCAGGAGTGCCTGATTGAGGAAGGTGAATGGGGAACCCTGTGCAACAAGCACGCAAAGACGCATCCCCACAAGGACTATGGGGAGCCCATTCCGTTGGTTAATTCGCCCCGTTTGGGCATGTGCGGTTATGTCGGGCCGGCGGAGCCGCCGTATTAATGGCGAAATTTTCGGAGGCTCGCCGCGAAGCGATTCGGCGCCCGGTTATCTTTGTGATTGCCTGCCTGCTGTTTTTGCTCTCCCAGTTTTACCGGGCGTCCGTGGCCGTCATCACCCCGGATCTGATCCGTGATCTTTCCATGGACACGGCCGGCCTCAGCATGATATCCGCCGCTTTTTTCTATGGCTTTGCCCTGATGCAGATCCCGATCAGCATGTATCTGGACGGAATCGGCCCCCGGGTGTCCATGACCGTACTTTCCCTGATCGCGGTGATGGGTGCGGTGATGTTCGCCCGGGGACATTCCTTGTCCGTACTGGTGACAGGCAGGGTGCTGATCGGGATCGGAATGGCTTGTAGCCTGATGGGAACCCTGAAGCTCATCACCCTGTGGTACGCGCCCCGGCATTTCGGTACCCTGTCCGCGATGGTATTCTCCCTTGGCACGGTCGGCAACCTGGTGGCCGCAACGCCTTTGGTGCTGATGGTTCAGGCAATGGGATGGCGGAATTCCTTTCTGATGATCGCAGTTATCAACCTGGTTCTGACGTTTCTTTTTTATCTGATTGCACGGGATCGTCCGGAGTCATCGTGCCTTGGGGGTATCCCCGAACCGGCATCGACCCGGATCCGGGAAATACGGGGAAATCTTGGCAGTCTGTTCGGAGAAAAAGATTACTGGATCATTTCACTGGGCACGTTTTGCCGGTATGGCATTTATGCCGCGGCCCTGTCTCTTTGGGCGGCCCCGTTTCTGATCAATGTCATGGGTATTTCCGTTTTATCCGCCGGAAACCTGCTGTTTTTGATGAGCATCGGCATGGCTGCCGGCAGTCCGGTGTTCGGCTGGCTTTCCGATGTGGTGCTGAAAAGCCGCAAGCCGGTCATTGTTTTCGGACTGGTTGCCATGGCCGCGGATCTATCCTTTCTTACCAGACTGTCATCCGGTGCCGGCATGACGGCGCTGTGCATTCTTTTTTTTGGTTTCGGTTTTTTTGCCAGTTCCGGAGGCCTCATGTACGCCCATATCAAGGAACGGATGCCGGCCGAACTGGCGGGCACGGCCATGACCGGTATCAATTTTTTCACCATGATCGGAGTGGCGTTGTTTCTTCAGGGACTGGGGAATATGATGCAATTTTTTCATCCTGGGAAATCTCTGGGGGCCGGCGCATTTACGGATGCTTTTTTATTCTGCGCAGCCTGTCTTCTGGTCACCGCCGTTATTTATTCGTTCACCGTGGAAACCTTGGGCGGAAATGGGGGCAAGGGTAAATTCGGATACTCTTTTTTTAAGATGGTCTTCAGGCGCCCGTAAAGAATCGTAAAAGGCAGACCCCGGCCATGCCCGCCGCCATGGTCAGCAGCATGTTCCGGGTGCGTAAAAACACGAGAAGACAGGCTCCCAGGCCGATTATCCCTTCGATGCCGGCATGCAAAGCTCCGGGAACCGTGAGTGACAGCAGGATCGTTCCCGGCAGGTAATCGAGAAAACGTCTGGCCGGACCGGATTTTGGAAGCCGGTCGGCCAGCAGCAGACCGCCGAGGCGCAGGCCGTAGGTCAGCCCGGCAGCCAGAAGGATTGCCGGCACGGCGCCGAGTTGAAACAGATCGTTCATGATTTCTCCTCCACGCCGCTTTGAATCATTCCATTACAGCCTTTATCGTCTGCTGCAACATGTTTTCGGTCTTTCACCATTTCAATGATGACCGCTGTCAAGGCACCGCCGACACCTCCCAGGGCGATATAAAGCTTTCCCGGCAGCAGCCGTTCTCCGGCCACGGCAAGTACTGCTGCAACCAGCCAGGGCAGGAAGTCGTCCCGGCCCTGCCAGAGGCTCAGCGTCAGGGCGGCAAAAACGGCAATGAAAGCAAAATCAAGTCCCCAACGTCTTGGCTCCATGACCAGGCCACCGAGGCGGTTTCCACCGATGGTCGCGGCGGTCCAGGCGGTCACCAGTAACAGGCCACCGCCAACCAGAAAAGCCGGACTGGCCCCGCCGTCCCTGTGGGCGGCGATCGTTACGGCCCAGTTTTCATCTGCCACCAGATGCATGCACAGCACTTTCTTCCAGAGCGGCCGGCCGTCGAAAACCGGCTGTAAGGAGGCACCGATCAGAAGATAGCGGATATTGATGATCAGCACCGCCAGGCCAACCGCAAACACGGGGATCGGAGAAGACCACATTTCGATCATCACCAGTTGCGCGGACCCGGCAAACATCAACAGGTCCATCGCCAGCATTTCGGCCCAGCTCACACCGTGGTTGGCGCTCAATACGCCGAATACCCCGCCATAGGCCATGGCGCTGATCGCCAGGGGAATGTTGGCCTGCATGCCTTTGACAAGTGCTTTCATGTCGATTGTATCCTTTTTATAATGACATTGTTTGGTAATAATGTCATAATCTAAATAAATAGTATCCGTCAATTGGAATATTGTTATGATAACAATTCTGCTCGACCATATCAGTTTTGGCACCGGCCGGAAATACCGGCAGATCATGAACGGCATCCGGGCGGCCTTATCTTCGGGTGCGCTGAAGCCCGGGGACCGCTTGCCGCCCCAGCGGGAACTGGCCAACGCGCTGGGCGTCACCATGGGGACCGTGACAAGGGCCTATCGGGAAATCGATAAACTCGGTCTGGTGAAAGGAGAGATCGGCCGGGGGACCTTTGTTGTCGGGCGGGAAACGGAAGAATTCGCCCTTCATGCGCTCCACAATCGGATTCCTCGGAATACCTCAGATCCGATCCGTTTTGATCTGAACTTCCCGGTGCCGGAAGGAACCCCCGATTTTGCCGCGATGCTGGCCGAACTGTCATACCTGCCGGCCGTAAAGGACATGTCCGGCTACCAGCCGACAGCCGGGATTCTCCGCCATCGCCGGGCTGCCTGCAAATGGCTTGAAAGACTCAATCTGCAGGCAGCACCGGAACATGTCGCCATCACCGCCGGTGCCCAGCACGCATTGTTTACGGCGCTGAGCAGTCAGATGGCATCGGGTGACGCCCTGGCAGTCGACGGCTACACATACCCTGGAATCCTGAATTTGGCCGGGGTCCTGCATCTTCGCCTGGTTCCTGTGGAAGGCGATGCGGAAGGAATGGTGCCCGAAGCACTTGAAAAGGCCGCACGCCGTCATCACCTGAGAGGCGTCTACCTGATTCCGACGATGCATAACCCGACGACCGTCACCATGAATCCGGACAGGCGCCGGGAACTGGCGGCTGCGATAAACCGGTCGGATCTTTTTCTGATCGAGGATGATGTCTATGGCGGCATGGAGCCGGAAACGATGATACCGATCAGCGCCGCGATTCCGGAAAGGAGTTTTTATCTGACGAGCCTCTCCAAAACCTTGTCCCCGGGTCTGCGCCTTGGCTTTTTGGTGGTGCCGAATGGGCAGTTTTCGGCTGTTGAACGGGTCATGGCTGCGTCGATCTGGATGAATCCGCCGCTTACCGCCGAGATTGGAAGTAGGTGGATTGAAAACGGCACGGCCGATCGTGCTGTAATCATCAAAAGAGAATCCGCGGAAAAACGGATGGCCATCCTTTCCGGCAAGCTCGCCGCCTGTGATTTGCGTTTCCGTCCGGGTGGTCTGCATGCCTGGCTGAAACTCCCGCCGCCCTGGACAGGCGAAACCTTCGCCCGTCAGGCTCTATCCATGGGTGTGCAGGTCGTTCCATCCGCCAACTTCAGCACCAAGGGTCAGCAGCCGGTTGAAGGCGTACGCATCTGCATCGGACCACCCAAAAACGAGGCGGAAACGGCCCGTGGGGCCGGGATTCTTGCGACTATCCTGGCAAAACCGGTTATCCACGACATGCCGTTCATGTAGAAAAAGGGGACATCTATTATGGAGCGGCCCATGCCATCCGGAGTAGAAAATGGATGGCATTCGAACTGTCATCCGAACTTTTTGACTGCCGCCTCGATGGCACTGCCGGCCTTGGCTAGATCATCAGGCACCATCACCGGATGAATCTCGATGCTCGCATTGAATGCGAGAAACCACGGCTCTGCAATGGCCGGGATCTGCGATGCGTCCTGCATGTCGAGAAAAATAAATCCGGTCCGCTGGCCTTTCTCGTCTGTGAAATAAGCGGATTCGGGCTTCAGGTCCGCAAGAATGGACTGAATTGTTGAACCGAGTTTTCCGGCTCTCGCCGCGGCATTTCCAGTCTCAACAGGGATGTTCACTTTGATAAGAAATCTCATGGGTCACCTCTCGATGAATGGTTGTTGTTCCCGAATATCGCAGGCAATTTTTTCAGGCACTGGTGGGTTGCCATTCGTAGACAGTCATGCACTTACCGGTGTTTTGAATTGGCTCTTTGCCTGTTTAATGAATTAATTGTCATTTTATGGGTAGTTGTCAAATTATCTGTCAGGAAATGCCCTTTGATGTCGGGGTGGGATTGGTCATAAGTAAGTTGTTGATATTTCATGATTTGATAAATACGTCCGGGAATTGATGCTCAAAGGCGACGGCGCTCATGTTCTTACTTACAATGGGCTCGGCCCTGTGAGTGATGTGCCCCTGGTAGATAGAAGAAATTTTCAGCATAACGAGTTGTAAAATCAACAAGAGCTAAAGATACAGAGCAAAAGGAGCAAAAGGGACGTCTATTGGAATATTGAGTTCTGAAGATTCCAATAAACCAATGGACGTCCCTATAAACCCGCTATAAACCGTCCAAATGTGTGTCTCATTTTCATTGACATATCCCCTCCTTATGTTAAAACAAAATTGATTGCCCTCATAGAACGACAGCGTGATTTTCTCAAGGGGAAAATGACGATGTCGACTTCAAGCAACCGGATTAATTGATCCTCGCTGCGCTCTGCGATGAAGCGCGCAGCCGCCGCCATGGATTCCGAAAAATCGAAGAATAAGGAGAGGGTTTAGGATTTCGTATCCGCTCTCTATCTCAATAGATCGACGTCATAGAAAAGGAGAGGAAAATGGCACCTTCCGTAGAACGTTCCGACTCAACCCATATCCGCGGTTTTAGTTTTCTTTTTATATGTTTGATTGCGATTTCACTTCTAATCGGTTTTTCGAGCGCCGGCTTAGCGAGCGTCGGCATCCAAGAAGATTCAAAATCCGAGGCACTGCCTTTAAGTATTCCAGGTACAGTCATTGATGATGGACTAAATGGAGGGGGACCTTGTCCCACGGCGCTGGATGTCACGACATGGGGCTTAATCACCGCACCGGTTTACGGGACCTCCATGCGAGGTGCTTACAGGGGTGCTGAACTGTTTGCCGGTCCGGATAAGTTCGGGAGTTATTTTGCCGGCGTGCTGCCAAATGGCCGGGTCGTGAAGCCGGCCGGCATCAGCACGCAGGTGGGCATGAATCCTCTCGGCGTGGTTCTGACATCGGATGGAAAATATCTCATAACCAGTAATGACGACGAGTTGGATCCCAGTTTCCAGTCCTACCATAATCCGATGAATTACGGTTGTTATTCGCTTTCCGCCATTGATACCGCGACCATGAAACTGGTTTCCACGTGGCCCAGCCCCCCCGAGACCTCCTGGCCGTCGAATGGCATCTTCATAGGATTACAGGTGACCGGCTCCGGTCCATACACCCTATGGGCCTCCGGTGGTGCCGACAATGACGTAAAGATCTTTAACATCTCCGCAACTGGGGTAATTTCCCCCGCAAATACGCCACTTAACCGAATCGGTATCACTCCGATTACGCCCGATAATCAGGGATTCGTGACCAACTACGCGCTGGCTCAAGGAGTGCCCCCCGTTGTTATGTTCTCGGGTTCGCAATCTGGCGCGCAGGCTACCTGGCCCGCCGGTTCGGCCCTGAGCCGGAACGGCCAGTTTCTCTATGTGGCCTGCAACAGCGATAACAGTATTGCCGTCATCGATACGGTCCAGAAAAAGGTAGTGAAGCAGGTGGCGGTGGGGTATTTCCCGTACGGAGTGTCATTGAGCGATGACGACCAGACGGTGACCGTATCCAACTGGGGAGTCTCGGAATACAAGTTCGAAAACGTGACCTATGATCTCGTCTCCCACCTTGTGACATCCCTTCTCCCTGCCCCCAATAATATGCCCGATGGATTCTATGTCCCGGTCACAAATACGAGCGGCAACAATCCAAAAACTTCCTCGATCTCCATCCTGAATGCGCCTGGCGGCGATGGATCGCAGCTTTCCCTGATCCGTTCTGTTTACCAGGGCCACCCGATCGATGAGCTGCACACCGTGGGCGATACCCACCCATCCGCGACGGCCATCCTGGAAAACGGCAGCGTCCGGGTCCTGTATATCACAAAAACCAATAGCGACAGCCTGGGCGTTATCGATCTTACCAGCAATCAAAGTCTTGGCGATATCGATCTTTCTCCCCTTAAGGTTGGCGGCGTCAAGGGCAATGACCTGGTCGGCGCCTACCCCAACGCCATTGTCGTCTCACCGGATAAGGCGCGGATGTATGTGGCGGAAGCCGGGATAAACTCCGTTGCGGTGCTGGATACGACCAATCCGCTCCAGCCGAAATTGCTGGGCCGGCTGCCGACGGGCTGGTATCCGACGGCACTGACCCTTAGCGCTGACGGCCGGGTTCTATACGTTGCAAACGCCAAGGGAGTCGGCACGGATATCAACCCCAACATTAATACGCATCTCTTGCCCTCACCGCCCTCCGGACTCGGATCCGATCCGCATACCGACAGCCACTGCGTTTTCGGCACCGTGCAGAAGATCAATCTGGCTTCTATCGATTTGAGAGCCTTCGACGTTCTCGCAAACAATTTCTCGATGCAGAAACATGCGGACTCCAGCGTGGTTCCGATCGGTGGACATCCGTCAAGGAAAATCAAGTATGTTTTCTTCATTTTGCAGGAGAATAAGACTTTCGATTCGATGCTGGGCAGCATGGACAGTCATTTCGGTCCGTACGCCAGCATGATCTACAATAACCGGGATGGCTCGGAGTATCCGAACCAGCAATTCACGGGTGTTACCGTGAATATGCAATTGCTGGCGCGCACGTTCGCCACCGGGGTCAACTACTATTCCGATTCGGAAGAAAGTACTGCCGGCCATGAATTCTGCGCGTCGGGAACTTGCACCGACTATACCGAGAAGACCCTTTTTATGCCACATGGACGCGGTTTTCTGCTTGACGGCGGTAACCCGGAAGAATTGCCCGAGAACGGTTACATCTTCAACAACGTTGCCCGAAATGGCCTGGACTTCAAGGTGTTCGGAGATCCCACGCTCATAGATGGCTCGGATAGCGGAATCACATCGCAGCCCATCCTCAACGACCCCCCAAGCGGAAACTTCGGCTATCCGGCGTTAGTTGCGGGTAACCCTCCGGGCACCGCCCCACTCGATGTCACCAATCCACTGCAAAATGTCGGAGATGTGGACAGTGTTACCCAGGGACTGGGGCAGTCCTTTTATCTCAAACTGCCCATGCTCGCCATCCTGGGCGGGAAAAATGCCAGCGGCGAACCGCGCATTGACACCAATTTTCCGGGCTTTAATCTCAACATCTCCGACCAGCGCCGCGCGAAAGAGTTCATCCGCGATTTCGACCGAATGGTGAGCCAGGGCACGCTGCCGCAATACGTTCATATCTGGATCCCGAACTCGCACACCGGGCCCGCGGCCAAATCCCCGTTGATCACAAACGCTCCGGTGCAGCAGGTTGCTGACGGTGACGTTGCCGTTGCCATGGTTGTCGAGCATATCATGAACAGCCCGGTGTACTTCGATCCGGCGACAGGCGAGGGCAGTGCGATTTTCATGACGTTTGACGATGCCCAGTCCACGCTGGACCATATTCACCCTTACCGCACCCCGCTGATTGTTGTCAGTCCATATGCAAGGCCCGGTTATGTGGCTAAAAGGCATTACTCCACTGCTTCCATCGTCAAGACCGAAGAATTGCTGCTGGGTCTGCCGCCGAACAACCTTGGCGACCTCTTTGCAACGGACCTGCGCGATCTCTTTCAGCCCACGTATAACAATATTCAGGCAAGCGATGTTCCGGTCACCCGGGTTGCAAGTTATACGCCGTCAAAGGAAGGCAAGCGGATATGGTCTCTGGCCGAACGGCTCGATGTTTCGGGTATCGATCGCGACAGCTTTCGGCTCGGGGCTTTGACGCGTTTGTCAATCGATGCGGACGATCTGCACCGTGACGCGAAGAGCAAGCGGATGCTGAGATCCCGGTCCTACAAGGCTGAGCAAGCCAGGCTGTATGAGAAGGCGCTGAAACTTGTGAGCAGCAACGCCCCCCGGCATAATGACAGAGACTAAGGAAGTTGGATATTTCCGAAATACTGTTGTGACCATCTCGAAAGACCGCCGCGGTTTTTAAAATCGCGTCGGTCTGCCTCTTGAAACGGGGGGGCGCCCATACGGAAAAAAAACATTCGCCGTCCCGTCGTGTAACCCATCAGCCCGTGTCTTTTGCGGCCGGTGTTCGGATTATCGGCAACTGTGTTTAGGGCATTGTTGATTCAGGCTCTCCGCTGTGCGCTTCCCCGCTGTATAATCTGCCGTTTCCGGTCTTGAGGAAATCGTTCAGGCAGATATCCTCCTGCTTAATGAATCCCCTGTCCGGCAGACAGCCCTTGCTGACCATTTCCATCACCGCACAGGCGGATGCCGCGGTTGTCCACGAAATCGCACGCCACCGTTTACCGTCAATCATGATGGGATAATAGGCGTTTACAAACTCGTCTCGGAACAGTTGCGTCCCCTTTAACCCTTCAGCGGATGCATGGATATAGACCACATCGTCATTGACCGGTGGTTTTGCATAGGTGAGAATCTCTCCTGCTTTTTTGCGGTCTTCACGCATGAGAAGTTCATGAAAGAAAAAATTCATCTGCTGAACATGTCCCGGATAACGGATACTTTTATAATCCAGGTTATCGACCCTTCCCAGAAATGTTTCGCACATGGTTCCAAGTCCGCCTGAGGTTGTAAATGCCTCGAGCTGAATGCCGGAAATAAAGAGTTTCTCATGCCACTCCATCGGGGAGACCCATTTATGCTGACCGTTTTCAATCACTTCACAGTCATTGAGATACTCGTTCACAACCCCCTCGGGAGACCAGTTAAAGGCGTATCCGAGAAGGCCCGTGGGATTCTGGGGAAGCGCGCCGACTCTGAGTTTGATGCTTCTGATCTTGGTAAAATCGGCAGCCAGGGATGCCCCGACAATGGCGATGAATCCAGGCGCGAGGCCGCACTGGGGAGCCATGACCGCTTTGGCTGTTCTGCTCATTTTGATGATTGCTTTTGTGGTTGGAACATCCTCCGTCAGATCAAAATAATGAACTGCCTGCTTGTGAGCAGCGGTTGCCACATCCAAATTGTATTTATAGGGTAAGCAGGATATCACGGCATCAAATTTTCTGAATTTGTTCGTGAAACGCTTCATATCTGCCATGTCCGTTGTGATGACGGGAAACGGCAAATCATCTTTGGCATGGATGTCCGCGCCTGTTACCGCAAATCCTGTTTTATGAAGCAGGGTTCCGACAAGACTTCCCACTTTTCCCAGTCCCAGTACAATGACGGATCTGATTTTCATATGCGTTTATTCCTTCTTTTTGATATAATGGATAGACCCTGACGGGCCTAAAGAAGATTGGAACGTATCTTACCATATCTTCTGGCGGCGTCATCGTCAAACGAAAGTAACTTGAAAACGGATACAGGGGAGGGGGACATAACACAATAAGTTGATGGAACATTGAGGAGGAACGCATGTTGAAAAACCAAAAAGTCATTGTTCTTGGCGGAAGTTCCGGAATGGGCCTGGCAACCGCCAGGCTTTTGGCAACGGAAGGCGCGCATGTTGTCATTGCATCCCGCTCGCAGGAAAAACGCGATGCGGCACTTCGGGTCATCGGCGGCAGGTCCGAGGCAATTCCGTTGGATTTCTCGCAGGAAGACGCAGTACGGCGTTTTTTCGATTCGATGGGAGCCTTCGACCATCTGGTATTGATGGGCGCGGGCTTGCCTGCCTGGGGTATTCTTTCCGAAATTCAATCGGCGGCCCTTGAAAATGCTTTCCATACCAAGTTTTGGGGGTATTTTCTGTGTGCGAAATACGGCGCGCCGCTGATCCGTCAGAGCGGATCGATTCTTTTCACCATCGGAGGGGCCGCACGATCCGCGATTCCAGGAACCGCGGGCGTTGCGGCCGTCAACGGCGCGATCATGTGCATGGCCATGACCCTGGCCAAAGAGCTGGCACCGATCCGTGTCAACATACTCTCGCCCGGGTTGGTGGACACCCCTGCCTACAACTGGATGTCTACTGAAGAGAAGGACGCGTTTTTCAAACAAATGGGTGGCAATCTGCCCGTGGGCCGCGTTGGTCAGCCGGAAGAGATCGCCCAATCGGCTTTGTATCTTATCACCAACGCCTATACAACCGGAGCGATTCTCGATGTTGACGGCGGTGGCAGGCTGCACTGAAAAAGGGAAAAATTAAATGGCGTCAGGAGGATGCAATGACTGGACATTTCGATAGCTTTTCTCAAAACATGGTTGCACTCGTAGATGACTATAACGGGACTCCGTCTTCACAACCCCTGCAGGAATATTCCGTACAGCCCGGGATGGGCGTCAAGCCGGCCCTGGCTGACCCGGCATGGTCAATTGTGCCCGGGGTTGCCGCACAGATGCTGAGATCGGATCGATTCTTAGGCAATTTGCTGAGCTATCTATTTGTCTGCGTGCTCTTGATCGCCGCGAACCAACCGAAAACGGCATTTGCCGCGCAACCCCCGGGCGCAGAAGGATACGTCGGCGTCGTATTGGTTGATATGCCGGCTGGCCAGGTCTCAAGGTACGGCGTTTCGGGACAGGTGGTGGTGGCTTCAGCGGTACTGCCCGAGGGGCCGGCCTTCAAGTCCGGCTTGCGTCAGGGCGATGCAATTATCACCGTCGACCGTAAACGGGTTGCCAGTTCCCAGGAGGCGTTTAACCTCCTGAAGATGCATCGGGTCGGCGAGCAGACTTTGATCGGCCTGGTTCACCTTCAGGAAGATGGACGGCGCCTGGAGATCGAGATTGCCGTTATTGTCGAACCCAAGCCGCCCGACTACGGTGCTCAAGCCAGTGGCAAGGCGGGCAACGCGCAACAGCAGCCTGTTAACGCTCGCACACCCGCAACGAATCCGAGGGAAACAGCGGTGGCAGCCCGCCCGCCCTTACAAACGCATCAGGGACAGTATTTCAGTTGGTCCGTACCCACCGGCTGGAATGCCCGCGAGTCCACCAGCGGAGTCGAGATGTCGTCTCCGGACGGCCTCCTGAAGGTCGATTGGGCCATCCTGCTGCGTTCCCCCGGGTCGAGTCGTCCGGAAAATTTCGTGCTCATGATGCTTCCGAAGATTCCGGGTTATGCCAACATTCGCCTTGTCAAAGTGTTGGGGCACCGGCAGCAACCCTCGATTTACCCGGGCCTGCCCTGGGATGTCGCCGAAATGGACATTTCGTATCAGTATCGCGGCACACCCATGCGATCCACATGGACATGCGGCGTTCTCAATGCCTACGGCCGCAGCTACGACGCCACAATCTCGGGTTATGGTGCGCCAGAAGGCCAATTCGACCAGGCGAAGCTGTGGCTGTGGCAGGTCGCCAACAGCGTCACGATTACAAATCCGCGCCAGGTTGCCGGTAATGACACGTTGATTACCCCGAAAAACAATCCGTTGGACAACCGGGGATTGATCGAGTCCTGGCGGCAGAAAGGTTTGTCCGAGGACCGTATCTCGCAGGGACGCCGCGAAGGCACAATGGGTTATGAGCGTATGAAGGACACGACAACGGGCCAGAAATGGAACATGCCGCTTGAGAGCTATGATGGCACGGCCGGAGGCTATCGCAATCCCAATCGTCCCAATGAAATTCTGCAGAAAGCCCAGCCCGGCGAATAGGAAGAAACAAGGAAAAAATGGGAAAAAATGGGGACGTCCATTGGAATATTGGTTTACATACGGATTTTGATTTGATACATAAGAATCATGCCACGTAAAGCCCGCATAGATGCCCCTGGTGCGCTGCATCATATCATTATAAGAGGGATTGAGCGCAGGAAGATCTTTTTCGATGATTTCGACCGGGATAGTTTTGTAAAACGGCTTGGCCAAATTTTATCGGAAACCGGAACGCCTTGTTTTGCCTGGGTTTTGATTCCAAACCACGTGCACTTATTGCTCAGAACAGGTGTCATACCCATCGCCACGGTGATGCGCAGACTTCTAACCGGATACGCGGTGAGCTTCAACCACCGGCACCGTCGTCATGGCCAATTATTCCAAAATCGATACAAATCCATTCTGTGCCAGGAAGAGTTATATTTACTGGAATTGGTACGTTATATTCACCTGAACCCGCTACGGGCAAGGATTGTTAAGGACCCTGAGGACCTTGACAAATACCCTTACAGCGGTCATGGGGTGCTGATGAACAATGTAAAACATGACTGGCAGGAAGTTGATTACATCTTGAAACTTTTTGGTGGCACGTGTCAAGAAGCGCGGATGCGTTATCGGGAATTTGTAGAAAAGGGGATTTCTGAAGGCCGCCGGCAGGATTTGACGGGGGGCGGGTTGGTGCGAAGCGCCGGAGGGTGGGCTGCGGTAAAAACCATGCGCCGGAGCGAAAACCGGGTGAAGGGTGATGAGCGCATATTGGGTGAAGGGAATTTTGCTGAAAACGTATTAAAAGCCGCCCAAGAAAATCTAGAACAAAAACACAAGATTCAGGCCATCGGATACAGCTTCGAATCCTTGGTCGAACATGTGGTAAAATTATTTGAGATTTCTCAGAGCGACTTGTTGGCCGGCGGCAAATACCCTAAAATAGTGAAGGCTCGGAGCCTTGTTTGCTTCTGGGGCTCGCGGGAGCTTGGGATGAGTACGATTGAATTGGCGAAAAAACTGAATATATCCCAACCAACAGCGAGTCAATCCGTGTTGAGAGGGCTGAAAATCGTTGAAGAGCAAGGGCTGAAAATTTCGGATTGATGGATCCAATATTCCAATAGACGTCCCTTAAATGAAGATTTAATTTTCATATGTTTTTATTCCTTCTTTTTGATATAATAATTACGTCTTGGATACTGAGGATCTTAAGTCTAACTACGGCTATTGGTAATGTTCACGATAAAAATTTGCAAAGATGGGCATGATGTTTTCAAAAATGGGTTATAATTGCAGCAATGACTGATTCGACGTCAGAGCCAACGCCGGCTGCCACCCCTGGCGCCGTGCCCGGCACTAATAAACACTTTCTTCGGCAGGTGCTTCGCCTCGCGGGCCAGTATTGGAAATGCAAGCGGCGTGCGAAAGTCCGTAGCGCGACACTGCTGCTGTTGCTGCTCACCATGGGGCAAGTCGGGCTCATGGTATGGGTCAATTACTGGAACCGAGCGTTGTTCGACGCGCTCGAACAACGCTCGATACATGGTCTGCTTCTTCAGGTGGGGGTTTTTGCACTGATCTTCGTCATCACGATCGCCGTCACGGCGGCGCACATGATTGTCAAGCGCTGGCTGATGATCGACTGCCGCGCCTGGCTGACAGAGCAGTTGGTCGGGAGCTGGATGGAAGACGGTCGCCATTACCGTCTGCTCTTCAGTGCCGGCAACCTCGACAACCCCGACCAGCGCATTGCCGAAGACATCCGCATCGCAACGGAGAGCACGATCGCACTGGCCCACTCGCTGGTCTACTGCCTGATGACCATCGGTCTTTTCATCGAAATCCTGTGGTCGGTGTCGGGTGCGGTCGTTTTGCCGGGTACCCATGTTCAGGTGCCGGGCTACATGGTGCCGCTGGCTTTCGGTTATGCGGCCCTGGGTAGCACGATCAGTTGGATGATCGGCCGACCGCTGGTGCGCGCGACAAACGCGCTGCAGACCGCGGAGGCGACATATCGCTTCGGTTTGTCACAAGCGCGAGAGAACACGGAAGCGATCGCGCTCTTGCGCGGCGAGCCGATGGAGCGCGCCAGCGCGTCGGCACGATTTGGCAAGATCGTTCGCGAATGGAATCGGCAGTCGCTCGCATACATGGGCTTGGTCTCGTTCGGATCGGGATACGGTGCGCTGCTGCCGGTATTTCCAATCCTGGTCGCCGCGCCCCAGTACATCTCTGGAGCGATGTCGCTCGGTGTGCTGATGCAGGCTGCGCAGGCATTTCAGCGCCTGACTTCCGCGCTTTCCTGGCCGGTGGACAACATCGGCGAGATTGCGCGCTGCCGCGCGTCAGCCGACCGCGTGCTGTCACTCTACGAGGCCATGCTTCAATTGGATGCTGACGCTCAGGCCCCAAGCACCCAGCGCATCGCCCTGGGCCGATCGGAACGCGCTCGCCTGGTAATCGAGGATCTTTGTATCACCGAACCCTCGGGGCACATCCTGCTCGAGAACTTCAGCGTTGATATCCGCCGCGGCGAAAGGGTGCTGATTGAGGGGAATCCCGCAGTGACGGGAAGCCTGTTCAAGGTGATCGGCGGGCTCTGGCCCTGGGGCAGCGGGCGGGTGTGGCTGCCGGCCAAGGGAAATATGCTGTTCGTTGCCCAGCGGCCCTTCCTGCCCGAGGGCACCCTGCGCGAAACGCTCTGCTACCCGCATCCTCCGGATGCCTTCCCCGGCCCCGCCATCCACCACGCGCTCGAATGCGTGGGCATGGCATGGCTTGCCCCACGCATGGACGAGCGGGACAACTGGGAGCAGGTGCTGCCGCAACGCGCCCAGCAGCGGCTCGGCATCGCACGTGTGCTGCTCCAACAGCCGGCCTGGGTGTTCATGGAAGAGGCCACCGATGCCATTGACCCCAGGGGCGAGCGGCTGATCCTCGATATGCTCCGCCGTGAGTTACCCAACGCGACCCTGCTGAACATCAGCCTTCATCCGGAACTCAGGCAACTGTACCAGCGCACGCTGATTCTGAGCCGGGTACACGAGGCGAAGGTCTTGTTAAACGGGCGGCACGGAAACGGCGGCACTCATTGAAATCGCGGCGGCAGCCAGCCTCTTTCGACGCACTCGCGAAAGCACCACTCCGGCGTGGTCTCGGTTCGAAAGCTCCAGAAAAACCAGCCTCGGTATAGCTCGAAGGTCAGGAGCTGCGCAGCGCCGTAAGCACGATACGCAACGTCCTGCTGGAGCTTGTCCATGCGCAGCAGTGCGTGGTCAAACGGCCCATCGGCCCAGAGCGAGACGACCTCCAGGTCGAGCCCCAGGCTCCATTCGCCCACGATCGTCGGGAGCATCAGCTCGCGCCCGATATCATCGACTTCCTGCCGCCATAGGTCTCCGGCCTTATGCATGTGGCCGTGTATGTCCATTTCGATGTCGTTGCGATCGAAGCACTGATAGCGGTGTATGTCGAAGATCACGTTCTGATACTGCGGCGGCTGCATGAAGCCCAGGTACTCGCGGTGCGAGCGGAAGCCGTCGTGGAAAACGATCGCCACGCGCTCCGGCGGGCAATGCTTGCGGATCGCCTCGTAGGCGCGCAGATAGTACGCTTTGAGCAGTTCCGTGGGCACATCCCAACGCGGTTCGTTGAGCAGTTGAATGCCGTAAAGGGCGGGTGCGAGGCGGTAGCGCTCGGCAAGCCTTCCCAGCACCTCGACCGAATGTGCCAGGTATTCCTCGCGCGTGTGCCATTCGCAGACATCCTTGATGCCGCCGTTGTCAAAGCCGTTCTGGCAGCCGGGGGCGGCGTGGAGGTCGAGTATGATGCAAATGCCGAATTCCGCGGCCCAGTCGAAAGCGCGGTCCAGCACGTCGATGCCGCCTTCGACAAAAGGATGCGGGTTTGGGCCGTACTTGCCGTGATACGGATATGGCGGGCCGAAGATCCAGTGCCCGAGCGGAATGCGAACCGCGTTGATGCCCACGCCCGCAAGCCATGCAAAATCCTCGCGCGTGATAAAGCGCTCCCAGTGGGCGCGCAGCCGCGACGGCGCCTCCGGGCCCAGCTCCGCGCACCAGGTGGTCTCATCGGTTGCCGCAAGTCCCTCGAACAAGCTCGGAGTCATCCACTTCTCCAGCAGCAGCCATCCGCCGAGATTGACCCCGCGGAGGCGGGCGGGTGGGTTTAACATGACAGGATCGGACATGGCGGCTTCTCGCAGTCCCATCGGCGCGTATATAAGACCCTTGCAGGTCCCGCCGATGGATAAGAACCTGCTTTTGGGGGAAAGATAAAAATCTTATTTTTTATAAAGAATAATATTGATAATTGCAACAGCGTTTAACCGAAAGCCGCTCTCAGAACCTCGACGTCCGCAACGGGGACAAACCTTTCAATGGTTCCGGTTGGGCATCAGGGGTCAATAACTTCCCCCTTTGGGAAAGGGGTACTGAGGGGGATTTTTCCGCGGGATACGCATCTAAAATCCCCCCTGGCCCCCCTTTTTCAAAGGGGGAGAATCATTTTCTTGGAAATGAGATTAATGATGTTTGTGTTCGTAGAACGGCCATTTGTGGAAGAACCATTCGTTCCAGAGCAGGGGGATAATCCACCAGAAATTCCAGATCAGGGATTCACCGTGAACGAATTTATGGCCCCAGTGCGGATTTCCAAGGCCCCAGGAGCCGAAATCGCCATGATAAAAAATGGCATAATTGATCACGCAAAGCACTATCACGCCGATGGTCCGAAATCCGAATCCGGCCCAGGAATCCACGTCATCCATGGGAACCATATCATCAAAATAATGATGCCAGGCCAGAAACGGAATCAGGGTGAAGCCCGCGATTTCAGCCGCGTGATACCACATGAAGCGAAGTTTTTCCGCATCCTTGTCCATATGATGCAGCACGTCCCCCAGCCACAGGGGGATCAGTTTGACGCAAATCGTGGCCATGATATAACCGCCGATAATGATCAGGCCAAAAGAGACCAGTCCCCTGGCCGGTTGCGGAAGGGCAATGGCCGACCAGGGTTTTCCCCGCCAGACATTGGCGGTCATGAACAGGATAACGATCATCCATTCCCACCAGCCGAATACCCAGTGAACATGGGAAAAACCGACAATGCTGGTCCACCAGGGCGTATTCAGGCCAAAGGAAGTCCCG
>JACRBZ010000108.1 GCA_016219185.1 Deltaproteobacteria bacterium
GTGGAAACGTCATCTCAGAGTCTATCACCTGATTGCCAGAACAAAATACGGTCTGATGGTCCAGATACTGGCAGGACTGATCACCTATCTTCTGCTGGCCATTTATTGCCAAAAACATTTCAATGAAAGAGTCTCAATCGCTAGGGTCTGGCAACTGCGCAACCATATCAAAAATGAGCTACGCCACACAGGATTTATGGCTCCTGATCCAGCCCATGCCCAAGGGAACGCGGGCAAAGACCCGCATGCAAAAACCTAACCGGATAATGCTGATTTGCCGTACGATAGTCAAAAGCAGAAGCGATCTATTCTCAATGGAACCACCGTATCGATCTTTTCTTATATTATACGCGGGAGACAAAGATTGACTGATCAAATATCCATGCGCTGCATGAAGTTGTATGCCGTCAAAACCAGCCGCTTTGGCCATTAACGCTGATTTTACGAAACAATTGATAACGGCATCAAAATCCTCGGATGTCATTTCCTTTACCGGACAAGGAACAACGCCTTTAATATCAGAAATGGCGAATGGCGCCGTCCCCGTCAATTTTAGATCAGCGTAAATCCCGGCATGAGAAAGCTGAATAACTATTTTTGCGCCATTTTCATGAACAGCATTTACCAGACTCCGAAGACCCGGCAATAACCTGTCATTATGTATTCCGAGTTGCCACGGACCGGCTTGACCATTTTTTTGGACATAAGCATGGCCTGTAATAAGAAGCCCCGCACCGCCTTTCGCCAGACGAACATACAGATCAATCAGCGGCATTGAGCATATACCGTCGACTTGTGCCAGGCCGGTCCATGTCGCAGATCGGACAAATCGATTCTTCAATGCCAACCCGTTAATTTGTGTTGTCTCAAAAAGTTGCGGCACGATTAAATTTCCTTGATAACGACGATTTCACCTGACGGCCGTTATTAAGATAGAAATCGCTTTTCAATGAGATCACAAATGCCGATGTAATCGTTAATATCAAATACCGGAACATCTGCGATCAGCTTTTCATCGGAAGCAATGGCGATAAGTGTTTCATCATCCACTTCACCCCGACACAGGAGTGTATTGCTGCGTTCTTTTCGATGAACTTCTATTTTTGGAAAAGAATTTTTCTTAAATCCTTCGGTTAAAAGGATATCGACATCATCAAAATATTTCTCAACAAGTAAATCTATCGACGGTTCATCCGGTTGTTTGTTCCGTTTAACCACCGCCAGCTTCGACTTTGAGCTTATCACCATCGTATCGGCGCCTGCCTGTGTCAGACGCCAGGAGTCTTTTCCCTCATGATCAATCTCAAATCTGTGAGCATCATGTTTGAGAACTCCGACACGATAGCTCCGTCGTTTGAGTTCTGAAATCAATTTCTCCAAAAGTGTGGTTTTACCGGTTCCACTTTTTGCAACAACTGAAATTATATTTTTCCCCATGTTTTATTTCCTCCTACAGATTGAAATTCTTCAGGCGTATTGACATTTAAAAATGAATTTTCCCACCCATCCGGTAGCTCATCCACATTTACATATCGCACGCTGACCTTCGGGTAGAAATCGTAGATCCGGTACTCATCGTGTTCCAGCATGTCTTTCATATGATCGAGACAGGTTTTTCTGTAAAGTGCAAAAATAGGTTCAAGACCATATGGTGTTTTTGGAACAACGACATCGAAATCATGTCGATACGCCAGTATTAATCTGATGATATAAGGATCAGGGAACGGCAGATCGCAGCTTGCAACAAAAATCAAGTCCGTCTTCGCTTCGTACAAACCTGTATACAACCCACCCAGGGCACTGCCTGGGTAGTGATCGGAATAACACGGAATGTCCGGACTGCTTAAATCGCGGCGATCTCCTGCAATTATAATTTGAGGAAAAAGCGCTTGCATCACCCACAAGATATTTTCAAACAGGGAAACGCCTCCGATTTCAAGTGTTGCCTTGTCTTTACCCATGCGCGTACTGCGTCCCCCTGCTAAAATGACACCCGTAACATCATCAAATTCGCAGATGCTTCGCATTTGATATTTACCCCGATGGCTTATCTTTCACCTGTTTTTTTTAATATAAACTTCTCTGTATCACCCGCCAATGTTCGACATCTGATCGGAAATAAACGATTTCGCCGTCGAATCCAGTTGATGCTCCATTGGCTTTGAGTTGATTGCTTTTATGAAAAGATCTGCCAGTTCATTATCCGAAAATCCTGAGCGTAGCGGCCCCTTAATGTCCTGCTTAATATTTGACAAAAGGCACGGTTTTAAATATCCGCCGGCTGTCAGGCGAAGTCTGTTACATGTGCCGCAAAAATGGTTGCTCATGGCGCTAATAAAACCAACTCTTCCCGGAGCATTTTCGAATTGATACATTTTTGCCGGACCATCAAAAGTATTTGACGATATCGGAATCAGTCTGCCGATTTGTTCTATCTGTTGCTGAATCTCTAAGGAAGAAATAAAATAATCACCAGGTTTTTGTTTTTGGATTCCAACAGGCATATATTCTATAAATCGAATATGATAAGGATGAGACCTTGTAAGTAAAGCCATCGCCTTTACCTCATCATCATTAATTCCTTTAATAACGACCATATTGATTTTAATTGGCTGAAAATTTATTTTTTCAGCCAGTTGTATTGATTCCCAGACTTCTTTAAATCGATCAGCTCCAGTAATTTTCCGAAATCGATCCTTTTTCAATGTATCCATGCTGATGTTGATCCTTTTAATTCCGCCTGAATACAACTTTTCGAGATGCTGGCTCAAATAAATGCCATTGGTGGTAAGGGATATATCTTCTAATCCCTTTATTTTTGTCAATTCCGTGATAAATTCCACAACGCCTCTTCTGACAAGAGGTTCTCCACCGGTAATTCGAATTTTTTTGATGCCAAGGTCTGCCCCGACTTTTATTAGCCGATACATTTCCTCATAGGTCAAAATATCTTTATGGGGTAACGCTTCGAATACACCGTGAGGACGACAGTAAAAACATCGCAGATTGCATCTGTCTGTTACCGAAACCCGAAGGTAGGATATCTTTCTGCCATACGGATCAATAAATCTTGCTTCATCTGATCGACTCTGCTTTTCAACTTTCGGTTCGACAATGCTTATCATCTTACGGGTCCTTTAATAAAAAACCCCGCCGCAAGCAGCGGGGTATTCTGGCCAAACCAGCAACTGGGCTGATACAATCGATCCTGCGTCAATTTTTAATACTCCCTCGGGAATTGCAATAACACCTTCAGCCATTGATATTGACCGAAGCCTGCTTTCTAATTCGATTGGACTAAAAAGGGTGTGTCCGTCTTCTTTCTTGAAAACCCCAAAGATAAATTGAGTCCAATCCATATCTCTCGCACTTACTGTTCTCTCAAGCTTTACCTGCATCTCTGGCAATCCTGCCGAATGATATCCCCCAAGCTTCAAAAGACCGGGCAAAGCGATTTGAAGAAACGCCAACAAATTGGAAGGAGGACCGCCGGGAAGAACAAAAACCGGTTTCCCGTCAAGAAGACCGAAACCGATGGCCTTCCCAGGCCCGATGCGAATACGATGAAAATACTGTTTCCATCCCAGAATCTTCAGCATGGCTACGACAAAATCCCGGTCACCGGTCCACGCACCGCCGCTTGTTAAAATCGCATCATGATTTTTTACTGCCCATTTCAGCATATTCAAGACAACTTCCGGTCTGTCATTGACAATATCCATTGACGTCGGCATACCGTAACGACTGCACCATGCGTTCAATGTTGCCAGATTACTGGCATATAGCTTGCCTTCCGGCAGCGGTCGGCCGGGTATGACAACTTCATCTCCTGTAGCAATAATGGCAACCCGGGGCTTTTTGAACACGGGGATGTGGCTATATCCCGCTGCCGCCAGGATTCCGATCAAACCAGGTACCAAACGCGCCCCCCTGGCTGCCACCAGATCCTGAAACGCCACATCGCACCCTTTTGGAAAGATATTTCGTCCAGGTTCCGCATTATTTATAACACTTATGATTTCAGCTTCCGGAATCGTAAATTCCTCCGCGACAACTGCATCAGCCCCCTCTGGAATCTTTGCTCCGGTCAGAATCCGAATGGCGGTGCCTTTTGAAACGACTTGATCGCACGGCTGGCCCGCAGCCGCAGTGCCAATCACCTTTAGACGTACAGGATTATAAGGGCCTGCATGGTCTATTTCATGCGAGCGAACGGCATATCCATCTTTCAAAGAAGCATCCACGGATGGAGAATCCACTATCGCGTATAGATCACTTGCAGCCACCCGATCTGTACATTCAGACATGGATAAGGTTTCACTCTCTAATGTCAAAACGTTTTCTAAAGTAATTGCAAGCGCTTCACGAAATCCGATTTTGTTCATTGTCATGGTTTTTCTTTCTTTTCAGTCGAGGGTAGTGCAGGTTTTTTGGGCTGATCCTGAGTATCTTTTATCGAGAGATCCACAAACCCCACAAGAGGATGCAGGAGCAAGACGGCTTCACTATACAGATCGATTTAGCAAATTAAATCGGCGCCTTTATCCGTTAATCGAAGAGTGGGGATGCTACCGTTCACTTTCTCGATCAGCCCTTTTTTAATCAGATCGGACACAGCCTGATTAAAATTGCCTTTTTCCTGTAATGTCAGCAATCGCCAGTAATCTTTCAGCAGCCACATGGGTGGAATTGTGTCATGATTATTCAGCAAAGATCGAAATTTCCCTAAAATATCCCGTTTGATTGCTTTTGGTGTTTTCAATATGATTGCCTTTCATGCTTCACTGTGATCTCAATGCCTTCCGCCGGACAATGCTGAATTTGATTAGACTTGAAGTATATATTGCATAAAAAGCTTTTGATCCGCAGTGTACGCCTGAATTATCAAATCATCACAAATGTTAATCTCTAACGGTGCAACATGATATTTCATGCAAAGCGTCTCATTAGAGGAACGGCAAATGGTGCGGATATGAACTTCACCATTTCAATCCGGCTGCTGCCCGTTCAGTTTCTGTATTTGCTACAATTTAACAACGACAACGGGGCATTCGCAGTTCAATATGATGAATTGAGCCGTAGACCCCATGAAAAACTTCCCCACCCTGGATCTATTTTTTACGCCAATAACGAACTCATCAATTTTATGATCCCGCGTTAGACTCACCAGGTCTTCCCCATACGAGAGGCTCCGAATAACCAGATGGGTTTCACAGGGGATGCCTTCTTTATTCAGGCGTGCTTTAATATCTTTTAGCTTAGTCTCCGCAGCCTCTATTTCAGGTACATTGAGTTCAGGACTATGCGGGGTTAGTGTAAAAACATAAATCTCGGCATTAAAAGCTCTGGCGTGGGCTTCAGCCATCTTTAGTGCCACTTTTGAAAGTTCAGAGCCATTAAACCCAACGGCAATTCTCATGCCAACACCCAATCCTCTCGTTAAAATCGGTTATTTTTCGTCCTAAACACATCAAACGCAACCGTTCACTCCCCCCATTCTAATTCGGAAGAGGAGCGATACCCTTACGAGCAAGTCGGGATGCACGTTCCGATAAAACAAAATGCCCCCCGGCAAAGCCGGAAGCCTAAACAGTTATGATTCAACAGAGTGGAAACACTCCGTACCGACTCCACAGGTGGGACAAACCCACTCTTTGGGAAGGTCTTCAAAACGGGTTCCCGCAGGAATGCCCTGCGTCGGGTCCCCGATTTTCGGGTTATAAAAATATCCGCAATAGGCAATAATACATGCCCATATACCGTCGTCCTTATCCGTCATCATCCGCGGCCTTTCGGGTATGAGCCCTTCATTTTGCGGCACATGTCAGTCACCGGTTTTCTCACTGAAACAAAAGACGGCGATTTCAGAAACAAAGTCGCCGCTAATCCGATTAAAGACATCACAGAAACCACAACGATTGAAAGATGATAATTTCCGGTTGTACGCAACGCAATTGCGTCACAGGTGACAGTTGACATCTCCTTCCAACTGGCTGGTAAGATTCTGGAGATGAATGACCGGTCCGGCATCCACGCTCGATATCATTTACCTTTCACCTGATTGTCGAAATTTGTTTTTGACTCGGATGTTTGGAACTGCAAGTAAGTTTTTTCAGCCACCCGGATATCCAGCGCCTTCTCAATAATTCGATGAACATCCTCTTTCATGAAATTAGCTATCTCAATGTTGGAATAAGTAAATACGCCCAACTCCAAGACCGCCAAAATCAACAGGGATGCCATACCCACAAAACCGAATAATTTTCTTTTCAAGTTGACGCGCCACCGCAATCTCATTTCTCGGCCCCCGCAACGCATGAAACCATTGTATTCAATATTGTTCGCAATGGTAATGCGGCATTTTATTTTTCAGGATTATCACGTCTTATAAGCAGAAATCGCGCAAGCGCCGGCAATAAAATAAGCGCGCCCAGCATATTCCAGAGAAACATGAAAGAAAGAAGGATTCCCATATCCGCCTGAAATTTAATTGGAGAAAAAGCCCAGGTTGCAACGCCCATTGCAAGGGTCAGCCCGGTCAGAATAACAACTTTACCCGTAAAAAGAAGGGATTGATAGTATGCTTCCGAGAGCGACATTCCCTCCCGCATCCTTGCCATTACAACGCTCAATACATAAAGCGCATAATCCACACCGATGCCGACCCCTAAAGCGATTACCGGAAGGGTGGACACTTTAACGCCTATTTTGAGCCAAACCATCAGCGTTTCACAGAGAAACGAGGTCAGCACCAACGGAATGACCGCGGCACATACCGCCTGCCATGAACGGAAAGTAACAAAGCACAGAATGATAACGGCTCCGTAAACCCAATAAAGCATTGTCGCCATTGAGTCCTTAACGACAATATTGGTTGCCGCCTCAATTCCGGCATTTCCTGCTGCCAGGAGAAACCGGGCATCTTCGCTGTTGTTCTTTTTTGCAAACTTTTCTACCTGTTTGATTACACCGGTGAGTGTATCCGCTTTATGATCCTTGAGAAATACAAATAAAGACAACATATTGCAGTTTTGATTGAAGAGATCCCTCGGCGCCCGAACCGTAACGGCGTTAAGTACATTTTGATTGTTAAGGATCTCATACCATTTCAAGGATCCTTCATTCATTCCGACGGTTGCCTGCTTGGCCAACCCTGCCATCGAGCTGGTCGATTCAACTCCGGAAACCTGCTGAAGATCCCACTCGAGCGCATCAACTTTGATAAGGGTATCGTATTGACCGCACTTATTTGCCGGTGTTTTTACCATTACCACGAGAACATCGCTGCTTGACGCATAGTTGGCGACGACAAAGGCGTTGTCCTGATTGTAGCGTGAATCCGGGCGGAGTTCCGGTGCGCCAGCATCGAGATCACCAATCTGCAGATGGGATCTGACAACGTATCCCATCCCGCCGAGGAGAATACTTATCACAATGGCGACCGTCGCCCATTTGCGGTGCGTGAAAAGATCCAGAAGCCGCCACATCGGGTGTTTTTTCTCCCCGGCCAAGGCAGCCGCCTCCGACTTCAGGCTTCGCGCGGCAGCCTTTGGACTCACTCCAGTAAAACTCAGCATGATGGGCAACAACACCAGGTTGGTAAAGATGAGCACAGCAACGCCCATGCTTGCCATCAGCGCCAATTGCTGGATGACACCGATTTGAATGATCATCAGAATCCCAAACCCTACCGCATCACACAGGAGCGCCGTTATCCCTGCCACAAACAGCCTTCGGAAGGTGTAGCGAGCGGCTATGACACGATAGGTCCCACGCCCGATATCCTGCATGATACCGTTCATCTTTTGTGCGCCATGGCTCATGCCGATGGAAAAGATCAGAAAAGGAACGATCATCGAATACGGGTCGAGTTCAAAACCGAATGTCCTTACGAGCCCCAACTGCCATACCACTGCAATGATGGAGGAAATCACCACCAGAAGCGTGCTTCGCACGCAGCGGGTGAACCAGAAAACCATCACCGTGGCAATCAGGGTCGCCAAAGCAAAGAAAAACATGACTTGCCGCAGGCCATCCATGAGGTCACCAGCAATCTTGGCAAATCCGGTAATATGCAGCTTTATCTTGTCACTTTGAAAGGTACTGCGAAGCTTTTCAAGATTGTGGGAAAGTTTTTGGTAGTCGATAGGCTTTCCGGTTTCCGGGTCGATATCGAGCATCGGCAAAATAATCATGCTGGACTTGAAATTGGCGGCCACCAACTGCCCTATCTGACCGGATTTTTCGACATTGGCACGCACCTGACCGACGCTTGCGGGCGATCCATCATAGGTGTCCGGCATTACCGGTCCCCCTGTCAAACCGTCTTCGGTAACTTCAGCCCAACGGGTTGCCGGTGTCCACAGGGATTTCATCGCACTTCGATCCGCCCCCGGAATGAAGAAGGATTCGTCATTGATCCGTCGGAGCATTTCAAGGTAGACAGCATCAAAAATAGTGCCATGCACGGTTTCCACTGCGATTCTGATGGAATTGCCGAGACCGGGCAATTCATTTTTATTTTCGAAATAATTTACGATGTATGGGTGCTGCGTGGGAATCATTCTCTCGAAGCTGGCATTAAGGCGCAATCGGGTGGCCTGCAAACCCAGCACGATGGTAATAATCATACAGACGGCAACAATGGCAAGCCGATTGTTGAAAAGCAAACGCTCCAATCGGTTTCCCGAATGTATGTCAAAGGCTTCCAACCGATCTATCACGGGTTGTTGTTCAAAGGCGTTGTCATATTTCATTTTTATTCTCCATCCGATTTATCCGACGCTTTGACTGGTTTCAGGGCGCCGGAGATCACCTTGATACCGCGCACGCCTACCAATACCAGGTTGCCATTTGCCGCCTGTGCAATACCCGTCAGCGGGAAAGGCTGATCGACTTTCAAATGACCGAAGGTTTCTCCCTTGTCGCTGCTTACAAGGACATCACCCGACTGAGTGGTCAGCGCTAAAGTGCCGTCACGAAGTTCGGCTGCCGCAGTAATGGAAACCGGAATGCCAATGTAGATCGTCCGCCATATAAGCCCTCTGTCTTCGGACTTGAAAACATTGCCCCTGAGCCCAAAGATAATCAAATCGCGTTTTCCAAGTGGCTGCAAACCGAAATAGCTCCCCGCATAGGGAGTTGCCAAAGCGTTGAATGTTTCCCCGCGATCTCCCGAGCGCAGAAAGAGTCCCTGTTCTCCTGAAATAAAAAGATCTTCCCCAAGGGGTTGTACACCGTATAGATGCAGGCCTCTGATGTTATCGACATAATCGAGCCGTGGCTGCCAGGATACACCGCCGTCCTCTGTTCGAAAGCTCAGGTTGTATGCACCAACGATCAATACCTTTTGTTCGTCCTCGCAGTATAGATCGAGGAAAGGTTTATCAGCGCCGTCATCCACAAATTGCTGAGCTGCATTTAATATTCGTTTTGCTTCCTGCTCTGCGCATTGACCGGACTGCGCCTTTGCTTTAGCTGCTTTGAGGATCAACCGGGCCGCTTCTCCGCCATCTAATTGCTTTTCCCAGTTATCGCCCCCATTTTTTGTATGAAGCACCACACCGGAATGTCCCAAAGCCCACCCTTTCTGTTGAGATGCAAAACGAACCGCGGTAAGGGTCACGCTGACAGGCACATCGGCCTGCCGCCACGATGACGCGTCATCATCCGAAAGCAGGATGATGCCCCGCTCTCCCACGGCTACGAGACGCTTACCCGCCGTCGCAACAGAAAGAAGTACAGCTCGCTCCGCCAGCTTTGATTTCATTGCCGGATGGTCCATAGGGGTCAACTCATTTTCTGCAAACACGGCCGAAGGATTTGCCAGCATCATCAACAAACCTATCAAAGCCATTGCACAAAGCCTTCGCAAAGACAATTCCATCATTCTATCCTTCCTGGAAGGTTTGAAATTTTTTCTAATTCTTTGCACAAAAATGGCAAAGAACGCACTTGGTTAACGCTGGCCCATGCCCGCCAGCGCATCAGGAGTAAAGAAACTGTCGGGATGGGGGGGCACAACCTCGACCTGCTTTGGCATTTCATTGACCAGGATATTCACACCATAGGCGCCCGTCTGCAAATTATAGACTGCCTGCGTGTAAGTAGAAACGCCCGGAAGTTCCATCGCAAGAAGGGGAACCGTCATGATGAATCTCCACATCTGATTCTGTCCGTCCCACCCATCACTCATAACAGCCTTCCAGGTATCCTCGTCGAGATAAAAGCGCCGCTTCGGGACGGCATGCCGTTTGCCGGAAGCAAGGGTTGCCTCCACCACCCAAACCCGGTGGAGCTCCCATCGAAGATAATCGGGATTTAAATGTTTTTCTCCGATAACTTCTTTATCTTTCTTTTGATAAAATTTGTTGCAGTTGTAGGGGATAACCATTTCCTGCTTTCCAATCAGTTTCCAGTCGTAGCGATCCATCATACCGTTAAAAACATGAACCTCATCGAAGTAATTCTGGCCGGAGTTCACGAAATCAGGCGTATCATAAGAAATCGATGGCGCCCGGCGAACACGACGCTGCCCGGTGAGATATTGCCAGGTTTGCCTTCCACCTTGAGTCCAGTCATCCACTGCCAGAATGGTTTCACCCGCCTTGAACGCAGGAGCCGTCTGCATCTGACGAAAATACCAGGTCTTTTTGTTCCACTTCTCGAAAGGAATATCACATTGATAATTCGGGTGCTGTTGGGTATCCTCCGCCTCCGCAGTCATCACCAACTTGCCGCCCGTTGTTATCAGGTAGTTCCTGAAGGGTACAAAAAGAGCCACACCGCGCCAGGCGAGTGTGTGGTTCCACATTGCTTCATGACCGTTCTTTGGGATGGGGAAAGGGATGCCGTTATAAGCATTTTCGAAGTTCAAGCCGTTTTCTGTCGTCTTGGCACGGGTCGCATTCTTAAACGTACCGTCGTACACACATTGAGGCGCTGCCGCGGTACGGTGGGTGGGATATACGTCCAACCGGAATGTGGGGTATTTTTTAAGCAGTTCCTTTACCCCTTCGGTAAGCTTTTCGGTATACTGATCCATGTTTTTGGACGTGATGGAATACAGCGGCTTCTCACTTTCAAAGGGATCGGGGCGAACATCACCGGACTTGTAACCCGGCGGCACCGTCGTATATCCCCCCTCCCAGGCTGGAATCGTTCCTTCCTTGTTACCCGCTTTTTCAGCGCCAAGGGGGGTAAGGGTGCTTTTCAGCTTGGAGGCTTCTTGCTCGGATACTTCGGCAAAGCCTGTCCGAAGAAAAATAAAAATCGAAAAAAACATTGTCATCATAATGGCGGCTTTATATCTCATCATTTTTATCTCCTTAAATTAAAACGTCCGCTGGATTGAAAAGGTTACGAAATCCCGGTCTGCCAAATGCTGAGTGTCCTCACTTCCAAAGTAGTTCGTGTATGTAAGACCGAACTTCCAAACTTGCAAATAATCAACTTTCAGGCCAACGCTGAAATCGCCGCCTGCATCCGCACCGCCATTGAATTTCAGATCCACGGGTGAACGACCCTTCGGATTGTAGCCCAATCCGAAGGGCACCGTTATGTCTATGCCTGGAAAAACCTGGTAGTATGCAGGCTCAAAGACCGTTCTGAATCCCAGGGCATAGTTATCCCGGGTGGGGTCTAAAGCCGCCTCGTTTTTTGTAGTGTTGATCAAACAGACGTAGCCAGCTTCTGCAACGAGATTCCCGCCTTGCCACAGAAAGCTATCACTCAGTAATTTGATGGCTGACAAGTTGGCGTGAAAACTGTTACCTACTGCGTATAAAGGGTTATCATCATTGTTGGCGTTTGTTCCCGGCAAAATGACACCCGCAGTGCTGAGCAATGGCGTGTTGAACCGTCCGCTGGCCTCCCCGGATACATTGACCGCCCCGAACTGGGTTCCAAAGCTTGCTCCCATCATGTGAACGTTTTTGGGAAACACCAAGTCATACTCACCGATTTTACCAATGGCATAATTTGCCTTTGTGGGGTCCATGTAAATCCAATACGGCGACTTCTCGTTGTAGTGTTCATAATAGATGCCAAATTCCGTATCCAGTCCTTCTGAACGAAAGCGTAATGCGGTGCCGAACTGGTCAAGATTTCCCTCTCCAAACTCGCTGGTGGAATTGCCCGCCCCCAAGTCGCCGCCCCTGTAAAAGGCGGGGCCAGGTCTGCCGGGAGAATTCGGACCGAGCAGAAGTCTTTCTCCCCCGGCATCGAATATATCGACATCGCTGAAATAACTGCCCGAAGCCGGTACACGGCTTCTGCGCCATTCACCTTGCCAATAAGCAGCCAGGGTGAGATCTTTTACCAGTTGCACTTGCCCGGAAAATTGTGCAACCGGCATAAAGAGCTCTTTGGCTTGAGTCCCTGGTACCCCTAATGCTTTGACAAAATCCAGCGGTGCTTGTCCATATGCGATGCCATTGGTGGCAAAATACAGCGTTTCCCCCCACAACAAGGTATGCCTTCCCAGTCGAAAGCTGGCCGGATTGCTTGCAATCTGTCCACTTCCGAAAACAAACGCATCCATAAGTTCGGCTTTCAGCCCCTGCAGTTTTTTAGTATCATCAGCGAACTGATTGTTCGAACCGGTTCCATTGAAAGTACCGGGAGAATCATTATCGTTATTCCCCAGATAGGCCGAATCCACCCATCCCGCACCGCTCACACGAAGCCCGAAATTACGATGGGTGACATCCATCTCCGAATACAAATCCAGTCTATTCGATATAAATCCGCGATTAAAGTCTCTGTTGCCGTCATCAGTATTTATATCGTTAGTTAATCCTGCATCCTGACTATTCAAGCGATAACCAGCGCTATATTTGATCGTGTTATCCCATTGAACCTTGGTATCCGAATCCTTGTAAACTTCGATTGCATTAACGGGCAAAACGCTTAGTATCATAAAGAGTAATGACATAAACGCACCATTGATCAAAGCTCTCCATTTTTTATGTTTCAAAGCGCTACTCACCTTCTTCTCCATAGATCCTCCCCTTACCAAAGAATTATGTGTCAATAGTCAGCCCGTAATAATTCGACCTCTCTTGTGCCTGTTTTCTAACTTATTAATATTTATATGTAAAATATCACATCCCTGTATTGTCCTCCCCCCTTCCATTTTCAAAGTTCATTCCACAACAATCACCCCCTTTCTCACAATTTTACCCCTATATCCCCAGCTATTATCTTTTTCTTTTGTGGGTATTTCCAATTGATAGTTAAATACACCCGCCTCTTTGAAAACAAGGCTGACAGTTTGTCCACGGTTCAAAAAATCGGTAAAAAAACAATTTTCAAACTCCCTGAACCCGGAGTGCGTTTCAGTTGCCCGCAAGCAATACTGTCCGCTTCCCTGAAAGGTGATACTGACCTTGTATCGTTCAGTAAAATTCACCCATACAATGCAATTTCCTCTGGAAACGGTAATTTTTTCAGGGTATAGCCAGATTTGGAGGTTATCCGCCTTGATCTCTTCGCCTATTTTAACAATGAAACATTGATCTGCTTTTGCTTCCGGGTAACTGAAAACAGATAGAAAACATAAAAGAAAAAATGATAGGATGTACTTGTGTTTATTTATCTTTAGCTTCATAAGGGCATCTCTTTGCGTTAACATTCAGGTCTAATCAAATTGCGTTTTTTAAAAATGGAATCCCGCAAATGAATTAATTTGATTTTCCAAACGAACAGTTTGGAAAATTGCATATTTTGCATTTCAAACACATCCCGCCATGGCCAAGTCTGGCGATATCCTTTCGGGTAATGGTTTCACCAGCCAAAACACGTGGATAAATCAAATCAAATACAGTTGCGGCAGCAAACAACCCGCATGCCGGGATGCCAAGCACCGGTACATTTTTCAAATGAGCGATCATAAACATAGCGCCTGGCAAAACGGCTGCTCCATAAAGCAAACCCTCAGCACCCGCTTTTTGAAGCCCAAATCGGGTTCGGTCGTCCGGATCCACCGACATGCCGCCGGTAGTGATCAGAATATCGGCGCCATGTTCTATTAATTTGTGCGCTGCTTCGGCGATGCGTTCATCATCATCCGGTAAAAAAACCACATCCATGATTGTGCCATGCAACGCCTCCACTTTCTTTCTAATAATCGATTCAAATTTGTCTTCAATGTGACCATCGTAAACTTCATTGCCAGTGATCAAAACACCGGCCTTCACAGATCTCATGGGGAGAGTTGTTAAAATACCTCCGCAATCCTTTGCAATCCGGACAGCGCCATCGATCATTGAGCGGCCTATCAACAAGGGAATAGCACGAGTAGCGCCAACCTGATCATCCTTCTTTACGACAGAATAGGTATGTTTTGTGGCGCACATGACTTCGCCGAACTCATTGAATCGGTTTAACGCATCAACATTGACTTTAAACAACCCATCCCTCTCGGCCAGCAGGCAAATTTTTCCTTCTCTGGGCAGATCCTTCCAGTAAACACCGTCACCACATAGCGCAGTGGCAAGCGCTTCCGCCGCATCATCCTCATGAAGCAAATCAGTCTCTCCTTTAATTATATAGAGATGATTTTTACCTAATTTAATTAACTTATTAATATCATTTTGTTTTACAACATACCCCTTTTTAAAGGCAGGGCCCTTGAATTCACCGGGTCGAATTTCCGTGATATCGTGTGCCAACGCCTGCCCGACTGCCTGTTCCACTCTGACGATCTGAATCATATTACGTTCTCCCTTTCTAATAATTGAGAATCATGTGCTTTAGACATATAAGGTATATAATAGGCCTCACGGGCACATATACGGCATAAGACCTCATTGTTTTGTTTTACTTCTCTTCGATCTCGGACAACCTGGCCGCATCTCATGCAGACGGCTTTTCTTCTCGACGGCCCGGGCATTTCCCATTCTTCCAAATGGACCTGAACCTGTTGTATGTTAAACAGTTCATCATCAGGCATTCTCTGATAACCGATTAACTGCTGGCGCATCAGATCGGTTTCTTCAGGAGCATACCTGGGAGCGATTTTCCGGGATTCCTCTGTTGACAAAATGCGGTAGGCTTTTTTTGTATCAAGATTTAAAAAAGTCGCCGCATTAATCCCATAATCGCAGAATTTCAGCGTCCGTTTTCCCATTCGACAACCGGTAACACTTTGGATCGCATCGGTTGCGCATCGATCGATTTCAACATATGCGATTATTTTCTTGCGCCACTTCTCATCTTTAGGTTCTTCAATACCAATGAGTTTGCAGCCTGTCATGGCCATTCGCACCCCAATCACCTGACCGGCGCAAAGATGACCATGTTCAGCGATTGATTTTTGAAGTAGTGTTTCAAAAGGCTCCATTCTCATAACCTCCTTTTCCGCGGAATATGGTTTTCCACCTGCCATTATCCATTGTTTGGTCGATTATTTTATCCAAACATCACTAACAAGCTGATGAATAATCTGATTGAATAAACGATTTTTATTTAAAAATGCGCTGATAAAGTGCATCCACAACATTTCGTATTGCCGCGTCATTCTTTTTGAATCGAAGCAATAGCTCCCGAGCTAATTCAGTAATCACCGCTCCACCGCCTTCTTTTCCGCCACGGAATGTTATCACGAGTTTTCGATTGATCGCCTGTTCCATTTCCCGTATCACGCCTCTTATTCGTCGATAAGATACATTGGTTTCTTCGGCAGCTTTTATAATCGATCCATGGCGATTGATCGCCGATAGGATGGCATAACGTCCTTCTCCCATAAACGGTTTATCATTCAGTTCCAACCAGACTTTGGAACGAACAGCCAATTTCTTATCGAATAAAATTTTATCTAAATCCATTTCATCTAAATGCTTTTTCATTATAAATATATATAATATTTCTTATACAAAATAAGCATTTATATAGACAGCATGCTTTTGTCTCGATTTCTGCCCCAGGTATCCGGCTCAATAACACCCCGGAGCGTTGCATGGGGAACTTCAAGACATGCTTTTCGGTTTACAAACGGAATATTTTAAAATCCGATCAAATCAATGGCGGCAGATAGACTTTTGATCGAGCATCCGGAATTGCTTTTCTCCCAAGATACTCCAGTCCTTCCATAACAATCGGCATTTTGTCGATGGGAATGCCCATGAACATCATATCTTCGCCAAGATCCGATATCGCCCGGCAACCGTAACATCCAAGAGACATATTCATCTCACCCGTCGTATACGGATAAAGTGTTGTCTCAACGCATTGCGCATTGTACGAACTCATCTGGAAGTTCATTCTTTTACCGGTATAATATGTCAATGACATACAAAGCCACATCATGGATTCCGGTGGAGCAATGACAGCCACGACATCCGGTTTCATCACAACACTTTCAAGCGGTGTAACCAGTGTTGCGCGAACCGATCCCTGCGGCAACGAAGGTCTTTCTTTTACCATATTCGCAGCAGCTTCCCTGGTTGCCAGTTTTCCCAGTTGGACATAAATTTCTCCAGTTGCCAGCTTATGCGGTATTTTCGCCAATCCCAGTATGGATGTTCCGTCCGGACAGGCATGCGACTGCGGCGGCATCAGTATGCTCAATCCGCGGCGGGCCATGATAAGCGATTGACAATAACGAAGGCGAACGCCTGGCACCGGCACATGAGGCAGCGGATCTCCTTTTTGAATCAACGTTATCGCCACCGGCTTCCATCTGAGCTTCAATACCCGCTCCAATTCTTCCGAAAATCGTGCATATTTTACAATCAAGTCTTCACTCAGGGGTGCGAATGGTGTTTCATTTCCATCATCGACATACCGCTTGTGCGGGACATCCTGGTTTATGGATATGGCCCTCTTGGGACATTTACCCGCACATGTCATACAAGCACAACACGCATCGGGTCTGGCAACAATAATGCTTCCCTTGCCAATATTTTCTTTAAATTCCAAAACCTCATTCGGGCAAAGCTCGACGCAAAGCATACATCCTGTACATTTTTCTCTGTCAAATTCTATCTTAACCATCGATATTAATCCTTGGATTAAGTGCCTGACGAAAATTAATCTTCGATAATTCTATCGCTTTATAAACCTTGCAGGGAAGAGAACGGAAGTTCCATTGCCCCAGTATTGGGTAACAAGCTGAAGTTTCCGCTGTTGTCAGAACAGTGGCATTTGATTCCCATGCACCCCCAAAATCAGGAGCGGAGGGTCGGCTCATCCCCTGTAATCTGGACCGGCAGATTTTGCCCATCGTATTGCTGAATCATCTTACACATATGACGGATTCCTATGATCGAAGGAACCTGCGGCATATCACCATTTCTTCTTCACCCCGATTACAGGACATTCTGCCTTGAGCATGATCCATTGAGCTACAGGACTCAGCAGAAATTTTCCAACCCTGGATCTTGTCCTGATACCAAAAATTACCTCATCGACGTGCTCTTTTATTGCAAACTCGACGAGATCTTCACCTTCGCTCATATCAACTCCCCGGTAAGATATGTGTGTATTACAGATGATATTGTTTTCATCGAAAAGAGCTTGTGCTTCTTTTAATTTCTGTTCAACCGGTTCGATCCTCTCTGGATAAAACTTGTCATTACTCAAAGCAGATATAATCAGCATTACTTCAGCATCGAAAGCCTTAGCGTGCTTGATTGCCTCCCTCAGTCCTTCTCTGGATTCATCCGAACCATCGTAGCAAACCATGATTCTCATCGCGTTATCCTCCATCGTTGTGTCTTATGCCTATCCGCCGATAGCGGACATTTGGTCACAAATGACAGCCTCTGTCCCCGACCTGAAGCGGGCCATGATCAGCGACTGACAGGGGGCATAGTTCCACACAAAGCCCGCATCCTGTACAGCTTTTATCATCAATCTGTATGCTAACCATCGATCAGCTCCCGGGGATCTTTGGATTCATTGGGTTGAGAGATTGCAGCCAGACCGGTACTGCGAATGAAATCCAACGTTCTTGCAGGAACCAGGATCCCATCGTCGAACCGGGAGGCATAGGCCATGGCATTAAGGACCGAAATCATGTGACCGAGATCTTCACCATAGTCCACATCTGAAAGAGCTTCGAAGAGAGCGACGGGTATGTCTTTCTGTGAAGCAATATCGATGAGGGCGTCGAGTGCTGTAATGCCTTGGGGATTGTAGAAAACCCCTTCGAAAACGATAGGCGTTTCCCTTGTAATCCCTACCAGGGAGACGCCACCGGCCTGGCAAGGGGCCAGGGCCATTGCCCCACAATCCGAATGTTCTTCCAGGCGGAAGAGTGAATGGAAGGCACGGCAGACCAGGTCCGGCGTGATTCCCGGCAGGTCTCCCCCAATGCATACAACCGCATGGTAGCCCCTATCGAAGAGCTGACGGTAACAGCTATCGAAATGCTCATCGAAATTCCGGCCTTTGTCTGCAATGAACTCAATCTCTTCGAAGGGGAACGCGGCCTTGAACATCTCTTGAACTAAGGGTAAGCCTTCGGCAGGGGAGGATATGCAGAACCTGAAAGCGTTCCCCTGGCAGTCGTCATGAAGGCAATTATTCAAGGCGTGGATGGCCACGGATGCTGTATCGAGAACCATGGCTTTATACAGAGCAGCAGCCTCCACCGCGGTGAGGTTTCCTCCGTTTTCCTCCATCAGACGTGTCTTGGTAAGGCCCGGTTCGGGATTCTTCGTGAAAAGGACCAGTGCATGTTTCCTTGTATTCATCTCCATCTCACCTCCTATGGATCATGGGCTGAGGATGACATTCCGCCCTGTCGGGACAGGATGTGCATTCATTGGTTTGATGGACAGGAATTACCTGCCAACTTGTAAAGGAGAATCCAAAAGCGCTGTAAAATTTCGCCGATTCGCCGCGTGCTACGATCACAATGGGTTTTCCGGTCGGCAGGATTTGCTCCAGAAGAAGTTGTCCGACTCCCTTCCTCCGGAACGCTTTTGCAACTACCAGGGGACGAACCATCGCCACATAGGGGTAATCCTCGATACGGCAACATCCGACAATATCATCGCCCTGCCTTGCCAGCATGAAAGCTTCTATGGGGTCCGCATATTCCATTCCGTTCTCCCACAGAAGGGCTTCCAGCATTCTCCGATCTTCGGACCTGGCTCTCTCAAAAAGAAGCATCTGTGGCTCCTTCTGCCTTATAGATTCTGCAGGGAATGGAACGGAAGTCCCATTGACCCAGAATCGGATCGCAAAAAGCCGTGTCAGCCGTTGTCAGTATATTGGCATTAGACTCCCAAAGTCCTCCAAGGACTGGCTCCATGGCTTCCTTCTCCGGGTACCACCAACCGTACTCGATACTGACAACACCGTCACGCATTTCAGCAATTGTCGTCTCCTGCCGGATCTTTCCTTGTTTTGTCTCGATCCAGATCATGTCCCCCGGCCGGATTGCGAATCGATCTGCCGTTGCACGGGAAATCTCCGCCAATGGCCTGGGGTGAAGCTTCCGAAGTTGCTTTACTTGCCTGAATTCGGATGAGTAGTAGGGATGCTTTCGAGCACCGGTCATCAACGTCAGCGGAAATTCACTGCCGGCCCCGATTGTCGGAAGGTAGGCGGGGAGAGGGTCATGGCCGAATTCTTCAAGTAGGGTGGCTTTGAGCTCAACTTTTCCGCTGGGGGTTGCAAACCCCTTATTATCCCATTTCCGGTATTCCTTTTCCGGAGCATAGAATCCTGTATGACAGAAATCACTCCAGGACAGGCCGGCTGGAGCCAGAACATCAGTGAGGGCATCTTCCAGTGTGCTCCAGGGCCAATACTCTTCCTGGCCGCATCGTTTACCGAGCTCATTCCAGAAGTCGAAATCCCTGCGCCGCTCGTAGCGGGGCGGCACGGCTGCTGGACCACCGTATGCAATATTGGCGATGCCGCCGTTTGTCTGCATTAGCGGCTGTTCAAAGCTGCCCGTAACCGGCATGATATAGTCTGCAAGCATGGCCGTAGGGGTGAGGAATTGTTCGAGTACCACGAGCAGGTCCAACGACTTCAGGGCATTGTAAACCAGTTTGGTGTTGGCCTGGCATAGAAGAGGGTTGCTTGCCATGCAGATCAATGCCCGAACCGGATAAGGCTTGCCGGTGATCATCGCTTGCCAAACCAAGTGAGGATGAGCGGATGTCAGGTAGCGAGTCGGCAGTTGCTTCCCGTGGCGCCGGGTAAACTGCGTCAGCCTTTCATAGCCCTCGTATCGCTGGAGACCGAACATCGCTTTTCCAAGTTTTTTTACTCTCTGGGATTCCTGAAGTTGGTCGCTCAACTCCAAATCGGCCTCAGGGACAAAGTCCGGCCTGTCGTTGATGAAGGATGCTCCCGGCACATCGACATTACCTGTGATGGCCCGAAGCGATGCAATGGCACGCAGCGTTTGGGTACAATGAATTCCACTCATATCGATACCGAGTCCGGTGAAGATGGCAGCCGGTTTGCTCAATGCATAGAAAGCGGCTGATTCGACAATAACTTCTTCAGGAATTCCAGTGATACCGGCCACCTTTTTCGGAGTGTAGTCCTTGACCCTTTGCGCCAGCTCGTCAAAACCCGAGCACCACTGTTCCACGAATTCATGGTCCCAAAGCCCTTCCTGAATCACTACGTTCAGGAAGCCCAACGCCAGCGCGCCATCGGTACCCGGCCTGACAGCCAGCCACCGGTCGGTCAGATGTGCCGTCCCGGTCCGGCGCGGGTCTATGACGATGAGCTTGCCTCCGGATGCAGCATAGTCTTTCAACGTTCTCCAGAACAAGGATCTGTCTGATTCTGCCGGGTTGATGCCCCATAACATGACGCACCGGGTGACGGCGGGATCCAGTTCATCTTCTATGGGCCAGCCATAAGTCAGGCTGTTCACCCAAATTCTCGGATTCCAGCACACTATGCCGATACCCACGTTATTGGGCGTTCCCCACAGGTTGAGAAACCGGTGCAACGGCCAGTAAATGGTGTGGGGAGCGCTGATGCAGGTGGCAAGCGTTTCGGCGCCATACCGGGATTTCAGATCCTGTAAATGCGAAGCAATATCGGTCATTGCTTCATTCCACGTAACGCGTTGCCATTTTCCGGAGCCTCGTTTTCCAATGCGTTTGAGGGGGTGGTTCAAGCGCTCGGGGTGTTCGAGGATTTCTTTGTTGGCCGTAAACCGGCGGCACTGTGCAAGGATAGATGGATCATAAGGGTAACGGCCCGGATCGGGCCTTACCCTGGTTACTCTTCCGTTGTCATCGACCGAGACCCTGAGGCCGCAAAAATAACCGCATAGCTGGCAATTCGACTCATGCACAAGCGACATGCCGCCTCCTTCCCCCATGCGGATAGAGCCTCTTGCCCGTGTTGTCGGTCAGATGGTACACGCAAAAGGGAATCGAAGATCCATCGGACAGGGTAACGGCCAGATTGCATTCCCGAACTCTCTCCAGGTCCATGGTCCAGGCGTCCATATACTCCATGATGAGTATGGGAAGCCCGGGTGGAGGGGTCTTCGAAGGAAAGCTGTCGGCCACGATATCCATGAAAACCGCTCCCTGAGGGCTGGTGCTGTTGAAGTTCCGGCGATAATCTTCCTCTTTGAGATGTCTTGTAAACGGTACGAATCCGCCATTTTCCTGAAGGAGATATGTAGAGCCGTAGCAGAGCGGATGACTGCTGCCAACGGGCCAAAAGTCCGTCGCTTTGATCATGCCCTCCGTCTGGTCGGAGATCAGGCGTGCCACATCGCCCACGGAAAGGTGCATTCGCTTCTCCAGTTCGAACCGACCGGATACGAATGCCGGTTGCAATGCCAGGCCATGAACGGCATCGAGATTATCCATTGCAAAACCAATGATGCGCCCCAATTCCATCTCATTAACGCCTTCGACGATGGTCACGGACAGAATGACGGGTATCTTTTCCTTGCGGCAATTCTCAATAGCGCGGAGTTTTGTAGAAAACACATCGCGCCCGCGCAACACCTTGGTCGTCGAAGGATCGAGTCCGTCAAATTGCAGATAGATGTTCGTCAGTCCTGCATTTTTCAGTGCACGGAGATATTTTATATCTTCTCCTATAATCAGCCCGTTGGTATTCAGTTCCACCGCACTGGCACCCTCGAGTCCTACTATTTCGATAATTTCGGGCAGGTCATGGCGAATCGTCGGCTCACCGCCTGTAATCTGTAAGGGAAAGCAGGGACCATCAAAGTTTCGGATCGTCTCCACCATCCGGCGTATTTCATCGAGAGAGGGATCCGGCGGCACATGACGGTCCGACATAAAACAAACCGGACAGGCCAGATTGCATCGCCAGGTCACTTCAATCTCGGGGAGGGTGATTCGTCTGGCATGGCTGGGACAAAGTCCGCAATCGTGGGGGCAGCCTGCAACCGTCTTCATTTGCGGGACACGTGAGATACTTGAAAAAGTGTACCCACAGAACCATTCATACTGCGCTGCATCTGGCCACATATAGACGTCGAAGCAACCGTGCTCGGGACAGGATTTGGCCATCCAGACTTCTTTGCCTTTTTGGTAAACCGTTGCCGGTAAAGAAATAAGGCAATAGGGGCAAACGCTTTCGGTCGTTCGTATCGTCTTCAAAGTCAGGAAGCTTTCCTATTCACGTTACATAAAAAATAAGCGCTGGGAGTTTTGAAGGCGAAGGAAGTTCTCTTCGCCGCGTTCCCCCTGGAAAAGGCCGTGGACCATCCGGTCAAATTCCTCATGCTCAACCATTTTGTCAAAGATGAGCTCCAGAATATGTCGAACAGAGCTCGTACCCCCTCGAGCAGCCAACCGGTGTGAACAGCTCATGCAATAGGTCACACACGTTTCAGCTCCGGCGGCCTCTGCTTCTTTTAAACGTCGCAGCGCTCGTTCGGTACAAAGATCCGGATCGATGGCCGAGACCAAGCCACCTGACCCGCAGCAAATTGTTTCTTTTCCATGGTGCTCCATTTCCACCAGATTGCAGTCCTGGAGCAGTTCCCTGACGGCGCCTCCGATCACCCCTTCCCGATCGCTACACGAGTCGTGAACGGTAATCTTCTCGGAATCCGGCAATGGAACCCGAAGGCCCGACCTGGCCATGAGTTGAAACAGCGAAAGAATTTGAACATTGCAATCCGGTCTGGTTGCCATCATCCTGGCATGGCAGGTCGGGCACGAGGTGATGAGGGTGCTCGCTCCCGTCTGGAGGATATACTCCCAAAGACCTGCCCCAAAGGTTTTTGCCCGCTCCATTTGCCCCATCTGCTCCAGAGGAGCCCCGCAGCATTGGAACGATATTCCCACTCCATCCCCATGTCTTTTTCTCAACCATTCTGCCGCATGCCGGACCAGGTCGGGTCCTTCGTGAACGAGCATGCATCCGGGAAAGAAGAGAACCTCACAGTTTTTTTTAACCAGTCCCTGGTAGGTTATGTCGAGCCAGTAATTGGCCCTGAAAAGAGAGAACAGATTCCAGTCGCGATCGACCCATAAATGCCGATAACACTCCTGGTCGATCATTCCTTCATCCATGAGTGAATTCCTGGCATATGTCACCATACCCCGGATATCCACCCCATACGGGCAAAGTTCGTTGCATAGGCTGCAAAGCGAGCATTTCATGATGAAATCCATCACCTTATCATCAACCTGCCCGTTCAGAACTGCCTGTGCGACATCTCCGGGTGAACGTTTTTCGAACGATCGAAGCCGCCGGCAGGCCGTCTTGCACTGATGACAGTTAAGGCATTCTTCTATGGTAGCTTGCAAGACATTCATCTTGGCCGACCTTTTCTATTTCATCTCATCCGCGCGATGTTTAATAATAAAGTATACAATCGGAACTATTGCAATCAGTGCTGTAAGAATTACCGACAAGAACGAGATGGAATTCACCTTCAGATATACTGATGAAGCCAAAGCAATCATTAATTCCATCAGTACAGCAATAATTATGTAAGCTGTTCGAATCTTCTTCTGAAATAGCATAACTTATAATAATCCTTCGGCTATTTTTTCTCTTTTCAGCCTGGAGGTATCCTGCCCCATTGTGATACTTCGTCCGAAGGGTGCAACGAAGATGTGTACGAATTTGGTAAAGGGGATACAGGCAAAAAAGAAAGCTATCAGAATCGCATGGGTTGTCCACATTACTGTATATAGTGTATTCCATTGCCAAGGAAATGCCGCCATCGCTCGCGCTACGGGAGCAGCTACAAAAGAATACGCTATAAAAGCATCATGGGGTTCTATGATAAATCTAAGTATTTCCGTCATAAATCCCGTGGCCACAACAAGCCATAGAAGCAGCAGGAGCCGAAGATCCACAAATGTTTTTTCTTGTTCAGCATTCATGATTCGATGAATCAACCCCAATGTGAGTCCAACAAAGAGAACCAGTCCGGTAAGCTCGAGGCTGAATTTTAGATAGCCCCTTCCGACCCCACTGACAAAATACGCGATCGGGTAGACTTTTATAAATAGCGCATAGAGCTGGGCTACGACAAAGAGGGAGACGAATCCAAAGGCGATGAGCAAATGCCTGAACCAGAGGAACGCGGACCGATTCTCAATCCTCTTCTGGATAATGGCTTCACGAAAGATGGTTTCCTTGGAGGCAAATGGCAAACGGACTCGGGTGTCACGGCTGGCCGTTCCTGTTGGGCCGGGGTCATTCACCCATAGGATATGTGCGATTTTGGATACGATGTTCTTGTAGACACCCACAAGAAAGAAGCCTATCGATACAAGAATCATCATCCACAAGAATGTGTATTTGAGCATGGTCATGTCCCTTCATGGCCCAGAACGATGCCCCCGCCCTCTATATAAGAGAGCCGGTCGGCCACGTTCTTCTTGGAGAATTTGGCAAGCTCATCGATAAGTCCTGAAACGATAGCCTGCGTTGGACAGATCTCTTCGCAGGCCCGCATAATTCCCATGGGACGTTCCTGGCAAAAGTTGCATTTCTCCATTCGGCCTTTCGTGCTCATCTTGGGAGCACCGAAAGGGCAGGCCCACAGGCACAGCATGCACCCAACGCACTTTGACTGATCAACGGTCACTGCTCCGGTTTCTTCGCTCTTGCTGATGGCCTGCCGGGGACAGGCCTTTTTGCACGGCGCATCTCCACAGTGCATGCAGGCCATGGATACATTCACACCCGTGATTTCCGGAAACTGCCCCCTCGTCAGGGTTGTGACATTTCTCCATTTCACCGTCTGGTTTGAGCCGTTCCACACCTGGCACGCAACCTCACAGGCGCGGCATCCGACACATTTCTCTTTATCGAAGTAAAATCCATACTGGCTCATGGGGTCACCTAAACTTTCTTTACACGTACTTTGCATTCGTTATATCCGATCCCTCCGGATACAGGATTCACCTGAGAATCGAAGATTGGATTTACATGAGACCCTTTACCCCTGGCAATGGATCCCATTGTGCGGCCAAAACCATGACCGTGTAAAACACGCACAATACCGGGCTTGAGGCCTTCTTTGATACGCGCCGCAATGGTAACACTCCCAATGGGCGAGGTCAGCTCAATGCGATCCCCATCGGAAATACCCAGCTCCCTGGCATCTCGAACGCTGATCTCCGCCCAGTTTTCACTCTCTATTTCCATCAGATAAGGATTGTTTTGCGTATGGGTTCCGCAGTGGTTCTGCATCTTTGCGTTGATGAGTTGAAAAGGGTATTCAGAATCCGGCTTCACGCGGTGATCCTCTTCGTAGACGGGCATGGGATCGTAACCGCTTTCAGCCAGGAGCTCGGAATAGACTTCAACTCTCCCCGTGGAGGTCTGAAAACCTTCTTCGCGGTATTTGTGGTACCGCAGCTCTCCGTGCCAGACTCCCTTTTCCTTGAGTTCCTCGAAAGAAACCGGAAGGAAGGAAGTGACATACTTTGCCCAGTCTTCCCATGTTTCCCACTGGAAAAAGCGGCCGAATCCCATTTTTTGAGCCAGTCCCTTCATGATCTCATAAAGCGGCTTTGAGTCGCCCAGACAGGGGATAGCGGGTTGGGAAAGAATTACCTGTGGCCCGGACCAGAGACTTTCCCTGACTTCGGCCCGCTCGAACATGGACGCTTCGGGCAGGACAATATCGGATAACTGAGCGGTTTCACTCATGTATACATCAATCGTGACTGAGAGGTCCAAGTCTGCCATCATTCTTTTAAAGAGCAGGGTATTCGGATCACTCATGGCAGGATTGACAATATGGAAAAAGAGGGCTCTTACCGGATAGGGATTTCCTTCCAATACCGCCTTGGGCAATAATTGGCTTGGAATGTCAGGGGCAAGGGGGTATCCCATGGCTGTACTAATGTTCGGCCGCTCCGGCACGGCAATTTCTTCCTCGGGAATCTCTATCGGCGGGAGAAGCGGTCCGGCCTCCTTCAATATCAGACAACCAGGACCATCGATATTGCCCGTGATTGCGTTGAGACAGAAGATGGCTCTTAGCGCCTGGAACCCATTTGAATAATTGACGATGCCCTTGAGTCCGTCCATGACGGCCGGCTTGGTCTGAGCAAATTCGTCGGCGAGTTCAATGATCGTCTCAGCCCGAATGCCGGTAACTCCCTCAGCCCACTGGGGCGTGTACCCGTTTGCCTTGACATGCTCGGCAAATGCATCGAAGCCGTACACGTAGTTTTCGCAGAACTCCGCATCGTGTGCACCCGTTTCGACGATTCGGTGGGCCATGGCCAGTGCGAGTGCCCCATCGGTTCCCGGATTGATGGGAAGCCAGACATGGGCCTTTTCCGCTGTTCGGCTGCGATAAGGGTCTACAACCACAAGCTTCGCATTTCGCTTGACTGCCTCCACGAGTTCACGGTTTTCATGCAGACTCTGATTGGGGCCCAATGGATCTTCACCCCATAACATGATGAACCGGCTGTTTTCGTAGTCTTTAGTGGGAAGAGGGTGTCCATACGTAACCAGTCCGGCCAAGCGGCGACTCTGATCACAGGCGGCGCCATGGCCGGACCAGTTGGGTGTCCCATAGAGCTGTACGAAAAGCTGCTGGGAAAACATTTCGTTAGAATCGAGGTGCCACAGGTAGGCAACGGCTTCGGGACCGTATTTTTCCTTTATATTCTGGAGCTTTTCCGCGATGACGGAAAAGGCATCATCCCAGGATATGGCCTTGAAGTTGCCGTTTTTGCCTTTCTTCATCGGATGGAGCAATCGGTCGGGGTCTCTGGAAAGGTGAATACTCGAAATCCCCTTTACACACCGGGTTGTCCTGTTCGGGGCATTTTCATTGCCTCTTACATAGACCACATTGTTGTCACGCACGAATACTTCCGTGGGACAATGCCAGGGGCACACGATGCATACTCCGGGAACCACCCTGGTTCCCCGAATTTCATTGATGATTTGGCGAGTGCTTTGTTGATTCATCTGTCTTGTTCTTTTCTTGTTCGCAAATCCGTTTGGTTTGTTGTTGAAGAGATGGCGTCCTCAGATCGTGCCATGTCAGAACATCTTTATCCGAGCGAAATACGCATGCCGTCATAGGCGAGCCTAACCCTGTCCCTGTAGGGTTCTATGGCGCTCTCGATTTCCCGGCTCGTCACAGGTTTGCCGTAATGCATCGAAAGATGCGTCAGATAGAGCATTTCGACATTGAGCTCCTGTGCTGTTTGAATGGTCTGTTCAAACGACAGGTGTTCGCCCGGATACCAGTTCTCTCCCCAGAATGTTGCATCCAGTATGAGGTTTTCGATTCCTGTGAGAAGGTCTCTCGTGCGATCAGGCAAGGGTCCGGTATCAGGCAGATAGGCCGTGCGCCCCATACTGGTGCCGATAAGGTAACCCAGGGTGCCCCGCGAATGGGCGACTTCCACCGCAGTGATGGAAACCCCGAACCTCTGCAATGTTTCTCCGGCCTGGAGAGGAACGACGTTCATCCATTCCTCCACCGATCCATGGCGGCGCCCCAGCTCTTCAAACGTTTCAGGGCTCATAACCGACGGAAGCCTGTCCTTGCGATGGAAACGGGCATAGAGTTCGAGATCGCCGAGCGCGGCGCAATGATCATGATGGGCGTGGGTGAGAAAGAAGCAGTCGATACGATTAAGCCGCTCTCGAAGAAGTTGTGAGGAGAGCTCAGGTGGCGCGTCAAACAGAAGGTTGCCTTCTCCACAGAGCACAACGGCGCAACGCGTTCGTCTGCATCGCGAATCCTCTAATGCCTCCATGCAAACCTTGCAATTGCAGTAAAACTCCGGCACTCCATTCCCCGCACCGGTGCCCAGGAAAACCAATTCCATTCGAATGCCCTCCGAAATCTTGCATCAGCAAGTTATTTCTTAAGTGGACCTGCCGGGCCTGCCGGACCCGCTACGCGCTGAAGGCTCAGAGGCAGAGTTTCGCCGCAGGACATGCATGATTTTGTGTCGGTCATTTGGGCCAGGTCGGCCGCAACCAGGTCGATCATCGCGAGAGTAACCTTGCCCTGGGACATAGGCATGATTTGTCTGAGAGTCATACCCATGCCCATTTTGAGTCGTGGATCAGCGATCATGGCCTGGCAGTGCTTCTCTAGAACAGCCTTGGAGTTCTCGTTTCCCAAGAGTTCGGACAGGTTCGAGTCAATGGAAAGAGGCAGCGGGTTCATCTTGTTGCACTTGGGGCATGCGATCTCCCTTTTCTTTACTGCCATTGTCGGTCTAAAACACATATTGCCTCCCCTTCCTTTAAAGAAAGATTGATTATAATACACTAAATAGTAACACTTTTTGGTATCTATTATTAGTTCATTTTTTGATTATGTCAAGTGATTTTTTTATAATATTACCAATTCCTCTGCCCTATAAGAGCTTCTGACTAAAGGCCCGGAAGCCACTCCATGAAACCCCATCGTCTCTGCTATACTGCTCCATTCGTCAAATTCCTCCGGGGATACATACCTCGAAACGGGAATATGGCTCCTGGAAGGAGCGAGATACTGGCCCAAAGTCAGGTGCTCACACCCAGCTTTGCGAAGGTCCTCCAGAGTTTTCATCACTTCATCATTAGACTCACCGAGACCAAGCATAATCCCGGACTTTACCGGCAGGCCATACCTTGCCGCGTATGACAGGACATCAAGAGATCGGCTGTACCTGGCTTGTGGCCGCACAAGAGGATACAGGCGGGCTACGGTTTCCATATTGTGATTGAAAATGTCCGGTTTGACGGAACACACCCTTTCGATTGCTTCCGGATCACCCTGAAAATCCGGCACAAGGATTTCGATCCTGGTATCCGAAGCTAATTTTCGAATCAGCATGATCGTTACTGCGAATTGCTCCGCACCGCCGTCTTGAAGATCATCCCTCGTGACAGATGTAATCACAGCATGGCGCAGACCGAGCTCTTGCACCGCTTTCGCCACGCGCTCCGGCTCCAGTGGGTCCAGCGGGAAAGGGGCGCCTTTTTCCACTGCGCAGAAGCGGCATTTGCGTGTGCAGTGACTGCCCAAAATCATGAAAGTGGCCGTGCCTTTGCTGAAACACTCCCCCATATTGGGACAGTGGGCGCCTTGGCAAACAGTATTCAGAAGCTTCTTTTGAAGAAAGAGTTGCATCTTCTCCATGTGCTCCTGCTTCGGCGACGGCATTGTCAGCCATGCGGGACGGGGACGTGCCGGAACCTTATTATAATCAAAGATTGTTTTGAAGTGGTGAATGAATCGATCTTTTACGCGAATAAAATCCTGCGGAGATCCGAGTTCCTTTTCCATTGAGGTGATTTCCTGTCCGGGCATTCCGCAGGGTACAATGAACTCGAAGCCGGTCAGTTGTGAATTGACGTTTAGAGCGATGCCATGTGAAGTGACCCACTTCTTGATGCACACCCCTATGCTGGCGATTTTTCTATCTTGAATCCATACGCCTGGCGCTCCATCCTTCAATTCGGGCTTTAGGCCATATTCTGTAAGAAGGTTCGCAATAACTTCGAGGAGATTTTGAACATACCAATGAACATCCTTGTTCACTAATTTCACGATTGGGTAGGCAACCAATTGGCCTGGACCATGGAACGTGGCCTTGCCTCCCCTGTCAGTTTCACAGACGGCAATACCCCTTTTCAGAATCGTTTCTTTCTGCAATTTCAGGTCGAACTCACTGCCGCTTCGACCTATGGTTACCACTGGAGGATGTTCCAGCAGCAACAGGCGGTCTTTGGGGTAACCTTCAATACGCTCCCTGGCAAATTCATTCTGTAGGGAAACAGCTTCCAAGTACTCTATCAGCCCCAAATCGATAACATCGAGCATAGACAAGTCCTAATTCATAATGTGGATTACCGTGACTCGGCCATTTATTCAGGCTTATCCATTTTCATCATTCTTTGTGACCACTCTGGGCAAGGGAGTTAATAGTGTATTGCCTCGCCGTTGACAGCCTTCGCCACCTCCATCAAGGCTTCGGATATTGTCGGGTGAGCATGGACCATATGGGCTATGTCTTCCGGCAACAACTCAGATGATTTTGCCAACAATACCTCATGGATCAGTTCAGTGGCATCATGACCGATTATATGGCAGCCCAATATCTCTTGAGTTTCAGGATCACAAAGCAGCTTTACCATTCCTTCGGCATGATCGATGGCAACGGCCTTTCCGACACCTTTGTAGGGGAAGAGAACCTTCTTGTAGGGTATGTTCTTCTCTTTAGCCTCTCCTTCCCGAAGCCCGAAACTTGCTACCTGAGGTTCGCAGTAGATCGCAGAAGGAATTGCATGAATGTCAATCCGTGTTTTTGTCTTTCGTCCGGCAATGTGTTCAACCGCAATCTCCCCTTCTTTGGATGCCACATGGGCGAGCAGAGGTGTAGCCACCACATCGCCAATGGCATACACGCCTTTTACGGTTGTCTCGTAAAAATCGCCAACCGGTATGTAGCCTTTTTCGGGCTTTAATCCGATACTCCGCAGACCAATATTGTCAGTATTTGGCCTTCTGCCGAAAACACACAGGGCTTTTTCAGCTTCAAGTTTCTGCTGCTTTCCATCACCGCCGACAAGGCTGACCACGACCCCGGCATTGGTCTTTTCCAACGAAACTGCACGGGTGGCAGTCAACACCTGGATTCCGGAAAGTTTAAAAGAATTCTCTAAGACTCCGGCTACTTCAGCATCTTCGAAGGGCAGAACATGATCAGCCATCTCCACCAGCGTCACTTTCACCCCAAACGAGTTCATGATATAGGCAAACTCGCAGCCGATAGCCCCGGCTCCGAGGATAATCAAGCTCTGGGGAAGCTTCGTCATGGAAAGGATGCCGGTTGATGATAACACCTGTTCTTCATCGAATTCGAAGCCTGGGATCTCGGCCGGCCGGGATCCGGTGGCAATGATGATATTGCGGCCTTCTATCGTCTTGTCGCTCCCTTGAATCACCACCTTGTTTCGACTCACGATTCGGGCTGTGCCCTGAATCAGATCGACTTTGTTCTTTTTGAGCAGATACCCGACTCCCGTATTCAAGCGCTGGGTTGCCTCACGAGATTTCCTTTGCACCCGACCATAATCGAAGTTCCGGGTGTCGATCTCTACCCCCATCTGCTCCAGTTCATGCCTGTTGCCATACAGGCACGCCTGGTGGATCAGACTCTTCGACGGGATACACCCCCAATTCAGACAAACCCCCCCGGGCTTATCCTTTTCGATGATGCAGACCTTGAGGCCCAGTTGAGCTGCTCGTATCCCCGCAACATAGCCTCCAGGCCCGGCACCAATGATAACGACATCGTATGTAACCAGATCTGACATTCTCTCCCCTTTTGTCTCTTCCTCCGCATCAGTCTTCAAGGTTGAGGAAGAACCATGCGTTTTTGAAGCTTTTTAATTACATTTAGCACTGCTGGTTTCATTCCGTTCTTCTTTCCGATATCGCGTCTGGCGAGCCCGGAAAATCATCACAACCAGGACCGGAACAAAACCGGCAGATATCTCAGCAACCCTTGCTTCCGATCATCCCATTCCGTTTTTAATGGGAAAAATCACTTGCCTCAGACTAAAGCTTCGCCAAATCTTCCGAGATCGCTTCAATGTTGCTCATAGTGATACGTCCTTGCGAAAGAGGCATGATCTGTTTGAGAGTCATCCCCATGGCCATTTTAAGCCGCGGATCGCTGGTCATGCCGGGACAGTGCTTCTCAATGATTGCCTTAATGCGATCATCAGCCAAAAATACAGAAATAGGTGATTCAATTGTCGCTGCCATTCTTTGTTCTCCTCATTCTAAGATAGAATTAATTGTTTCAATAGAGTTTGGTGGGATTTCATAGACGGAACTTCCTTTTTATGTTCCGCTGATTCGAGATCAAAACCGTTTTCCACAAGTAATGTTCTAATCTTTTCGTACGTGCCTAGCACTATGGAGCCGCACCTGCTGCATGCGTTGGCATCGCCCCCCAGAATATCGTCGCATCGGATACCACCAAACAACCGACCGTATTCCTGTGAGAACCATTCCACCAGTTCTCCAACCATGATGCGGAGCCGATGGTCTTCCGCATCATCCGGAGTTCCCCTGCCGGCATAAAGCCCAAGGAGGCAGGCTCCACCCGTCAGGGTTCCGCAGATCTCGCCGCTGAACATCCCAGCAGCCAAACCCGATACAGCACGAACCAGATCCCTGTCGGTTTTCCCCTGATCCTCCAAACCCACGATAAGAAGCACCTGGCTGCAGCAAACGCCTCGTTCTTTCAACTGGATCAGGCGATCCGCTCCGTTTACCATCCCGTTTCTCCATTCAATTGCTCCATGCAACGCCCTGATCTCACAATCCGATTAGCGCGTCCGGCTGAAGCCTATTCCAGGAAGGATTTGAATGGCTTTCGTCCGGCATACAGCAATGCACTTATGACAGCCCAGACACTTTTGCCCGATTTTGGCTTCTACTTTCCCGTCCGATGTTCGCCGAAGAACTCCATACTTGCAGACAGCCAGACATTCACCGCACCCCACACAAAGCATGGACTTTATGCGAGCAGTGAATAGACCCGCTACTCCTGCTCGCCGGCGGTTATTGACGCTGCCGTTGCCCTCACTTCCTGTCTGATCCGGCATCATCCCTCCCATTTAGGCATTGAATGCCTTGGGATATCCGGATTTTCCCTCCAGGAACAAGTCATGGGGCAACCGGTCCGACAGCCACTCAGGCTCTTCGCAGCGGTAAATCTTGCACAACAGTCCGCGATTGGCCCAATTGCCGCAGATGGGGTCCAGGAGGTCAGGATTGTCATCAGTGAGCACATTGGCATTGGAAATAAAAGCCCCGCACAGCCAGGGCTCCTCTACCGGGAGCTCAGGATACCACCAGCTCGGCTGGACGATGATGGTTCCGGGCTTCAGGGCAAACCCGAGTCTTGCTACCTGGCGAATGCGTCCTCGCGGAGTCTCTATCCAGCACCAGTCGCCATCGCGGATCCCCAACTCCCGGGCGGTTTCCATATGAATCTCGACAATAGGCCATGGATGCATTTCCCGCGTGCCGGTCCCCGGTACCCTGTGCTCCGAGTGAAACATCGGTGCGAATCTGCCGCCCGTGGTGAGGATGATCGGATATTCCTTGGCCACCTCAGGAGTGCTGATGGGAGATTCGGCAGGCTCCCTGAACAACGGCAGAGGGTCGTATTCCAAGTCTTCAATAATACTCGGATAAATCTCACAGCGACGGGAAGGGGTCGCAAACCCGCGAACCTGCCCGTCTTTTTTTCGGATCGTCTTATGTTTTTCGAACTGATCATCGGAAGTCATATCGGGAAAGAGAAAACCCGTTTCGCAGAATTCTTTGTACGTCACGCCTATCCTCTCAAGGCGGTGGGCAATCACCTCTTCATAGGTCTCCCACGGCCAAAATTCTTTCTGCCCCAGACGCAGCCCGAGGCCGCGGAAGAAGTCGTAGTCCATGCGTCGATCGGCGACTGGCTCGGAAGCGCGAGGCCCACCCATAAACATATCCAGGGAATCCTCAACGTTACTGAACATTGGCCGTTCCATCCAATCGGTTGCGGGAAGCACATAATCGGCCAGGGCAGCAGTGGGTGTCATCCAGTACTCAAGAACGACAAAGAGATCAAGGGCTTTCAGTGCCTTGTAGACCATCTTCGTGTTCGGAGCCCAAAGCATGGGATTGGACGACCAGGAAATGGCAGCACGAATGGGATATGGATCATTATTCAGTATAGCACGCCACAGAAGCGGCGCGCTGCTCAACATCTGATGGAGCTGAGGTCGTGCAACCCCCCACATCTCCCGGAAGGGTTCGTCGGAGTGCTCAAATCCTTGCCAGCTCATCATGCGGAATCTGTCGTTCCCCAGCAGTTTGGCACGCGTTTCCGGAGTCACCCTTTCCGACAGCTCCAATTCACCATCTCGGACCGGAAACTGTCCGTTGATAACGGGACCCGGCTCAGGGAGATAGTCTCCGCCCGGGATGTCCAGGTTGCCAGTGATGGAGCGCAGGATAACTTTGCATACAGCCCCGCTGGTCGCATTCCATCCAGCCTGATCGATTGCACCAACCCCCCAGCCCATGCAGCTCGGCTTCTCCGTGGCGTAGACCCTGGCGGCATGCTCTATTTTGTGGGCTGGAACCCCGGTGATCTGGGCAACTTTCTCGGGGGGATACTCGTTACAGCGTTCCTTGAGCAGAACGAAGGCCGGGGCGCAGGCAACTTTCTTGCCGTCGGCAAGCGTTACTTCGAAAGCACCTTCGATCGCATTTTCGACACCTTCTTCCTCATAGCGGTTCTGACTGGAAACCCATATAACCGGCTTCTCGGTCTTGTTATCCCAGCCCACGAAATTCTTTCTTTCGCCGCCTTTTCGCAGATCGGACTCCCGCAACAGCTTCCGGGTATCCATGCGGACCAAGAATGGCCCGTTGGACCAGTTGGTAACGAAATCTACATCATAGAGCTTCTCGTTAAAGATCACGTTCAACCAGGCAAGCATCATCGCCGTATCGGTGCCGGGGCGAATGGGCAGGTAGGTCTCGGCGTCCCGTACCGCATCGACCATATACGGATCGATGACGATGACGTTCGGCTTCTGTTCCTCATTGGTGCAGGCCGCCCTGAGCTGTTTCGTAGCCCAGGATTGCGGACTGTGACGCTCGTTGATCCGCACGCCCCAGAGGACAATCGTCTTTGCCAGGCCGATTGTGGCGTTGAGGGCGGTTTCCGAAAGGAATCCGACCATCGCCAGATTGATGGTATACAGCCAGCACCAGCAGATGCTTCCCGGATCGGCAAGGTTACCTGGGTTGCCCCAGAGATTGGTAAAGCGGCTGCGTGCCCACAGGTGATCTGAACGATACGTTCCTTCCGTTACGGCGAGAGTTTCCGGGCCATATTTCTCCTTCAGCCCGGTGAGTTTTGCCGCAATTTCATCCAGCGCCTGCTCGTAGGGGATCTTCTCCCACTTGTTCTCGCCGCGATCTCCCACCCGCTTCAATGCATGATTTATGCGCTTGGGATGGTAGTGATTCTTTATAGCCCGTTCACCATTGGGACCGATCCGCTCGCACATTCCCTGCAACGGATCCAATTCATCGGTCTTCATTCTGACGATCTTGCCATCCTTTGTTCCAATCAACATGCCGCAGTGCACATGGCAAAAGAAGCACCGTGACTTCATCCACTTTACGCCGTCTTCGTCCACATAACCTTCTATCTTCAATTCATCTGACATGGTATTCTCCCTTTGCTTTGGATTGTTTATATGCCCTGCCCTTACGCTCTCAGGTCCGGCTAAATCATGATCATCCACGGATCCTCGATCATCTGCTGCATCAACCCCATAAATTGAGCGGGGGGCGCCCCATCCATGACGCGATGGTCAAAGGCAAACGACATGGGCATGATCGGCCTGATAACTATTTCTCCGTTTATAACTACCGGTCGGTCGACGATGGAGGACGTACCGAGAATTGCGGCTTCAGGTTGGTTAATGATGGGAGTTTGAATGTGCCAGAGAGAAGTGAACGTGCCGGTATTGGTTATCGTGAAGGTACCTCCCGTCAATTCGTCCATGGATATCGTTCCTGCCCTGGCTTTATCCACCAGCCCCTTTCTGGACTTGCTGATTTGCCCAAGTGTCAACTTATCGGCATTGCGGATAACCGGTACCAGAAGGCCGCTTTCGTCCTCACTCTTCAGCACCGAAACGGCGAAACCGATATTGATGTCTTCCCATAACTTGATTTCATCACCGACGATGCTCGAGTTGACGATCGGAACGGCCTTCAGGACCTTTGCCGCCATATAGATGAACAGATCCGTGTAAGTAACCTTGAAGCCCAGGACAGGGGCTTTGCCGACATAATGGTCGCGAAGCTTGACGAGTTCCGTCATTTCGAATTCAACCATTGCCGAAACGCGGGCGGTGATCGAGGTGCTCTGATGAAGGTTGTCGGCGATCCTCTTGCGCATGCCTGTGAGGGGTATAACAGACCTGACCTGCTTCCCGGAGGAAACCGCCGCCGAAACCGGCACAGTAACTCCTTTGGAAACGGGAGCAGATTCCCTGGCCGCCTCCTTCTGTTTTTGAACTTCCACGGCCTGCTCGATATCCCGCTTGACGATCCTCCCTTCGGGCCCTGACCCTGTTAGAACGGAAACGTCAAGCTCATGCTTTTTGGCAAGCTTCCTAGCGAGAGGTGAGGCCTTGACCCTCTCCCCCATGGGGGACGTTGTCCGGGTTGAGTTCGAGCCGGAAGAATCTTTCTGCTCCAGAGCCTCAGCTTCGTCCGCTGAAAGACCATGTTCCGCCGACGCGGCAAACGCGGCCGGATTTTTCTTCACTGCTTCGTATTCCTGCGCTGTTTCCGCGACAACACCAACGACAGTCCCACAGGGATACTCATCGCCTGCATTTCCCAGGACAACCAGCAGCCCAGAAATCGGTGCCGTAATTTCATGGGCGACCTTTTCCGTTTCAAGGATCAGGACAAGCTGCTCAGCCTGCACCCGGTCACCGTCGTTGGCCTTCCATTGGGCAATTCTTCCTTTCTCCATTGTCATACCCAGTTTCGGTATGAATATATTCTTGATCAATGCTCCCTCCTTACCTATGTACCTGGGACATATATTTTTAATAACTCACTGACCTTATGGCGGATATAACCTGGTCAACATTGGGAATGGTGTATTTTTCCATGGCAGCTCCGGCAATAGGCATATTCTTGGCGCACACCCGCATTACGGGAGCATCGAGATAGTCGAAGGCTCTCTCCATGATTTGCTGTCCCATCTCTGCCGCCACACCGCATCTCTCAGTATCTTCATCAACGATTACCACGCGGTTCGTCTTCTTGATCGACTCGATGATCGTGTTCATATCGAGAGGTTCCAGGGACCGGGGGTCGATGACTTCGACACTGATTTCATCTTTCAGTTTTTCTGCGGCGGCGAGGGCGTGATGAACCATGTACAAGGTGGCAACGACGGTGACATCGGTGCCCTGGCGCTTGATGTCTGCCTGCCCCAGGGGAATGATATACTCCTCTTCGGGTATCTCCCCGGTCAGGCCCATCAACTTCTTGTGGAAGAAGTAGCATACCGGATTGTTGTCACGGATGGCCGCCTTCATCAACCCTTTAGCGTCATAGGGCGTACTTGGCAAAACGAGCTTGAGGCCCGGGTTGTTGAGGATCATGGCGGAGGGCACATGGGAGTGCTCGGGACCGGTGCCGAATCCGCCTCCGGCGACGCCAACAAACACGCAAGGTGCGTTGACCTGACCGTTATGGGCGAAGTACTGCTGCGCGGCCTTGAACAACACTTCATCAGCCGCACAGTATATGAAATCGGCAAAGGTCAAGTCGCATATGGGACGATACCCTGCACAGGCTGCCCCGACCGTTGCTCCGGCATTGGCCAGTTCGCTGAGCGGTGCGTCCATGATGCGTTCGGGTCCAAACCGATTCACCAGGCCATTGGTGATCATAAAAGGGCTTTCCTGAACATTTTCACCGATGATGAAAACGGTATCATCTCTATCCATTTCTTCGGCAAAAGCCTCATTGATTGCCTGCCAATAATTCAGTATTTTCATGATGGAGTTCCTCTTGCTTAAGGTGCATAGACGATTTCTGACAGTCTGGATGGGTCGGGATAGGGGCTTTCAATGGCGAATCTTTCCGCCTCTTCAGTTTCCGCCGCACTTTCCCGCTCAATCCTGTCCATGAGTTCATCCGTCAGAATTCCTTCTTCCAGCAGCCTGGCACTGCATAATTTGACAGGATCCCTCTCTTTCCACTTCTCGATATCTTCTTGAGGCCTCGGTTTATTATGGCAAGCATCCGGTCTGCCTTCGGAATGGCTTCTAAACCGATATGTCTTGCATTCAATGAGGGAAGGCCCTTTACCCTTCCGGGCTCGCTCGACGGCCTTCTCCACGGCTTCACGCACTGCGAAAACATCCATGCCGTCTACAATGATTCCCGGCATGTCGTAGGCTTTGGCTACCTGGGCTATATCTTTAACGGCACTCGTATCGCAAAATGGGGTGAACCAGGCCATGAGGTTGTTTTCTACCACCCAAACAACCGGAAGCTTCCAACAGGCCGCCATATTCATGGCCTCGTGAGCCTGGCCTCTCTGCATGCCGCCATCACCGGTGAAGCAGACACAAACCTGCCCCTTGCCTCGTTTCTTGGCAGCCAGGGCATATCCCGCCGATAAGACGAAACACGAACCGATGGTTCCGCCTACGCCGAGAACTCCATTTTCTTTGTCCACCATGTGGACACCCGTAATCCCCCCCCCCCATCCGGTAGCCTTACCGAGATGCTCAGCGACGCAGGCCTTGGGATCGATCCCTTTACCGATGGCGTAAGGCACCCCATGGCCGCGGATGTGCATGTACACGTAGTCCTCTTTATTCAGAACCGAGCAAGCTCCGACACCGATAGCCTCATGGCCTTGTGCGCTGTGATAAAAGGTGAGGAGTTTCCCTTCCGAAGCCATGCGAACATTGAGCTCATCGTATTTGCGGGCCCGAACGAGCCCCCGGTATAGCGCCACTTTCTGATCTTTCGTTAGTTCAGGCATAATTCCCGTCTCCTTTTAAGAAGACTGAAGTCAGGAGTCAGAATTCAGTAAAAGAGCGCTGCTTTTATTCTGTCTTCTGACCCTTTTCTTTTGTCTTCTGATATTGTGATCTATCGGACCGAGCAGACCATCAATTCATCACATGGCCACTGGGTAATGACTTTATGGCCCGTTTCCGTGACGATGATTTGCTGCTCGATCCTGGCTCCGTCACTGCCTTCAGCGCAAAAAGTTTCCAGGGCAAAGTGCATCCCGGCCTCGATCGGCATCGGTTCCGCGCTAAAGAGCCTCGTGATAAAGGGCTTTTCGTGTATGCTGAGCCCAATCCCGTGCCCAACGCACAAGCCGGCCGCCGCAAGCTCATTCGGGAAACCCAATTCCTGGGCTGTAGGCCACTGGTTGGCGATATCAGCCGTGGTGATTCCTGGGCGTACGACTTCAATGGAAGCCTGCAGCCATTCATAGGCCTTCTTATAGAGGTCCTTTTGTTTCAGCGTGGCTCTGGTAGCCGCAAACGTGCGGTAATAGCACGTTCCGTAGCCGAGATAATGCGCCATGATATCGATAAAGACCAGCTCGCCCGGCCTGATCATGCGGTCCGAGAAATCATGCGGAAGGGGGTTGCTCCGGGGACCGGAGACGCAGTTGACACCGGTGACGCGATCGCACCCTTGTTTAAAAAGCCATCCGTAGACCTCTGCGACAATTTCCGATTCCTTTACCCCCGGCCGGATTTTATCCGCAATATGCTCAAAGCATCCATCCGCCAGTGAGGCTGCGGTTTCTATGATAGCCAGTTCCTGCGGGCACTTGATGACGCGCGCGTCCCACATGACGTCCCAGCCGTTCACAATCTTCAGCCCCGCGCTCTTCAAGCCTTCCAGGATATAAAGATCCGCAGTATCGATACCGATGGCCGTATCGGCAACTTTACTTGCGTCAAGGACAGCCTTTATGCGAGCGACGGTTCCCGTGACTGCCATGTTTGTCGCTCCCTTCGTATTGGCCCCTCGGAGCCATCCGCCGCCAGGCAAGATGTGCTCACCAGGAATCCACGGGCAGAGCTCCTTCTTGACCTCTTGAGCTGATCCGAGTTCAAAGAGGTACGGCTCGCCTTCGCGCGGTACAACGCACCACCGGACATATTTATCCCTGCTCCATTCGCCGATGGCGGTGGAGGTGGCGTATCTTACGTTATCGGGATCAAAACATAGTATGGCTCCAAGGTCTTTTTCGGCAAGTTGGGCTTGAATCCTTTTGAGCTTGTAGCTTCGCATTGCGTCAAAATCGATTCTTTGCTCAGCATCTGTGGCAATCATGCCTAATGTCATTTCTTTTTCCTCCTGCTATATAGCATTGTTAGCGTTACGATTTCAGCCTACGAACCTTATTTGAGCCCCACGTCCATTTGCTTGATGTTTTCTTCGCCGTAGGCCTGCTTATCATACGTGCTGACACCAGGTTTCATGGCCTGGAGAACCGGAAGCAAATTTTTCCTGGGAATCGCGCTCGATCTTCCGCCGTCGACCACGATATCTTGGGCGGTGATATTACAAGCATCATCGGAAGCCAGGAACAATGCGGCATTGGCGATATCGAGCGGCGTGCACATTCGGCTCATGGGAACCATCGAGCCCAGGGCGTTCCACATTTCCGGCGGATGATGGCGGAACATGTCCGTCTTGACAAAACCGGGAACCACGCAATTCACGCGGATTTCAGGAGCAAGCCATCCGCCCAGGATCCGGTACAATGCGTTCACGGCATTCTTTGCGGTCATGTAGTGGGGATCGGCCGGCGTTGCTGTCCCTGCGGAGCTGGTCGAAGTGAAAATGATACAGCCGTTTCCGCTCTTCTGCAGATGGGGTATAGCCAGTTTGGTAAGGAAGAACGGCCCCTTGATGATGCTGTTGTAGGTCATGTCCCAAACTTCTTCCGTCACATCTGCCAGTTCGGGGCATACGTAGTGAATGGCGGCGTTGTGGTAGAGGATGTCGAGCTTGCCGAATCTCTCGATGCATCCGTCTATGAGTTTGGGCAGATCGGACATCTTGCCGATATCGGCCTGGATGGCGATGGCGCTGCCTCCCCCTTCTTCTATTTTCCGCACAACCTGGTCAGCAGCCTCTTTATTGCCATGGTAGTTGACTACGACTTTGGCACCATGTTGAGCAAACAGAAGAGCCGCCGCTCTTCCCATTCCGCGGGACGAACCCGTTATAATCGCGACCTTATCTTTCAATTTTTGATTGGAAACACTTGAACATGTCATTACTATACACTCCCTTTTCGTTGGAGAGAAACGCCGGACTGCACGGACAGGGTGCCGTCCGGCTTTCTCGTTTAAACTTGACGTGATTTATCGCCCTCGAGGTTGGTGCCATCCACCACCTTGTAAATTCTACAAGGAAGGGCCGTGTGCGGCCATGACCCGAAAACGGGATCGCACATTTCAGGATCGTCTTCCGTCAGTACGTTGGTGTTCGAAACCCAAATCCCATGCAGATAGGGCTCCTCTCCCGGCATTTCAGGATACCAGAAATGATGCGTCGTCTTTACACACTTCTCGTCGATTCCGAATGTCAGGCGGGCCCGCTGCTTGATCCGACCTTTTCGGGTTTCAATCCACACCCAATCCCCGTTATTGATGGGCGGACTCGCCATCCTCGCCGTGTCGAAATGGATATCCACCAACGGCTCCGGCATCATTCTCCTCAGGGAGGGAACTTCGTAAAACTGGGAATGGTAATTCGGCAAATGACGGTCGATACCGATCAGCGTTAAAGGATACTCTTCGTAAAGCTCGGGAACATTACGTGGGCTCATTGCCGGCTCGACAAAGTAGGGGATAGGATCATACTCCAGTTCCTCGAGTATCACCGACCAGATTTCGGCCTTGGCCGTGGGGGTGGCAAAACCGTTCCAGAGCTTGTACTGCTCGGTAATGGGCGGCGGATAATCGAAGCCGACTTTCTCGGCAAATTCTGCGATATCCTTGCACCCGTAGTCCTTGAGCAATCCCTGAGCTCGCCAGTTGTAGCACTCCGTGAGGTCCTTCCAAGGCCAATCCTGGCCGAAGCCGAGCCTCTCGGCCAGTCCCTTGAAAACATCATAATCGGAGCGCCGCTCGAATTCGGGAGGCATCACCGCATCGGAGACATGAATGAAATTGAAAATGTCGCACGGCGTGGAAGGACCGATTTCCGGACGCTCAAACCAGTCGGACATGGGCAGGACATAGTCGCCCATCACCGCGCTGGAAGTCATGGTGAATTCGAGCGAAACGATGAGATCCAGCTTCTTCATCGCCTCATAGACGCGCTTGGTATTGCCGTATTTGATCATCGGATTGCTTCCATTGATGATCATGGCGCGGGTACGGTCGGGCTTCTCGTCGATCATGTCCTGCCACATGATATGAGGATGCCCCTGGTTGGAGTACATGGCATTGGACGCGACGCCCCATTGCTTCTTCTCGTACTTGGCTTTCAGGTCATAACCCTTGAAAGTCAGAGCGCGAAAACGGTCCCAGCCCGGCTGATGCTTTTTCTCTTCTTCACTGAAAGCTTCATCCGGTTTCAGCTCCATCTCGTAGATACTGACCAGCTTCTTGTTGTCATAGCAGCCGGTCAGCATTTCGGTCCGATCCATATTGCCCATGATGGATTTGATAATATTCTGCAGGCGGAAAACGCTCGAGGAGCCGGGGGCGAAGGCGTCGTAACAGTGCCCCGACACCAGGAATAGACTGGGCTGGTTTTTCGCGTAGGTTTCGCAGGCATCGACAATCTTGGATGCCGGTATGCCCGTGACCTCGGCGGCTTTTTCCGGAGTCCATTCTTCGGCGCGTTCCGTAAGGAGGGTCCACGCAGTCTTGCATTCTATGGACTCGCCACTTTTTAGCTTGACGGAATAGGTTCCCGTCAAAGCTTTTTCGACACCTTCATCGAGGTATTTTCGCTCTTCGGCGTCCCAGACGGCCGAGGCCTTTGTTTTCGTGTTCCATACCACGAAAGCATCTTTGGGGACATTATCGACGAGTTCTTCGGCCCTCAGTATCTTCCCCGTGTCGGTACGAACGAGAAAAGGTGCATTCGTCCAGTCGCAGACGAATTCCTTGTCGAACCACTCGTTCTGAATGATGAGCCGCAGCCAGGAGAACCACAGGGCTATGTCGGTGCCGGGTCGTATCTGAAGCCAGATTGATGACAGGTTCGTCGATGCCGTCGCCCGAGGGTCGACCGCGATCAACTTGACCCCCATCAGTGCCGCCATCTTGAAGAGAGAGAATATATTCGGAACGGTTTCATGAGTGTTCCCGACAAGAATCATTGACTTGGGCACATTTTCCGGAGAAGGGAAAGGGCTGTTGGGCCAGCCGAAGGTTTGCTCCGATGTTATGAACTGTACCCCGTAGCAGATCTGTTCATTTCCGATTTTGTTCATGGTCCTGAAGCCGACCATCCATCGCCAGGGCACCCAGTTGTTGTCGGAATGGTGAGCCGTCCCCGTGGCAAGACAGACCGTGTGAGGGCCGTATTGCTTCTTCAGATCCCCAAGCTTGGCTGCAATTTCATCCAATGCCTGGTCCCAAGAGATACGCTCCCATTTGTTCTCCCCACGTTTCCCGGCGCGTTTTAGCGGGTAGTTAATTCGCTTATCCCCATAATGGTATTCAATGCTTGCCTTGCCATCTTCGGCCAGAAAACCTCTGGTACAGACGTCCACGCAGATTTTTTCCCGGTCCGGCGTGACCTTCACCAGCTTTCCATCTTCGAGATGCGCTTTTACAAAACAGGCTGTATGGGCACATCCGTAACATGTGGTTGTTTTGATCTCTGTTTTCCCCATTCTTTTTCCTCCAGTTAACGTTGCATGCAAAAGGCCTTTTTGTCTCGGGGGACATATTGTACGAATCTGAGATGTCAGTTTTTAAGTGGAAGCTAGATTTCGAGTCTTAGGAAAACAATTATCCTATTTCTCATTTTTGTTTTTCTTTATTATGTTACTTTATTATCCGACTTATTTATGATACTATAATGTATCTCTTTATTGTGGTACTATTTAGTGCAAACTATAAATGTACATTGCATCCTTTGTCAAGTGTTTTTTTCGTTATCGCGCCGGATGAAACTCCAGCACACCCTGCAGGGCGAAATTTTCTGTTGGTGTCAGCATGAAGCATGAAGCAACGATCCGGAAATTCTGGATAATTCAAGTCGTGAGAGGCTGTGTGGTGAATCGTAATGACGACTTTACAATCTCGACCCATCATCTCTGTCGGTTATCGAGTTAATTCGTTGCGGGCCATCAAGACCTTTTACACCAAGTTCCGGAACAAACTGAACTTTGCGATCCAAGGCCACATCGCCACCGGCCTGATCATACAGTGGGCGGACATCAGAAAAGCCAACATACTCGGATTCGGATCATTTACGGCTCGCTGGCCATAGAGGGCAATACACTGAACGAAGCGAATATCACCCGCGAATTCTGGAGGGTAAGCGGGTCACCGCACCGCCCTGCGAGGTGCAGGAGGCGAAAAACGCTATTACTGCTATCCGTCTCAATTAATTCTTGACTATGAGCTAAATGACAAGGAGTATTTTATGCTTAGCCACTGCATAAAAAGGAGGATGGCTTTGGTGGAAACAGACATTAAGTCCGACTGTTCCGGAGTGGACTGGATGAAAGCATCGAAAACGCTAAGATGCGTTGGAATGATATAGGGCCCCATTGTTCACATTAAAGCGGTGGAAATGAATGAAAAAGGATTCTCTGTCAAGGCCGGTGAGAAAAGGAGCCAATTTGTCCGATTAATTCTGAATTACCATCAAATAAACTGGGATGAAGAAATCTGACCACCCTTTGCGAATTCTCAAACGCATATTTTTTTCTTTGTCGGGGCAGTAGCCAGACATCCGCTGGGGATATTGACTTTAAAAACTTGACAAATTATAAGCTGCATCTTCGATTTTTCATTTTCAAAATAACTGAGAATAATCAAAACAGCCTGGCTCTCTACCGTTTCACCTTATGAATCAGACCATTCAGGGGAGAGCTCATAATTCGGAAAAATCGTACGCAAAAATGTCGATTTTGTGCTTCATGGAGATAGAAATTCTCAGATGCAAGCCCTCTGGAATCGAGAACACGATGGCAGATAACATGGCGTCCGATTACGACAAAAATCGTCGTTATGCTGATCAATTTATACCTTTGTCGCTGAAGCCAAAACAAATTCCTTGCCGGTCTTGCCTGATTCGTTATAATGCATAAAAAGACAATAAATATATGGCGATACAAATTTAATTATTTAAAATTAATAAAAGTTTATAATATCAAAATGGTAAAGAGGAAAAATTAATGGCAAGAGAAGTAATGAAGAAAAAACGAATGGAAAAAACTCAACATATAATCAATATCGCCACAGAAGTCTTTGCGGAAAAAGGGTATCATGGTGCCCTGACTGATGAGATAGCGGATCGCGCAAAGATCAGTAAGCGTAGCATGTATTATTATGTTGGAGATAAAGATACGCTTTATGAAGCGGTTATCAAAAAATTAATGGATCAGGTTGCGGGATATCTAAGTTTCGAGATAAAAGATGACGAGACTTTAAAAAATTCGATTAGACGATACATCAGAGGGCTTGCAGAAGTCTCCAAGATGCAACAGCTTCATGCTATTGTATTAAGAGAATTTTTTAATGGAGGGAAAAATATTCCTGCCAGTTTGGCGATAGACACTGGTAAATCACTTGAAAATTTTTTTCTAATTTTTGAAAAAGGTAAAAATGAAGGCGTATTTTCTGATGATATTGATCCGTTTCTTGTTGTATGGATGATTTTTAGCTTTTTTATTCATTGGCAAATCACGATACCTCATTTACACGAAGCAGGTATGCAAAAGGAGAGAATTGACAAACTGGGCATAGAGATGAACCCCAAACTGATCAAAGAAGTTGAGAAGCTCTTTGATAAAATGATTTCTCCCTCAAAATAATTATTTGTTTCATTTTTCAATAGCCTGTTAAAAGTCATTGTCTTTTTAAAAATCTGCGGTGGCCCGGTGCTTTAGACAGCTTTTCATTGTGAATAAGCTCTGAGCCAGTTGTGTGACGTAATCACACGCCATGTTATCTGCCATCGTGTTCCCGCTGCCCCTTCCACAGCTACCACCGCGACGGAGCCACACGGGTTGACGCAATCACGGCAGACCTTTAGGCTCCCAACAGCTACGGTAAATGGCAGCAGCCGGAATTTGCCGGACCGTCCTTAAGCCTCGAAGGGGTTGCCGACAAACGGACACCCCTTTTTGATAAGTCCGCCACCGTCGGTGTCATCATATGATGATCCGGTTCTGTTTCAAATCTCGCACTTTCGAAGTTTTCAAAAGCTCCCGTGTTTTCCTGTGATGAAGTTCCGTAAGCCTCGATTCATGATGACAGGAATTGCCTTCAGATGAAGACTGACTATCAGGTTATTATAAAAAGCGAACGATCGTATTTTATTGACAGGTGACATGCGATGGGATACTGTCTTCAGAAACAGGTGATTGATCATTAATTCAGTTCAATTGCTTATGTATGTTTAGAGGGAATTAATCCGTCACAAAAGCATTTGAATCGACCAGCACTCAGCATGAGATAAAAACAGGAGGCGGTTATGGATTTTAGCGTATCGGAAAAGATGCAGACCATTACACAGATGATTGATGAATTTGTGCAAAAAGAAGTGATTCCCCTGGAACCGGCGATGTTGACCCGGGGCTTCAAGGCGATCCTGCCGGAACTTGAAAAAAAGCGCCAGATGGTCAGGCAGATGGAGTTGTGGGCCCCGAACCACCCAGTGGAATACGGCGGCATGGGACTCAACCTGAAAGAGCACGCCCTGGTTTCGGAATGCCTGGGCCGCTCGGTCCTGGGTCATTATGTTTTTGGATGCCAGGCTCCGGATGCCGGCAATATCGAGATTCTGCACATGTTCGGAACTCCGGAACAAAAAGAAAAGTGGCTGCCCCCCCTGGTAGCCGGCAAAATCCGAAGCTGTTTTTCCATGACCGAAGTGGAAATGCCAGGCTCCAATCCGGTCATGATGGACACCACTGCCGTTAAAGATGGCAGCGACTATGTCATCAACGGCCAGAAATGGTACACCTCCTCTTCCGATGGCGCCCGTTTTGCCATCGTCATGGCCGTGACCAACCCGGAAGCCCACCCTTACCAGCGGGCAAGCATGATCATCGTTCCCACCGACACGCCGGGGTTCAACCAGGTGCGAAACATTCCGGTGATGGGCGAGGCCGGCGAGGATTATTTCGGGCATGGCGAGATCCTGTATCAGAATTGCCGCGTGCCCCAATCCAACCTGCTGGGTCCCGAGGGCAGCGCCTTTGCCATTGCCCAGGAACGCCTGGGGCCAGGCAGGATTCACCACTGCATGCGCTGGATCGGCATCTGCAACCGCTGTTTTGATCTGATGTGCGCGCGTGCCCTTACCCGGCCCATCGCACCCGGCAAGACCCTGTCCCAAAAAGAGATCGTTCAGGCCTGGATTGCCGAATGCGCCGCCGATATTCAGGCCGCACGCCTGATGGTGCTTTACGCCGCGGATAGAATCGATAAGGTAGGCGCCAAAGCGGCCCGCACCGAGATCTCCATGATCAAATACGTGGTGGCCAACACCATGATGAAGGTGATCGACCGGGCCCTTCAGGTGCACGGCGGCCTCGGCATGACGGATGATACGATCATCGCTTTTTTGTACCGCCATGAGCGGGCCAGCCGCATTTATGACGGTGCGGACGAGGTGCATAAACTTTCCGTGGCCCGCCAGATTCTGAAGAAATACGCCGGGAAAAAAACCGATTAATATGGATAGTACAATGACTTACGCCGAATTTTGTCAGGAAGCCAACATCTCCAAGATGGAGATATACCAGGAATCCTTTGCCGCCCAGAAATCCATTGGCCGTGACACCATACGCATCAAAAAAGAAAAGACGGCGGTCAAAAACCTGGACAGTATTTTTGGCGCGGTTCTTAAGATCAGCAACAAAAAAGGCTTCAAGTCCATGAGCATGCGGGATCTCAGCCGGGAATGCGGGCTGAGCATGGGCGCACTCTACAATTATTTTTCCAGCAAGGATGAACTGCTTGAAATGCTCCAGCACCAGCGGCGCGCCATTACCGGGAAAATTCTTGAAGAACGGATCGTATCCGAATCCACCCCGCCCGGCAAACTGAAGGCCGCCATCTTTACCCACCTGTACCTGAGCGAAGCCATGCAGCCCTGGTTCTATTTCTCGTTCATGGAGACCAAAAACCTTTCTCCGATCGAAAAACAAAAGGCCATAGAAAGCGAACTGGCAACGGAAAAAATGATTTGCGATATCCTGATCCAGGGGCAGGAGCAAAACGTGTTCAACTCACACGATCCCCTGCTCGGTGCAAGCATGATCAAGGCCATGCTTCAGGACTGGTATCTGAAACGGGGAAAATACGCGGGAAAAAAAATTTCGGTCGATCAGTACGCAACATATCTGATGGAATTTATCGAGGCATTTTTTATGAAAGCCGATCAATGCCCGTTTGATTAAAGGAGAGGTTATGGAATTGATGGATCAGGCATCGGAAGTTCGAAGCGGCGAAGAACTGGATACCGCAAAGATTGAGGCCTTTCTTCGGGACATGATCCCGCATCTTGCCGGAAAAATGGCTGTTCGGCAATTTCCCGGCGGCCATTCGAATCTGACGTATCTGATAACATTTGAAAACAAGGAAATGGTGCTGCGAAGGCCCCCCTTTGGCGCCAAAGTTAAAACCGCCCATGACATGGGGCGGGAATACCGGATTCTCAAAGCGCTGAAACCCTTTTACCCCTATTGTCCGGACCCGCTTGCATACTGCGAAGACACGGATGTCATGGGATGTCCCTTCTATATCATGGAACGCATTCAGGGGATTATTTTGCGCCGGAATCTGCCTGATGGCATGGTCCTGTCGCCTGCCCGGGTGGAACGCCTGTTTCAAAAAGTGGTTGAAACCCATTATGCGCTGCATGCGCTGGATTATCGGAAAATCGGGATCGAGGGCTTCGGCAAACCCGAAGGATATGTCCGGCGTCAGGTGGAAGGGTGGAGCAGCCGCTACCGGGCCGCCAGGACCCCGGATGCCCCGGATTTCGAATCCGTGATGGCCTGGCTTGACGCGAATCAGCCCATGGACTCCCCTCACCCCTGCATCATTCACAATGACTTTAAATTCGACAACATTGTTCTGGACAGCAAAGATCCCCTGAACATCATCGGTGTCCTGGACTGGGAAATGGCTACCATCGGCGATCCGCTCATGGATCTGGGCAGTTCGCTGGGATACTGGGTGGAGCAAGGCGATCCCCCGGAGATGCAGGCCATGAAAACCCTTCCCACCCATCTGGAAGGAGCGCTGACCCGAAAGCAGATGGTGGCATATTACAGTAAAGTATCCGGCAGATCCGTGGATCATTTTGAATTTTATTATGGATTCGGATTGTTCCGCCTGGCTGTCATCGCCCAACAAATCTATTACCGCTTCTTCCATGGACAGACCCGGGACCCGCGGTTCCAGTCCCTGATTTTCGCAGTGACCATTCTGGAGAAAGCCGCCAGACAGCTCTTGGGCCTGTAACCCTTTGAAGCAGGCACTTCGAGATAATTAATCATTCCATCATCACAACCTACTTTTTCGATTCAAGGAGGTAACATGAACCAAGTCCATTATCCTTTTTGGCCGAAACGACTGCCCAGGTCCCTGCCAGTCCCTCGAGTCCCGCTCCATGATCTCCTGGAAACATCCGCCATGCGATATCCGGACCGGACTGCCATTATTTACTACGGCACGAAAATTTCATACCTTGAATTCTGGAAGCAGTCGCTGCAACTTGCGGGCGCGCTTGATGGAATCGGTATCAGGCCGGGGAACCGCGTGGCGCTGTATCTGCAAAACAGCCCGCATTTTGCAATCAGTTTTTTTGGCATCCTGCGAGCCGGCGCGGTCGTTGTTCCGCTGAATCCCATGTTAAAGGGTACTGAATTCATAAGGTTGTTAAAAGACAGCGGCGCCCGGACCGTCATTACGACAACCGACCTTTACCCCGCCATTGCGGTCCCTCTGCGCGAAACCGGTAAAAATCAGGTGGTGGTGGGTTCTTACCACGACTACCTGCCGGACCGACCTTCCTTGCCGGTTCCCGCCTTTATCACCCAGGCGGCAAAAAGCGTTGAAGGCGTACAGTCATGGGCGGATTTTATCAATACGGCTCCAGAACCGTCCGATATTGCCATCAATCCGAACGATCTTTGTCTTTTACCCTATACCGCGGGTTCAACCGGGGTGCCCAAGGGCTGCATGCACACGCATGAGACCGTCATGGCCAATGCCATCGGTTCTGTTTTCTGGATCGGTGTTAATCCAGCCTCGGTGAATCTGGCTGCCCTGCCCTTTTTTCATGTCACGGGCCTGATTCACAGTTTCCTGGCAACTGTTGCGGCGGGAGCTGCCTTCATCATTCTGACCCGATGGGATCGGGAAGCCGCCTTGCAGTCCATCGAAAAATACGGGGTGACGATCTGGCCCAACATCACCACCATGCTGATTGATCTTCTGGCTGCGCCGGATATTCATCAGCGGAATCTGACCTCGCTTTCTTTTGTGGGCGGCGGCGGCGCGCCCCTGCCGCCGGCAGTGGGTGAAAAGCTGCTGAAGCTGACAGGACTGACCTTTGCCGAAGGGTATGGGCTAACCGAAACCATTTCCCAGACCCACTGGAATCCGCCGGACCGGCCCAAGCTGGGTGCGATCGGTGTTCCGGTCTTTGGCGTGGATTCCCGGATTGTCGATGTTTCCACATTAAAAGAAGTTCCTTCCGGCCAGACCGGAGAAATCGTTTCAAGAGGCCCGCAGGTTTTCAATGGATACTGGAATAAGCCGCACGAAACAGATCAGGCTTTTCTGGAACTGGATGGCCAGCGGTTTTTTCGAACCGGGGACATTGCCTATGCCGATGATGAAGGCTATTTCTTCGTCGTGGATCGGCTGAAGCGAATGATCAATGCCGCCGGTTTCAAGGTGTGGCCATCAGAAGTGGAAGCCTTGCTGTATCGACATCCCGCGGTATTGGAAGCCTGCATCATCGGCGTCTCCGATCCGGAAAGAGTGGAAAACGTCAAGGCATATATCGTGCTCAAACCGGAATTTAAAGGAAAAATTTCAGCCGAAGAGATCATCGACTGGTCAAAGAAACAGATGTCCGCGTACAAATACCCCCGAATCGTGGAATTTGCACAAGCGCTTCCCAAAAGCGGCGCCGGGAAAATACTCTGGCGCCAGCTTCAAGAGGAAGAAAAAGAAAAGCAATTCGAGAAAAAGAGATAAAAACCATTTCATGGGAGGGTGAAAAATGACCGCGAAAAAAGTCAATACGGTTCTTGGCCCCGTTGCTCCGGAAGATCTGGGGGTGACACTGATGCACGAGCATGTTCTTTATGGATATCCGGGCTGGGAAGGAGACCAGTCTGTGGCCCCCTTTGATCGCCGGACGATCGTGAGCAATGCTGCGGCTGTCCTGAAAGACCTGAAGGAAAATTATGGATTGAAGACCTACGTGGATGCCACGCCAAACGACGGCGGCCGGAATGTGGATGTTTTAAAGGAAGTCTCGGAAAAATCCGGGGTCAATATCATCTGCGCATCAGGCTATTATTTCGAAGGCGAAGGCGCGCCGACCTACTGGAAGTTCCGGTCTTCCATGGGAGATATCCGGGAAGAACTCTATGAACTATTCATGAAGGAGGCAACTGTCGGAATCCTGGGCAGCGGCGTCAGGGCCGGGATCATCAAGGTCGGATCCAGCATGAATCAGATCACGGATTATGAAAAATTGATGTTCACCACCGCAGCCAGGGTCCAGAAAGAGATTGGGATTCCGATCATCACCCACACCCAGCATGGGACCATGGGGCCGGAACAGGCGGAGCTGCTGATCGCATCCGGCGCAAATGCCAAGCAGATTCAGATCGGACACATGAGCGATAACCTGGACATGGAATACCAGGAAAAAACATTCAAGCACGGGGTTTACGTGGCCTGGGACCGCATGGGGCTTCAGGGCCTGGTGGGTTGCCCGATGGATGAAAACCGCTATCCGGTCATGATTGACCTGATCCAAAAAGGATATGCCAGCCGCCTGATGATTTCCCATGATTTTATCATCAACTGGCTGGGCCGTCCCCTGAACCTGCCTGAACAGGCCTATCCCCTTGTCGCCAACTGGCATCCCGCCCACCTGTTTAAGAATATCATTCCAGCCCTAAAAAAAGGGGGCGTGAGCGACGCACAGATCAAAACCATTCTGGAAGACAATCCGCGCCGTTTCTTTGCCGGAGAATAAAAGAAAACCTGGCGGCCTGCTTTTTTCAGCAGACACATCGAAAGGCAGGCCGCAACCGATTGAAAGGGATCGAACCATGGCCTTTGAAAAAGAACTGCAGGAATTTGCCCGTCGCCGGGAACATGCTCTGGAAATGGGCGGAGCAGCGAAAGTGGCCCAGCATCATGGCCGGGGAAAATGGACGGCCCGTGAGCGCATCGAGCGGCTTCTGGACCCGGAATCGTTTCTGGAAGTCGGACGCTTCAATCGCTCCGATATCCTGGAAATGGCGGAAAAAACCCCGGCCGACAGCAAGATCTGCGGGTACGGCACGATCGATGGCCGGCAGGTTGCGGTGCTGGCCAATGATTTCACGGTCCTGGCCGCAACATCCAGCCGCGTGGCCGGACGAAAAGAAGGTGAACTCAAGCATGCCGCGGCAAAATACGGTTTTCCGGTCGTCTATCTCGGGGAGGCGGGCGGCGCGCGCATGCCGGACATCATGGGCTCCAGGGGCCTGGCATCCTTTGGCGGCGGCGGGCACGACACGTATCTTCAGATCATGAGCCGCGTCCGCCAGAGCCCGATGGTCACCGCCATCCTGGGCGAGTGCTACGGCATGCCCACCTGGATGGCCTGTCTGTCCGATTTCGCCGTCCAGGTCAAGGGAAGCGCCATGGGCGTCTCGGGCCCGCGGGTATTGGCCCTGGCCCTGGGTGAAACGGTCAGCGACGAGGACCTGGGAGGCTGGCAGGTTCACAGTGAAATCACGGGGATGGTGGACCGCGTGGCCGAGGATGAAGCCGAGTGCCTGGATATCATTCGCAGGTTTCTGTCCTACATGCCTTCCCACTGCATGGAACTGCCGCCGGTTGCAGCGGTTCCGGGGGAATCGGGTTCGGAAATGCCCCGGATACTGGACCTTCTTCCCGAAAAGCGCAACCGGACTTATGATATGCACAAAATCATCCAATGCATCGTCGATAAGGAATCGCTTTTTTCCGTCAAGCCGACCTTCGGCCAGGCGGTCATCACGGCCTTGTCGCGCATCGATGGCAGGGTCGTCGGCATCGTGGCCAATCAGCCCATGTTCAATGCCGGCGCCATGGACACGGACGCCATCGACAAAGTCATCAGCTTTCTCTGCCTCTGTGACTCGTTCAACATTCCGCTGCTCTTCCTTCACGATATTCCGGGATTTCTGGTCGGGAAAGAAGCCGAGCGGAGCCGCGTGGCAGCCAGGGTCATGAATTACATGAATGCCCTGGGCCTTTTGACCGTTCCCCGCATTTCCGTCATCATTCGAAAATCTTACGGCATGGCCTTCTGGAACATGTGCGGATCGGGTTGCGGGGCCGACTTTCTGGTTGCCTGGCCCACGGCGGAAATGAGTTTTGTGGATCCTGCCATCGCGGCCAACGTGGTCTATGGCGGCAAGGCCAGCCCGGAATCCCCGGAGTGGCAGGAGCTGAAACAAAAACTGATGGATGATGCCTCTCCATACGGGGCTGCGGGAATGCATTATATTCAAGACGTGATCGAACCGCAGAAAACCCGCGACTACATCTCCCGGGCCCTTTCGATCTGCCAGGATTCCCGCACCGGCGGCATCAGCGAGCACAAGCTGGCCAACTGGCCCACGAAATTCTGATCCGGTAAAAAGGATCCGGATTTAGCCCCTTTGCGTGAATGGAGATATTGGAATGGAAAAAACAATCAATGGCATTTCTTCAGTCAATTACACAACAAACATAAAAATATGCCATTGACGCTCCTCACATAATGTGTTAACCCCGAAAAACTTCAGATTGTATTATTCTTCTCACGGATTCGATACCAGAATCAAATCATTGTTAATGAAGGCCGGTTAAAAACTGTTCGGTTTTGCGGATTGAAGATTCATTCTTTGAAAACCTGCTACTTCCTGCGCTAAGAACTACCCACAGAATTGCGGCAGTTCGACACTTGGGAAAACAGCGTTTCCTTCCCAAACCCCGAATGGCTGCGAATGCTTCATGGCAGGCGGCCCATGGAATCAAGAACATCAAGCGTTACCGGCTCAGGAAAGCGGCAAAAACAACAAAAAGGAGGGCTATTATGTTTTTCAGGGTCATCGTATTGGTATTTGCGTTATTGCTGTATTTCCCGGGCATCGGATCGGCGGGTCATGTCGGTATGGAAAAAGCCAGGATAATTGCCCGAAACTGGCTTCATCACTGTATCAGCGCTTATGGTTCATGGGGCGGCGTTCAATCGCCGGCGATTTCAGGCGAGGAAACGCTGATGCATCAAAACGAAGTGGTGGGATATAATTTTCTGATTTATCCAAAAGGCAATATTCTGGTGGCGGCCCGTGATGATCTTCCGCCTGTAAAGCTGTATTCGGACACGCGCACCCTGAGCGTCGATGCTGAAAACACGCAGGAGATCGCTACATGGATTGCGGATGAAATATCACAAATCGGAAAGGCCATTGATGCGCACGGCACCGATTCCGCGGCAAATGCGGCCCTTTTACAAAAAAGCCCGGACGTGAAAGCATGGACGCTTTTCAGCAATGATACCCGGTTTGAGCGGGAGTATCTCCGGTATGCAGCCGGAACCGAATTGCTTTCTCTCGGGCCGTTGATGACCACGACCTGGGCTCAGTCAGATCCTTACAACCAGCAGTGCCCTCTGGATTCAAATGGATGCAGGACCATCGTGGGCTGTGTGGCCACGGCAGCCTCTCAAATCATGAAATACTGGTCCCATCCTAAAACAGGCGCGGGAAATATTTCTTATTTATGGAACTCTGGTGCGACTTCCGTCACATTGGGCCGTGTTTTCTCCGACAGCACCTACGACTGGGCCAATATGCCCAATTCTCTGGACAGCACCAACACGACCACACAAAAAGATGCCGTTTCCAAACTCTGCGCCAACGTGGGCATTGCTTTTCAAATGGAATACGGATGCAACGGCTCTTCAGCTTCGACTGCCGATACGCCGAATGTCCTTAAGACCTATTTCAGATATATGAATACGGCAACCTGGGTGAGCAGATCCAATTATGACAGCACAAGCGCCTGGATGCAGGTATTTAAGAACGAGGTTCAAAACGGCCGACCTTCCGAACTGCGTCTCAGAGACCCCAATTCCGGAGGACATGCGGTGGTGGTGGATGGCTACCGGGACGCTCCTTCGGAAATGGTCCACATCAACATGGGATGGGCGGGCAGTTATGACGGGTGGTATGTCCCCGACAGTTTCGTTACCGGATCATCAAACTGGACAGCCACGTCTTATCAAGGGGCTGCAATCGGAATCCAGCCGGATAAAACTCCCGAGCCGGTCATCAGAGCCAATGGAAAGGATAGTTCATCGGTTACGGAATCCTCCACATCGCCCATTTCCATCAATCTCAGTCTCGATGCGGGTGACGAATCCGGAAAACTGGATGACTGGTGGATTATTCTCAGCTCTCCCTGGGGGTATTATTCCTGGATTTATCCGACTGGGTGGACTCCTGGAATCATCATGACAGGTCAGATGCCGTTGTCGGATTTCTCGGCGATGAACATATTCGACGGTCAGTTGCCAGTCGGTGAATACACGTTCTACTTCGGTGTGGACGAAAATCCGGACGGCAAACTGGATCCGCCGTTTTTTTACGATTCGGTTACGGTGCATGTCGTTGATGAAGATACACTATAATGCATCCTTAAACTTTTTAACTCAAATTAGGAGATCCTGTATGAAAGTAAAAATTAGTAAACTATTCATTTTCACCCTATTTTTCATCGTTGCTTCTACCATGGTCTGCAATCTGACCTTTGCCGATAAAGCGGATGATACCAAATGGATAGCGCAGTGCATGTTGGATAATAAGGATCTAGGCCAACCGACTGAAGTGGTGTTGAAATACTGTGAATGCATGAACAATAAAATGGAAGAAAACGAAACGCAATCCATCACGCAGTGGGAAAAATCCCACCCGAAGGAACGAAAAGAGTGTAGTGATAAAGCGGGTTGGAAATAACCCGAATAACACCAAAAGAGTCCGATCCCATTGATTTACTGAAAAAACACCTGATTCAGAAAATCTGACGGGCTCTTACCAGGCAAAATTGGGATGGCAAAGTAAAAAGTTCAAGATCAAGGCGAATGAAGCTTGAGGAGTGAAGCGATGAACCTGTTTTATCGAATCCTGTTAACGGCTTTTACGGTTTGTATCCTGAACTTGAACGCTCAGGCCGCTACGGTCCATCTGACTTCGGCGATGCAGGGCAACCAGAACGCCATTGAATCCGAGAATCAGATTATCCTCACCTTTGGAAACGATTTCATCGTTATCCGGGAGGATTCGGCCCCGATTTTAAATGGAAGGGTGTTGGCATCCGATATTCCCCTGGCTGATTTGGTGGTGTTGCGGGATCGCCGACCAATGGATCAGCGCAGGGGTTATCGCATCCTCTATTCTCGTGCCGGTTTTCGCCTGGCGCTTGTAACGAATCCACAGGAGCTTTCCAATCATCCTGAAATCGAGCTTTTTCCGATAACGGAAAGTCGGGTGATACTGAAAACAATGGCGCCGCAGCGGGTTGAACCCGATCCGGCTGTGACGGCATTGTTGGCGATGTTGCGTACCGACACGTATACCGCATATCTAACGGATCTGGCACCAGACACCACCACCCGATACACCTGTTCCCCCGAGAATCAAACCGCACGGGACAAGATCCGGAAGCATTTTACCGATCTGGGACTGACCCCCCAATTCATGGATTTCAAAGCCTTCTGCGGCGCGGACTGTGATCGCCTGCCGGGTTATAATGTGATCGGGATCAAACCGGGGACCACACGCCCCCAGGAATATGTGATGATTGGCGCGCATTATGATTCCACCAGTCCGGTTGCTTGCAGCCTGGCACCCGGCGCCAATGACAACGGCAGCGGCGCCGCAGCGTTGATGGAAATCGCACGCGTATTTTCCGGAGTGAACACCGAACGTTCCGTGGCGTTTGTAGCATTCAGCGGCGAAGAAGAGGGAATGCTGGGCAGTAAACACCTGGCAAAGGTCTTAAAGGACATGGGGGTATTGGAAGTGATCAAAGGATTTGTCATCCTGGATATGATTTCTTATTATCGAAACATTTACGGCATCATTGCCGAAGGCAGCGATCATACGGCCGAACAGGCTGCCGTTCTCGATGAAATGGCGCAGCTCTGTACCACCTATACTCCGCTGAAAATGGAAATCACCACCAGTTATGGGGGGAGCGATCATGCGCCATTTCTGAATTATCGGCTGCCGGGCTGCCTGCTGATTGAAAATGAGTGGGCCGATTACCCGTATTACCATACCATTTATGATCTGATTTCCTATCAGGATATTGCCTACAGCCTGGATGTCGTACGCCTGGCAACCGCATTTATGGCAACGCAGGGGGGGCTGCTGCCCTGAGAAAGCCGTGAAACTATTTTACCTTCAGCGTACCGACATCCATTTTCCAGACTAACGGATCATTCGGAATCGGGGCGTAATTCATGGAATAAGAGTACACAATACCGCCGTATTCGCCATAGAGATTCAGCTTAAGATCGTTTCCGAGAGCCAGGCAGGGGACGGAACTTTTCTGAAGCTGCTTGAAAGAGCCGGGATCAAGTTTCCAAAATAACGAATCGGCCTGAGTCGGAGAATAATTGAGCGCAAACTGATATTGATTATCCTGATACTGCGTACAGGAAATATTCATCTTCAGATCATTTTCCAAATGTCCGACATTCAGGGAGTTCACCAAATATGTTGAAAGAACAATCGCTCCGTCCAAAATACCGAAGTCGGCACTGGATTTAACACGCATACCATTGTTCAATTTATAGAAGCCGCTCGCACTTCGCGGAAGGCCCGGGCTGCTGCCTGTCAGCGTTCCGCTGGTGATCTTTACGGGTAAAACGAATTGATTGGAATAACAGGTATTCGGATCATGGATAACCAGATAATCCGGATTGCCGTTATATCCGAATCCGGCAAGCGTAACCCAATGTCCGCCAATCCGAATGTATTCATCTTTGTTTCCGTCATAGGTGTACCAACCCACATTCAGCCAAACCGAACCTAAATTTTCTATGCCGCTTTTTATCCATCCCATGTCAGGCACATAAATACCCATATCAGACTCGGGCGTATGATCGCGCCATCCCTGATATTTCAATTGAAAGTCTTTGTAACCTTTGTCCGAAATATAGTTTTTGACCCCTGTCAGAACATTATAAACATTGGTCCCATCAACCGGATCGGTGTTCATATAATTCGTTCCCAAATTAAGGATGACGTCATACTGATCCTTTTTCCTGTCCTTGGTGTTCGGGGCCATGTTATCAAACCCGTTATTGGCAAGCCACATCAAGGAATTGGAAACCGAAGTCGGGGCGCAGTAATTTGCCCCTCCTTCCGGAAAACCGCCGTAAGAAGGATCTGTCTGATAATAATCGGGGATGGCGTATATTTTTTCAGCTTGCCAAATATTCGGCTGCGTCATCGTATAATCAAAAGAAGCTGTTTTATACAACTGTCCGTCGTAATAAAATTTTACTATCCATTTTCCGGTTCCGTTTTCCCGAAGGGTTTCCCTCGAGAGACAGCGATATGAGCATCCGCCGGTGGTACTGCCGCGGTTATTTGATATTGTGAGTGCAAGCGTATTGTTCGGAGCATACCAGTCCATTTTCCACGTTTTGCCTTCTTCATAATCCAGATAATAAACCCATGAAGTAACGCCCAAATCATTATCCGTAAAAGAAGATTTCGAAACAGGTTTCTGGCAATCGGTTAATTCATTTGTAAATATCAAATCCGTTACTTCAAATGCCGACGCGTTTTCACTTGCCGCCGCCAAAATACAGGAAATCATAAGAGCATAAACAATTATTGGAAATCTTTTCATTATCCCCTCTTTTTTTGTTTATTCTTTTGCATACCTGGCCTCTCGGCAGATATTTTTATGTGGCTTACACGCGAACCGACATAACTCAACGTACTTGAATAAGACGTTATGAATGTATAGGGGGGCTGTTATTGCTTGTCAAGGAGATATTCCGAATCGAAAAAAAATGCTTTATGGATTCATCCCGCTCGCTTCGCACCGCTTTTCATGAGTTTCGATGAGAATCGGGATGAAGGTGACAAGATCTTCGACGATGCATACGTCGGACACGTTGAAAATCGCCGCTTTGGAATCCGTATTGATGGAAACGATAAAACCGGATCCACGCATGCCGGAAACATGCTGGATGGCTCCGGATATTCCGCAGGCAATATAGAGGTTCGGGGAAACCGTGCATCCGGTCACACCGATCTGCTGCGCATAGTCCAGCCAGCCGTTATCGCAGACAATCCGGGATCCGGCGACAGCGGATTTAGGAAACAGCGCGGCCAGACGATAAATCAGATCCAGATGGTCCCTGTCCCCGATTCCCCTGCCGGCCGCAACGATCACATCGGCTTCGGTAACGGCAGAGGCATTCGCATCCTTTCGAATGATCCCTCGGGAAAAGCTCCGTTCAGGGGCACTTTCCATTGTCCACTGTTTGACCGATCCGGGTGATGCCGCATCCCTCGGGTCAGGGGCAAAACAGCCGGGCAGAACGGAAAGCAGAACCATCGGGCTATTCGCGTGGACATCGGCCATGATTTTACCGCCGTAAACCGCCCTGCGAAAGCAGATCCTGTCATCTTGTTTCACGATGGCTTCGACGCCCGTGACACAGGCCGCGCCGAGCCGAACAGCCAGTCCGGGAGCAAAGTCCAGGCCCTGGGTCGAGTGAGCCGCGCACACATGCGAAGGTCGCCAATCCGTCAGGACATCGGTCAGAACATTTTTATAGACCTCGGCGTTATAGCCAGCAAGGTCCGGAACACGTATGGCAAAAACATTCAACCCGGTGCGGCGGGCTATGGCTTGGGCTACGCTATCGACCGCATCTCCGATTATAACGATTTTTATGTCGGGCGATGGCATTTCTTTTTGAAGGGTGCGCGCAAAGGCCGCAAGTTCATAGGTGATCGGACGGGCCTGGCCTTCGGCATGTTCCGCGATGACGACAATGGATTGAGACACGCACATCCCTCCTATAACGGCATTGAACGGTTTTGAAGAATATCCAGAAGCTGATTGGCTTTTTCCCGTGCTGTTCCTTCCAGAATCAGGCCCGCACGCATTTTTTGCGGAAGCGTGGTCTCCAGGATGGACAGATGAAGGGGCGGCAATTCAAGAGACCCTGACAAAACCTTGTCCAGGGGATGTCTGTTGGCCCGCAGCATTCTGGAAAGCGACGGATAGCGCGGTTGGTTGATTCCGCTTTGTAGTGTCAGAAGCGCCGGAAGCTTGATTTCCAGGGCATCTCGAAGTCCGCCTTCCATCTCGCGTTCAACGTATATGCGGCCCGACTCGGGCATCATCCGCCGAAAAATGACTGATGTGGCACAGGGCAGATGAAGCATTTCAGCCACCAGGGGCCCCACCTGCCCGTTCATGTCATCCCCGGACATGACGCCGGTCAGAATCAGGTCATAATTGCAGGTCCTGGCATACTCGGCAATCCAGGTGGCGGTTGCAAACGGATCGAGATAACCATCGGATTCGGTGAGAATATGGATGCCGTGATCCGCGCCCATGCCCAGCGATCTTCTGAGTACCGCCTCCACCCTTTCCGGACCCACGGATACGACATCGATGCGGGTATCCGGAATCTCTTCACGGATTCGTAACGCCTCTTCCAGGGCAAAACCGTCGAAACGGTTCATAACAAACGTACCGCCGTCGATATCGACCCATCCGCCATCGGCATTGACGCGGACAGGCGCATCGGGATCAGGGATCTGTTTGACGCAGACCAGGAGCTTCATCACATTTTGTTCCAGCAAGTATCTTTTGGATTTATGAGTTATTCCAGTTCGCGTTCAAGCTGATACCATTGTCAGCTTCACTGCGCTACGATTTGACGTACAAAAAAGTACAGTCTCATCGCTACGCGTTCGCTTTCGCGGTCTCAGCCTGAATGCTTGCTGGAATATCATTTTGAATGCTAAATGGAATTAATTATGAAACATTCATTATAGCCATTAAGGATGAAAGTCAATTAAAAAAACGAACGTTCGTACTTAAACGTAATATCCCATGTGATTTTCAGACGGTCTTCCATCTGCGCTCGGATATTTGTAAACTTTTTCAACTTCCACATCCGCCGCATCCCCCGCCGCCGCAACCGCCCCCACCACAACCGCTCGATCCGCATCCACCGCCACCGCAGCCCCCATCGCCTCCGCCAAAAGAAGAAGCTGCCTTGGGGAAGAGCGTTTTTATGTATGGGAAATACATAACCGGAAGCACGGACAGCCCGAAGACGGCAGCCAGAAAAGATGCGTCGCTGGTGGTTCCACCGGGACGAACGCTTTTGGACCGCCCCTTCAAGGATTGGAATCTTTGTTGTGCTTCCCGCAAGACCTGATCTCCGGCGCCGGTCCGTTTCTTCTTCCAGATGACGACTGTCCAGTTTCCAAAAACCAGGGTGAGCATGGCCAGGAACAGCACGTTGTGATGTCCCCGCAAAACGGCGCTGATGATCTTGGTCATGGAGGTTCCGAGGAGCAGAAAGAGCGCAACCAGAGCCGGGGGCATCCTGGCGGCATAATTTTTCGGGCCGGCCAGCAATCCCTCATGGACGAGCGCCTGCCGGTAATCTTCTGCCGCACTGACCGTACCGGAATCATTGAACATATCCTTTACCTGGCGAGGTTCGGCGAAAAAAGCCGCGACCGCCTTTTCGAGAGGTCGCCGGACCATCTCCAGGGCATTTGTCTCGGCTGCAACCCGATCACCGGACGCCTTGAGAAGGCCCCGGTCAATCAGTGAAAAGAGAACGACTCGCAAGGTTTCCAGGTGGCTTACCCGGAGGCAGGCGATTTTGTATGGATCAATCGGACTCTGTCGGATGAGGGTTGTATTTTTCTCCTGCCGGGAGATCAGGGAGCGCAGAAGCAGGTTTACCGTAATGCCAAGACCGATGTAAAACGCCAGAAAAGCGGGACCCCGCAAATAGAGGATGCTATCCAATGGTGACCTCCTCCCCGCCAACGGAAAGCCCGTCCAACCGACGATATAAAGACTCGGCAAGTTCCAGAAGCGAGAAAATAAGCGTTCCGGCGGTCCCGGGCGGAAGTGCCCCCTCTCTTCGGGCCACGTCGATGAGGCGCAAGGCCTCGCTCCACTGCGGATCGCCGGATGGGGACACAATCGCGGCAAGGGCTTCCCGGGAAGACGCCGCGGGCCTGCCTTCAAGCATCAGGATCGATGCGGCGCATGCCCGAATCGGACCCGCCGTATCGGCAGCGATCCGGACCAGTTGTTCCTCACGCAGACTGATAAGGGTATAGCGCTCACGCAGGCGGAGAATAAGGTTTAACAGCACCTGCCGGGTCCGCCGTCGAATCGATTCCGGCTGTATGACAAGATGTGCGAACGGATCCGAGCCGAAAAGAATACGCCGCCGGGACAGGATATCCGCAAATTTGACCGCGAAGGCATCCATGGCCGGTTCGATCTCCGAACTCAGGAGAAACATCACGTCAAGTCGGATGCTTGCGTGTGCGTCCCGGAACGTTTCTCTGATCTTGTCCGCCTGTTCCCGGTCAAATCGCCGCAGGACAAGAAGCAGATTCACATCGGAGGTGATTCGCAGGCGCCCCTCCGCGGCCGAGCCAAACAGCACTGCGGCAACGAGATCGTCGCCAAAAGATTGTTTCACCTCTTCCATAAACAGGTTGATACCTTGAAAAATTTCGGGCGGCACGTGCATTTCCTGGTCCATTCATCCTCCTTTTCATTTAATATAGGAAAAGCTTCAGTTTGGAAAAATCCTTTCAGCCTTCCGTCGTCAGCCAGCACCCGGGGTCGGCTCGAAAAGGGTCCCCGTACACGGCATAAGCAATGCATCGGGAGCCTCCGGCACAGGTACGGGCATAAAAACACCTTTCGCACCCCTTGCTCATCCGCTCCCGGTCACGCAGGCCGATGAACAGCTCGCTGTTCCCGTAAAGGCTGGCCAGTGGTTCCTGGAAGATATTGCCGACAACAAGAGGCATCCTGCGGCAGGGACAGACATCGCCGTTGGAAAGGATGGTAATGAGCGTATCGCCGGCACTGCACCGATAGGGCAGATCGCCGGTTACGGTAAACTGCAGGGAGCGGTGCAGCTTTACCGGAGAACGTTTCAACCCGTAGCGTTTTTGCTCCCGCTGCATCAATTGGAAAAATTCACGAGTTTCGGCCGGCGTCAGGAGGTTTTCCGCGGCTTCGCCGCCGCGTCCGCAGGGGACCATCCGGTCCGCCCAGACCCTTGCTGCGCCAAGCTGCCGTCCCAGGCGTGCGACGTCGGGAAAGTCGCGATAATTCCCGCGCTGGGCCGTAAAGGACAGATAGGCGGGAATCCCGGCGCTTATCAAACATTTCAGTCCAGCGATGGCCCGATCAAAACTGCCCTTGCCGCGGATGCGGTCGTGAGTCTCGCGAGTGCCGTCAATGCTCACCTGCACAAAGCCCGGCTTCACCTTTTTCAGCGAACTGACAACAGCAGGGGTGAGAAGCGTCCCGTTGGTCAGAATAGCCAATGAAAAATATTGCCGTTCTTCGGACAGCCTTTCCAGCAAAGCAATAAAGTCATCCCGCACAAAAGGCTCACCCCCGGTCACCGTAACATGCGCCCGGAAGGGACGGCCGTTGTTTCGGTCCCGGCACAATCGGATAAACGAAAGTATGTGCTCCAGGATGGTAAGGAGTTCATTCCAAGCCAGGTCTGAAGGGGAAGCGTCATCCTGGTAACAGTGACTGCAGTGCAGATTGCAGCGATCCGTGACATGCCACTGGAAGAGCATGTGCTCCGGAACTTGGAAGGCAGTGCATTGGTTCATCGCCATTGAATGATCATTCAAAGTTATTCATATACGCTGTTTAACCGAATGGTTATCCAATTACAACAAATTTTACTCAACGACTGAGTAATTTTACTCAATGATTGAGCTGGCGTGTTTTATGCAATTTCTCACCCTTCCGTCCTCACGTTCTGGTGGATCTTATATCAATTTTAAGATAATGACCTTTTTATCGAATTCCGGCAATTCCGGAGACACCTTACTTGATCGGTCGTCTGTCCAATGTTCCCCTCGGCCGGGGGCCTTTTCTCCACGAACTCCGCCGGTGGTTGGCCTATTTCGTTCGGTTGCATACCTTTGTTCGCTCGCTTCATAGATAATATTACCCCTTCCGACTTCCCAATCGCGTGCGTGTCGAGATTGTGGCCACTGGCCTTGCTCGACCGGACCGATTGTGGATTTACAATCGATCGCTCCTGGGATCTCCCGGTTTTCGTGCAAAGAGTTTGCATACATGCGCTGGGTCTTAGACTCCGCAGGTCAATACGCCACTATCGATAACGCGGCGCACCATATTGTCTTCCCATCGGACCACTAGGTCGGCACCTGAAATAGGTGATTTCGGAGCTCAATTGCCATGCCTGCATGCCCCCTGTCAACGCTTCGCCGCCGCTCTTGCGAGAAGCCGACGCATGACTCGGGGTCATGGCTGGTCGCTACTCACTACCATGTAGGAGACTTGCACTCCCTACCCTTTGCCGGCTTTTACCGGCACTTTCGGCCCGACCCTACCCGTACCATTTTACCCGCTTTTGACCGATGCGATCCTGAATACCATATGGATGACGCCGCCTTTAAACACGGCGCTTGTTTCGGAATGGATCCAAACAGGGGATGTGGATACCATCCTGTCACAAAAGCGGGAAGAAGCGCGCCGCAGAAACCAGGCGCCAAAAGAGATCCTGAAAGGCCGTACTTTTCTGGGTCATCCCACGGGCTTTTTATCTGGCTGTTTTTAGAGCCGCCATGGATCGGCCGATCCTTTGAAGATGCGGCATATAAAGCCGGGGTACGGGTATTCGGCGCGGAAAAATTCGTGGCGGGCGGATCCACGCCACCTGCCGCTGTCCGGATATCCTTAAGTGGTCCGGAATCCCTGGACAGTGTCCGTCGGGGCCTGACGGTTTTATCCCGATTGCTCAGCGGGAACGGGCCGGCATCTGAAGTTATTTTATAATAAATACATATCGATATCGGAGATGGAAATCCCAAGGACAATTAAAATGATATTGACGAAGATGAACAAATGGCCTATATCACCAGAGTAGTGGTCTGCAAGTAACTGGCGTGGATTCGGAAGGAAACAAGTTCCCATGGACGGTAAAACCGTGGACAAGATCATCGTCCGGGGGGACAACGTCATGAAAGCGTACTGGAAGCTGCCGGATGAAACCAAAATAGCCATCATCGGTGGCTATTTCCATACCCCCAAAGCCATCGTGGCCCTGAAACCGGGAGTCCGGGCAATCAAAAAAAAGCTGTTTTGATTTTTGCCTTGAACGCATGGCTGCTTTCAAATCCCCCAAATTCATTGCCTCCGTACCCGAATTGCCCAAAAGCGGCTTCGGAAAAATCCCCAAGACCGAGCTGCGCAAGCGGGTTCAGCCGAAATAGGGCAGACACCTGCCGAAACTCTGTCTTGACGTTAGCTTCATGCCCCCGAACAAGCTCAACTCGTTATCCGCGGTTTGGCAAGAGAGAACACGAATGAAAGCCTGTTATAATAAGGAGAAACATAAAGCTCTCCGGGATTTCTCCAATCCCGGAGAGCTTTATCGGATTCTGTTTGAAGAAGCAACTGACGGCAAGTTCATTACCGACCGTCACGGGCGGTATGTTGCTGTCAATCCGCGCTTAACCGAATTGACGGGATATTCCCTTGAGGAATTTCTCGGTATGAACATGACGGACTTGATCCCTCCGGAAGACCTTGCAAGAAACCCGATCTGCATGGACGAGCTCCGCACAGGAAAGATCGTGACGAGCGAGCGGCGCATTCTTCACAAGAGCGGGGGGCTGCTCCCGGTCGCCGTTAACGCCCGGATGCTGCTTGAAGGCAACATACTGGGGATTGTGCGCGATATCACCAAACGTAAACGAATTGAAGCGCAGCAGTCAGCCAGGCTGAAGCGCATCAACCGGCAGCAATCCGCCCTTATCGAGATGTCAACCAATGAGTTCATCACGCAAGGAGCCTTTGAGAAGGCCGGATCATTCATCGTGGAAACCGGGGCACGCATCATCGGTGTGGAGAGGACCAGCATCTGGCTTTTTAACGACAAAAGAACGAAAATACACTGTATCGAGCTCTATGAGAAAGCATCGGGTACCCATCAGAGGGGGATTGTTCTGAAGACCAGGAACTATCCCCGATATTTCTCCGCCCTTTCAGTGGAAAGGGTAATTGATGCACATAATGCCCTTGATGAAGAACGGACGCGTGAATTAAAGAACGACTATATGATTCCTTTGGGAATAACTTCCAAGCTCGATGCAACGATCCGCTTGAGAGGGCGGGTTATCGGCGTCATCTGTTTCGAGCATGTAGGTGACCCCAGAGCATGGCATGAAGACGAAATCGCTTTTGCCGTATCGTGTGCCGACCATGTCGCCGTAACCCTGACCAACAAGGAGAGGTTGCAGGTGGAACAGGAACTTCGTGAAAGCGAGCGGAAAGTCCGTGCCATCATCGATCTTTCCTTCGGCTTCTTAGGGCTTTTGACCTCTGAGGGATCGGTTGTTAAAATCAACCGGTCTGCACTGGAATTCGTCGGGGTTCAGATGTCAGACGTAGTTGGCAAACCTTTCTGGGAAACACCCTGGTGGAACCACTCGACGGAAATGCAGGAGCGACTCCGCAATGCGGTGCGAATTGCCGCCGGCGGAGATCTGGTACGATTCGAGGCGACTCACTTTGCTGCAGACGGAACACTCCACACCATCGACGTCTCACTGAAGCCGGTAAAGGATGAAGCGGGCAGGGTCGTTCTACTTATCCCAGAGGGCCGTGACATCACCGAACGTAAGAAATCCGAAGAAGCCCTGCGTCAGAGTGAATGCCGCTTTCGCTCCATCATTCAGGAGTCCTCGGATCTTATCCTTGTTCTCGATGAGAGTGGCAAGGTAACCTATGAATCTCCCTCGACGGCGCAGGTTCTGGGTTATGAGCCGGGCCATCTGCTCGGACACTCCCCGTTGATCTTGGTCCATCCAGAGGACGCTGCCCGGATCGGCCAGGATCTACAGGAGGTTTTCGATAGAGTCAATCCGGGAAAACCCAGTCCATTCCGCTGCCGGCGCGCGGATGGCTCGATGATTTATATCGAGGCGGTTGGCAGTAATCAGTTTCGGAACCCGGCCGTTGGCGGCATTGTTCTCACGGCGCGCGACATTACCGAGCGCACGCAAGCCGAAGAAACGCTTAAGAGAAGTGAAGAGCGGATGCGTCTCTTTTTCGAACGTCAACTTGTGGGCATGGCAATTATTTCGCCGGAAAAGGGCTGGCTGCAAGTGAACGACAAATTGTGCCGGATGCTGAGTTATTCACCCGAGGAACTGTCCCGTCTTACTTGGGCGGAGCTGACGCATCCAGATGATCTGGTCGCTAATGTGGCTCAGTTCGATCGAGTCCTTTCCGGAGAGATCGATGAATATTCCTTGGAGAAAAGGTTCATCCGGAAGGATGGGACCATAATTTTCACAAACCTCTCTGTTGGGTGTGTAAGACACCGTGACGGTTCTGTGGATTACGTTTTGTCACTATTGGAAGACATCACGGAGCGCAAGCGGGCGGAGGAAGAGAAAGCACTGCTCCAGGCGCAACTGATGCAGGTGCAGAAGATGGAGTCGGTGGGACGGCTGGCAGGCGGTGTGGCCCACGATTTCAACAACATGCTTTCTGCTATCATTGGCCTTGCAGAACTGGCGATGATGCGGTGCGCCCCATCTGAGCCGATCCATACCGATCTCAAGGTGATCTGGGATTCCGCCCATCGTGCCGCCGACCTCACCCGGCAACTTCTAACCTTCGCCCGCAAGCAGACCGTGTCACCCAAGATCCTGGACATAAACGACACGGTTGCGGTCATGCTCAAGATACTGCGGCGGCTCATCGGCGAGGATATCGATCTCATGTGGATACCAGGAGCAGGCCTGTGGCCGGTCTGGATTGACCCTTCCCAGATTGACCAGATTTTTGCAAATCTATGTGTCAACGCCAGGGATGCCATTGCCGGGGTGGGCAAAGTCACCATCGAGACGGAAAACGCCATCTTTGATGCGGCCTATTGTGCTGTTCACCCGGGTTTTACCTGTGGTGAATATGTGATGCTTGCCGTGAGTGATGATGGCTGCGGAATGAATAAAGAAGTTCTGGATTTCCTCTTTGAGCCGTTTTTCACCACCAAGGAGTTGGGAAAGGGCACCGGACTGGGCCTGGCCACCGTGTATGGTATTGTCAAGCAAAATGAGGGTTTCATCAACGTCTATAGCGAACCCGACAAAGGGACAACCTTCAAGATCTACCTGCCCAGGTTCGTGGGGAGAGCCATGGAGCCAACCGTCCAAAGTCCGGTGAAAATGCCCAAAGGATGCGGAGAGACGGTGCTGCTGGTGGAGGACGAACCGGTGATTCTGGAGGTGAGCCGGAACATGTTGGAATCGCTGGGTTATACGGTGCTGACTGCCAGCAGGCCTAGCGAAGCGCTCCGCAAGGCTGAAATCCACGCTGATGAGATACAGTTATTACTCACCGATGTGGTCATGCCGGAGATGAACGGTCGGGACCTTGCGATATTAATCAGCCACATCAAACCAGGCCTGAAATGCCTGTTCACCTCTGGTTACACGTCGAACGTCATCGCTCACCGGGGCGTGTTGGACCAAGGCGTGCACTTCCTTCAGAAACCATTATCCATGAATGATCTGGCATGCAAGGTGCGCCAGGCCTTGGAACGAGAATAGGTGTACAGGGCTGTAAAAATACTTTCCGAAGATGAACAAATGGCCTTCTTTATCACTCCCTCAGAACCTCCCGAACTTTGGCGGCCAGTTCTTTAATGGAGAACGGTTTCTGGATGAAGTTCACTCCGTCGTCCAGAATACCGTTTTGGGCGATGACGTCGGCCGTATAACCCGACATGAACAAGAGTTTGAGGTGCGGATAGAGGGACAAGAGGTTTCTGGCCAGGTTCCCGCCGTTCATCTCGGGCATGACCACGTCGGTTATCAGAAGGTGAATATCTCCGGCGTGCTCCCCAGCTTGACGGAGGATGTCGCCCGGGGTACCGCTGTCAGTACGGAGTAGCCCAACGCTGTGAGCATCGTCATGATCAGTTCCAGGATGGCCGGCTCATCTTCCACCAACAATCGGCCTGCATATGAAGTCCGGCTTCATCTCCGTGCTGCTTATACTTGCTGTTCATGCTTCTCCTCATCGAAAAACATCACATTGTCACCTGCCGGTTCTGTTAATATTTCTCAAAATCCGAATCCTGAACCTCTTTCTTGCCTCGGGCGTCCGCCATGTCCAGGGCAAAACCGGATTGCACCTCGTGGGGCTTGACGATCCGGGTCCCAGGGACCATCCCTTTTCCTGAAGATGGATGCGGCAACTGTTTCATGGCGCCGCATTTGTCCGGAAGGGCTGTGACACGGGCCGTCTTTCTGGTTTTCGAGCCGCCTTTTTCATCGGTTCTGAAAAAGGCCGCGGATGTCTGGAGTTCCTCGGCCTGGCCGTCCAGTTCTTCGGCCGTGGAAGCCATTTCCTCGGCCGCCGCCGCATTCTGCTGAATCACCTGGCCGAGCTGCTGGATGGCCTTGTTGATCTGATCCGCACCGGTTTTCTGCTCGTTGCTGGCCGAATTGATCTCCTGAACCAGATCCGCGGTCTTTTGAATGGCCGGAACGATGCTTGCCAGAAGCTCGCCGGCATGCTCGGCAATCTGAACGCTGGATGCGGACAGCCTGTTGATCTCGCCGGCCGCGGTCTGGCTTCTTTCGGCCAGCCTGCGAACTTCGGCGGCCACCACGGCAAACCCCTTGCCGTGCTCACCGGCCCTTGCAGCCTCGATCGCCGCGTTCAGGGCCAGCATGTTGGTCTGCCTGGCAATTTCCTCGATGATCGATATCTTGCTGGCAATCTCCTTCATGGCCGAAACGGTTTCACCCACCGCATTGCCGCCTTCCCTGGCGTCTTCGGCGCATTGGACGGCGATTTTCTCGGTCTGAGTCGCATTATCGGCATTCTGCATGATGTTGGATGTCATCTGCTCCATGGAAGAAGACACTTCTTCCGCGGATGCCGCCTGCTCGGTCGCGCCCTGGGAAATCTGCTCGGTCTTGACGCTCATTTCCTGACTGCGCGTGGCCACATTGTCCGATGCCGTCTGAACGCTCTTTACCACTTCCGTCAGTTTTCCGATCATCAGGGCCAGGGACTGTATCAGCTTGTCCTGCTCCGATCGCTCCCGGATATCGACCGTCAGGTTGCCTCCGGCGATCTGTTCGGCCACTTTGGTGATTTCGTTCATGGACTCGATCAGCACATTCAGGTTGTTTTTGATTTCATTGAAATCGCCGTTGTAATTATCGATAATTTTAGGCGGGATATCGCCTTTTGAAATACGGTCTACGTATTCGGCGGCCACGTTCAGGGGGCCGATGACAGCATCCAGGATTTCGTTAACGCCTGTCACGATTCTGGCAAACTCTCCCCGGTGTTTGGTAACATCGGCCCGGGTTGCCAGCTTCCCATCGACCACGGCATCGGACAGCATTTTTGCATCGCTTACCATCAGATTGACAGCGCCGATGACGGTATCGAGGGTTCCGTTGACGCCCGCCACGACCCTGGCAAAGTCGCCCTGGTGTTTGGTAACATCGGCTCTGGTATCCAGCTTCCCTTCAATGGCAGCCTGTGACAGCATGTTGGCATCGGCTACCAGCAGATTGATCGCGTCGATGCACTGATTGAGATTGTTTTTGATTTCGTTGAAATCGCCTTTGTAGGAATCGGCGATTTTCGGCGGGATATCGCCCTTGCTGATCCGGTCCACATATTCAGCGGCAACGTTCAAAGGTCCGATGACGGAATCAAGTGTTTCATTCACACCAGCAACAATGGTTTTAAACTCTCCCTGATGTTTAGATGCCTCGGCTCTGGTTGCCAGCTTTCCTTCGACCGCGGCTTTTGACAGCATTTTGGCATCGGCTGCCATGGCATTGACCGCATCCCGGCACGTGCTGACCGCCGCCGTCAGCCGGTCAAATGCCTGCTTGACCCCCGCAGTATCGGCATCCCCCGCGCCAACCGCAAGTTTGAATCCCATGTTCCCTTGCGCCAATGCTTCGAGCCCGGTCAGCAGCTTCTCCACTTCGTTGTCCTGGAATGCCTTGACTTTTTCCGCCACGCGCATGGCCTTCTTGATCACCGTCTGATCCGTCACCAGTTCCAGCGCCCCGATGACTTTTCCTTCCCTGCTTTTCACCGGCAAAGCCGAATATGCGATATCAAGATGAAGCGTACCCGGATGGGCGTCCGTCTCGCTCGATGCTCCTGTTGCCGCCTGCATTGCGTTTTCGCATGCGCATTTGGCCGTACGGCAATCGGACGTTTTGAAATAATCGTAGCACTTGGTGCCCAGCAGCTCTTTGGGCGTACGGTTTCCGACCTGGGCTCCGATTGTATTCATGTAGAGAATATTGAAGTCATTGTCGATGATCATGGCCGGGGTCGGCATCGCGTCAATAAAACCCACGACACGATCCAGTGTCTCGTTAACACCATGAATGATTTTTCTATAATCCCCCTGGTGTTTTGACGCATCCGCGCGGGTGACCAGCCTTCCCTGTATTGCCGCATCCACGAGTCCGCCGGTATCGGCAACGAGTATGTTGATCGCATCGATGCAGTTGTTCAGGTTGTTCTTAATCTCGTTGAAATCGCCACTGTAAGTGTCCGTGATTTTGGGCGGCACATCACCCTTGCTGATCCGGTCCACATATTCGGCGGCCACGTTCAGGGGGCCGATGACGGCATCCAGGGTTTCGTTGAGGCCGATCGCGATCCCCCTGAATTCGAAGTTGATCTTGTCTGCGTCGGCTCTGGTAGCCAGTTTACCGCCAATCGCGGCATCAACCAGATTTTTGATTTCCGCCAGCAGGCTGTTGATGATTTTTTTGATACTCTGGGAAATGAAGATGCCGATAATGATAGCCAGCAGGAAACCTATAACCATGAAAGCCGTCATCATATATATGGCGGTATTGGCGATTCTGGTGTTATCTTCGGAAATCGACTTTCCCTGTTTGACTTTGCGCTCCATAATCTTTTCGAGAATATTCTGTTCATTTCGGGACGCCGTCGCGGCATCGCCTTCTAAAATGGCCTGTGCCTCGCTGACCTTGTCCTGATTGGCCAGCGCCGCCATCTTGTCAAGCTGGATGCCATAGGCATTTCTGGCCTGTTTGAACTCTTCGAAGAGCTTTCTCGCTTCATCAGTGATGATGGTCTTTTCAAAACTAACGGATTTTTCAGTAATCTGACCTCGAAGATCGGCGATTCTCTTCTCGAAGTTCGCGCGTTTCTCTTTGGTGGCAGCATGGATCAGATCCCGGGAATTGATCCGGACTCTCTGGAAATTGATGGCAATATCCGCCAGTTCACCTACGGGCACAGCGACTCTTTCGTACAGCATCGTGTCCGCATCATTGATTTGTTTGATCTTGATGACGCTGATGCCGCCGATCATACAGGCGATCAGGGCGATTGCGATGAAACCGGAGAGAACTTTCGTGGCAAGCTTCATGCTTTTAAACATCTCTTTTACTCCATCTCATAAATTGTTATGTGAATGCGCAGGAATAACCGATCCTGAATGATGGCTTGCTGATAATGCAGAAGCACATTCCAAGGGGATAATCACTCTATCGTCAGTTCAGTAACACCCTGAATGGCCCCCAGTTCACTGGAGGAAAATACCCGGTCGATATCCAGGATGATGATCAGTTCATCGTTTCGTTTGCCGATCCCCTTGATGAACTCCGTCCGCCAGCGCGTTCCCATTCGGGGCGGAGGCTCGATATGACCGGCTTCGATCTCGAAAACCTCCTGAACCGAATCCACCAGGGCGCCCAGCACCGTGATATCTTCATCCACGATGATCTCCATGACCACGATACACGTGTCCACTGTTTTTTCCGTCTTTGTCAGGCCGAATTTCAGCCGCATGTCCACAACAGGAACCACATTGCCCCTGACATTGATCACGCCACGCATGAATTCAGGGGTTCCGGGCACCTTGGTTGCGGGCGTAAAATCAAGA
>JACRBZ010000109.1 GCA_016219185.1 Deltaproteobacteria bacterium
GCAGGTGTTTTGGGCCTTCAACTCCTCGCTGAAAGCCGGTCAAATCTGTAGACACACGCCTGTTTTTTGTGGTCGCTGTAGAATCCCGCGTGACGCGGCTTTGCGCGGATTCGTGTGCTTTCTTAGCCGGAACCCAAGTTTTAGTCCCCGCTACCTGCAAATTATTTTCACTTCAACATTCATCGATTATAGTATTTGCTTTTATTAAATCCGATGTTTATGTTAAAAAAATATGACAAAATCATTTTTTTGTCGCAATGTGTCGTTAAGTATCCGAATGGAATGTCGAAGACCTGAACTGGCGGATTTAAAAATTTAAAAGGGTAACCAGAATGAACTCGCCTAAAATTAACAACCATATCATCGCAATTGTTCTGATTTTATCCATCGCAATCATGGGGATTGCAGAGAATGCAGGCGCCCTGACGCTGAAAATGAGCCTGGAAGAATTGGCATCCGGCGCTGATTTCATTATTGTAGGCAAGGTCTTGCATCAAGAAAGCCATTGGAATCGGGACAAAACCGCGATTTATACAAAGGTTGTTATTTCCACGGAAGAGCATTTAAAGGGAAGGGCCAAATCAGACGACATCACCATTGCCGTACCGGGTGGAAAGATCGGCGATACCACCGTGGAAGTGACGGATGTTCCTGATTTTTCCGTTGGTGAAAAAGTGGTGATCTTTGTCCGTCCACTTACGGATAAACAGGTTGCAGATGATGGCCTTGTAACTGCCGGGGATGATGCCCCATGGTTTCGAATCCATGGCGGGTTTCAGGGTAAATTCTCCGTCCTGGAAGATAAGATCGGCAATCTTCCTTTGGTGAAATTCAAGGAGCGCATTTCCAAAGCGCTGACAGGCGGGGTCCCGGCATATCCTGAAAGCGAGAGCATGCTGAATCCGGAATCCGTTTCTTCGATCCAAACGATTTCCGGCATCAGCCCTTCTTCGGCCTCAGCCGGAACAAACACCCTGATATCCATAAGCGGCAATGGTTTTGGAGCCTCAACCGGCACACCGTATTTCTACTATAAAGATAATGGATACTACGGATGTCAATCCTGTGTGTCGGCATGGTCGGATTCCGATGTTGTTGTAAAAGTACCTGTTTTTACAGCCATTAACGGTTATTCAGCCTCGGCCGGCAGCGGCCCGGTTTATCTGACGACCCCTGCCGGAGATAAGTCCAACGCCTTTCCTTTTACGGTAACTTTTTCCTATGGCGGCATCAAGTGGACCGGCGCCAGCCCGGTTGTGGAATTCAAGGTCAATACAAATGGCAATGCCGCCATTTTAAAGGCGGTCCAGGATGCGGCCGATACCTGGAATGCGGTTCCCAACAAAAGTTTTTCCTTCAAGTACGCCGGAACAACCTCTGCGGTAAAAACCTCCGGCAATCAAATCAACGAAATTATCTGGGCCGATCTCCAGGATGGAATTATCGGACAGGCATCGATGCGAAGCATTGGCGGCGTTATCAGTGAGTGTGACATCACGTTCAATACAAAATTCAAATGGAACTCGGATGCCTCCACCCCGAAAGACGCCATGGATGTCCATACGATCGCGTTGCACGAAATGGGACACTGGCTGAATCTGCGGGATTTATATGGGAATGTTTCCGGCTATCCGACCGATATCGACAAAATCATGTATGGTTATGGAGGCTACGGGGTCCAGAAAAGAACGCTGACCCTTTATGACACGCTGGGAATGCGTTATATTTATCCCGGCGCAAATCCCTGCGCGGCATCTTTGTCCCTGACGAATTCGCCATACCATCTCTTTGTCCCGATCTTGAACACGACTCCCAATTTATGGGTCGATTTCCAGAATGACCCGTCATTATCGACGAACATGATGTTCAGGCTTATAAATTACAGCGAAACCACAAACCCGGATGGATACAAAGTTTGCCAGCCATCCATCCTGTCCTGGGTGGATGGCAATTATATCCTGCAGATACCGGAGCTGATCTTTGACGGCACCTCCTATCGGATCGACCTGACCTATGTGCCCACAACGGACGGGCTGATCTGGTTTATGCTGAGCGGCGTTTGGACGAATTAAAACGCTGTAAAAGATTGACAACGCGTCTGTTTTGTCTGATAGTTCCGGGAATTTCAACTGAGAGGATACGATCTTCCGCAACCGGCAACCGCAACAATCCGGTTGGATATTGCCAGATGACATTGCGGAAGATGACCGCTCTTTTATTCAATCATTCAGTTATAATGAATACGAGGAAAACGACAGATGCCATCCTTTTCTGAAGAAGAACCCCCCGCAGAAGGCGCCGAGCCAAGTTTTGCAGATCTACTGGAGTCATACAGCTCCAAAATCACCCGGAATATTGAGGTCGGCAATAAAATATCCGGCCGCATCATTTCGATTGGAAAAGACTCCGTCTTTCTGGACACCGGAACCCAGATAGACGGGGTGGCCAACAGAGCGGATCTGCTCAATTCAAAGGGTGAATTTCCTTACACCATCGGGGATATTGTCGAGCTTTACGTGGTTTCCGTCAAAGAGGATGAAATCCTGCTTTCAAAAGCCATTTCCGGATCCGGAGACAATCTCATTCTCAAGGAAGCCTACCAAAGCGCGATTCCGGTAAATGGAAAAGTCATCGAACAGTGCAAGGGCGGATTCCATGTGGACATTCATCATACCCGCGCCTTTTGCCCTGTCAGCCAGATGGACATCTCCTATATTGAAAATCCGGAATCCTTTATCGGGCAATCCTTTGATTTTTTGATCCTTCAATTTGAAGAGAGGGGCAAAAATATCGTTGTTTCCAGGCGCGAGTTGTTAAAACAGGATATGGAAAATAAAAAAGCGCTGTTTCTGGAAAAGCTATCCGTGGGCAGCGTCTGTACCTGCAGGGTTTCCCGGATCATGCCTTACGGCGCGTTTGTCGAGCTGATACCCGGACTGACGGGCCTGGTGCCGATATCTGAAATCAGTTGGTCGCACATTGAAAAACCCGAAGACGTCCTTAATCCCGACGATACGCTTCAGGTGGTTGTCACCGCAATTCAGCCAAGGCCGGAAGGCGATCCGAAGATTGCTCTGTCCGTCAAGCAGGTCCTTGATAATCCCTGGGGCAATATCAGCGATCAATTTCATGTCGGCGATCGGGTAAAAGGAAAAATTATCAGACTGGCGCCTTTTGGGGCCTTTGTGGAACTTGCGCCCGGCATCGATGGACTGGTTCATCTTTCCGAAATTAGCTACACCCGGCGGGTCAACCGGCCGGAAGATTTTCTTCAGACAGGGGAGACGGTTTATGTCCTGATCAAGGAAATCGACTTGTTGAAAAAACGCATTTCCCTCAGCATCAAGGATGCTGAAGGAGACCCGTGGATGGATGTTCCGGAAAAGTATAAGACCGGCCAGGTCCTGGAGGGCATACTTCAAAAACGGGAAAAATGGGGATATATCGTTACCCTGGAGCCCGGCATTGTCGGAATCCTGCCGCTTTCAAGAATTCGATCTTCCGGCCAACCTGCCAACATGGAATCCCTTAAGCCGGGCCGGGCCATGACCGTGGTGATTGACGAGATCAAGCCGGAAGAACGAAGAATCACCCTGAGACTGGATGCGCCGGAGGACGATAACTGGCAACAGTATTCACCTCGGGTATCTCCCCGGTCTGTCGGAACCCTTGGGGACAAACTACAGCAAGCGCTCGATCTGGCAAAATCGAAGTGACCCCCAGCTTGCGGACAAGAGATTTTCGATCTGCAACAATACTTGATAATTCCTATAAAAAGAGTATGCTGAACGGATTATGAAAACAAACGGATCGTTCCATAAAAATCATGACCACGGCGCTGGAACGCCCTCATATCGAGAAGGAAACGGGGATTGCTTCCCTGGAGCCATTTTTTAGGAAGATCTTAAATAAGGATAATGAATGACAGACATACTTGACGAACCCATCTCCGAACCCCGGGCAGACAAGCCGAAATTTCTTACCCATACGCATTTTGACGAACTGAATCTGCCCGAACCCGTCCTGAAAGGATTGACAGAGGCCGGATTTACCCAGTGCACCCCGATTCAGGCCCAGACCCTGCCCCTTTCCCTTTCCGGAAAGGATGTGGCAGGACAGGCCCAAACCGGAACCGGTAAAACCGCTGCCTTTCTGGTAACCGTTTTCACCCGCCTGCTTACCGAAGAAACAAGGGTCCCCGGCGAACCAGCCGCCCTGATCGTATCCCCCACCCGCGAACTGGCGCTTCAGACTTATGAGGAAGCCTGCCTCATCGGCAAATATACGGGCCTTTCGATCGCCCAGGTTGTTGGCGGCGTGGATTATCAAAAACAGGCGGATATTCTGCGAAGCGGCGTTGACATTGTCATTTGTACGCCCGGAAGAATCATTGATTATTTCAAACAGGGCATCTTTAAAACCGGCGGCGTTAAAATCATTGTGATCGACGAGGCGGACCGGCTTCTGGATCTCGGCTTTTCCAAAGACATGCGGTTTATTCTTCAAAAGCTGCCCCGCTATGACAAGCGCCAATCCCTGCTTTTTTCCGCAACCCTGTCCTTCCGGGTGATGGAACTGACCTATGAATATATGAACCTTCCGGAATTTATTTCCGTCACCCCCGAGGATGTCGCGGTTGACGGCATTGAGCAGTCCCTTTTTCACGTGGGCTCCGATCAGAAACTGTCCCTGCTCCTGGGACTCCTGGAAAGGGAGACCTGGGAGCGCATCCTGATTTTTGTGAATACCAAATCCGGGGTCGAATGGCTATCCGCCAAACTCAAGGGCAACGGGTGGCCGGCTGAGGGAATTACCGGTGATCTGCCGCAGCAGAAGCGCTTTAAGCTCATGGAGCAGTTCAAGGAAGGAAAGATCAAGATGCTGATTGCCACCGATGTGGCATCCCGGGGTATCCACGTGGAGGATATCAGCCATGTCATCAATTTCGATCTTCCCCAGGATCCGGAAAATTATGTCCACCGTATCGGCCGAACCGCAAGAGCCGGAAAAACCGGCAAGTCCATGTCCTTTGCCTGTGAAACCTACGTCTTTCACCTGGAACCGCTGGAAGCCCTCTTAAACGCCAAAATTCCGGTGGTATGGCCCGAAGAGGACTGGTTCAAGGAAGACAAAGCCGGGCCGGTCCCCCGAACTCGCTATTCCCAGGATAAAGCTCGAAAACCCGAACGAAAACCCCGCGCAGCAGCACCCAAACGCGGTGAACGTAGCGACCGCCCCGATCGAAACGGCCGTGGTGACCGCAGAAAAGAGATGCCTGCCTTTAAATTCACCATTCCGCGGGGAGAAAATTATTTTCCGGGAACTTTTTTTGGATTTGCCCCGCAGCCGCCTGAAGGTTTCGATTTTTCCGCATCATCTGCCGAGCCGCTCGAAAACGATGATATCATGGATTTTGAGGAAACATCCCCTTCCGAAGTTTCAGAAACCCTGCCTGTACCCATAAAAGAGAGCGAACCCGATGATTCTCGGAAATTGCCGGAAGTGTTGCCTGCGGAACCCTCCGAACCCTCACCGGTTAAAAAGAAACGCAGACGCCGTCGGTACAACAAGAAAAAGAGTCCGGCCACTGCATCAGAAACCTCCGTTTCTTCTGAAACGAACAATTCAGAATCCGCATAGTTGCCACAGCGAAAACGATCCGTTCCTCAGTAGACCCTTCTTCCCCCTTTTCTTTAAAGGGGGAAATGAGAACACGGCCATGCTTTTAGCTCCTTTGTACACATCTTAATGATCACATTTTCAAACGATGAATCCACGTTTTAACAAGTCTCGTCAACAGGTATATACCGGTCCAAAGCCGCATCCGGCGCTGGCACGCCCCATCGGCTTCAGCCTTCCCGAACGCGTTTACGACCCCGCCCTGCCCATTATCGATAAAAAAGACGAAATCATCCAGGCCATTTCAGGGCATTCTGTCGTGATCGTATCCGGAGAAACCGGCTCCGGCAAAACCACCCAGCTTCCCAAATTCTGTTTGGATGCCGGCCGCGGGCTCAGCGGCGTCATCGGCTGCACCCAGCCCCGGAGAATTGCCGCCATGACCGTGGCAAACCGGATTGCAGAAGAACTCGGCGAGACCGTCGGCCAGTCCGTCGGGTACAAAATCCGTTTTACCGATCGGACCAGCCGCCATTCAGTCATCAAGGTCATGACGGACGGTATCCTGCTGGCAGAAACCCTGAACGATCCTTTTCTGAACCGCTACGATACCCTGATTGTGGACGAAGCCCACGAGCGAAGCCTGAACATTGATTTTATCCTGGGAATTGTCAAAACCCTGCTTCGGAAGCGAAACGACCTGAAACTGATCATCACCTCAGCCACCATCGATACGGATAAATTTTCCAAGGCCTTTGATCATGCGCCGGTGATCGAAGTGTCCGGGCGCATGTACCCGGTGGAAGTCCGCTACCTGCCGCCGAATCCGTCATCCGATGAGAACGATGAGCCGACCCCTGTCGAGCTGGCGGTAAAAGCCGTGGACCGGCTCTGTCGTCAGGGGCCTTTTGGCGATGTGCTCATTTTCATGCCCACCGAACAGGATATTCGGGAAACCTGCGAGTTGATCGAGGGCAGAAGGCTTTCGGGCATCACCGTTCTTCCCTTGTTTGCCAGGCTTTCCGCAAAAGATCAGGCACGGGTCTTTTTCCCTGCCGTGGGCCGGAAAATCATCGTGGCCACCAATATCGCCGAAACATCTTTGACGATTCCCGGGGTGAAATATGTGATTGACGCGGGCCTTGCCCGAATTTCCCAGTACACCCCCAGATCCCGAACCACGTCCCTTCAGGTGCGTCCCATCAGCAGAAGCAGCGCGGATCAACGCAAGGGCCGATGCGGCCGCCTGGAAAACGGCATCTGCATCCGGCTCTATTCTGAAGAAGACTATCTGTCCCGCCCCCAGTTTACGCGCCCGGAAATCCTAAGATCCAATCTGGCCGAAGTCATCCTGAGAATGATGGCCTTGAAGCTGGGGTCCATTGCGGATTTTCCGTTTATTGACCAGCCCGATTCCCGCAGCATCACGGATGGCTTTGATCTGCTGACAGAGCTTGGCGCCATTCAGAAGACAGGCGATACGACAGTGAAAGCGCGGAAAAGCGGATCTTCGGATCTTCCTTTTACGCTGACCGAACAGGGCCGGCTCATGTCCAGAATACCGGTGGATCCCCGGCTGTCCCGGGTTCTAATTCAGTCCCGAACCGAAGGATGCGTTCCGGAGATCGCCATCATCACCGCAGCGCTCTGTATTCAGGATCCACGGGAAAGGCCCGTGGAAAAAGCGCAGCAGGCAGACGCCATGCATCGGATTTTCAGCGACCCGTCATCGGATTTTATCGGCCTGTTAAATATCTGGAACCATTACAATCACCTTCAGGAAACGGATAAATCCTCGGGCAGGTTGAAACGGTTCTGCAGCCAGCATTTTCTGTCGTTTAAACGCATGCGGGAATGGCGGGATATTCATGCCCAGCTTTCGGAAATTGTTAATGAATTTGGGATGCTGACGTGTGAAATGGATCCCTCTTCCCTTCGCAAAACAGGGACCGCGGGGAATTTGCGCGACCCGGAAAAGAACTCCCGCTTGATCCCCGATTTGCCGAAAGGAAAACATAAAAACGCAACGGATTTCCCGGACCGCTACAGCGCCATCCATCGCTCGATCCTCAGCGGATTTCTTTCCAACATCGCCATGAAAAAGGAAAAAAACATCTTCAGGGCCGCACGGGACCGGGAAGTCATGGTTTTCCCGGGCTCAAGCCTGTTCAATAAGTCCGGAAACTGGATCATGGCAGCCGAGATGGTGGAAACCTCGCGCCTGTTTGCGAGGATTGTGGCGGGCATTGATTCCAAATGGCTGGAAGAACTGGGAAAGCCCCTTTGCCGTTACACGTGGAGCCAGGCGCACTGGGAGCGCAGCCGCGGCGAGGTCGTGGCACTTGAACAGGTCAGCCTCTTCGGGCTCATTATCGTCAGTCAGCGATCGGTATGCTATGGCCGGATCGATCCGGTGGAAGCCTCGAACATCTTTGTGCAAAGCGCGCTGGTGGATGGCGATGTCAAAAAACCCTTTGCTTTCATGCTCCGCAATCAAAACCTGATTGAAGAAATCCAGGATATGGAGAACCGGTTCCGGCGAAAAGATATCCTGGTCAGTGAAGCGGACCTGTATGAATTTTACCGCCAGCGGGTTCCCGAAACGATCTGTGATATCCGTACATTTCAGAAATTTTTGAAGGATAGAGGAGAAGACGGTTTTCTGCTCATGAACCGGGAAGATCTGCTGCAGTATGCTCCGGATTCCGAGGAACTGGCGCAGTATCCGGACAGGGTCGCCCTAGGCAGCAATCACTTTTCATGTTTGTACAGTTTTGAACCCGGCAGCCAGGAAGACGGACTCACCGTTCAGATTCCTTCTTCCGCGGCACCGACCATCCCCAGGGAATCGCTCGACTGGATGGTGCCCGGACTCCTGAAGGAAAAAGTCGGCGCCATGATCAAGGCACTTCCCAAAGTCTACCGAAAAAAACTTGTCCCCATCTCCCGGACCGTGGACATTCTCGTCACGGAAATGCCCAGGGAAACCGAAATTCTGGCAAACGCCCTCAGCCGATTCATCTACCAGCGTTTTGGAATCGATATTCCGGCATCAATCTGGTCCGAAGAAACCTTGCCGGATTATCTCAAAATGCGCATTGCCGTTACCAGTCCCGAAGGCAAGGTGATCTGCAGCGGCAGGGACATCTCTGTTCTGAAAAATCTGGCGCCTGAACGCATCAGCTCCGCAGCCCTCGACCTTGCCAGGAAAAATTGGGAACGACCGTCCATCACGGAATGGAATATGCCCGAACTTCCGAATGCCATCGATATCCAGGGAGAAGCCGGGATCAACTGGACGCTATTTCCGGCCCTGGTCAAGAATCCGGACAGCGGCGGCGTCAGTCTTCGGCTCTTTGAAGAACCCGGCGAGGCACTTTTGGCCCACTGCCGGGGCGTTGCCGGACTGGTTGAGATCATTTACGCCAGAGAAATGAAATTTATGCAGAAATACCTGACGATTTCCCGGCATCGAACGCTTCTGGCCGAACAGTGGGGCGGGGTAAAAAAAATCCAGAAAAAGCTTTATCATGCGCTTTTAATCCGGCTGTTTTCAAAAAACATCCGATCCGAAAGCGAATTTATCGCCCATATGGAAAAGACGCTTCCAGACATGCCGTTCCTTGCCAAAAACCTGTTGGATGCCAGCATGGAAGTTCTTGAAGCCCTTGCAGAAGCCGGAAGCAGCATCGAGGGCCTGATCCGAAATAATCCGGCCAATGCCGCTGCCAGGCAGTTTTGGAAAGATCTGAAAGAACAGCTCCGCATTCTGGTACCCGAAGATTTCATGATCCGGTATGAACCCGAGCGTTTCCCCCACCTGATCCGGTACATTCGGGCCATTGCGATCCGTGCTCAGCGGGCCTGGCTGGATTTTGACAAGGATCAGGGAAAGGCCCGGGAAATTCAGCTTCTCGCGGACAGGCGCCAAGACCTTCAGGATCGGCTTTCCCTGCATGCAACGGATCAGAAGAAGCAGGCGGCTGAAAATCTGTTCTGGATGATCGAGGAATTCAAGGTCTCTCTCTACGCCCAGGAACTGAAAACAGCCTTTCCGATTTCCCGAAAACGCATCGAAAAGGCGTTTGAGGAAATCGACCGGATGGTATGAACCCGTTCGACGGCGCTTCAGCGCTTTCCGGTTTAATTATTATTCGATTTATCCCTTCTCATCCAGCACCTTACGCACCGTATCAGCAAGGGAGTTGATCGAATAGGGTTTCATGACAAATTCACGGATTCCGGCCTCTTTCGCCTGCTGTTCATTGATTATCACGCTGAATCCGGTACACAAAATAATCGGAATATCAGGCCGGATAGCCAGGATTTCACTGGCGAATTCTTTTCCGGTAAGGCCCGGCATGGTCATATCCGTGATGACCAGGTCGAACGCGCCGGATTGGATGCGGAAAGTCTCCAGAGCTTCGAGGCTGTTTGTATGGGTAACAACATCGTAGCCAAGGGATTCCAGTATTTCCTGCCCCAGATCCGCCAGGATTTTTTCATCATCAACAAAGAGAATGCGCTCTTTGCCGATGGGAAGCGCTTCTTTGGCTTCGACAGCGGCATTTACTGCCGGAGTTTTTGCAATCATGGGCAAAAACACATGAAAGGAAGTTCCCTGCCCCGGTTCGCTGTAGACCTCAATGGCACCCCCATGATTCTTGACAATCCCCTGAACGACTGCAAGCCCCAAACCGGTTCCTTCACCCAGCCCCTTGGTGGTAAAGTACGGCTCAAAGATCCGCTCCACTACTTCAGGTTCCATGCCGCATCCCGTATCACTCACCGAAAGCCTGACGCAGGGAGCTTGATGCAGATTCGGATGTTTGGACAGGAAGTAGGCATCGACTTGAAATTCAGACAGGGCAACACTTAAAATCCCCCCCTGGTCCCGCATGGCATAGGCTGCATTGACGCAAAGATTCATGATCACCTGATGGATCTGTATCGAATCAGCCAAAACCAGGCCTCCTTCCGGAAGAACGGCAACGTCATGGCGGATTTGAATCGTGGATGGCAGCGTGGATCTGAGCAATTTGAGCACTTCTTCGATAATAGCGACAATGGAGACGGATTTGCGCTCCTGATCCGACTGGCGGCTGAAGGCAAGAATCTGCTTCACCAGGTCTGCGGCGCGGTAATCCGCTTTGAGGATCTTAAGCAGATTATGCCTCAATGGGCTTCCTTCCGGAGCATGATGCAGCGCCAGTTCCGTATGGCCGGTGATGGCCATGAGAATGTTGTTGAAGTCATGTGCGATACCTCCGGCCAGCGTACCGACCGCCTCCATTTTTTGAGACTGGCGCAGTCTCTTTTCAAGCCGTTCCCGTTCCGCTTCCGCGCGCTTTCGCTCGGTGATGTCCCGGGTTACGCCCAAAATTCCCACAGGATGAGCATCGTCATCGCGCAAAAAAATCATTTTGACCTCTGTCCAAATCGTTGAGCCATCCTTACGGATCTGCTCGATTTCAATCACCCGGGTTCGGTCAAGGTCTTTTTGTTCCCTGCCTTCGATTTCAAGCTCCTCTGCAAAAGCCTTCATGGCATCATCCAAGGAAGCAGGCGTCAGAAAATCTTCTACCGACTGACTCATCACTTCTTCCACCGTGTAGCCTCTCTGGTGAAAGACAGAAGGGCTGAGGTAGGTGAATCTGAGGTTCATATCCATTGTCCAGATCACATCGGATATGTTTTCCGCAAGAAGACGGTATAAACTCATGCTCTTTTCAAGCGCCTCCTCGGCCCGCTTGCGCTCGGCGATATCCAGCAAGGCCGCCAGACTTTGCCTTGTCTCGGACAACACAGCAACCGCTACAACAAGATCCTTTATCTGACCATCCCTTCCGATGAATTGAAATTCGCAGGCCCGCGACGCCGATTCCTCCGGATGGATATCGCCTGCACGTTGAGATTCAGTTATCCGCGCCGCGTCATCCGGTTTGACCAAAAAATCTTTCCATTTCATCCGGCCCTCCACTTCTGTTTTGGAATAGCCGGACAGATTTTCAAATTCCCTGTTGACCATCGAGATCGTCATGTCTTCCTCGATGAATAGCAGTGCGGCGCCACTGTTCTCAAAAATCACCCGATACTTTTCTTCGGATTCCCGTAGCGCCCGCTCTGTCCGCTTCAGCTCAGCAACCTGTTTTTCAAGCCCTTTATAAAGGTCTTTCAGCGCTTTCTGCATCTGTCTGAAAGCACCGGCCAGCATTCCAACTTCATCCTGATGCCGCACATCAACTATTTCGGCGTCCAGATCGCCCTCTCCCATGCGTTTGGCGGTTAAAGTCAGGGCACTCAGGGGATGAACAAGGCGACGCGAGACAAAAAAACCCAATCCGCCGGCAGCAGCCACGCCGATAAACATCAATCCCATCCAGTACCATTGCATGCGCGTTAAACTGGCATAAGCTTCCCGGATAGGCAATTCGACGATAACTGCCCAATCCGTGCCCTGAACCGGCATAAAAAGGCCGATGACAGGCACGTTGTTCAGTCCCCGGTACTCGTAAATCCGATGCACGCCTTCCGGTCCGGCTGCCATGAACTCTGCCACGGGCGGCATTCGGCTCATGTCTTCGCCGTATCTTTGCAGAATTGCGACAGGTTCCTGGTAAGCGACAAAGCGGCCATTGACATCCACAAGATAAGCATAACCGGAGCGACCGATTTGAATACCGGATACCTCCTGCCACAGACGGGTAACATTCGATTCAGCAATCAGCACCCCGACGATTTCACTCCCCCGTCCCTTGACGGGCACCGAAATTTGCATGGACAGCAAACCACTATCGGGCGAGAGGTACACGGGGCTGAAATGGGTCTGACCGGTAATTGCCGAAAGAAAAGCAGGATTGGTTGCCTGACTGGTCAACTCATTGGGCAGAAATGTATGGAAGCGGGATGATTTGATCCTTTCGACGCCATCTTTACTCAACAGTGTGAGTTGGCTGAATAAAGACGAGCGATGGATCAACAGATTTTCCACGGCGTTTTTTTGTCCGGCAGGAGCCAGAACGCCCAGGGATTCAAGATCTTCAAAAAGTTGCAGATCACTGGCTGCATGACTGATGAAACTGGAAATCAGCAAGGCAACCTTGTCCGCACTTTTCTCATGCAGTTGAAAAGCACCTTCTCGTTGAGCCTGGCGGGCAATCCAGATCAAACCCGCTCCCACAGTCAATAAGGTTATGACGACGATCAAAACAGAAGCCCAGTTTAATTGCGTAGCCAGACTCTTCCGCCAGGCCACATGGACCCGAGCACTTGGGATATGCGTATTCATGCCCTCCCTTTCAGGCACTCAGACTGCAACTGGAAGCGGAAGAATAATTCTTATCAGCAAAATCTTCAGCATAGTTTTCATCAACTTATCTATCCGATTTTATACGAACCCTGGCAGTTGCAAATTCCGCGGGCCAGACAGGAACCAGTTCCCCGTTCTGAATTTGCATGACAAAAAGCCGGGCAAATTCATTTTGTCCATTATCATCGAAACGAAGCCGCTCCGCGGGCAAGATCATTTGAGGGCCCCGGATGATATCGGTTGCGGCAAGGGCATCACGCAGCTTTTTTTTGTCCCGCGATCCGGCGCGTTCCAATGCATCCTTCAAAACCCAAACCGACTGATAGGCATGTGCACTATCGCCGGTGACATCCGTTCCAAAGCGCGCTCTAAAACGATCATTCAGCTCTTTGCCGCCTGCGGCGTACTTGGAATACTCGGACAAGGTCAGCGTGCCATCGGCCAGTGGGCCAAGTTTTTCAACGTATTCGGCCGATACGGTCCCTCCGGCGGTGTCCACCAGCGGTATCGTCGCACCCGCATCAGCCATTGCCTGACAGATGAGAATACTGTCTTTCAGATAGGTCGTCTCAAGGATGATATCGGGTTCAGCGGCCAGGACAAGAGACACTTCACTGTTTAAATCATCGACCCCTTCAGCCACATAGCTGACTTCGGCAACCAGTTCCAAGCCGTATTCCCGAAGCGCTCTTTTCTGTGCCAATGCTGCGGAAGTCCCGAAATCCGAGTTCTCGTGGAGCAGAGCCACCCTTTTCACCGGATACCCGGCCAGATCGCCCAGTTCCGTCAAAAATCGCACCTGATCCCTGCCGTAAAACTGGGCCTTGGACTGGGTACGGAAAGTATAGCGAAAGCCCCGTTCCGTAATGACATTGGCAATCGATGTGCTGACGATGAATGGCGTCTCCAGGCGTTCCGCAACCAGCGTGGCCGGTTTGGTGACGCTGCTTTGGTAAGTGCCGATGAGGGCAACCGCCCCCTGGTCTTTGATCAGTCGCTCTGCTTCCCGAACACCCACATCCGGTTTTCCCTGGGTATCACCAATCAACAAATCCAGCTTGACTCCGCCGAGGGCAGAAATGCCGCCGGCAGCATTGATTTCTTCAACAGCCAGCCTGACACCATCCGTGCTGTCCTTACCCTTGTCCGCCAGGTCACCGCTCAGGGGAAACAGAACCCCTACATTGACATTTTTGGCAGTGTCTGGTTTCCCATTGCAGCCGCAAGACAATATCAGCAAAAACCCGATAACCACCAGAAAACTGTGGATCTTGACTCTTGCCGGCATTTTCTCATCCTTTCGAATTTTCAGAAGCGTCGCCTATTTGAAGGAAACGAATTACCAAGTCTCCGCTTTGCGGATCTCTTCCCGAATATGGCCTGAATCTCCCTCCTGAACTTGTTTCAGCCATGTCCGAGCAACTCTGCGCATGTATGGCCGAACATTCGCTCCGCGGGCGGGCTTGCATACAGGATACGGCCTTTGGCATCTATCGTGTATCCATCATGTTTTCCGTGATAACCCTCAGCCTTTCCTCGCTGTCTTTCAGAGAGTTCCCGACACGCACTCGCTTGTCAATCTCATCCTGAAGTCGCCGGTTCATATCCTCAAGATTGAACACATATTGAATAAAACAAATGGCAAATGGCGAAACAAAAAGAGGAACGGCCAGAGCATCAATGCACAACCGATCTCAAGTAGATCGCGGTCAATATGCCCCCACCAGATCATGCAGTTGATGCAATTCAGGATGGCCGTAAAAAATTCTGACAACAAGGCAATGATGCATGTGAGATAAATCGGCCACCGTCTGTTGAAACGCAGTCTGGTTACAATCAGTGGAAGTGCCATTGAGATGGATCAAAATCCTTAATAGTCACGTAATCAGAAACCGGAGTTTGAATCAATCTTTTCTTTAATTAATTTTTATCACTATTACATGCTGGAATCAAACAGAATAAATGCAGTGGTTCCGTAGCCGACAGCATCAAGGCAACAATCAAACTTTATTCATTGCAGCCACTTTCATCTGCCCGGCATGCTACGCGCCATGAAAGTCTATAATTTCACATTTTTCTCGATATAAACATAGCTATCTGGTTTCATTGTTTTTTTAATTATTAATCAATTTAATTTTTGGCACTTTTCTTGCTTAATATCAATTCCAGGAATTAATCCATGAAACTATTTCTATTTATATGGTTCCAGTTCGCATTCAAGCTGATACCTTTGTCAGCTTCACTGTGTCGCGATTCGGCGTACTTAAATGTACAGTCTCATCAGATGCTCGCTTGCTTTCGCGGTCTCAGCCTGAATGCTTGCTGGAATATCATTTTGAATGCAAAATGGAATAAGCATCTATCATTCCGCATCCCAGCATCTGATGAACGCGCTGGGTCAGTTGATTGAGATTTTTCGAGTCATCACGGCAGTCATATTTTTCAGGATATGATGCTCAAGGAAGCATTATTCGTTTTTCTATTAATGGATGCCGGGGATGCCGAGTTATCAATCCGGATTGTGCGGAATTTTGGGTTCAAGTTTTTTAAAAAACAGTCGATGATATACAAAATAAATGGTTCACTCTGTATCTATGGATTTAACTGAAACTAAGGAGGAGAAAATGGCGTTTTTTGAATGGAAAAATGATTACAGCGTAGGAATTGCCAAAATCGATGACCAGCACAAGGTACTGGTGGGTTTTCTAAACGAATTGTTCGAATCAATGCAGGCGGGCAAGGGCAAGAATGCCCTCGACAGTGTTCTGACAAACCTGGTGCAATATACCAAAACCCATTTTGCATCTGAAGAAAGCCTCATGAAACTGTATAAATATCCCGATTATGAGGCACATAAACAAAAGCATGATAATATGACCGGCCACGTTCTGGAGCTGAAGCGACAATTAGATTCCGGTCAGATATCCAACCCGATTCAGATCACCAGTTTTTTAAAAGACTGGCTCTCAAAGCACATCATGGGTACGGATAAACTGTATGGGCCTTTTTTGAACGCAAAGGGCGTCCGATAATATCGGCAACTGGCACAAAACTGCCGAGATAGCACCAATGCTTCCGGATTTGGAATTTGGATGAATACCAATGAATTTTCTCAGTGCGTTAAATGGCGAAACCAATCAGCCCTGGTTTAGGGTGTTAACAAAGGATCCCAGGGCTGCCACCGCCATCTGATATTCGGATTCAATACGGGCCAGTTGTTCCGGTGCATCCGATGGCATTATTCCCTGACGGGCATTCAGTTCCAGTTCTCTGATCAGGGCGGACAGCGGCATGGCCCCCACCATGGCGCTGGATGTTTTGAGACTGTGGGCTGCTTGAAAAATGGTTTCCGCATGATTTTCCCGAATACCCCGGCCAATTTCGGCGATTCGAATCGGGGTGCTTTTCAAAAATTTAGCCAAAACGTTTTTAAGCAGATCCGTAGAACCATTACTCAGTTTTCGAATATCTTCCAAGACTTTTGCATCCAGACAGTTGCTCTTGTCATACGGAAAGGGTACCGATGGGGCGACAACGGTATCCGGTATTGGTGACGGAGCACCGAGCTGCAATTGAAATCCCGTCCAGTTGCAAATGGTTTTTTGGAGCTGATCTATGGAAAAAGGCTTGCAGAGATAGTCATTCATCCCCGCCAGAATGCATTTTTCCCTATCCCCCTGCATGGCATGGGCTGTTGTGGCGATGATGGGAACAGACTCCAGACCTTTGCCCCGTTCAAGCATACGGATATTACGGGCAGCTTGATAGCCGTCCATGACGGGCATCTGACAGTCCATCAAAATCAGATCATATGCCTGACTGTCTATTGCATCGACAGCCTGCTGTCCGTTGGATACCGCCCGTGCCCGGCACCCCAAAAATAGCAGCATTTCCAGAATCACCTCTTGATTGACGGGATTGTCTTCGACCAATAGAATGCGCACATTCATATTTGAAAGAGAATCCGTTGGACTCGTGTCAGACCCGGCTTTGACACGGACAAGGATGGCTTCTGCGGAAATTTCAAGCGGCAATTCCAGCCAGAAGCTAGTCCCAAATCCCACCCGGCTTTGAACGCCGATCCGGCCATTCATGAGCTCAATGAGTTGTCTGGCGATGGCCAGTCCCAACCCTGTTCCGCCGAATCGTCGGGTCATTCCGTCTTCCGCCTGGCAAAACGACTCAAAAATAATCTTCTGCTGTTCCTGCGAAATGCCGATGCCGGTATCCGTAACCTCAATCCGTAAGCTGATATTGCTTTCCTGCCGGGGAAGAACATCCACCGTAAGCCGGACATGGCCGCTTTTAGTAAATTTGATGGCATTTCCCACCAGATTAATCAGAATCTGGCGTATTCTCAAGGGGTCGCCCACCAGAGGCGGCATCGGATTCGCCACTGGAATTTCCAGATTCAGGCCTTTATCCTCGGCCTGCCGAATCATCAAGTCCCTCACCTCGGTCAGTATCTTAGACAATGAAAAAGGAACTTTCTCCAGCGTGAGTTTTCCGGCTTCGATTTTGGAAAAATCCAGAATATCGTTGATGATGCTGAGCAAGGCAGTGGCGGATGAATACGCGGTCTTCGCAAATTTGCGCTGCTTTTCCGTCAACTGGGAAGTCAGTAAAAGCTCAAGCATTCCGATCACACCGTTCATGGGCGTTCGAATTTCATGACTCATGTTGGCCAGAAATTGGGATTTGGCCAGGCTGGCGGCTTCAGAGGCTTCCGCGGAATCCCTGGCCACCCGCAGTTCGTTCACGGTCCGGGTAAGGGTATCGTTCATAGCCATCAGAGCGGCGGTCCGATCAGCCACCTTCTGCTCCAGCTTCTCGCCATGATGCCGCAGAGTTTGATCCCATGCTTGAATCGTTTCGATCATGGTGTTAAAGCCTGTGATCAATTCCCCGATTTCATCGGGATAGAAGGTGTCGGCACGGGTGGTGTAGTCGCCTTGTCGGGTGACTTGCCACATTTGTCTTTGCAAGTGAATAACCGGATCGGTGATCAGCCGCTGAAACCTGAGCGAAAGGATGTACGCTGCGGTCAGCGCGATGAGAATACCGCCGGTAACCGTCAAGGCCAGCAGCATCAAGCGCTTGCGAAGATCCGTCATGTCCGCACGCAGAAACAGCATTCCCAGGTGATCGCCATGCGAAATGATGTCATGCTTGAGTTGAAAAGAAGTTCCCTTAAATTCAAAATTCACCCCGCCGGCTTTACCGGATGTCAAATTAATCCACTGCCGCGCCTCGTTCAAAAACGCCGCATTTTCAGCGCATTCCTTTGGTTTTTTACAGTAACCGGCGAACAATTCTCCAGTCGGGCTGAAAATGAACGCCTGCTGTATCTGAGATTCCACATTTAAAGAACTCAACGTATCCTCGGCCGATCTGGCATCCTGAAATATCAGCGCCGAAGTGACATTGATTCCCACCATTTTGGCA